>NZ_JBVKAI010000025.1:0-129384 GCF_055639495.1 Streptomyces sp. NPDC039424
AGCTTGCCCTTCGCGTGCTGCGCCTCGGTCGCCCGCTCGCTCGGACCCGCCACGGCCTGCGCACGGATCTCGTGCAGCTCGGCGACCCGCCCGCGCGCGTCCGTCGGCTCGGCGCTCGGCACGTCCGCAGGATCACCCGTCGTCTCTTCCAAAACGGTCATGTAGCGACCTTACGAAGGACACCAAGGAAAGCGAGCCGTCGACTCCGTACAGTCTCCGGCCCGTTTTCCTGGTACCACTGAACAGAACCACCACGGGATGCAGCCGTTCCGACTGCTCAGAGGGCGTGGGGGTTGTAGGTTCGCCACAAAGCGGTCACCGGAGAGTCACCTCACATTCGTGGGTGGCACATGCCATCCCAGGAGTGACACGAACCCTCAAACGGCGGCCCGCCGACAGGATGTCCACGGAGTCGTCAGCGCGCAGCACCGAGCGCACCGGATGCTCCCAGACGATCTCCAGCGGCTCGCCGGTGCGTGGCGGCTCGCTGACGCAGAGCCTAGCCGTCCGGCCCCGCCGCCGGTGCCGGACCAGCACGCTCGCGCCCGCGGAGGCGGTGAGCGGCCCGGCCGTGGCGGCCTGCCAGAAGACTCCGGCGGTCAGTCCGAGGGAGGGCACCGAGACCGCCTGCCGACGGGCGTCGTTGGCGAGGACCGACAGCCAGCGGCGGTCGGCGGCACGGGCGGCGACCGTACGGCGGGACGCTCCCGGCATCAGGACGTAGACGTACGTGGCGTCCGCGGGGTCGGTGCCGTGGTCCAGCCAGAGCGTCTGCCAGCGCCGGGTGCGCCGCTCGGCCGTACTGGTGGTGTTGATGTCGGACCAGGCGCCGGTGCGGTCCTCGCGGAGGGTGCGCAGATCGCCGTCGCCGTACGGCAGGACCCAGCCGCCGTGGCCTTCGAGGTACGCCCAGCGGCGACCCCGTACGAAGACCTGGTTTCCGCCCTCCCCCAGGTTCCGGTTGTCGACCACCGTCTCGACCGGCACGCCGTCGGCGCAGCTGATCCCGGCGCCGAGGCATACCACCGCGTCGGCAACGCAGAACCAGGACTTGCGGGCCCGCAGCGTGGAGTCGAGGCCCTTCACATGCTGGCCGATCGCCGCGTACTCGCCGTCCGTCGTGCCACCCACCCAGCGCACGTCCGGCTTGGGGGCGCCCCACTCACCGCCGGCCCGGTCGGCGAGCGGCTTGGTGGAGACGGTGGTGCCGGGCAGCCGGTACCAGTTCACCGTGGGCCAGAACCAGTCCGTGTACTGATCGGACCGGCCGCTCCGGCCGGACGGCCACCAGTAGAGCATCCCGGCGCCCGTGTGCCAGCCGCGCGGGTTCTCGCCGTTGCCGCACTCGTACGATGCGATGCGGTCGCTGGACATCGAGAGGGCGGCGACGAAGCCGGGCCGACGGTGCACCGCGCGGTCCATGGCCGCGAAGAGCCGGTGGCCGGTGGGTTCGGGCGCGGCGGCCACCGGCGAACCGGCGACGGCGTGCAGCCGGGCGAGATCGGCGACACCGAACTGAGGGGCCGTCAGGAGAGGTGCCACCGTGTCCCGTTCGATCCATCCCTTGATCCGGCCGTACCACCGCTCCCGCTCCGCCGCGCTCGCACCGGCCGCCAGCAGGGCCAGGGCAGCGATGAGCTGCTGCCCGTGGAAGTGGTCGCCGCGCATAACGTGCTGATCGTCGCTGAGCAGATAACCGCGGCTGATGGCACGCCCGTTGACGCCGTCCATCACCAACCCGTCGTGGATGAGGGGCGCGTAGGCGCGCTCGACGCTGTCGAGGACGTTCTGCCGGCCGGGATCGGTGACCTCCCACTCCGACTCCGCGAGCAGCGCGAACAGCCGCCCGAGTCCGTCGAGCAGGACCTGCCCGTACGTCCCCGAGTAGGCGACCCAGGTGTGCTGGACGAACGAGCCGTCGGCGTACAGCCCGTCCCCCTGGGTGACGTACGGGAACACCGGCGAGAGCGCGTCCCGGGCGAGCGCGATCCGGTCGGCGGCCCGGCCCAGGATGCCGCGCAGGGCGACGCCGCGGCACAGGTCGACGCGGTTGGCGCCGGTGGACGTGCCGGAGTAGTCGGTGAGCATCGCGTCCGGGATGAAGTGGTCGACGGCGGCGCAGGCCGCTGCGATCCGGTCGGCGCCGAGGCGGTCGTACAGGGCCGCCGTGATGTCCATGAGGAGGCGGGGGCTGCCGATCTGCCATTCCCACCAGTTGCCGTAGCGGGTGGTGGCCGGGTTGTAGACGGCGGCGGAGAGATGGTCGAGCCCGCGCAGCACGTCCGCGAGGAGGCCGCCGTCGCCGGTCGAGCCGGTGCCGTCCTGCACATACGCCTGGGTCATCGTCCACAGGCGGCTGTAGCTCTGGGTGATGCCGGAGGGCGGGTCGAAGGGGTATCCGGGCCAGAGGGAGGTGGGGGCCGGGGTCATGGTGGCCCGTAAGGCACGGGCGAGTTCCCCGGTCCGGGCGAGGCGGGAGGCATAGGGCTCCGCGGCGGGGTCGTACCCGGCGCCGAGGGCGAGGCCGAGCCAGCGGTGGCGGAGGGTGTCGTAGGGGTCGGGGCCGGCCTGGGCCGCTGGGGGGGGTGCCGCGGTGGCGGTGAGGAAGGTGGTGAAGGTGGCGGAGGCTGCGGCGAGGAGGGTGCGACGGGCGGGACCTTCGGATGTGGATGCCATACCCCTGCCGTCTACTCCTTCCTCGGCGGCGCCGGAAGCAGGCGGCGGGGCGACACTCGGTAGTGGACACAACACGCCGGCCGATGATGTTGAAACTTGAACGGAATAGGTCTACGGTCGTTCTCGTTGACCTCGTTGAAGATTCAACATCACCGGCGAATCACCGGCGATCCGTCCCCCAAGGAGCACGTCATGGGCATCTTCGGCCGCAAGAACACCGCTGACACCGACACCACCCCCGCCGCGGCGCCGACCGCCGTAAACCCCGAGCTGGCCGCACTGACCGGCGACTACACGATCGACCCGTCCCACACCACGATCGGCTTCGTGGCCCGCCACGCCATGGTCACCAACGTCAAGGGCAAGTTCCTCGACTTCACCGGCACCCTGCACCTGGACGGCGCCGACCCGGCCGGGTCCACCGCCTCGATCGACGTCAAGATGGACAGCATCGACACGGGCAACCCGGACCGCGACGGCCACCTGAAGTCGTCGGACTTCTTCAAGACCGACGAGTTCCCGACCATGACCTTCCGCTCCACCAAGGCGGAGGCCCTCGGCGGCGACGACTACCGCATCACCGGCGACCTCTCCATCCTGGGCGTGACCAAGCCGCTCACCATCGACCTCGAGTTCAACGGCGCCGCGAAGGACCCCTTCGGCAACGAGCGCGTCGGCTTCGAGGGCAAGGCCGAGATCCTGCGCTCCGAGTGGGGCCTGACCTGGAACGCGGCCCTGGAGACCGGCGGCGTCCTCGTCTCCGACAAGATCAAGCTGAACTTTGACATCTCGGCGATCAAGAACGCGTGAGCCCACGGCGTCCGCCGGCCTGGCCGCTCCGAGCTCAAGGGGCGTACAGGAAAGGGGCGTACAGGACGGGACCGGTCCTACATGGGGTGGGTTTCGTCGGCGGGGTTTGCATGTGGCCGTGGGGGCCGCCCGCTTCTTGGTCATTGTCGTGCTTCCACGGCCCGAGTAAAGGGCGCTACGCGTCAGCTTCGCCGATGGCCCTGCGGGCCACCCTTGACTCGGGCCGCTCCAGCACGCGGGAGAAGCGAGCGAGCGGCCCGGAAAGGCGGGGTCCCGGGTCTTGATTCCCCTTGCGTGGGCTGCGTCCCGGGCCCGGGGTGTGGGGGCGCGGTCGCGCCTCGCCTGCACGCCGGGTCGGCTAAGCGGCGATCGGTGAGTGGGGGGTGCGGGGGCGCGCTGGGCGGGTGGCGGCACGCCGGGTGGGCTTAGCGGGGACCGGTGGGTGGGTGGTGCGCGTCCGGCCGGTGGCGGCACGCCGGGTCGGCTCAGCGGGGACCGGGGGGTGGGTGGTACGCGTCCGGCCGGTGGCGGCACGCCGGGTCGGCTCAGCGGCTTGCGGTCGGTGGCTTGTTGGCTCCCGGGCTCGGGCATATCGGGCGGGGTGGGGGTTGGGCGGTGCGGAGCGGCTGCGGCGGAGGCAAGTGGAGGACTTGGGCCGCGTCTGGCTTCGGCCACCTGCGTCTTTGCCTCCCGGGCGTGGCCCAAGTCCTCCAATTGCTCGCCACGCGGGACTGATGGGGCTGATGGGGCTTGTGGGACGAGGGGGCGGGCGGGTGTGGAGTCGTCCCACTCACCGGAAGCCGCCACGCCCACCGGCCGTGCCGCCACCCGCCGGACGCGCACCACCCACCCACCCACCGGCCGCAAGTCGCTGAGCCGCCCCGCCGTGCCACCACCCGCCCCTCGCGCCCCCACCCACCGGCCGCAAGTCGCTAAGCCAGCCCGGCGTGCCGCCACCCGCCTGACGCGCACGCCCACTCCCCCCACCGATCGCCGCTAAGCCCACCCGGCGTGCAGGCGAGGCGCGACCGCGCCCCCAACCCCGGACGCGACCGCAGCCCACTCAAGGGAAAACCCCGCCCGGGCCCCCGCCTTTCCGGGCCGCTCGCTCGCTTCTCACCCGTGCTGGAGCGGCCCGAGTCAAGGGTGGCCCGCAGGGCCATCGGCGCAGCCGACGCGAAGCGCCCTTTACTCGGGTCGCGGAAGCACGACAATGACCAAGAAGCGGGCGGCCCCCACGCCCACATGCAAACCCCGCCCGCACGATCTTGCCGGGGCTCCGTTCACCACCGCCGGCCTCAGAAGCTGCCGAAGTCGCCGCCGCCTCCGCCCCCGCCGAAGTCCCCTCCCCCGCTGTCGCCGAACCCGCCGCCGAAGTCGCCGGTGTCGAAGTCCGCTCCGGACATGTCCCCGCCCTCGTAGCCGCCGCCGAAGTCCCCGTAGCCGGCGCCGTAGTCCGCCGCGTAGGCGGGGCCGGACATCATGCTGCCCAGCAGGGTGCCGACCAGGAGGCCGGGGAGGATGCCGCCGCCGAAGTAGCCGCCTGCCCAGGGGCCGTAGGCGGGGCCCGCGTCCCAGTAGGGGCGGCGGCCGTAGTCGGTGTCGACCTCGCGGATGACGGGGTCGCGGCCGTCGGCCAGACGGGTGGCGTCGGCGGCGCAGACGGGGACCTCGCGGGAGGCGCCGCCGGGGGGTGTCCAGGTGGCGTCGGTGGTGGAGGGGCCGTGGCGCGGGTCGAAGAAGCAGGGTGGGCGGCGTTCGGGCAGGGGGCGGCGCTCGCGGCGGGCGGCGAGCTGGGTGAGGGAGAAGCGGCCGTCCTCCAGGGCCTCGGTGACGGGGCGGACGTCCTCGGGTCTGCGGGCGTCGGCCATGTACTGCTTGGCCTTCTCGTAGGCGTCCAGGGCCCGCTCGTAGTCGGCGCGCATGGCGTCGTCGGCGCCGGCCTCGGCCGGGTGGAAGTCGAGGCGGTCGAGTTCCTCGCCGAAGGCGGTGATGTCCTCGTCCACGACGACCCGCAGGCGGTCCAGCGCGGCCCGCTGTTCCTCGGCGTGGCGGCGGCGGTTGCGGCGGACGACGCCGTACGCGCCGGCGCCGCAGAGCACCAGGACGGCGGCGGTGGTGACGAGGGCGGTGGTGGAGACGCCGGTGCTGCCGGTGGAGGAGCCCCAGGTCGAGGGGGCCTTGCCGCCCATGTTGGCCAGGGCGCGGTCGGTGAAGTCGGTGAGCTGGGTGTCGGCGTTCTCGCCCTGGACGCTGGTGACCAGGTTGCGTACGGCCGTGCGGGACAGGACCGAGGAGTCGGCGCGGGCGTCGAAGCGGTCGCCGAGGCGGACGGCGTACAGGCCGGTGATGCCGGTGGCGGTGCGCAGGTCGGTGAAGAGGTCGCGGGTGGGGTAGTCGGCCGGGAGGACGGCGATGAAGAGGGGTTTTCCGGCGTTCTTGATCTGTTTGGCCAGGGTGCCGGCGTCGGACGTGGACAGTTGGGCGGAGGCCGCCGGGTCGACGTAGACGGGGCTCTTGCGGAGGGCCTCGGCGATCGTGGAGACGCCGGTGGCCGCCGTCGCCCGGGGCGCGAACACGGTCAGGACGGCCAGCGCCAGGGCCAGCAGCAGCACGGGGAGGCTTCGGGTCCGTACGACACCCTTCGGAGTTCGACCCTTCATGGTTCGAAACTACCCGAAGCCTCCCAAATATGGTCACTCTCGTGTGATTGTCATGCCGCTCGGTATGCCTCCCGCAGCTTGCGGAGCGCCTCCCCGTACCGGCCGGTCAGCAGCAGGTGGTCCGCATCGGCGAAGGGTTTCGCCACCGCCGGGGTGATCGCCTGTCCGATCCTGGCCTGGACGATCAGGCGCGCCCTGGTGACCAGCTCGCGGCCGGTCTCGTCCGAGCCCGTCCGCTCGGCCGCCGTGGCGGCGGCGGCCAGGGCCCGGAGGGTCGTGTCGCCGCCGTGCGGGATCGTGGTCCGGGTGGTCAGGCCCCAGCCGTAGGGGTACTGCGGGTCGTACGCGGTGTCGCCCACGTTGATCGGCAGTTGCGCCTCGGACCTGGGCCAGGTCACCGGGAGCTGTCCGGTGAAGGGGCGCCTGCCGTAGAGCACGTCCGCCACGCCGTCGCCCTCCGTGCCGGGCAGCCAGGACGCGACCAGGGCGTCGATCTCTCCGAGCCGGTCGCCGATGAGCTGGGGGCGCCCGGAGACGGTCAGCACCGCGCACTTCATGGCCGCGCAGACCTTGTCCACGGCGGCCCGGTCGGCGGCGGTCAGCTTGAGGTCGTGGCCGTTGCCCACGTCGCCGACGCCCTCGGCGTACGGGGTCTCGCCGACGACGACCACGCCGACGTCGTAGCCGGTCAGGGGTGCCGAGGCGTCCTTGGAGTAGGTGATGCCGCCGCCGGCCTCGCGCATCCCGTCGAGGATCGTGGTGCCCGGGGTGATGTCGCCGGAGGAGCCCTGCCAGGTGACCGTCCAGCCGCCGGTCTGGTTGCCGATGTCGTCGGCGTTGGATCCGGCGACGTACACCTTCTGGTTCTTCCTCAGCGGCAGGAGGCCGCCGGAGTTCTTCAGCAGCACCTGCGACTCGGCGGCTGCCTGCCGGGCGACGGCCCGGTGAGCCGGGGAGCCGATCCGCGCGGCGCCGGTGGTGTCGGCGTACGGGTGCTCGAAGAGGCCCAGCCGGAACTTCTGGGTGAGGATGCGGGAGACGGCGTCGTCGATGCGCCGCTCGGTGATCCGGCCCGCCTTCACCTCGTCGGTCAGGGTGGTGGTGAAGTCCTTGTAGACGTACGGGACCATGATCATGTCGAGGCCCGCGTTGACGGATGTGCGGACGTCGCTCGCGTAGTCCCCGGGCAGCTGGTCGATCGCCGCCCAGTCGCTGATGACGAAGCCGTCGAAGCCCATACGGCCCTTGAGGACGCCGTTGATCATGTCCGCGCGGGCGTGCATCTTGACCGGGCCCCGGCCGTCGCCGAGGAGGTCGAGGGAGGAGTACGACGGCATGACCGAGCCGATGCCCCGGTCGACGGCGGTCCGGTACGGGGCCAGGTGGACGGCTTCGAGCTGCTGCCTGGTGACCTTGGTGACGCCCTGGTCGATCGGGTAGGTGCCGGTCGTCGAGGAGCCGTACTCGGTGCCGCCGTCGCCGACGAAGTGCTTGGCGGTGGCCAGGACCTTGTCGTCGCGGCTCAGGTCCTCGCCGTTCGCGCGTCCTTGGAGGCCCTGGATGATGCTCTCCATGGATCGGACGAGGGCCGGGTCCTCGCCGAAGGACTCGTAGGAGCGGCCCCAGCGGTCGTCACGGGTGACACAGAGGCAGGGGGCGAAGTCCCAGGAGATGCCGGTGGCCCGGACCTCGGCGGCCGTCACCGCGCCGGTCCGCTGGGCGAGCCGGGGGTCGCGGGTGGCCCCGATGCCGACGTTGTGCGGCATGATCGTGGCGCCGACCAGGTTGTTGTGGCCGTGGACCGCGTCGACGCCGTAGATCAGGGGGATCTGGAAGCGGGTCGCCCGGGCGCGGAGCTGGAAGGCGTCGATCATCTTCGCCCAGGCTTCGGGGGTGTTGGGCGTCGGTGTGGAGCCGCCGCCGGAGAGGAGCGAGCCGAGGGCGTACGTCGCGATGTCGCCCTGGTCCGTCATGGCCCCGCGCTCGGCCTGGGTCATCTGGCCGGCCTTCTCCGCCAGGGACATGCGGGACAGAAGGTCCGCGACGCGCTTGCGCACCGGCAGCCCGCTGTCGAGGTACGGCAGTCCGTGGGCGTCGACGACGATCTGCGGGGTCTCGGCGGGGGCCTTGGCCCCGGTCACCGTGAGCTTCAGGGGGATCGTCTCGGCGGGCTCGGCCGTCCGGTCCCGGAGAGTCGGGACCTTGACGGTCCGCGCGGTGCCGGAGGCCGTGCCGGCCGGGAAGGTGAGGGTGCCGGAGAACGGGGTGTAGTCCTTGCCGGGGGTGGCGGTCCCGGTCGCCGCCGTCTCGTACGCGACCGTCACGGGCTGGTCGAGGGGGGCGGCGCCGGTGGTGGCCACGGAGATCCTGGCGGTGGCCGTGCCGCCCTCCGCGACCGGGTACACGGCGGAGTCGGTGATGACGGAGGCGCGCAGGGACTGGTCGGCCTTGCCGTAGAGCTCCACGTCGTCCATGGCGAAGGTGCCCTGGGCGCCCGCGGGGAGCGTGACGGCGTATCCCCACATCTGTGTGAGGCCGAGGACGTGGTCGATGCCGCCGACCGGCTGGTAGTCCGTCCGGTAGGCGAAGTCGGCGAAGGGGATCTCGATCTGCTTCCAGCCGGTGAAGTCGTCGGTGAAGGAGGTCGTCCAGAGTTCGGAGGCCTCGCCGTTCGCGCCGCCGTCCTTGATCTCGAAGGCGATCTTCTCGCCGTTGTCGCGGCCGTCCCACCAGAAGCGGACGCCCCGGTGGGCGGACCAGTCGTGGGCGGGCTCGGTCGCGGCGTAGTCGTGGGTGAAGCCGCCGTAGCCGCTGATGTCGTAGGTGCCGGTGAGGACCTTCTCGCCCTCGGGGGCGTCGGGGCGGGCGGTGAGCCGGAGGGCGGGCGGGTCGTCGGCGTCGCCGCCCCAGGTGAAGATGCCCTCGGCGGGCTGGCCGGTGAAGGGGACCTCGCCCTCGAAGCGGTCGACGGGGGTGGGGGCGGGGGCCGGGTCGTCGGCCGCGCGGGCCGACGCCAGGGGGATCAGGGCGGTGAGCAGGGCGGCGGAGGCGAGCAGGGCGGTTCTTCGCATGGGCGGCCTTCCCTCGGCACTCGGATACGCTCAGGATTCGCTCATGACTTAGATCACGTCGTGAGTTAACTGGCGGTCCCTCGTGTCGTCAAGACCGTGCTGCGGATCGCCCTGCGGCAACGCATGGTGGTGGTATGACCACACCGCAGGACCTGCTGATCGCCGCCCTCGACGTCGCCGCCGACCGCCCCGTCCCGCAGGGCGAGCTCTCGCTGGCCCTCGCGGGAGCCGAGCTGGTCGACCTCATCGGCGCCGGGGCCCTCACCCTGGACGGCGACCTGATCGTGCCCGGCGCGCAGTGGGCCATGGAGGACCGGCTGCTGGACGGTGCGATGTCCTCCCTCGTCCGGCAGACCCCGTACGAGTCGGTCGAGGACTGGCTGTGGCGCCGGGGGCGTGGCCTGGCCTCCGCCTATGTCGCGGCCCTGGAGGCGGAGGAGCAGCCCTCCGGGGAGCGTCACCGCTGGCTGCCCCTGAGGGGCGGCCGGGCGGCACCGGCCCACTCGCCGGCCCGGCGCCGGGCGGCCGACCGCTGGGCCTCGGGCGAACCGGTCCTCGCCGCCCTCGGGTCCGCGGTGGGCCTTCGTGACGAGCCCGCCGAGCCCGCCGAGGAGATCGCGGAGCACGCCGGCGAGGCGGTCGTGACCGTGCTGGACGTGGTCCACGACGCGGTGACGGAACTGGAGGCCGTGCGGCAGCGGCGTCAGATCGAGGAGGCGGCCTTCGACAACCTCTGGCGCGGCGACTGACGCGGGAGGACGCCGGGGTGCGTGGTCAGAGGACCGGCTGGCCGATGCCCAGCAGGTTGCCCTCGCTGTCCCGGAACCAGGCGCCGCGTTCGCCCCGTGCGCCCTTGCTCGGGTAGTTCCCCTCGACCTCGGCGATCCCGTCCCTGGTGCGGAACCCCGGCGTGTCGACCTCCTCGAACACCACGCCGCGCCGTCTGAGCTCCGCCACGGCCGCCTCGATGTCGTCGACCTCCCACGCCATCTGCGTGAAGGTGCCCGGCGAGGCTCCGGTGGAGCGGAAGACCACGAAGTCCACGCCACCGCAGCGGTACAGCAGTCCGCCGGGCCGTTCGTCGACGGGCTCCAGGCCGAGCCGCTCGGCGTAAAAGCGCCGGGCCCGGTCCAGGTCCCGGGCCGGCAGCCTGGTCGCCGCGCGGGCCCGGGTCAGGAAGTCCCTCTGTTCTGCGGTCATGCCTCCACTGTGGCTACTCCGCCGGGGTCACGCCCGCCCGGAGGAGGCCATACGTGTACGCGTCCTCCAGCGCCTGCCAGGAAGCCGCGATCACGTTCTCCGCGACGCCGACCGTGGACCACTCGCCCTTGCCGTCCGAGGTGGAGATCAGGACGCGGGTGGTGGACTGGGTGCCGTGCTTGCCCTCCAGGATGCGGACCTTGTAGTCGACCAGGTCGAGGGCGGCCAGCTCGGGGTAGATCTTCTCCAGGGCCACGCGCAGCGCCCGGTCCAGGGCGTTGACGGGGCCGTTGCCCTCCGCGGTGGCGACGATGCGCTCGCTCTTGGCCCAGAGCTTGACGGTGGCCTCGTTGGCGTGGGTGCCGTCGGGGCGGTCCTCGACGATGGCCCGCCAGGACTCCACCTCGAAGTACTTCAGGGGCCTGCCCTCGACCTCGGAGCGCAGGAGCAGTTCGAAGCTGGCGTCGGCCGCCTCGTAGGTGTAGCCCTGGAGTTCGCGTTCCTTGACGCGTTCCACCACCCGGCCGACCAGCTCGCGGTCGCCGCCGAGGTCGACGCCGAGCTCCTTGCCCTTGAGCTCGACCGAGGCGCGGCCCGCCATGTCGGAGACCAGCATCCGCATGGTGTTGCCGACCTGCTCGGGGTCGATGTGCTGGTAGAGGTCCGGGTCGACCTTGATGGCGGAGGCGTGCAGGCCCGCCTTGTGGGCGAAGGCGGAGACGCCGACGTAGGGCTGGTGCGTGGAGGGGGTGAGGTTGACGACCTCGGCGATGGCGTGGGAGATGCGGGTCATCTCGCGCAGGCGGCCGTCGGGGAGGACCTTCTTGCCGTACTTCAGTTCCAGGGCCGCGACGACCGGGAAGAGGTTGGCGTTGCCGACGCGCTCGCCGTAGCCGTTCGCCGTGCACTGGACGTGGGTCGCGCCCGCGTCGACCGCGGCGAGGGTGTTGGCGACCGCGCAGCCGGTGTCGTCCTGGGCGTGGATGCCGAGCCGGGCGCCGGTGTCGGCGAGGACCGTGGAGACGACGGCGTGGATCTGGGCGGGGAGCATGCCGCCGTTGGTGTCGCAGAGGATGACCACGTCGGCGCCGGCCTCCGAGGCGGCGCGTACGACCGACTTGGCGTACTCCGGGTTCGCCCGGTAGCCGTCGAAGAAGTGCTCGCAGTCGACGAAGACCTGGCGGCCCTGCTCGCGCAGGAAGGACACGGTGTCGCGGACCATCTCCAGGTTCTCGTCCAGGGTGGTGCGCAGCGCCAGTTCCACGTGCCGGTCGTGCGACTTGGCGACCAGGGTGATCACCGGGGCGCCGGACTCGAGCAGGGCCTTGACCTGGGGGTCGTCCGCGGCCTTGGCGCCCGCGCGGCGGGTGGCGCCGAAGGCGACGAGCTGGGCTTGCTGGAAGTCGATCTCCTGCTGGGCGCGGGCGAAGAACTCGGTGTCCCGCGGGTTGGCGCCGGGCCAGCCGCCCTCGATGAAGCCCACGCCGAAGTCGTCCAGGTGCCGAGCGATGGCCAGCTTGTCAGCGACGGTGAGGTTGATGCCCTCGCGCTGGGCGCCGTCGCGCAGGGTGGTGTCGAAGACGTGGAACGAGTCGTCCGGCCGGCTGGTTTCGGTCATGGTCTCAAGGCTCCTGTTATGAATCTCGGTCTTACCGGAATGACCGGCTCCACCGTCCCCTCATAGTCCCTCGCGCTCCGTCCCCGGCTGAAGGTGGGCCGGAAAACGAAAAAACCCCTCGCGGGTGCGAGAGGTCTGCGCGCGGGTCGAGGACGACGATGGCCACCCGTACCTGGTCGTACGTGGTGGTCACTGCGGACCGGCGCGCCTGCTGCCAATAATCATGGCGAACGAGAGCACGGGGGCAGTCTGGCACAGGCCTGCCCCCGGCTCACCGACCGTCTCAGGATGCGGTCGTCACGGCGGACGCCTCGCGGGCCTTCACCCGGGCCAGGTCCAGGTCCTTGGTCTCCCGCATGGTGACGTACACCACGAGGGAGACCGCGGCGCAGCCCGCCACGTACCAGTAGAAGCCGGACTCGATGCCCGCCTTCTTGAACCACAGGGCGACGTATTCCGCGGTGCCCCCGAACAGGGCGTTGGCGATGGCGTACGGCAGCGCCACGCCCAGCGCGCGCACGCTCGTCGGGAAGAGTTCCGCCTTCACGCAGGCGTTGATCGAGGTGTAGCCGGTGACCACGACGAGCGCGAGGAGGGCGAGGCCGAGGGCGGGCCAGTAACTGTCCGCGTGCTGGAGCAGGGTCATGATCGGCACGGTGAGGAAGGTGCAGCCGACCGCGAAGGTGATCAGCAGCGGGCGGCGGCCGATGCGGTCGGAGAGGGCGCCCGCGAGCGGCTGGAGGCAGGCGAAGACGATCAGCGCGGTGAACGAGACGAGGGTCGCGGTCTCCTTGGACAGGCCCGCGGAGTTCGACAGGTACTTGGTGAGGTAGGTGGTGTACGTGTAGTAGGCGACCGTGCCGCCCATGGTCAGGGCGATGACCAGGAACGCCTCCCGCCGGTGCCGCCACAGCGCGCGCAGGGTGCCGCGCTCCTCGGCGTGGGAGGCGTCCTCCTCGTACACCTCGGTCTCCAGCATGTTGCGCCGGAGGTAGAAGACGACCGCGGCGCCGAGCGCGCCGACGACGAAGGGGATGCGCCAGCCGTAGCTGTGCAGGGCGTCGTCGGACATGGTGCGCTGGAGGATGATCTGCAGGCCGAGGCCGATGATCTGGCCGGCGGTCATGGACACGTACTGGAAGCTGGAGGCGAAGCCGCGCCTGCGCGGGTCGGAGGCTTCGGTGAGGTAGGTGGCGCTGGCCGCGTACTCGCCGCCGACCGAGAGTCCCTGGAGCAGACGGGCGACGAGCAGGACGAGGGCGCCGCCGTATCCGGCCACCGCGTAGGTGGGGGCGACGGCGATGAGGATCGCGGAGGCGGACATCAGGGTGACGGTGAGGGTCAGCGCCGCCTTGCGGCCCTTGCGGTCGCCGACTCTGCCCAGCAGCCAGCCGCCGACGGGGCGCATGAAGAACCCGACGGCGAAGATGCCCGCCGTGTTCATCAGTTGGGCGGTGGGGTTGCCGCTCGGGAAGAACGCTCCGGCGAAGTAGGTGGCGAAACTCGCGTACACGAACCAGTCGAACCACTCGACCATGTTGCCCGCCGAGCCGACCCAGATCTTCTTCCAGTGTTGTCGTCCCATGGGCCGTTACTGCCCGGAGGGCGGGCCGGGGATTCCCGCCGAGGCGGGTCCCGCGCTCAACTCACGTCTCCGGGGCGGCGATTCTCAGGCGGCGACCACCCGTACGGCGTCAGGCAGGAAGTGCGTCTCGCACGGGCCGGTGCAGTCGCTGAACAGGGTCGCCACGACCGCGCCGCACCCTGCGCACCCCTCGTTGGGCCCCTCGCGCCCGCGCGCACCGCGGCAGCCGATCTCCAGCAGGGCGGGGTTGGCGGACAGGTGATGCCGCCCCACGTGGCGGGGCCGCCGGGGACGCGGAGTCCGGGGCGGCCCTGTCACTGGAACGGGTGACTTCTAGCTGAGCTGGTGCATCCAGCCGTGCTCGTCCGCCGTGACGCCGCGCTGGATGTCCAGCAGGGCCTGGCGGAGCTTCAGGGTGACCTCGCCGGGTTCGCCGGAGGACTGCTGCCATTCGGCGCCGGTGGAGCGCTTGACCGTGCCGACCGGGGTGATGACGGCGGCGGTGCCGCAGGCGAAGACCTCGGTGAGGGTGCCGTTCTCGGAGTCGCGCTGCCACTGGTCGACCGAGACGCGGCCCTCCTGGGCCTCGTAGCCGAGGTCGCGGGCGAGGGCGAGGAGGGAGTCGCGGGTGACGCCCTCCAGGATCGAGCCGGTGAGGGTGGGGGTGATGATCACCGGCTTTTCGTTGGACGCGGCGCCGTAGACGAAGTACAGGTTCATGCCGCCGAGTTCCTCGACCCACGTGCGCTCGACCGCGTCGAGGTAGCAGACCTGGGCGCAGCCGTGGGCGGCGGCCTCGGCCTGGGCGAGGAGGGAGGCGGCGTAGTTGCCGCCGGTCTTGGCGTCGCCCATGCCGCCGGGGACGGCACGGACGCGGTCCTCGGAGACCCAGATGGAGACGGGCTTGACGCCGCCCGGGAAGTAGGCGCCGGCCGGGGAGGCGATCACGATGAAGAGGTACTCGTTGGCGGGCTTGACGCCCAGGCCCACCTCGGTCGCGATCATGAAGGGGCGCAGGTAGAGGGACTCCTCGCCGCCGTGCGCGGGCACCCAGTCCTGGTCCTGCTGGACGAGGACGTCGCAGGCCTCGATGAAGGTCTCGACCGGCAGCTCGGGCATGGCCAGGCGGCGGGCGGAGCGCTGGAAGCGCTGGGCGTTCTGGTCGGGGCGGAAGGTGGCGACGGAGCCGTCGGGGCGGCGGTAGGCCTTCAGGCCCTCGAAGATCTCCTGGGCGTAGTGCAGGACGTTGGTGGCCGGGTCGAGTGGGATCGGCGCGTACGGAACGAGCTGGCCGTCGTGCCAGCCCCGGCCCTCGGTCCACTTGATCGTCACCATGTGGTCGGTGAAGTGGCGGCCGAACCCGGGGTTGGCCAGGATCGCCTCGCGCTCCGCGGCGGGCAGCGGGCGGGCGGAGGGCTTGAGCTCGATCGTGGGCGTCGTCATGAGTGCTTGTCCTTCACCGGTTGTAGTGACGGGCCGCGCTCACGCCCGTACGGCCTTCCGGCCAGTGCTAGGACGTCCGAGCATTCCCTCATACCGCGGCTCCGCGTTCGATTATCTCGCGAAGGGCGCGGCGGGTAGGAATAGGGGTGATTGCGGCCCTGGGGATGATGGTGGCACCCGGCGGGGACATGGGGGAAGCCGCCGAGTGCGGATGCGACCCGGCGGCTTCGAAAACGTTCGAACAGCTCGGCGGGGTCAGCCGGCTACTCGTACGGCGAGGGCGTCGCCGATCTCCGAGGTGGAGCGGGCGGGCAGCTGGGCGCGCTCGCCGAGGTCGGCGGAGACCGCGTCCTCGATCCGGGTCGCCTCGGCCTCGTAGCCGAGGTGGCGCAGCAGCAGGGCGACGGACAGGACGGTGGCGGTGGGGTCGGCCTTGCCCTGGCCGGCGATGTCCGGGGCCGAGCCGTGGACGGGCTCGAACATGGACGGGAACTCGCCGCTCGGGTTGATGTTGCCGGAGGCGGCGACGCCGATGCCGCCGGAGACGGCCGCGGCGAGGTCGGTGATGATGTCGCCGAAGAGGTTGTCGGTGACGATGACGTCGAAGCGCTCGGGCTGGGTGACCAGGTAGATGGTCGCCGCGTCGACGTGGATGTACTCGGTGGTGACCTCGGGGTACTCCTCGGCCACCTTGTTGAAGATGTTCGTCCACAGGTGCCCGGCGAAGGTCAGCACGTTGTTCTTGTGGACCAGCGTGAGCTTCTTGCGCGGGCGGGCCTGGGCGCGGGCGAAGGCGTCGCGGACGACGCGTTCGACACCGAAGGCCGTGTTGACGGAGACCTCGGTGGCGACCTCGTGCTCGGTGCCCTTCCTGATGGTGCCGCCGTTGCCGGTGTAGGGGCCCTCGGTGCCCTCGCGGACCACGACGAAGTCGATCTGCGGCTCGCCGGCCAGCGGGGTGGCGACACCCGGAAGGAGCTTCGAGGGGCGCAGGTTGACGTGGTGGTCGAAGGCGAAGCGGAGCTTGAGCAGGAAGCCGCGCTCCAGGACGCCGGACGGCACGGACGGGTCGCCGATCGCGCCGAGCAGGATGGCGTCGTGCTGCCGCAGGGCGTCGAGGTCGGCGTCGGTGAGGGTCTCACCGGTGGCGTGGTAGCGCTGGGCGCCGAAGTCGTAGTCCTTGGTCTCCAGCTTCACGTCCTCGGGAAGGACGGCGGAGAGGACCTTGAGGCCTTCGGCCACGACTTCCTGACCGATGCCGTCACCGGGGATCACTGCGAGATCGATGCTGCGAGACATGTCGGCACCCTACCCCTCGTCCCATGGGATGACATGGTCTGTCCGCCATGCGGACATGGGCAGGCGCCCCGGGGCGGGCGGTGGGCGTCATCCTGTTGGCCGCCGTTCACCCGTATGTGGGGCCGGTGTTGGGATTCGCTGGGAACTTCTGTCGACATGGAGACCCCTGACTTCGGCATTCCGCGGCGGCTCGTGGAGCGGATGAGCATGGCCGAGCAGTACGAGTACCTGCGCGCCCGGATGACCCGGCGCCGGACGCTGGTGACGGCGGGCGCGGTGGCGGGCGGGCTGCTGACCGGCTGCGGGGGTACGGCGGCGCCGTCCCGTACCGCGGGCGCCCCGGCCCCGGCGACCTCCCGTGTGCCCGGTTCGGTCGTCACCCCGTTCGGCCGCCATCTGGCGTTCGGGGCCGATCCGAAGACGCGGATGCGGATCTCCTGGCAGGTGCCGTTCGCGGTGAAGCGGCCGTATGTGCGGGTCGGTCTGCGGCCGGACGACCTCGGGCGCCGGGTCGGTGCCGAGGTGCGCCCTCTGCACACGCCCGGGGTGCAGGGGGTGCGGCCCGCGGTCGAGCAGTACTACGTGCACGCGGCCCTGGACGGTCTCAGGCCCGGCACGACGTACTACTACGGCGTCGGCCACGAGGGCTGGGACCCCGCCTCTCCGGCCCACCGCTCGACGATCGCCTCCTTCCGCACCGCGCCCGCGACGCCGGAGAGCTTCGTATTCACCGCCTTCGGCGACCAGGGCGTCGGCACCGGTGCGAACGCCAACGACCATCTGCTGCTGCGGCTGAAGCCGGCCTTCCATCTGCACGCGGGCGACATCTGCTACGCGGACGTCAACGGCGCCGGTTCGAAGCAGGACGGCTACGACCCGACGTTCTGGGACCTGTTCCTGAAGCAGAACGAGCCGGTGGCGAAGTCGGTGCCGTGGATGGTGACCACCGGCAACCACGACATGGAGGCCTGGTACTCCCCGGACGGCTACGGCGGTCAGCTGGCCCGCTTCTCCCTCCCGGACAGCGGCTTCGACCCGCACGGGTCGCCGGGCGTGTACGCGTTCACGTACGGCAACGTCGGCTTCGTGGCGCTGGACGCGAACGACGTGTCGTACGAGATCCCCGCCAACCTCGGCCTCACCGGCGGCAGGCAGACGAAGTGGCTGGACAAGAGGCTCGGTGAGCTGCGGGCGGCGAAGGGCGTGGACTTCGTGGTGGTCTTCTTCCACCACTGCGCCTACTCGACCTCCACGCACGCCTCCGACGGCGGTATCCGCAAGGAGTGGCTGCCGCTGTTCGACAAGCACCGGGTGGACCTGGTGATCAACGGGCACAACCACGTGTACGAGCGGACGGACGCCCTCCGCAAGGGCCGCATCGGCCGGACCGTACCGGTCGGCGGGTCCACGGATCCGGCGCGGGACGGGATCGTGTACGTCACCGCGGGCGGCGGTGGCCGCAACCTCTACTCGTTCCCGTCGGGCGTGAAGGACAGCTACGAGGGGCACGTCACCCGGCACGACGCGGTCAAGACCTTCCACTGGGCCGAGGGGAAGGTCCCGCAGGCGGAGACGGTGGAGTGGTCGCGGGTGCGGTACACCGGCTTCTCACTGCTGTCGGTTCAGGCCCGGGCCGGCGCGTCCCCGAGGCTGAAGGTGTCGGCGCTGGCGCAGGACGGCAAGCGGGTGGACCACTTCGAGGTGCGACGCGGCGGGTGAGGCCGCGCCGCAC
Source organism: Streptomyces sp. NPDC039424 (assembly GCF_055639495.1). NCBI lineage: Bacteria > Bacillati > Actinomycetota > Actinomycetes > Kitasatosporales > Streptomycetaceae > Streptomyces > Streptomyces sp. NPDC039424. The sequence goes on from NZ_JBVKAI010000025.1 coordinate 18,098, forward strand.
CTCGAACGGGTGCGGCTCCCGGCTGGTGGGGCGGCGGGCCGGCTCAGTGGCCGGTCTCGCCGCCGTTGTCGCGGCGGTCGAGGGCGCGCTGGAGGGCGGCGGCGGCGTTCTTGCGGTCGGAATCGCTCGTGCGGGACACGTGGCGGACTCGGCGGCGGACGGTCGTCTCGGCCATGGTGATCGACTCCTTCGACACACGGGAGTGCGGAAGACGGGGGGTTGCGAGACGCCGGGTGGGGCGGGGAGCGGACCGCAGGGGTTGCCTGCGCGGGGCCCGGCTCACGACCGCCATTCGCTGGATCGAGCGAGACGTTCGGCTCCTACAAAAGTAAGGGAGCGGCACGCTTCTGTCTGCACAATTACTCGGACTTCCTACTATCTGAGACGGTGGACCGGGTCACACCGCCGTGACCTGCGGTTTCGTCGTACGGGGACGCAGTGCGCGCAGCTCCCGGACGAGCGCCCGGACGGCCGCCGTGGTGGCCAGTTCGGGGGTGGTGACATAGCCGACGGAACGGGTCGGACGGCCGGGTCCGAGGCCGGTGATCTCGACCGTGGGCGGGGCGCCGGTGAGCGACAGCGCGGGCATGATCGCCATGCCGAGACCGCTGCCCACCATGGACAGCACCGCCCCGTCGTCCTCGGCGCGCACGGTCGCGGCCGGGATCCAGTCCTGGGCCGCCCACCACGCGCGGGTGTAGGAGCCGCAGTTCTCCATCCAGTCGACCAGCGGCAGCGAGCGCGGCGCCCGATGTCCGGCCGGGTGGACCAGGGAGTACGGCTCCTCCAGGAGCACATCGCCGACCAGGCCGAGCGGCAGCGGGGCCCCGGCGCCGAGGGTGACGATGCCGAGGTCGGCGCGCCCCTCGGCCACCTCGCCGGCCGTACCGGCGCCCAGTTCCCGGACGACGGTCACGGTGGTCTCCAGGCCGGGGTGGCGGGCGGTCAGGCGTTCCAGGGCGGCCGGCAGCAGATGCAGGGCGGCGCTGCGGAACGCGGCGATCCGCAGCGGCCCCGCGACCTCCCCGGCGGCAGCCCCCCGGGCCTCGGCCACCAGGGCGTCCAGCATCCGCAGCACCCGGCGCGCGTGCGCCGCCGCCCGCTCTCCGGCCGCCGTGGGCCGGGCGCCGTACCGGCCGCGCTCGAACAGCACGACGCCCAGTTTGCGTTCGATGCCGCGCACGGCGTGGGAGACGGCGGACTGGGTGGTACCCAGGCGTGCGGCGGCGGCCGAGAAGCCGCCCTCGGCGGCCACGGCCACCAGGGTCCGCAGCTCCTGCGGGGCAAGGTCGACTGAGCTCACTCGGACGCTCCCACCTGCTGCTATGAGGGTGATTCATGGACCGGTCGGTTCCATGAGCGCAACCCTCTGCCCGGCCCCCGCATTCCTGCCTACGGTCGGCCGCCATGACCGACATCGCGCTCACCGTGCAGCAGACCGCCCGCCCGACCGGCTTCCCCACCCCCGGCCACTTCCGCTTCGCCGAGTCCCCGGTCCCCGAACCCGGCCCCGGTACGGCCCTGGTCGAGAACCTCTACTGGTCCGTGGATCCATACCACCGCGAAATGATGGACGGGGACTTCGAGTTGAACGCCCCGCTGGAGGGCCGCGCCCTCGGCCGGATCGTCGCCTCCCGGCACCCGTCCCTGCCCGAGGGCGAGATCGTGTTCCACCGGCACGGCTGGCGCACCCACGCGCTGGTCCGCCCCGAGGAGGTCAGACACCTCCCCCATGACAGCGGGGTGCCGCTGTCGGCGTACCTGAGCGTGCTCGGCGGCACGGGGCTGACGGCGTACGTCGGCCTGACCCGGATCGCCCGGCTCCGCGAGGGCGAGGACCTGTTCGTCTCGGGCGCGGCGGGCGGCGTCGGGACGGCCACGGCACGCTTCGCGCGGCTGCTGGGCGCGGGCCGGATCGTCGGCAGCGCGGGCTCCGCGCGGAAGGTGAAGTACCTGACGGAGGTGGTCGGTTACGACGCGGCCTTCGACTATCACACCGGCCCGGTCTCCGAACTCCTCGCCGGGGCCGCCCCCGACGGGATCGACGTCTTCGTCGACAACGTCGGCGGCGAACACCTCGGCGCCGCGATCGGGGCGCTGCGGGAGCGTGGGCGGGTGGTGCGGATCGGCACGATCGGCCAGTACAACACCCCGGACGCGCCGCCCGTGGTGTTCAACCACGCCGATGTCGTGGAGAAGAGCCTGCGCGTCGAGGGGTTCCTGGTGAGCGGCTACCGGGACGTGCAGGAGGAGTTGTACGAGTTCGCCGTGCCACATCTGCTCAGCGGGGCGCTGGTGGCGGACGAGACGGTGGTGGACGGGTTCGAGCGGATCGTGGAGGCCTTCCTGCTGATGCTGCGGGGTGGCAACACGGGGAAGATCCTGGTGCGGGCGACGGCGACAACTGACCTGCCCTGACCTTTCCTCGGATCTTTACCGCTGCCAAGGTTCTTGACAGGCCCATCCACCCCCTCCACCCTCCCATACATCGGATGAATCAGAGACTGGAGGGTTCCGTATGCCGGTCCAACGTCGGGCCCGCACCATCGTGTTGACGCTCTGTTCCGCTCTGCTCGCCACCGCCGCCACCGCGCTCCCCGCCCGCGCCACGGCCCCCACGGCGCCCACGACCTGGGAGGTGTCCGCCCCCGGCCCCGCACACGACTCCCCCACCGCCACGGTCGCCCTCGATCCCGCCGACGGCCACCCCACGCTCACCGTCAGACGCGCCGGCGCCACCGTCCTCGACCCGTCACCCCTCGGCCTGGTCACCCAACAGGCCGACTTCTCCGCGCACTTGACCCTCGTGGGCCGCAGCGCCCGCACCGTCACCGAGCGCTACACGGCCACGGCGGGCAAGTCCCACCACCGAGCCACCCGGATGACGGAGGCCCGCTTCCGCTTCCGCACCGCCGACGGCGCCCGCATCGACCTGATCACCCGGGTCGCCCGGGACGGCGTCGCCTACCGCTACGCGCTGCCGCACAACCACGGCGACGTGCTCCGCGAGGCCTCCGGTTTCACGCTCCCCACCGGAGCCGGCGCCGTCCTCGGCGCCTACCGCGCGGACAACGAACTCCCCTTCAAGCGCTACGAGTCGGCCACCGCCGCCCCCGCGGGTACGTACATGACGCAGGCCCTGTTCGACACCCCCGGCGGCTACGCCCTGATCGCCGAGTCGGACCTCGACGGCTCCTACGCGGGCGCCCACCTCACCCATCAGGCCGCCTCACCGACGTACGGGGTGAGCCTCTGGAACGACGAACCGGTCCGGACGCGGGGCGCGTTGACCACCCCCTGGCGCACGATCATCACCGGCGACCTGGCCACCGTCACCGAGTCCACGCTCGTCGACGACCTCGCCCCGCCCTCCCGGATCCGCGACACGTCCTGGATCCGGCCGGGCCCGGCGCTGTGGACCTGGCTCGCCGGCGGCAAGGCGGCCGGGCAGAGCCTGACGGCACAGGAGAAGTACGTGGACTACGCGGCCGAGCGGCACTGGCCGTACGAAGTCGTCGACGCGGGCTGGTACTTCAAGACCGACGCGTGGGACGTCGTCGACCCGGACTGGCAGACCGACAGCTGGATGCCGGAGCTGGTGCGGTACGCCGCCGCGAAGGGCGTCGGCATCCATGTGTGGCTGCACTACTCCCTGCTGACCGATCCGGCCGAGCGGGAGAATTGGCTGGGCACGCTGGAGCGCTGGGGCGTCAAGGGCGTGAAGATCGACTTCATGGACTCGGAGTCGCAGGAGCGGATGCGCTGGTACGACGACGTCCTTCGGTCCACGGCCCGCCACCACCTCCTGGTGAACTTCCACGGCTCGACGATCCCCAAGGGAATCCAGCGCACCTGGCCGCAGGTCATGACGATGGAGGGCGTCGGCGGCGAGGAGAAGCGCAGCAACACCGCCGAGCACCTCGCCGCGCTCCCGTTCACCCGCAACGCGATCGGCTCGATGGACTTCACGCCCGGAGCCTTCCACCGCCCCTACCGGCCCAACGTCAGCTCGGACGCGGGCGAGCTGGGCCTGACGGTCCTGTACGAGTCCGGCGTCCAGAACCTCTCCGGCACCCCCGAGTCCTACGACGCCCGCCCCGAGGCCCGCCGCTTCCTGCAGCAGTTGCCCGCCCGCTGGGAGGAGACCCGCCTCCTGGCCGGCGACCCGGGCCGCTCGGCCGTGCTGGCCCGGCGGTCGGCGGACGGCCGCTGGTTCATCGGCGGCACGTTCGCGGGCGCGGCGCACACGGCCGACGTGCCCCTGCGGCTGGGGCCGGGACGCTGGCTGCTGGAGACCCTGACGGACGGGCCGTCGGGCCTGGTCCGCACGCCTCAGGTGGTGCGGGGCGGGGACACGGCGGCCGTACCCGTCGTCGCGGACGGCGGTTTCGCCGCGCTCGCCTGCCGGTGGCATCCGGGCCGTACGACCTGCGAGAAGTAGCTCACAGGGCCGCCGCCACCGCCTCCCGGAAGCCCTTGGGATCCTCCTCCCACGGCAGGTGCCCCGCGTCCGGGAGGCTCACCCGGCGGACGCGGGGCAGGGCCCGCTCCAGGGAGTCCACCGCCGAGCGGGGGCGGATGTCGCGGGCGCCGTCGATGATCGTGACCGGGAGGTCGAGGGACTGGCAGGCGGCGTACAGCTCCGGGGTGCCCCAGGTGCGCCTGCGCTCCTCGTTGAGCCCCCTGCCGCACTCGTCGTTGATCCCGAACCAGGGATCGGCCATGCGTCCGGCGGGCTCCAGCGCACGCTCCCGGTCCTCGAACTCGACCGACCAGTGGAGCACCGCCCGCTCCCGGTCCTCGTCCTCCGTCCGGTCCGGGCGGTCGGTCAACTCCTGCCAGCGGGCGAGGCGTTCGGGGTGGTCGCCGAGCCGGGCACGGAAGTTCTCCTGGTAGCCGGGGTGCCAGTCGGCGTCCGGGCCGATGCCGGTGCCGGAGACGTACACCAGCGCGCTGACCCGCTCCGGGTGGGCCAGCGCGTAGCTCAGCGCGAGCTGCGCGCCCCAGGAATGCCCGAGCAGGCGCATGCGGCCCAGCCCGAAGTGCCGTCGGACGGCGTCCAGGTCGGCCACGAAACGCTCGCTCGTCCACGGGCCGGCGCTCCGCTCGGACCGGCCGCACCCGCGCTGGTCCCAGCGGACGACTCCGGTCACGTCCGCCAGCAGTGCGGCCACGTCGGTGAACATGTCCCACAGGCCCGGGCCGCCGTGGCACAGCACCAGCGGCTCACCGCCGCCCGGACCCGAGGCCCACAGGCGTGTCCCGTCATCGGCCGTCACCGTCTCCGCGTCCGTCATGGGGACAGTCTGCCCGCGCGGACACGCGAACGGGCCGGGTCCGTGCGGACCCGGCCCGTTTCACGACGGGCGGTCAGCCCATGTGCGGGTAGATGTAGTCGGTCGGCGCGACCAGCGTCTCCTTGATGGCGCGGGTCAGGGTCCAGCGCGTCAGGTTCTGCGGGGCGCCGGCCTTGTCGTTGGTGCCGGAGGCCCGGCCGCCGCCGAAGGGCTGCTGGCCGACGACGGCGCCGGTCGACTTGTCGTTGATGTAGAAGTTGCCGGCCGCGTAGCGCAGCTTCTCCATCGTGTGAGCCGCCGCCGCGCGGTCGCCCGCGATGACCGAGCCGGTCAGGGCGTAGTCGGACACCGACTCCATCTGGGTCAGCATCTCGTCGTACTTCTCGGCCGAGCTGTCGTCGTACACGTGCACGGCGAGGATCGGGCCGAAGTACTCGGTCGTGAAGACCTCGTTCTCCGGGTCGGTGCACTCGATGACGGTCGGGCGGATGAAGTAGCCGACCGAGTCGTCGTAGCTGCCGCCCGCGACGATCGTGCAGCTCGGGTCGGCCTTCGCACGGTCGATCGCGGCCTTGTTCTTGGCGAAGGAGCGCTCGTCGATGACCGCGCCGATGAAGTTCGACAGGTCGGTGACGTCACCCATGGCGATGCCGTCGACCTCGGCGGCGAACTCCTCCTTGAAGCCGGAGTTCCAGATCGAGGCGGGGACGTACGCGCGGGAGGTCGCCGAACACTTCTGGCCCTGGTACTCGAAGGCGCCACGGGTGAGCGCCGTCTTCAGCACCGCGCGGTCGGCGCTCGGGTGGGCGACGACGAAGTCCTTGCCGCCGGTCTCGCCGACCAGGCGCGGGTAGGAGCGGTACTTCTCGATGTTGTTGCCGACCGTCTTCCACAGGTACTGGAAGGTCTTGGTCGAGCCGGTGAAGTGGATGCCGGCGAGGTCCCGGTGCTCCAGGGCGACCTCGGAGACCGCGATGCCGTCGCCGGTGACGAGGTTGATGACGCCCTTGGGCAGACCCGCCTCCTCCAGCAGCCGCATGAGCAGCACGGCGGCGTGGGTCTGGGTCGGGGACGGCTTCCAGACCACCACGTTGCCCATCAGCGCGGGCGCGGTGGGCAGGTTGCCCGCGATCGCCGAGAAGTTGAACGGCGTGATCGCGTAGACGAAGCCCTCCAGCGGGCGGTGGTCGAGGCGGTTCCAGACGCCCGGGGAGTTGGCCGGGGGCTGCTCGGCCAGGATCTGGCGGGCGTAGTGGACGTTGAAGCGCCAGAAGTCGACCAGCTCGCAGGGGCTGTCGATCTCGGCCTGCTGGGCGGTCTTCGACTGGCCCAGCATGGTGGAGGCGGCGATGGTCTCGCGCCAGGGGCCGGCCAGCAGCTCGGCGGCACGCAGGATGATGGCCGCGCGGTCGTCGAAGGACATCGCGCGCCAGGCGGGCGCGGCGGCGAGGGCCGCGTCGATGGCGTCCTTCGCGTCCTGCTGGGTGGCGTTGCGGTAGGTGCCGAGCACGGCCTTGTGGTTGTGCGGCTGGACGACCTGGAAGGCCTCGCCGCCGCCCATCCGCTTCTCGCCGCCGATGGTGCAGGGCAGGTCGATCGGGTTGTCGGCCAGCTCCTTCAGCTTGACCTCCAGCCGGGCGCGCTCGGGCGAGCCGGGGGCGTAGCCGTGCACCGGCTCGTTGACGGGGGTGGGGACCTGGGTCACAGCGTCCATGGGTTCCGTAACTCCTTACTCTGAGCGGTGTTGCGAGCTTGGGGGGGCGGGGATCAGCCCTTGCTGACCATCGACCGGAGGAAGAAGCGCAGGTTGGCCGGCTTCTCCGCGAGACGGCGCATGAAGTAGCCGTACCAGTCGGTGCCGTAGGCGGTGTAGACGCGCATGCGGTGGCCCTCGGCGGCCAGCCTCAGGTGCTCGTCGCCGCGGATGCCGTAGAGCATCTGGAACTCGTACTCGTCCAGTTTGCGCCCGGCGCGGTGGGCGAGTTCCTGGGCGATGGTGATCAGACGCGGGTCGTGGGAGCCGATCATCGGGTACCCCTCGCCCTCCATCAGGATCCTCAGGACGCGGACGTACGCCTTGTCGATCTCGTGCTTCTGCTGGTAGGCGACCTCGGCCGGCTCCTTGTAGGCGCCCTTGACCAGGCGGACGCGGCTGCCGTTCGCGGCGAGGCGGCGGGCGTCGGCCTCGGTGCGGAAGAGGTAGGCCTGGATGACGCATCCGGTCTGCGGGAACTCTTTGCGCAGCTCGTCGTGGATGGCGAACATCGAGTCCAGGGTGGTGTGGTCCTCGGCGTCCAGGGTGACGGTCGTACCGATGGCGGCGGCGGCCTCGACGACCGGGCGGACGTTGTTCAGCGCGAGCTCGTGGCCGCCTTCGAGCGCCTGGCCGAACATGGACAGCTTGACCGACATCTCGACCTTGTCGCCCAGCTGAAGCTGCTTGAGGTGGTCGGTCAGCGCCAGATAGGCGTCCCGGGCGGCGGCGGCCTGCTCGGGGGTGGTGATGTCCTCGCCGACCACGTCCATGGTCAGCTCCAGGCCCTTCGCCGTGAGGTCCTCGACGATCGGGACGATGTCGTCCACGGTCTCGCCGGGGATGAAGCGGTCGACGACCTGCTTGGTCACCGGGGCCGCCGAGATCAGGCGTCGCATCCGGTCGCTGCGCGACGCGGCGAGAATCACGGGACCCAGCACGGGGCACCTCCACAAGGGCAAAGAAGGCCGATACCCGACCATTCGGGTACGGCACGGAGAACCACCGTGAAACCTAAGGATCCCTCCGATCGTCGGCCATCGACAGCTGTCACGCATCCGTGCACTGGATCTCAGACAGATGTATGAAGGCTGCGGGATATGCGCGAGAATGCCCGGGTGACGTCCGATGCCGCGCCGTTCAAAAACGTGGGTGACTACCAGGAGCTGGTGGACGAGATCTCGGAGCTCCTGGGCGCGCCGGCGACCCTGGAGAACCGTGACTTCGAGCTGATCGCCTTCGGCGCGTACGACAGCGAGGGCGAGCTGGACGCCTCGGCGCTGGACCCGGTGCGCACCCGCTCGATCCTGACCCGGCGCTCCACGGCGGCGGTCCGGACCTGGTTCGAGGGGTTCGGCATCACGCGGGCGACCGGTCCGGTCCGTATCCCGCCGACGCCGGAGGCGGGGGTGTACCGGGGGCGTATCTGCCTTCCCGTACGCCATCGGGGGGTCGTCCTCGGATACGTGTGGCTCCTGGACGACGACCCGGGCCCGAGCGAGCGGCAGCTGGCCTCGGCGATGAGGGTCACGGCGCGGATCGGCGCGCTGCTCGCGGACGAGGCGCAGCACGGCGCCGACCTCACCCGGGAGCTGCGGGCGGTGCTCACCGCCGAGCGGGGCTGGCAGCGGGACATGGCGGTGGCCGAGCTGCGTACGGCTCTCGGCCCCCGGGCGGACGGTCCGCACACGGTGGTGTGCGTGGCCCCCTGGCCGTCCGCCGATCCGGACGACGCGCCCTCGGTGCGTACGCTGCCGGGCGCGACCGCGCTGTGCACGGCGCCCTGGGGGACGTCCGCGCAGTGCCTCGTGCTGCTGGTGCGGCTGCGGTCGACGGACGCCGTGACTCCGGCGGTGTCGGCGGCGGGGCGGCTGCTGGAGCGGGCGGGGAGTACGGGCAGGGGTGCCGGGCGGGGTGGTGGCGGTGCGGCGGCCGGGGTCGCCCTCGCGCGGCTGGGGCTCGCCGAGCTCGGGACCGCCTGGCAGGAGGCGTCCTCGGCGGCCAGGGCGGCACTGGCGGAGCCGCGGTTCGGGCCGGTCGCGGAGTGGGCGCGGATCGGCCCGTACCGGCTGCTGACCTCCCTGCCGCCCGAGGCCGCCCAGGACCCCGTGGCCACTCCGCTCCTGGCCCCCGCCCAGCAGGAGCTGGCCCGCACCGCCGAGGTCTTCCTCGACTGCGCGGGCCAGGCCGGCCGTGCCGCCGCCGAGCTGGGCATCCACCGCCAGACCCTGTACTACCGGCTGTCCCGCGTCGAGCAGTTGACGGGTCTGGACCTGGACGACGGGGAGGACCGGCTGTTGCTGCACATGGCGTTGAAGGGGGCGCGGCTGTAGCCGGTCATGTCCGCGTGGCGGCCTCGACGACCTGGCGCAGTCCCTCGGTGAGGGCGTCCGCGTCGGGTGCGGTCTTCGGGTCGAAGGTCCACTGGGCCATGAGGCCGGTCAGCACGGTCAGGTAGAACCGGCCGAGGGTGTCCGCGGTCTCGTCCGGCACCTCCTCCTCCGGCACGTCCATCAGCAGGGCGACCAGGCCGCGTCCGCCCTCGCGCTGGGCGTGGGCCAGAGGCTCGCGCACCCCCGGCAGATCCATCGTCATGATCTCGATGCTGAGCCGCCACATCGAGCCGGGCTCCCGCATGCTCTCGACGATGTTCGACCACACCGCCCGGAACCGCTCCAGCGAGCCGGGCGCACCGTCGATCCCGCCGGTCCCGGCGCCCGCGAAGACGTCGGACATGCCCTCCACCATCGAGATGTAGGCCTGGGCGAGCAGCGCGTCCTTCGAGCCGTAGTGGTAGCCGATCGAGGCCAGGTTGGTCCCCGACTCCTTGACGATGTCGCGCGCCGTCGTGCGGGCGAAACCCTTTTCCAGCAGGCAGCGCTTGGCGCCCTCCAGCAGATCCTCACGGTGTCCCATACGGACCATCCTACCCCGCTATCCATACAAACGTCCTATACAGATGACCTATACGGCCGGCCTGTACGGACGACCTATACGAACGACTTACACAGTCGTACTAGACAAGCGTTTAATACGTGTGTACATTCACTGTCATGACGAACTCGACGAGCGCCACGCCGACCGCCCGCGCCGGGCGCCGCGAATGGACCGCCCTCGGCGTGCTGATGCTGCCGCTGATGCTGGTCTCGATGGACGTCTCCGTCCTGTACTTCGCGATCCCCGCGATCAACGCGGACCTGGAGCCGACCGGCGCCCAGCAGCTGTGGATCTTCGACATCTACGGCTTCGTCCTGGCGGGCCTGCTGATGACGATGGGCTCCCTGGGCGACCGCATCGGCCGCCGCCGGCTGCTCCTCATGGGCGCCGCCGCCTTCGGCACCGCCTCGGCGCTCGCGGCGTACGCGAACAGCCCCGAGACCCTGATCGCCGCCCGCGCGGTACTGGGCATCGGCGGGGCCACCCTGATGCCCTCGACCCTGGCCCTGCTGCGCACGATGTTCACCGACCCCGGCCAGCGCGCCAAGGCGATCGGTCTGTGGTCCGGCGTGATGACGGGCGGGGTCGCGCTCGGCTCGGTGATGAGCGGCATCCTCGTCGAGCACTTCTGGTGGGGCTCGGTCTTCCTGGTCAACCTGCCCGCGATGCTGCTCCTGCTGGTCCTCGGCCCGGTCCTGCTCCCCGAGTCCCGCAGCGAGAACCCCGGCCGCTTCGACTGGCCGAGCGTCCCCCTGTCGATGGCCGCCGTGCTCCCCGTGATCTACGGCCTGAAGGAGATCCCGTCCGAGGGCTGGCACGTGCGGTACGTGGTGTCGGTGGCCGTCGGCCTGCTCTTCGCCGCGCTGTTCGTCCGCCGGCAGCGCACCGCGGCCTCCCCGCTGATCTCGCCGGCCCTGTTCCGCGGCCACGGCTTCACCCCGTCGATCGTGCTGACCCTGGTCTCCTCCTTCGGGATGATGGGCTCGGCCCTCTTCACCACCCAGTACCTGCAGTCGGTCCTCGGCAAGAGCCCGCTGGAGGCCGCGCTGTGGAGCCTGCTGCCCTCGGTGCTCATCGGCGTCGCCGGACCGGTGACGACCCAGCTCGTCCAGAAGGGCGTCAACCGGGGATACGTCGTCGCCGCCGGCTTCGCCGTCACCGCGGCCGGCTACGGCATGCTCGTCCTGGCCGGCACCGACTCCCTCTGGCTGGTGCTCGCCGCCGCCGGCGTCCTGGCCTCCGGGGTCGTGATGGTGATGTCCCAGCTCTCCGACCTCGCCCTGAGCAGCGCCCCCGTCGAGCAGGCCGGCGCGGCCTCCTCGGTCATGGAGACCGGCACCGAGTTCGGCGGCGCGCTCGGCATGGCGGTCCTCGGCTCCATCGGGGCGGCCGTCTACCGCCACGAGATCCCGGCCTCCGCCCCGGCGCCGGCCCACGAGACCCTGGGCGGGGCCCTGGCCGTCGCCGACCGCGTCCCGGGGCTGGCCACGGCGGCACGGCAGGCGTTCGTCAGCGGAATGCACTGGGCGGCGATCGCCGGGGCGCTGCTGCTGGCGGGAGCCGCGGTCGCGGCGGCGGTGACGCTGCGGCGGGTGACCGTGCGGGATGTCCCGGTGGCCGCGGAGGTCACCGAGCGGGAGAAGGTGGCCGCCTGAGAAGGCGGGCGAAACGAAAGCGCCGGGCGGGCTGGATCACCAGCCCGCCCGGCGCTTTCGTACGACTCTGCCCAGGGGGGTCAGACGAGGTTCACGGAACGCGCGAACGTGGCGCCGATCTCCTCCGCGACCTCCGCCAGAACGCCGGAGGCGACGGTGTCGTCCACGGTCAGCACGGCCAGCGCCTCGCCGCCCGCCGCCAACCGGGCGACCTGCATACCGGCGATGTTGAGGCCCGCCTCGCCGAGGATGCGGCCGACGGTGCCGACGACGCCCGGCCGGTCCTCGTACCGCAGGACGACCATGTGGTCGGCGAGCGCGAGGTCGACGTCGTACTCCCCGACCGCGACGATCTTCTGCAGGTGCTTCGGGCCGGCCAGCGTGCCGGACACCGAGACCTCCTCGCCGCCCGCCAGCGTGCCGCGCACGGTCACCACGTTGCGGTGGTCGGCCGACTCGGAGCTGGTGGTCAGGCGCACCTCGACACCGCGCTCCTGCGCGAACAGCGGGGCGTTGACGTACGACACCGTCTCGTCGACGACGTCCTCGAAGACACCCTTGAGCGCGGACAGCTCCAGCACCTTCACATCGTGCTGGGTGATCTCGCCGTACACCTCGACGTCGAGGCGGACCGCGACCTCGCCCGCGAGCGCGGTGAAGATGCGGCCGAGGCGCTCGGCGAGCGGCAGGCCCGGCTTGACGTCCTCGGCGATGACACCGCCCTGGACGTTCACCGCGTCCGGCACCAGCTCACCGGCGAGGGCGAGACGGACGGACCTGGCGACGGCGATACCGGCCTTCTCCTGCGCCTCGTCCGTCGACGCGCCGAGGTGCGGGGTGCACACCACCTGGTCGAACTGGAACAGCGGGGAGTCGGTGCACGGCTCCTTGGCGTACACGTCCAGGCCGGCGCCCGCGACCCGCCCCTCCTTGAGGGCGGAGTACAGCGCCTCCTCGTCGACGATGCCACCGCGCGCGGCGTTGACGATCCGCACCGACGGCTTGACCTTGTGCAGCGCCTCCTCGCCGATCAGACCGAGCGTCTCGGGCGTCTTGGGCAGGTGCACGGTGATGAAGTCGGAGACCTCCAGCAGCTCGTCCAGCGACAGCACCTTCACGCCCATCTGCGCGGCCCGGGCGGGCTGGACGTAGGGGTCGTACGCGACGACCTTCATGCCGAACGCGGACATGCGCTGCGCGACCAGCGCGCCGATGCGGCCGAGGCCGACCACGCCGAGGGTCTTCTCGGCCAGCTCCACGCCGGTGTACTTGCTGCGCTTCCACTCGGCGTTCTTCAGCGCGGCGTTGGCCTGCGGGATGTTGCGGGCGGTGGCGAGGATCAGACCGCAGGCCAGCTCGGCGGCGGTCACGATGTTGGAGGTGGGGGCGTTGACGACCATCACGCCGGCCTTGGTGGCGGCGGAGACGTCCACGTTGTCCAGGCCGACGCCGGCTCGCGCGACGACCTTCAGCTTCTTGGCGGCGGCGACGGCCTCGGCGTCGACCTTGGTGGCGGAGCGGATCAGGATCGCGTCCACGTCGGCGATGGCGGGAAGCAGTTCGGCCCGGTCGGCGCCGTTGCAGTGCCGGATCTCGAAGTCCGGGCCGAGTGCGTCGACAGTCGCGGGCGAAAGCTCTTCAGCGATGAGTACGACGGGTTTCGAGCTCACGTGAGTCCTCACAAGTCCAATGCGTGCGGACGGCCGTCCCGACGGCCGCAGGCGGAGGAGGGGCTAGCCGCGGAAGACGCACGACGCTGTGGGCCTGACGCGTGTTGTGCAGCAGTGTAGTGGCGGGACACATAGCGTCTTACGCCTCTGCGGAAGGATCACCCGTCCGTGGCTGGACGGGATGGACAACGGGGGCCGGAGCAGTGTGCCCCGGCCCCCCGCCATGAGGCTTACGCCTCCTCGTTCACCCAGCTCATCAGCTTGCGCAGCTGCTTGCCGGTGGTCTCCAGCAGGTGCTCGGAGTCCTGGTTCTTGTACTCGTTGTACTTCTTCAGACCGCCGTGGTACTCGTCCATCCAGTTCTGGGCGAAGGTGCCGTCCTGGATCTCGGTGAGGACCTGCTTCATCTCGGCCTTGGTGGCGTCGGTGATGATGCGCGGGCCGGTCACGTAGTCGCCCCACTCGGCGGTCTCGGAGACGGACCAGCGCATCTTCTCCAGGCCGCCCTCGTACATGAGGTCGACGATCAGCTTCAGCTCGTGCAGGCACTCGAAGTAGGCGATCTCCGGCTGGTAGCCCGCCTCGACCAGGGTCTCGAAGCCCGCCTTCACCAGCGCGGAGGTACCACCGCAGAGCACGGCCTGCTCACCGAACAGGTCGGTCTCGGTCTCCTCGGTGAAGGTCGTCTTGATGACACCGGCACGGGTACCGCCGATGGCCTTCGCGTACGACAGGGCCAGCGGGAACGCGTTGCCCGTGGCGTCCTGCTCGACGGCGGCGATCGCCGGAACGCCGCGGCCCTCCTCGTACTGACGGCGCACCAGGTGGCCCGGGCCCTTCGGGGCGACCAGGGCGACGTCCACGCCGGCCGGGGGCTTGATGAAGCCGAATCGGATGTTGAAGCCGTGCGCGAAGAACAGCGCGTCGCCGTCCTTCAGGTTCGGGGCGATGGACTCCTCGTAGACCTGGGCCTGGATCGGGTCCGGGATCAGGATCATGATGACGTCGGCCTCGGCGGCGGCCTCCGCCGGGCTCACCGCACGCAGACCCTGCTCCTCGGCCTTCGCCTTGGACTTGGAGCCCTCGTGCAGACCGACCCGGACGTCGACACCGGAGTCGCGCAGCGACAGGGCGTGGGCGTGGCCCTGGCTGCCGTAGCCGATGACCGCGACCTTGCGGCCCTGGATGATGGACAGGTCGGCGTCAGCGTCGTAGAACAGCTCGGCCACTTTGGGTTCTCTCCTTGGTGTGCAGGTGTTGCTCCCACCGTATGACGGCGGGCGGAAGGGAGGTTTCGGGATCTCGGCATACGGGCGGCCGGTGTCACCCGACCGGCCCGAACGCGGTGTTACGCCGACCGGTCGAGGGCGCGCAGCGAGCGGTCCGTGATGGAACGGGCTCCGCGTCCTATGGCGATCGTGCCGGACTGGACCAGCTCCTTGATGCCGTACGGCTCCAGCATCTTGAGCATGGCCGACAGCTTGTCGCTGCTGCCGGTGGCCTCGATCGTCACGGCCTCCGGGGAGACGTCGACGGTCTTGGCGCGGAAGAGCTGGACGATCTCGACGATCTGGGAGCGCGTCTCGTTGTCGGCGCGCACCTTCACCAGGACGAGTTCGCGCTGAACCGCCTGCGCCGGCTCCAGCTCGACGATCTTGAGCACGTTGACGAGCTTGTTGAGCTGCTTGGTCACCTGCTCCAGCGGCAGATCCTCGACGTTCACCACGATGGTGATGCGGGAGATGTCGGGGTGCTCGGTGACACCGACCGCGAGCGAGTCGATGTTGAAGCCGCGGCGGGAGAACAGCGCGGCGATCCGGGCGAGGATGCCCGGTGTGTTCTCCACCAGGACGGAGAGCGTGTGCTTGGACATATCTGGTCTTCCTCTTCGCTCTTCCTGGCTCAGTCGTCTTCGTTGTCGCCGAAGTCGGGGCGGACGTCCCGGGCGGCCATGATCTCGTCGTTGGAGGTGCCGGCGGCGACCATCGGCCACACCATCGCGTCCTCGTGGACGATGAAGTCCACGACGACCGGGCGGTCGTTGACGGAGTTCGCCTCTTCGATGACCTTGTCCAGGTCCTCCGGGGACTCGCAGCGGATGGCGTAGCAGCCCATGGCCTCCGACAGCTTCACGAAGTCGGGGACGCGGGTGCCGGCACTCGGGCCCTTGGGCTCGGCGCCCGGGCCGGAGTGCAGCACGGTGTTGGAGTACCGCTGGTTGTAGAAGAGGGTCTGCCACTGGCGGACCATCCCGAGGGCGCCGTTGTTGATGACGGCGACCTTGATCGGGATGTTGTTCAGGGCGCAGGTGGTGAGCTCCTGGTTGGTCATCTGGAAGCAGCCGTCGCCGTCGATCGCCCAGACCGCACGGCCGGGCTGCCCGGCCTTGGCGCCCATCGCGGCCGGGACCGCGTAACCCATGGTGCCCGCGCCGCCGGAGTTCAGCCAGGTGGCGGGCTTGTCGTACTGGATGAAGTGGGCGGCCCACATCTGGTGCTGGCCGACGCCCGCCGCGAAGATCGTGCCCTCGGGCGCGAGCTGGCCGATGCGCTCGATGACCTGCTGCGGGGAGAGCGAGCCGTCCTCGGGCTGGTCGTAGCCGAGCGGGTAGGTCTCGCGCCAGCGGCTGAGGTCCTTCCACCAGGCGGTGTAGTCGCCCTTGTGGCCCTCGCTGTGCTCCTTCTGCACGGCCTGGATCAGGTCCGCGATGACCTCGCGGGCGTCACCGACGATCGGCACGTCGGCGGCGCGGTTCTTGCCGATCTCGGCCGGGTCGATGTCGGCGTGGACGATCTTGGCGTAGGGGGCGAAGCTGTCCAGCTTGCCGGTGACGCGGTCGTCGAAACGGGCTCCGAGGGCGACGATCAGGTCGGCCTTCTGCAGCGCGGTGACGGCGGTGACCGAACCGTGCATGCCCGGCATTCCCACGTGCAGCGGGTGGCTGTCGGGGAACGCGCCGAGCGCCATCAGGGTGGTGGTGACGGGCGCTCCGGTGAGCTCGGCGAGGACCTTGAGCTCGGCGGTGGCGTGGGACTTGAGGACGCCGCCGCCGACGTACAGGACCGGCCGGCGGGCGGAGGTGATCAGCTTGGCGGCCTCGCGGATCTGCTTGGCGTGCGGCTTGGTCACCGGGCGGTAGCCGGGCAGGTCCGTGGTGGGCGGCCACTGGAAGGTGGTCCTGGCCTGGAGGGCGTCCTTGGCGATGTCGACCAGGACCGGGCCGGGACGGCCGGTGGAGGCGATGTGGAAGGCCTCGGCGATCGTTCGCGGGATGTCCTCGGCCTTGGTGACCAGGAAGTTGTGCTTGGTGATCGGCATGGTGATGCCGACGATGTCCGCCTCCTGGAAGGCGTCCGTGCCGATCGCCTTGGACGCGACCTGGCCGGTGATCGCCACGAGCGGCACCGAGTCCATGTGCGCGTCGGCGATCGGGGTGACCAGGTTCGTCGCACCGGGGCCCGAGGTCGCCATGCAGACGCCGACCTTGCCGGTGGCCTGCGCGTAGCCGGTGGCCGCGTGACCGGCGCCCTGTTCGTGGCGGACCAGGACGTGGCGGACCCGGGTGGAGTCCATCAGCGGGTCGTAGGCCGGGAGGATCGCACCGCCGGGGATACCGAATACCGTCTCGGCCCCGACCTCCTCGAGCGAGCGGATGAGGGACTGCGCACCCGTGACGTGCTCGACGGGGGTGGGCTGCTGTCCTCCGGAACGGGGCCGCGGCTGCGGATGGTGGGCCCCGGTGGCCTGCTCGGTCATCGGCATTCTCTTCTCGATGCTGAGGGTTTTTGCGAGGTTTGTGCGGTGTACGGCTGCTGTACGGCAGGTGCCTGTGCAACAAAAAACCCCTCGTGCCGTAGGGCAAGCGAGGGGAGCGCGCCGGTGAGGTCGCTGGGGTTTCCGGATCGTCCTCCGGTGGGTCCCAGCTCAGCCGACGCGCTGTCCAAGTACGAGAATTCGGGTGCGCATGGCACTGACCCTCCCCCCGACGCGCACCACGTGTCAAGTGGGTGGGACGGGAGTCTCATTATGTGAGCGGAGGGCGCTGCCGCTTCCGAAGACGGCGGAGACACCCCCGGTGACACCACTGGTGTACACCCCCGCGGCGCCGACCGTGAAGGCCGGCTCGGCGGGCGGGTGCGGAACCGGATAGTGGCCGGATACCAGCGCTCTGCGCAGCCGGTACTCGTCCAGCGGTCCGGAGAACGCCATGCCCATGCCGTGGGTGCAGCCCATCGCGCGCAGGGCCACGGCCTGTTCCGGGAGGTCCACGCCCTCGGCCACGGACTGGAGCCCGAGGTCGGCGGCGATACGGAGCAGCCCACTCGTGATCTTGTGCAGCCGGGCCGACTCCGCGACGCCCTCGACCAGGCCTCGGTCGAGTTTCAGCAGGTCGACGGGGAGTCTGCGCAGTGCCGTGATCGCCGCGTAGCCGCTGCCGAAACCGTCCAGCGCGATCCGGACGCCGAGCCGGCTGAGGGCGGTCAGGCGCCGCTCCAGCTCGTCCAGGCTGATCCGGGGATCGGTGTCGGACAGTTCGAGGACCAGCGAGCCGGAGGGCAGCCCGTGCCGGGTGAGCAGGGCTTCCACCGAGCCCAGCGGCAGGGAGCGGTCGAGCAGCCGCCGGGCGCTCATCCGGACGGCCACCGGTACGGTCAGCCCGGTCGCGGCCCGCTCGGCGGCCTGTTCCACGGCCTCCTCCAGGACCCAGCGGCCCAGTTCGGCCGCCTTGTCGCTGTCCTCGGCCACCCGCAGGAACTCGGCCGGGGTGAACAGCACCCCTTGGGAGGAGCGCCAGCGCGCCTGGGCGCAGACCGATGCGATCCGGCCGTTCTCCAGGGACACCACCGGCTGGTGCAGCAGCGCGAACTCGCCGTCGTGCAGCGCGGCACGCAGCCGTGTGGCCAGTTCCGCCTTGCGTACGACGTCCTGCTGCATCTGCGGCTTGTACAGCTCGACCCGGCCCTTCCCGGCCGACTTGGCCCGGTACATGGCGAGGTCGGCGTTGCGCAGCAGCTCGCCCGCACCGAGGCCGGGTTCGGCGAAGGCGACGCCGATGGAGGCGTTGACCCGGACGTCGTTGCCGTCGATCGCGTACGGCTGGGAGAGGGTGACCCTGAGGCGGTTGGCGAGCTCCAGGATGTTCCGCTCCCGGGCGCTGCGGTCCCGGGTGCCGTCCCCGACGATCAGGGCCGCGAACTCGTCGCCGCCCAGCCGGGAGGCGGTGTCCCCCTGCCGGACGGCGTCCTGGAGTCTGCGGGCGGCCTGGACGAGCAGCTCGTCACCGGCCTGGTGCCCGATGGTGTCGTTGACGGCCTTGAATCCGTCCAGGTCGATGAAGAGGACGGCCGTGCCGCGCAGCCGGTCGCCGCGGTCGGAGGCGCGGCGGCCGGACAGGGCCTGCTGCACGCGCTTGGTGAACAGGGCGCGGTTCGGCAGGTCGGTGAGCGGGTCGTGCTCGGCGTTGTGCTGCAGCTGTGCCTGCAGTCGCACCCTTTCGGTCACGTCCCGGCTGTTGAAGATGAGGCCGCCGTGATGGCGGTTGACGGTGGACTCGACGTTGAGCCAGCCGCCGTCGCCGGAGCGGAAGCGGCACTCGATGCGGGTGGTGGGTTCCTCCAGGGGGCTGGCGGCGAGGAAGCGGCGCACCTCGTGCACCACGCAGCCCAGGTCCTCCGGGTGGATGAGATTGGCCAGTTCCGTACCCACCAGTTCCTCGGCGGACCGTCCGTAGACCCCGGCGGCGGCCGGGGAGACGTACCGGAGGATGCCGTTGGGGGCGGCGATCATGATGACGTCGCTGGAGCCCTGCACCAGGGAGCGGAAGTGGTTCTCCTTCTGGGCCAGTTCCTGGGTGAGGGTGATGTTGTCGAGCAGCATGATGCCCTGGCGGACGACGAGCGCGAGCACGACGCAGCCGGCGGTGACGAGCACGACGTGGTCGGGGCTGCGGCCGTCGAGGACGTTGTACAGGATGCCCAGGGTGCAGACGGCCGCGGCGAGGTACGGCGTGAGCGCGGCCAGGGAGCCGGTGAGCGGCGGGCCCGCCGGGTACCGGCTGTGATCCCCTCCCGGCGCGGGCGCCGGTGCCGGTGCCGGTGCCAGGGGGTGGCCGCCGCCGCGCCGGCCGGGCAGGTGCTCGTGGACCACGCGGGTGTGGCCGTCCACGGCGCACCGGTCCCGTTCGGCGTTCTGCCGGCCCTGGTGCCGGGGAGCGGCCCAGGGGGCGTACGCCAGGAGCAGCGAGCCGGCGAACCAGCCCGCGTCGAGCAGCTGGCCGGAGTGGTAGCTGCTGTGCAGCAGCGGCGAGGTGAACAGGGCGTCGCACATCACGGTCAGGGCGAGCGCGCCGATCGCGGTGTTCACCGCCGTGCGGTTGCCGGGCCTGCGCCGGAAGTGCAGGGCCAGCACCATGCTGACGAGCGCGATGTCGAGCAGCGGGTACGCCAGCGACAGGGCGGCGTGTGCCACGCTCGGCCCGTCGAACCGCGCGGCCTGGGCGAGTGCGAGGCTCCAGGACAGGGTGAGCAGCGAGCCGCCGATCAGCCAGGCGTCCAGCCCCAGGCAGATCCAGCCCGCCTTGCTCACCGGGCGCTTGGCGAGCACGAGCAGTCCCACGATGGCCGGCGGCGCGAAGCACAGGAAGAACAGGTCGGCGTAGCTGGGACTGGGTACGGCCTGGTCCAGCACGATCTCGTACCATCCCCAGACCGCGTTGCCCAGGGCCGCCATCGCCGACGACAGCGCGAACAGCAGCCAGGCGGGTCGAAAGCGGACCCCCGGGCTGCGGGCGTAGAGGAAGCACGAGACGGCGGCGGTGCCCGCCGCGGCGGTCAGACCGAAGTCACCCATGATCAGCGCGACTTCGTTCGAACCCCAGCCGAGCGCGGAACCGACGGCGTATCCCGCGCACACCATGGCCAGGACCAGTTGGTGGACCAGTCGTGAGCCGTCGCCGGAGGCCGGCGGACGGGGCAGCAGCGTCCCCGGCGGACGCTGCGCGCGCAGCGTTTTGTCGAGGGTCGTCACGGGCGGGGGGCTCACCGGGCCCTCCCGGTCCGTGGGTGGTGGTGGCTGGTGTGGTGGCCGCGTCTGCGCGTGGCCTTGCGCCAGGGTCGTCGGCGGCTCCGCCGCGTCGGATCGTTCGTCCATAGGCCGTGCATCGCCCGTCGCCCCCCTCACAAAATCTGAAATGTCCATCCCCGGCGCCGAATGGTCCGCGGCGCAGCCCCTGTCGGGACGATACACCAGTCTCGTCACTCAGGGACATAGCTTCTCTACGCTCCGTGACGACCAGCGGGGATGCGGGTACGCACCGCGTCCAGGGAATCGCGGAGGGTACCCGAAGTGGGTTACGACCCCGCCGGGGAGCCCGTCGTAAGGATCACGTTGCGCAACGGCCGCCGGTTCACGAAACGGCTCAGCTGGTCCGCCAGCAGCCGCTTGGCGCGCGGCAGGAAGGCTGACGTGGGGCCGCCCACATGCGGGCTGATGAGCACGCCCGGGGCCCGCCACAGGGGGTGCGCGGGGGGCAACGGCTCGGGGTCGGTGACGTCCAGGGCGGCGGTGATGCGTCCGCCCTCCAGCTCCGTGAGCAGCGCCTTGGTGTCGACGACCGGTCCGCGGGCGACGTTGACCAGCAGCGCTCCGTCCTTCATCCGGGCCAGGAAGTCGGCGTTGACCATGGATCGGGTGGCCGCTGTCAAGGGGGTGGACAGGACGACGACGTCGGCCTCGGGGAGCAGGGCGGGAAGTTCGGTGAGCGGGTGCACCGGACCGCGCTCCGTGGTGCGCCCTGAGCGCGCGACGCGCGCCACCCGCGCGAGCTCGAAGGGAGTGAGCCGGTCCTCGATGGCGGCGCCGATGGAGCCGTACCCGACGATGAGGACGGTCTTGTCGGCGAGGGCCGGACGGACGCCGCCGAGCCACTCCCCCTTCTCCTGGGCCCGCACGAAGTCGGGGATGCCGCGCAGCGAGGCGAGGATCAGCGCGAGCGTGAGCTCGGCGGTGCTCGCCTCGTGCACCCCGCGCGCGTTGCACAGCCGCACGCCGGGGCGCAGCAGGTGCAGTCCTTGCTGTACGTGGTCGATGCCGGCGGAGAGCGTCTGCACGACCTGTACGGAGTTCATGTGTGCCAGCGGGCGTACGCACAGGTCGCTGGGCTTCATGTAGGGCACGACGTAGAAGGCGCAGTCGCCCGGGTCCGCGGGGAACTCCTCCTCCCCGTTCCAGAACCGGTAGCGGGGGCCCTCGGGAAGTCCCTCGATCTCCTCGGCCGGGATGGGGAGCCATACGTCAGCAGTCATGGTCAGGAGGCTAGGGCCTGTCCGGCGGGTCAGGCAGGAGAAAGATGGCGGTGCCTCGTAAGCGCGGGTGAGCGGGGTCTGGTGCGTGCAGCTGCAAGGCGGAGGAGGGAGTCGACGCGATGGGGGTCCCCCCGCGCGAGCGAAGCCGAGCGTGGGGGAGTCGGCGACCGACGACAACGCGGCAGATGCGCGTGCCGGACCCCGCGTCTCCTGCAGGACCCGCCGGACAGGCCCTAGGTCAGGCGTGCGCCGGCGCAGAGGTTAGGTTGGGGGCCGGTCACAGGGAGGTTCACGAGCAGGTGGAGCGCAGGACGATCGGCGCGGGGGCGCTCGCGGTGGGGGCCGTCGGACTCGGGTGCATGCCGATGAGCTGGGCGTACAGCGGGTCTCGGCAGCGGGGCGAGGAGTCGGTCAGGGCCGTGCACCGGGCGCTGGACGAGGGGTCGACGCTCCTGGACACGGCCGACATGTACGGCCCCTTCACCAACGAGCTGCTGCTGGGCCGGGTGCTGAGGGAACGGCGCGCGGATGCCTTCGTGTCGACCAAGGTCGGCCTGCTGGTGGGTGACCAGCACATCGTGGCCAACGGACGTCCGGGGTATGTGAAGCGGGCGTGCGACGCGTCGCTCAGGCGTCTGCAGACGGATGTGATCGACCTCTACCAGCTCCACCGTGCCGACCCCGAGGTGCCGGTCGAGGAGACGTGGGGTGCGATGGCAGAGCTCGTACAGGCCGGAAAGGTACGGGCGTTGGGTCTGTGCGCGGTGGGTGCGCGGGGCGGTCGCCGGTCCGGGGCGCGGCTGCACGACGGCACGCTGCGCCAGCTCCAGCGGGTGCAGCAGGTCTTTCCGGTGAGCGCGGTGCAGGCGGAGTTGTCGGTGTGGTCGCCGGACGCGCTGGACGGGCTGCTGCCCTGGTGCGAGGCGCGCGGGATCGGTTTCCTGGCCGCGATGCCCCTGGGCAACGGCTTCCTGACCGGCACGCTGACCCCGGGCGAGGGCTTCGAACCGGACGACGTCCGCGCCCGCCACCCCCGTTTCACGGCCGAGATGATGGCCGCCAACCAGCCGATAGTGGTCGGCCTGCGCCGTATCGCCCGCCGCCACGGCGAGCAGGTCACCCCGGCCCAGGTGGCCCTGGCATGGGTCCTGGCCCAGGGCCACCACGTGATCCCGGTCCCCGGCACCAAACGCGAGCACTGGGCGGCCGAGAACGCCTCCGCGACGGACCTCCGCCTGACCCCGGAGGACCTGACGGAGGTGGCGGGACTGCCGTCGGCGCAGGGGTCCTGGGACTGAGGCCACCCCGACCGGCGCGGGACCGCACCTCGACGCAAGCGTGGTGTCGCTGCCCGCGCTGTTCCCCCGCACGCCGCTGAAGTCGCGCCGTGTGTGTGGTCTGTGAGGGAGAGTGGAGGTGCGTCGCTACCGCTGCTGTGAAGGGACCATGATCGTGCAACGTCGAGTTGTGACGGCCGTGTTGGCCGCCGCCGCGCTTGTGCTGACGGCCGGCTGCTCCTCGGGCGGGGGGTCGTCGCCGGGTGGGGGTGGGAGTACCGCGGCCGGGGGTTCGTCGTCCGGTGCGTCGCCCTCGGGGCGGGTGGCGGAGCGGACACCGCCCGCGAAGGGCACGGTCAACGTGGTGCGCACGGTCGGTGAGGGACTGAAGACCCCGTGGGGCCTCGCCCCGCTGCCGGACGGCGGGCTGCTGGTCTCCTCCCGTGACGACGGGGCGATCATCCGGGTCGACGAGAAGACCGGCAGGAAGACCGAGCTGGGCAAGGTCTCCGGGGTCTCCCCGGCCGGCGAGGGCGGGCTGCTGGGCATCGCCCTCTCCCCCGACTACGCCTCGGACCACATGGTCTACGCCTATTTCACCTCGGCCTCGGACAACCGGATCGTCCGCATGCTGTACGACGAGGACAGGCCCGCCGGTGAACAGCTCGGCGCCCCCGACACGGTCTTCAAGGGCATCCCCAAGGGCTATGTCCACAACGGCGGCCGTATCGCCTTCGGCCCGGACGGCATGCTCTACGCGGGCACGGGCGAGAGCGGTCAGCGAGGCCTGGCCCAGGACAGGAAGTCGCTGGGCGGCAAGATCCTGCGGATGACCCCGGAGGGCGAGCCGGCCCCGGACAACCCGTTCCCCGGCTCGCCGGTGTACACGTACGGCCACCGCAATGTGCAAGGTCTCGCCTGGGACGACAAACAGCGGCTGTTCGCCTCGGAGTTCGGCCAGGACACCTGGGACGAGCTGAACGCGATCAAGCCCGGCGCCGACTACGGCTGGCCGGACGCCGAGGGCAGGTCGGACGACTCCGAGTACCAGAACCCCATCGCCCAGTGGCACACCGACGACGCCTCCCCGAGCGGTGTCGCCTACGTGGACGGCGTGATCTGGATGGCGGGCCTGAAGGGTCAGCGCCTGTGGCGCGTCCCCCTGAACGGCACGAAGGCGTCGGCGGCCCCGCAGGCCTTCCTCACGGGTGAGTACGGCCGTCTCCGTACGGTGGTGGCGGCGGGCGGCGACAAGGTGTGGCTGGTCACCAGCAACACCGACGGCCGGGGGACGCCGAAGAAGGGCGACGACCGGATCCTGGAGCTGGAGGTGTCGTAAGGCTCAGCCCCTCTCACCCCGCCGTCCGGACCCTGTGCTGGTCGGCCGGAAACATCCCCAGCCTGTGTGCCAGCGCCGCCGCCTCTCCCCGCCCCGAGACGCCGAGCTTGCCCAGGATGTTCGACACGTGGACGCTCGCCGTCTTCGGGGAGATGAACAGTTCCTCGGCGATCTGGCGGTTGGTGCGGCCGGCCGACACCAGGCGCAGCACGTCCCGCTCCCGGCTGGTGAGGCCGAGCGCCTCGACGGGGTCGGCGGTGGTGAGCGCCCCGCGCGGGGCGGGGGCCGGGGTGAGGCGGGCGCGCTGGGCGAGCAGGGCGACGGCCTCGGCGAGCGGACGGGCGCCCAGGTGGCCGGCGACGGCGCCGGCCAGCCGCAGCAGCTCCGTGGCGCGCTCGCGCTGGTCGCCGCCGCCGCCGTCGGACAGCAGGGCTTCGGCGAGCCGGTGCCGGACGCGGGCGAGGTCGTAGGGGCGCTCCAGGCACTCGAAGGCGGTGACCACCTCCGACCAGGTGTCCGAGGTGTCCTCGCCGGTGGCGCGCCGCAGTTCGGCGCGGGCCCACTTGTCGTAGGCGCGCCAGACGGGCGCGCCGGTGGTGAGTTTCCTGACGGCCTCGAAGAGGCGGCCGAGTATCTCGGCGCGGGCCGGTGCGGCGGCGGGCAGGGTGCGGGCGTCGGCCTCGGCGGTGGCGGCGGCCAGCAGCAGCTGCCAGGCGTAGCGGTGCGTGCCGGGCGGGAATCCGGCGTCCAGGGCGTTGAGCAGTTCGGCGCGGGCGTCGAGCAGTCGGCCCTCCGCGGCGGCGACGCCGATGACGATGCGGGACAGGGGCAGCCACTGCTGGGGCACGGTGTCGTGGGTGCCGTAGTGGGCGCGGGCGGTGGCCAGGTGGTGGCGGGCCTCGGTGATGTCGCCCCGGCCGAGCGCGAGGTCGGCGAGGCGGAGGGCGCCCGCGCCCTGGGGCTTGGCGCTGTGTCCCACGGTGAGCGCGTGTGTGGCGGCTTCGGCGGCCTCGTCCCAGTGGCCGAGCACGTACAGCGCGTGGGAGAGGTTGCCCCACACCCATGCCTCGGTGTCCAGCAGGCCGTACTTGCGAGTGAAGGCGACTCCTTCGCGGAGGATCGGCACGGCTTCCCGGACGCGGCCGACGGACTGCAGTTCGCTGGGCAGGTTCACCTGGGCGCGGCCCGCGACGTGTGCGACACCCTCCTGGAGGGCCTGCTCCAGGACCTGGCGCATCTCGGCGAGCCCGGCTTCGGTGTCGCCGGAGTCGACCATGAGGCCGCCGAGGGTGAGGCGGGCGTGGAGCTCGATCTCGCGGGCGTCCACCATGCGCGCGTACCGCACGGCCCGTTCGGCGGCGGCGAGGGCGTCGGGCCCGGGTTCGTGCAGCATGGACCAGTTGGCGACGTGGGCGAGGACCTCGGCGTGCACCTCCGACGGCGGCAGTCCGCGGACCAGTTCCTGCGCGGTGGCCAGCTCCTTCCAGCCGTCGCCCCGGGACTGGGCCTGCACCAGTCGGGAGCGCTGCACCCAGAACCAGGCGGCGCGCAGCGGGTCGTCCTCGTCCTCCAGCAGCCGCAGCGCCCGCTTGGCTATCTTCAGGCCGCGTTCGCGTTCTCCGCAGAAGCGGCCGGCGACGGTGGCCTCGGCCAGCAGGTCGAGGTAGCGCAGCGGGGTGGTGGCCGGGTCGCAGGCGCAGTGCGGGTAGACCTCGGTGTAGTCGGCGGGGCGCAGGGTGGAGCGTACGTCCTCGGGGGTGGCGTCCCACAGTTCCATCGCCCGTTCCAGCAAGCGCAGTTGTTCGCTGTAGGCGTGCCGGCGTCGGGCGACTACGGAGGCGTCCAGGACGGCGGGCAGGGCCTTGGCGGCGTCGTGCGCGTGGTACCAGTAGCTGGCCAGGCGCATCACGCGTGCGTCGGCGGGGACGAGCGTGGGGTCGGCCTCCAGGGCCTCGGCGTAGCGGCGGTTGAGGCGGGAGCGCTCGCCGGGCAGCAGGTCGTCGGAGACGGCCTCGCGGACCAGGGAGTGGCGGAAGCGGTAGCCGTCGCCGGCGGGTGCGGCGCTGAGGATGTTGGCGCCCACGGCGGCACGCAGCGCCTCGATGAGGTCGTCCTCGGCGAGCTGGGCGACGGCGGCGAGCAGCCGGTACTCGACGGTGGAGCCGCCCTCGGCGACGATCCGGGCGACCCGCTGAGCGCTCTCGGGCAGCGCCTCGACGCGGACCAGGAGCAGGTCGCGCAGGGAGTCGGTGAGGCCGGCGCAGCAGCCCTCGCAGGCGGCGACGGCGAGCTCCTCCACGAAGAAGGCGTTGCCGTCGGAGCGTTCGAATATTTCGTCGACCTGGGCGGGGTCGGGTTCGGTGGCGAGGATGCCGGCGATCTGGCGGCCGACCTCCTCGCGGGTGAAGCGGGCGAGTTCGAGGCGGCGGACGGTGCGCAGCCGGTCGAGTTCGGCGAGCAGGGGCCGGAGGGGGTGGCGGCGGTGGATGTCGTCGGAGCGGTAGGTGGCGAGGACGACGAGGCGGGCCGTGCGCAGGGTGCGGAAGAGGTAGGCGAGGAGGTGGCGGGTGGAGGCGTCGGCCCAGTGCAGGTCCTCCAGGGCGAGGACGACGGTGCGTTCGGCGGCGACGCGTTCGAGGAGGCGGGCGGTGAGTTCGAAGAGGCGGGCCATGCCCTGTTCGTCGTGGCGGCTGGAGGTGGCCTCGCCCAGTTCGGGCAGCAGCCGGGCCAGTTCCTCCTCCTGGCCGGATGCCGCGGCGGCCAGTTCGCCGGGGAGGGCCTGGCGCAGGGCGCGCAGGGCGGTGGAGAAGGGGGCGAAGGGCAGTCCGTCGGCGCCGATCTCCACGCATCCGCCCAGCGCGACGACGGCGCCCTGGCGGCAGGCGGCGGTGGCGAACTCCTCGACGAGCCGGGTCTTGCCGACGCCTGCCTCGCCGCCGACCACCAGGGCCTGCGGCTCGCCCGTGGCGGCACGGGCGAGCGCGTCGTTCAAGGTGCCCAGTTCGTCGGTGCGGCCGATGAACACGGGACTGACGGATCTGGTCTCCACGGGCCCGAGCATCGCATGCGGGCCGGACGGCGTGGGATCGGTTTTCCACAGGGCGTGGGTATTCGTCGTACCGGCGGACGCGTGCGTCGTACCGGTGGACGCGGTCACGCGGCGCGGGTGAGCCGGTCCCGGCGTGGGTCGTGGGTATGGGCCTCGGTCTCGGCGGCGCGGCGGGCGGCTTCCTCACGGCGTGCGGCGCGGCGGCCGCGTACGGCCGCGCGGGCCAGGCGCTCGTCCTCGGCCCGGCGGCGCAGCTCGGCGGAACGGGCCCGGTGCAGTTCGAACTCGAACATGGTGTGTCCCCTGATGAGAGATGGGTTTCGGCATCGCTTTCCGCGATGGCTCCACCTTCGCCGCCCAGGGGGGTGCGCCACATCGGGAGAGTTCCGCATCTTCCGCGGCGGGAGGGGCCTTAGACGCGCGGAAGGGGCCTCAGGACTTCCGTAAGGTGCTCGCGGATGTCCTAAGGCCCCTCAGACGCGGGGGGATTCAGCTGGTGGAGGGCAGTCCGAGCAGGGCGTCGGAGTACTTCAGGACGGCCAGCAGCAGGCCGATGACGCCGAGGGAGACGCCGGCCCAGGCGACCGACTTGATCCACGCGGCCTGCTGTTTGCCGGGGGTGCCGAAGGCGGGCCGGGCCAGCACGACGACGCCGGTGAGCAGCGCGGCCAGGGCGAACAGGCCGGCCCACACGGCGGTGGTCTGCCAGGCGTCGCCGTAGACCTCCTTGACCTGCTTGGCGACGCTCGCGCCGGAGGAGGTCTGCAGCTGGCCGACGAGGGTCTCGCGCGCGGCGGCCACGGTGCCGATCCAGCCGCCGGTGAGCGAGACCAGGCCCAGGGCGGCGGAGACGACGGCACCGGCGCCCTGTCCGACTCCGGCCGCCGTCTCGGTCTCGCCGGCCGGTTCCTCGCCGTGGGCCTCGGCATGCCCGGTGTCCGTCTCCTCGTCGGCCCGGTCCTCGGCCTTGGTGACGTCCACCGCCGCCTCGTCGTTCTTCACCTCGTCGTTCTTCTCCTCGGCGCGGGTCTCGGTTCCGTCCACTGTCTTCGTTGCCATGCCCCGCACCGTACGGACGCTGTCTGAGAGGTCTCTTAATGATCGTTCCGGCCGGCACGCGCGCGTGCCGCACGCCACTCGGGGGCGAGCACGGCCCAGATCTCGGTGTCCGTGCGCACACCCCGGTAGGGGTAGTTCTCGCGGAGCACGCCCTCGCGGGTCATCCCGAGCCGTCGTGCCACGTTGATGCTGGGTTCGTTGGCGGACGACACGTGCCATTCCACTCGGTGCATCCCGCGCTCGTCGAACGCCCAGTCCAGCAGCACCCGTGTGCCGCGGGTGACGAGCCCGCGTCCGGCGGCGGAGGGTTCCAGCCAGCAGCCGGCCTCGCAGACTCCGCTGGGGGTGTCCCAGACGCGGAACAGCAGCCCGCCGACCAGTTTCCCGTCCAGCCACACGCCGTGCAGGCTGCCGGTGTCCGCGGCGCGCTTCTCGGCGTACGAGCGGAGGTATGCGCGGGCCGACTCCAGGTCCGTGACCACGTCCGGCAGGCCTACGTGGCGGCCGATGAACTCCCGCCCCCGGTCGATGTTCGCTATGAGCTCCTCGGCGTGCCAGGGCTCCAGGGGCCGCAGTTCGGCGCCGTCGTCACCCAGGGATGTCGCGTACATCGTGCTCCCGCTCCTTGTGAAGGTCCGCCACGATCTCCGTGAGCCTCTCATGGGCGGCGCGGGACTCGGGCGGTTCGATGCTGATGCGCGGCAGGCGGCTCTCCAGCCAGCACGGCAGCCACCAGTTGGCGCCGCCGAGCAGGTGCATCAGGGCGGGGACGAGGAGGGTGCGCAGGACGCCTCGCTCACCCGAGTGGGAGGGACATCACAGGACAGTCACGGGAACTCTGTCGCCCTCCCGGGCACTTCAGTCGAACTGGTCTCCGAGCGCCATCACCATCGTTCCCGCGATCAGCAGCCAGAGCGCCCGCCTGGTACGGCCCCTGGCGCCCAGCACCGCGGCGAGCGCGCACACGGCGGCACCGAAGGCGTACGCGGCCGGGACCAGGACCGGGACGGAACCGGTGAGGCGCATCAGTGCCGCGGCGACACCCGCAAGCGCCAGTACGGCCCCGGTGCCGGTCGCCGTCCAGCGGGCCCGGCGCGCATCCTCGGCGGGGTCCTCCACGTCGGGGTCCTCCACGTCGGGCTCCGCTACGTCGTCCACCTCGGCTATCTCGGCTCGGGTGTCGGAATCCGTGCTTCCACTCATGGCGGCCGAGCGTAGTACCCGCGGCGGGGAAACCCGGGTGCGGGGAGCCGGATCGACTGCTATCGAAGTCTTGCGCATACCTTCCCGGTACGCAGGACCCGAGGAGCCCGTTCACCCCATGTCGTCGAATGCCCCGCTCACCGACCGCGTGACCCACCCGCGTTACCCGCGCAGCAGCCGCTACGACGCCCGCTGGACCGTCGAGAACCAGATGGGCCCGCACGCCCTGTGGCTGCTGGAGTGGCTGGCCCCGGCCCTCGGCCTCGACGCCCTGCGCCCCGGCGCGCGCGTGCTCGACCTGGGCTGCGGCCGCGCCATGACCTCCGTCTTCCTCGCCAAGGAGTACGACGTCCAGGTCGTCGCGGCCGACCTGTGGGTGAAGCCCGACGACAACGCCGCTCGCATCGCCGAGGCGGGCGTCGCCGACCGGGTGCTGCCGGTGTTCGCCGAGGCGCACGACCTGCCGTTCGGTGAGGGCACCTTCGACGCGATCGTCTCCGTCGACGCCTACCAGTACTTCGGCACCGACGACCTGTATCTGCCCACGCTGACGCGGCTGCTGCGCCCCGGCGGACGGATCGGGGCCGTCGTACCGGCGCTGCGCAAGGAGCCGGAGGGCACGGAGCCGCCCGAGCATCTCAAGCCGTGGTGGGATCCCGGCTACTGGTGCTTCCACTCCGCCGACTGGTGGCGGCGCCAGTGGACGCGCAGTGGGGCCGTCGAGGTCGAGGCGGCCGACTGGCACCCGGACGGCTGGCGGGACTGGCTGCTCTGGTGCGAGGTGGTCGCCGAGGAGAGCTCGGACGAGTTCCATGTGCGGATGGCCGGCCAGGTCGCGCAGATGCTGCGCGCGGACGAGGGGCGCGCGCTGGGCTTCGTACGCCTCGTGGGCCGTCGTACCTGATCACACACCTGGGGGGACGCATCGCGACCGATGCGTCCCCCCAGGGTTTTGCCGCGACGAGCCTCAGCCCTCGCTGACGCCCAGCTGCTGCAGGATCAGTTCCTTCACGCGGGCCGCGTCCGCCTGGCCGCGCGTGGCCTTCATGACCGCGCCGACCAGGGCACCGGCCGCGGCCACCTTGCCACCGCGGATCTTGTCCGCGATGCCCGGGTTGCCGGCGATGGCCTCCTCGACGGCGGCGGTCAGCGCGCCCTCGTCGGAGACGACCTTCAGACCGCGCTTGTCGACGACCTCGTCCGGCGTGCCCTCGCCCGCGAGGACGCCCTCGATGACCTGACGGGCGAGCTTGTCGTTCAGGTCACCGGAGGCCACCAGCTCGGCCACCCGGGCGACCTGCTCCGGCGTGATCGCCAGCTCGTCCAGCGACCTGCCGGACTCGTTGGCGCTGCGCGCCAGTTCGCCCATCCACCACTTGCGGGCGGAGGCCGCGTCGGCACCGGCCTCGATCGTGGCGACGATCGGGTCCAGGGCGCCGGCGTTGAGGATCGACTGCATGTCGGTGGCGCTGATGCCCCACTCCGCGAGCAGTCGGTTGCGGCGGGCCAGCGGAAGCTCCGGCAGACCGCCCCGGATCTCCTCGACCCACTCGCGCGAGGGGGCCACCGGGACCAGGTCCGGCTCGGGGAAGTACCGGTAGTCCTCGGCCTCCTCCTTCACGCGGCCCGAGGTCGTCGACCCGGTGTCCTCGTGGAAGTGCCGGGTCTCCTGCACGATCGTGCCGCCGCCGTTCAGCACCGCCGCGTGGCGCTGGATCTCGAAGCGGGCCGCGCGCTCCACGGAGCGCAGCGAGTTGACGTTCTTCGTCTCGGAGCGCGTGCCGAACTTCTCGGCGCCCTTGGGCATCAGCGACAGGTTCACGTCGCAGCGCATCTGGCCCATCTCCATACGGGCCTCGGAGACACCGAGCGCCCGGATGACCTCGCGCAGCTCGCGGACGTACGCCTTCGCCACCTCGGGGGCGCGGTCACCCGCACCCACGATCGGCTTGGTGACGATCTCGATGAGCGGGATGCCGGCGCGGTTGTAGTCCAGCAGGGAGTGGGACGCGCCGTGGATACGGCCGGTGGCGCCACCCACGTGGGTGGACTTGCCGGTGTCCTCCTCCATGTGGGCGCGCTCGATCTCCACACGGAAGGTCTCGCCGTCCTCCAGCTGCACGTCGAGGTAGCCGTTGAAGGCGATCGGCTCGTCGTACTGGGAGGTCTGGAAGTTCTTCGGCATGTCCGGATAGAAGTAGTTCTTCCGGGCGAAGCGGCACCACTCGGCGATCTCGCAGTTCAGCGCGAGACCGATCTTGATCGCGGACTCGACGCCGGTCGCGTTGACGACCGGGAGCGAGCCGGGCAGGCCGAGGCAGGTCGGGCAGGTCTGCGAGTTGGGCTCGGCGCCCAGCTCGGTCGAACACCCGCAGAACATCTTGGTCTTGGTGCCGAGTTCGACATGGACCTCGAGGCCCATGACGGGGTCGTACGACGCCAGCGCGTCCTCGTACGACACCAGGTCGGTCGTGGTGGTCACGGTGTTACTTCCCTCTCAGCCCAGCAGGACGTCGTCGTCGCCCAGCCGCTTCAGCTCGCGGTACAGGATGGCGAGGCCGGTGACGATGGCGACGGCGGACACGGTGGCGTCGATCAGGACCAGGGTGTCCTTCTCGGCGCGGGCCTTCTTGAGCCGCTTGGCGACACCGATCGCGCCGAACGCGGTCCCGGCCATGGACAGGTACGTACCGGACTTGGACTTCTTGAAGCCCTTGGCCTTGGTCAGTGCACTCACAGCGACGGAGCCTCCTCCAGGAGCGGGTGCCCCCACTTTTCCACGAAGGCGGCCTCCACAGCAGCGCCGACCTTGTAAAGACGGTCGTCCTTCAGCGCCGGAGCGATGATCTGCAGGCCCACCGGGAGGTTGTCCTCCGGGGCGAGACCGCAGGGCAGCGACATGGCCGCGTTGCCCGCCAGGTTGGTCGGAATGGTGCACAGGTCGGCCAGGTACATCGCCATCGGGTCGTCGGCGCGCTCGCCGATCGGGAAGGCGGTGGTGGGCGTGGTCGGCGAGACGATCACGTCGACCTGCTCGAAGGCCTTCTCGAAGTCGCGCGTGATGAGCGTGCGGACCTTCTGGGCGGAGCCGTAGTACGCGTCGTAGTAACCGCTCGACAGGGCGTACGTGCCGAGCATGATGCGGCGCTTGACCTCGGGGCCGAAGCCCGCCTCACGGGTGAGGGAGGTGACCTCCTCGGCCGAGTGGCCGCCGTCGTCACCGGTACGCAGGCCGTAGCGCAGGCCGTCGAAGCGGGCGAGGTTGGAGGAGCACTCGGACGGGGCGATGAGGTAGTACGCCGACAGGGCGAGGTCGAAGGACGGGCAGTCCAGCTCCACGATCTCGGCGCCGAGCTCCTTCAGCAGTTCCACGGACTCGTCGAAGCGCTGGATGACGCCGGCCTGGTAGCCCTCGCCGCGGAACTGCTTGACGACGCCGACGCGCATCCCGGCCACGCTGCCGTTGCGGGCGGCCTCGACGACCGGCGGGACCGGGGCGTCGATGGAGGTGGAGTCGAGCGGGTCGTGCCCGGCGATGACCTCGTGCAGCAGGGCCGCGTCCAGGACCGTACGGGCGCAGGGGCCGCCCTGGTCGAGGGAGGAGGAGAAGGCCACCATGCCGAAGCGGGAGACCGCGCCGTAGGTCGGCTTGACGCCGACCGTGCCGGTGACGGCGGCCGGCTGGCGGATGGAGCCGCCGGTGTCGGTGCCGATGGCCAGCGGCGCCTCGTAGGAGGCGAGGGCTGCGGAGGAGCCGCCGCCGGAGCCGCCGGGGATCCTGGTGAGGTCCCACGGGTTGCCGGTCGGCCCGTACGCGCTGTTCTCGGTGGAGGACCCCATGGCGAACTCGTCCATGTTGGTCTTGCCGAGGATGACGACGTCGGCGGCCTTCAGCCGCTTGGTCAGCGTCGCGTCGTACGGCGGGATCCAGCCCTCGAGGATCTTCGAACCGACGGTCGTCGGAACGCCCTCGGTGGTGAAGATGTCCTTCAGGGCCAGCGGGACGCCGGCCAGCGGGCCGAGCTTCTCGCCGCGCTCGCGCTTCTCGTCGACGGCACGGGCCTGGGCGAGCGCGCCCTCGCGGTCGACGTGCAGGAAGGCGTGCACCTTCTCGTCGACGGCCTCGATGCGCGCGAGGTGGGCCTCGGTGACCTCGACGGCCGTGAGCTCGCCGGAGGCGATCTTCGCGGCGATCTCGGCGGCGGTGAGCTTGATGATGTCCGTCATGGTCAGTCCTCCCCCAGGATCTGCGGCACCTTGAAACGCTGCTGCTCCTGGGCCGGGGCGCCGGAGAGCGCCTGCTCGGGGGTGAGCGAGGGACGGACCTCGTCCGGGCGCATGACGTTCGTCAGCGGGAGCGGGTGCGAGGTCGGCGGTACGTCTTGGTCGGCGACCTCGCTGACGCGGGCGACCGCGCCGATGATGTCGTCCAGCTGTCCCGCGAAGTGTTCGAGCTCTTCGGGCTTCAGCTCCAGACGCGCCAGCCGGGCGAGGTGGGCGACCTCCTCGCGCGTGATGCCAGGCATGCAGCGTTCCTCTGGGGTGAGTGTGTGTGGTTTGGGGCCAATCCTATGGGGCGGGGTGCTGTGCACGTGAAACGGTTTGCCCTGTCACCGGCGGGAGTCCCAGGCGGGGCTGCGCAGGAAGTGGTTGTCGTACAGCTCCTGCACCTCCAGAAGGCTCTCCGGCGTGGCCTCGCCGAGGGCGATGCGCCGCAGGTGGCGGAAGTACTCGAAGCGTTCGACGCCCGGGGTGAGGACGATGAGCAGGTCGGCGTCGGCGCCCGGCACGGCGGCGAAGGCGTGCGGCCTGCCGGGCGGGACGATGACGAGGTCGCCGGGGCCGGCGGTGACGACCTCCTCGCCGGAGAGGATCTCCGCGGCGCCGTCGATCAGGAAGAACATCTCGGCGGAGTTGTCGTGCCAGTGCGGCTTGGCGCCGTCGGCGCCTCCCGTGAGGGTGACCCGCTGGGTGGACAGCGCGCCTCCGGTGGCGCTGCTGTCGGCCAGCAGGCGGATGGTGGTGGGTGCGCGGCCGACGACCTCGGCCTCGGCCTCGCGGACGATCACGGACTCGTCGAACTTCGGAACGAACAGCGACATGGTCATACCCCCGGTGATGGTGCCGACGTGGTCGGACGAAAGGGTCAGACGAGGAAGAGCAGGGCGGCGCTGATCAGTACGACGACCGCGGTGGCGAAGTGGATCCCGAACGCCACCGCCTTCGTGCCGCCGTGTCGCAGGACTATCAGCATGTCGCCGAGCGGCACGAGTGCCACGCAGACCATGAACCAGGCCTCGGCACGCGCTCCGGCGAAGGCCAGCACCGCGAGGCCCACCACGCCGAACGCGCCGTCTCTGAGGCCCTTGATCGTGAGGTAGGCACCGGCGTCTCCCGCCGGATCGGCCGGGACGCCGTAGCCGGCGGCGGCGGAGGCGGGCTGGAACAGGAACCGGTAGCCGAGGAACAGGCAGAACAGGTCGAGCACGACGGCCAGAGTGTACGCGGTGACGGTCATGCCTCTTCTCCTTTCTAGCAACGCTAGGGACAAGAGCGAAGCTAGCAGAGCA
The DNA here is from genome assembly GCF_055639495.1 of Streptomyces sp. NPDC039424. Classification (NCBI taxonomy): domain Bacteria; kingdom Bacillati; phylum Actinomycetota; class Actinomycetes; order Kitasatosporales; family Streptomycetaceae; genus Streptomyces; species Streptomyces sp. NPDC039424. Next base: position 53,210 of record NZ_JBVKAI010000025.1, read on the forward strand.
TCGACAGATTGGCTAGCGTTGATAGAATCCAGAGCATGCCGATCCAGACGCGCCGAGAGCGCGAGCGGGCGGAGCGCGAGCGGTTGATCGTCACCGCCGCGCGGGAACTGGCCGAGGCCGAGGGCTGGGACGCGGTGACGACACGGCGGCTGGCGGCCGAGATCGAGTACAGCCAGCCCGTCCTCTACAGCCACTTCAAGGACAAGGGCGCGATCATGGCCGCGGTCGCGGTCGAGGGCTGCGCGGAGCCGGCCGTCGAACTACGGGCGGCGCGTACGGCGGCGCGGGTCGCCCGAGCGGCCCTGGCGGCGGTCGGCGAGGCGTACACCGTCTTCGGCCGCCGGCGCCCCGCCCTCTACGACGCCGTCTTCACCCACCCCGTGGACCTGCCGTTCGCCACGCCCAAGGCGCCGGCGGCACTGCGGGAGGCGTTCGGCGAGCCGGCGCAGGCCGTGGAACCGATCGCCGCGGACGGCGACGACCCGGGGCTCCTGACGGAGACGTACTGGGCAGGCCTGCGCGGTCTGGTCACCCTGATGCGCAGCGGTCGCCTGCCGGAGCGCGCCCACGAGGCCCGACTGGCGCTGCTGATCGGTCACTTCACGGCGGGAACGGGCTGAGGGGACCCGGGCGGAGGGACTCGGCCGGGGCCGAGCGGGAGAGTCACTCGGCGGCGGGGAGCGCCGCCCGCGGCCGCTGCCAGCCCCGTGACCCGCGGGCCAGCAGCCAGGCCGTCGTCTCCTCGGGAGGCATCGCCGCGGCCACCAGCCACCCCTGCACGGCGTCGCAGCCCAGGTCCCGCAGGCGTTCCCAGGTCTCGTCGTCCTCGACGCCCTCGGCGACGACGAGCAGGCCCAGGGAATGGGCGAGGTCGACCGTGCAGCGGACGATCTCCGCGTCCTCCGTGTCCACGGCCAGCCGCGCCACGAACGAGCGGTCGATCTTCAGCTCGCTGACCGGCAGCCGGCGCAGATGGACCAGCGAGGAGTACCCGGTGCCGAAGTCGTCCAGCGACATCTTCACGCCGTGCATGGTCAGCGCGGCGAGGGTGTCGGCGGCCCGCTGCGGGTCCTCCAGCAGCACGTGCTCCGTTATCTCCAGCTGGAGCGCTCCCGCCGGGACACCGTGCCGGGCCAGCCGCGCGGCGACGGAGCCCGCGAAACCGGGCGTGTGCACATCGCGCGGGGAGACGTTGACGGCCACCGGCACGTACAGGCCCTGGGCGCGCCACCGGGCGACCTGCGCGAGGGCGGTCTCCAGCACGTACTCCGTCAGATGGGGCATCAGCCCCGAGGACTCGGCGATCGCTATGAACTCGTCCGGCGGCACCTTCCCGCGCTCGGGATGCACCCAGCGGACCAGGGCCTCCAGTCCGGCGACCTGCCCGTCGAAGCGGACCTTGGGCTGGTAGTGCAGCTGGACCTCGTGCGCGTCCAGCGCCCGGCGCAGGTCGCCCAGCAGGCCCAGCCGGTCGGGTGTGTTGGAGTCCCGCTTGGACTCGTAGACCTCGACGCCCGTGCGGTCCCGCTTCGCCTGGTACATCGCCACGTCCGCGCGGCGCAGCAGCCCTTCGGCGTCCAGGGCGTGGTCGGGGAAGACGGCGACGCCCGCGCTGGCCTCCAGCACGAGGGTGAGCCCGTCGAGGTCGAGCGGGGAGCTGAGGGCGGTGACGAGGCCGCGGGCCACCCGGGTCGCCGACGTGGTGGAGTCGGCGACGGGCAGTAACACGGCGAACTCGTCCCCGCCGAGCCGGGCGGCCTCCGCGCCGCGCGGCAGCGCGAGGCGCAGCCGGTCGGCTATCTGCAGCAGCAGCCGGTCGCCGGCGAGATGACCGAGGGTGTCGTTCACCGACCGGAAGCGGTCCAGGTCGATGAGCATCAGGGCGGCCCGGGCGCCGATGCGCTCGGCGTCGTCCAGGGCCGTCCAGATGCGCTCCAGGAGCCACTGCCGGTTGGGCAGCCCGGTCAGCGGATCGCGCAGCTGCTCCTCCGCGCGGGCCCGGGCTATCCACAACGTGGAGTCGAGCGCGATGAGGGGGATGGCGAACAGCGGGAGCAGCAGCGGCTGGGCGACGGCGACCACGCAGACCAGCGGCGCGATGCCGAGCAGCGCCACGGCGACCAGGCCCTGCCGGACCAGGGCGGTGCGGGCGACGGTGGGCAGGCCGCCGCGCGGGGCGTGCAGGTACCACAGCAGGATGCGGCTGACCGCGAGGTAGGCGGTGGCGACGAGGACGACCTCGGGGGCGGTGGTGATCGTCCAGTGGTCGGGGTTCCAGGGCCGCTCCACCGTCGGTACGCGGCCGGAGACGCCCAGCACCAGGGCGCCGGCGCCGATGCCGAGGATGTCCACCGCGCCGCGCAGCACGCCCTGGCGCCAGCGGTGGCGCCGGGCCACGCCGACCAGGACGACGACGGTGAGGCTGACCAGGCCGGCGGGCACCCAGCCGTACAGCAGCAGGACGGCGATGGTGAGGGCGGCGCCGGAGCCGGTGCCGCCCCACCAGCGGGAGCGGCCGAGCAGGACGAGGTGGCCGACGATGACGCCGGTCAGCACGGCCAGGGCCCAGCCGACCGCACCGGAGGGGAAGAGGGCGCGGTGGCCGGTGAAGGCGCCGTAGAAGCCGGCGCCCAGGGCGAGGCCGGCGGCGGCGACCACGGCCGCGGGCAGCGAGGGCCGGGACAGGTTCCGTTCGGGTTCGGCACCGGGCAGTGCCGAGGCCGGCTCGATGGCCGGCGGTACGGGTGCGGGGCGCGCGTCCGCCGGGGTGGGGCCCGCGGTGGCGCGCCCCGGCGTGCCGCGCTCCTCGGTCCGCCCCGTCCACCGGATCCCCCGCCATGCGCCCGTCCTGCGGCGCAGGCGCAGCCGGGAGTCCGGGGCGGCGCTCTCGGTCGGTTCCATTCCCGTCCCTCTCACAGCCGGCGGTGCCCACGCCACGCGGCCCGACGCCCGACAACCCTCAGCGGCTCCGCGTTGGAAAGCCCTTCCTCCCGCTCCAGGAGAGCAGGGGGATGCCCCGACCGCAGCTGGGCACGGCAGGCGCACAGCTCAACAGTAGGCCGCTGAAGGCTTCCTCGGGCAGCGGTCGTCGACGGTTGCCCGAATGCGCCCTGGCCACCCTTATGCTTCTGATATGCGCCGTTCGGGTGGCCTTCAACCGCTACTCTCCGGTCGGAAGCGCGACTTCGGCCGCCGCGTCGGGTCCCTGTTCCAGTAGGACGCCGAAACCGTCCTCGTTCAGAACCGGCACCTTCAGCTGCATCGCCTTGTCGTACTTCGATCCAGGGTTGTCACCCACAACGACGAAGGATGTCTTCTTCGAGACCGAACCGGTCACCTTCGCACCCCGGCTCTGCAGGGCCTCCTTGGCGCCGTCGCGGGTGAAGCGCTCAAGGGTGCCGGTCACGACGACGGTGAGCCCTTCCAGCGGACGCGGTCCCTCGTCCTCGCCGGAGCTCGCGTCCTCCAGCGGGACTCCGGCCGCCTTCCACTTGCGCACGATCTCGCGGTGCCAGTCCTCGGCGAACCACTCCTGCAACGCCGCGGCGATGATGGGGCCGACGCCGTCGGTGGCCGCCAGCTCCGCCTCCGTCGCCTGTTCGATGCGGTCGAGGGACCGGAACTCCCGCGCGAGGGCCTGCGCCGCCACCGGCCCGACATGCCGGATGGAAAGCCCGTTCAGGAAGCGGGCCAGCGGACGGGTCTTGGCCGCCTCGATGTTCCGCAGCAGCGCGAGGGTGTTCTTCTTCGGCTCGCCCTCCTTGTTGGCGAACACCGTGACGACCTTGTCCTCGCCCGTCTTCGGGTCCCGCTTGGGCAGACCGCTGTCCGGGTCGAGCACGTACGCCTTGATGGGCAGCAGCTTCTCCACCGTCAGGTCGAACAGGTCGCCCTCGTCGACCAGCGGCGGGTCGGCCGGCTCCAGCGGGCGGGTCAGCGCCGCCGCCGCCACCTGGCCGAAGTGCTCGATGTCCAGGCACTCACGGCCCGCGAGATAGGAGACCCGCTCCCTCAACTGCGCGGGGCAGGTGCGCGCGTTGGGGCAGCGGAGGTCGATGTCGCCCTCCTTCATGGCCCGCAGCGGTGTACCGCACTCGGGGCACTCGGCCGGCATCACGAACTCGCGCTCGCCGCCGTCGCGCAGGTCGACCACGGGTCCGAGGATCTCCGGGATGACGTCACCGGCCTTGCGGATCACCACCGTGTCACCGATGAGGACACCCTTGGCCTTCACGACCTCCTGGTTGTGCAGGGTCGCGAACTCGACCTCGCTGCCCGCGACCGTGACCGGCTCGACCTGGGCGTACGGCGTGACGCGGCCGGTGCGGCCGACGCCCACCTTGATGTCGATCAGCTTGGTGTTGACCTCCTCCGGCGCGTACTTGTACGCGATCGCCCAGCGCGGGGCGCGGGCCGTGGAGCCGAGGCGGCCCTGGAGGCGGATCTGGTCGAGCTTGACCACCACGCCGTCGATCTCGTGCTCCACGGAGTGGCGGTTCTCGCCGTAGTACGCGATGAACTCCCGGACGCCGTCGAGGCCGTCGACCACCCTGTTGTGCCGGGAGGTGGGCAGGCCCCAGGTCTTCAGCAGGTCGTAGGCCTGGGAGAGGCGGGTGAGGCCCTCGTAGCCCTCCAGGGCTCCGATGCCGTGGACGACCATGTGCAGGGGGCGGGTGGCGGTGACGCGCGGGTCCTTCTGGCGCAGCGAACCGGCCGCCGCGTTGCGGGGGTTGGCGAAGGGCTTGTCGCCGGCCGCGACCAGGCGGCGGTTGAGCTCCTCGAACCGCTCCATCGGGAAGTAGACCTCGCCGCGGATCTCCACCAGGTCGGGGACGCGGTCGCCGTCGAGGCGGTCCGGGATCTCCGCGATCGTACGGACGTTGGGCGTGATGTCCTCGCCGGTGCGGCCGTCTCCACGGGTGGCGGCGCGGGTGAGCCTGCCGTTCTCGTAGGTGAGGTTCACGGCGAGGCCGTCGACCTTCAGCTCGCACAGGAAGTGGTACTCCTGCTCGCCCAGTTCCCGGGCGATGCGGTCGGCCCAGGCGGCGAGATCGTCGTCGTTGAAGGTGTTGTCCAGGGAGAGCATCCGCTGCCGGTGCTCGACCGAGGTGAACTCCGTCGCGTACGACCCGGCCACCTTCTGGGTCGGCGAGTCCGGCGTGCGCAGCTCCGGATACCGGTCCTCCAGCCCCTCCAGGGTCTTCAGCAGACTGTCGAACTCCGCGTCGCTGATGACGGGAGCGTCCTTCACGTAGTACCGGAAGCGGTGCTCCTCGATCTGCTCAGCGAGCTGCGCGTGCTGCTCCCGTGCCTCGGCGGGCACTGCCGTCTCCGCCTGCTGCTTGTCGCCGGCCACCGTGTTGTCCTCCCGTTACTCTGGGTTGTCCGCGAGAGACCTCGCCGCCCGGGCGCAGTGGGCGAGCGCCCGGCGCGCGTACTCCGGGGAAGCGCCCGCGAGACCGCACGCCGGAGTGAGGGTCACCGCCTCCGCGAGCAGTCCCGGATGCAGCCCCAGCCTGCGCCACAGCGTCCTGACACCCATGACGCTACCGGCAGGGTCTGACAGCGGGCCGTCCGCGCTCGGCACGACACCGGCGAAGAGGCGGGTGCCGCCCTCCACCGCCTCGCCGATCACGTCGTCGTCACGCTCGGTGAGGAGGGAGAAGTCGAAGGAGACCGCGGCCGCGCCCGCGCGGCGCAGCAGGGCGAAGGGCACGTCCGGGGCGCAGGAGTGCACCACCACGGGTCCCGGCGCGTGCACGCCGACGATGTCCCGGATCGTGGCTTCGACGATCTGCCGGTCCACGGCGCGGTGGGTGCGGTAGCCACTGGCGGACTTCACCTGGCCGCGCAGGACGGCGGTGAGGGAGGGCTCGTCGAGCTGGAGGACCAGGTGTGCGCCGGGGATGCGGCGGTGGACCTCTTCGAGGTGCAGCCGCAGGCCCTCGGCGAGGGAGGCGGCGAGGTCGCGGCAGGCGCCGGGGTCGGAGAGGGCGGCCTCCCCGTTCCTCAGCTCCAGGTTCGCGGCCAGTGTCCACGGTCCGACGGCCTGTACCTTCAGCGGGCCCTCGTAGCCCTGTGTGAACTCCTCCAGGGCGTCGAGGTCCTCGCCGAGCCAGGACCGGGCCCGCCTGGTGTCCCGCCCCGGCCGGTCGCCGATCCGCCAGCCGCTGGGCTCCACGCGTGCGTACAGCTCGACGAGCATCCCTGTGGTGCGGCCGATCATGTCCGCGCCGGGGCCGCGCGCGGGGAGCTCGGGCAGGAAGGGGAAGTCCTCGATGCTTCCGGTGGCCGTCTTGGCGGCTTCCCGGGCGTCGCCGCCGGGGAGGGAGCCGACGCCGGTGGCGGGGCCGAAGCGAAAGTTGTCGTTCACGGGTGAAGCCTACGTAGGTGTTGGGGGGTGGGGTGCCGGTGCGGGGTGCCGGTGCGGGGCTCGGTTGTCTCGCCCCCGCCGCCCCTACCCGTCCCATCCCAGGGGCTCCGCCCCTTCGACCCCGCCAGGGACCGCGCCCCCAGCACCCCCGCAGGACTCCGCCCAGCACCCCGCTTGAGGGCTCCGCCCCCTGACCCCCGCAGGGCTCCGCCCCACCACCTCCCGGGGGCCGCGCCCCCTGCACCCCGCCAGGGGCCGCGCCCCCGCAACCCGCTTGGGGGATCTGCCCTAGCACCCCGCCTGAGGACGAGCCCCTGCACCCCACTTGAGGGCTCCGCCCGTTCGACCCCGCAGGCTCGCCGGGGGCCACGCCCCCCACCCCGCCGGGGCTCCGCCCCCAGTACCCCCGCAGGGCTCCGCCCCAGCGCCCCCCAGGGGGCCGCGCCCCCTGCACCCCGCTAGGGGCCGCGTCCCTGCACCCCGCTTGGGGGCTCTGCCCCTTCGACCCCGCAGGGCTCCGCCCCTGCACCCCGCCATGGGCCACGCCCCCCCACCCACCCGCACCCGGAGGCCCCGCCCCAGCACCCCACCACAGGGCTCCGCCCCCAGCCCCCGTTCAGCCTGGACGCCCCCGTCCTCAAGCCCTGAACGTGCTGAGAGGTGGGCGTGCGAGGAGGAGGGCTATCGGCCCGGGCGTACCGTCACGTCGTTGATCTCCGCGTCTTTTGGGAGGTCGATCGCTGTGAGGATTGTCGTGGCTACGGATTCGGGGGCGATCCACTTGGTGGGGTCGTAGTCCTTGCCCTCCTGTTGGTGGACCTTGGCCTGCATGGGGCTGGCGGTGCGGCCGGGGTAGACGGAGGTGACGCGGACGCCGTTGGGGTGTTCCTCTTGGCGCAGGGAGTCGGCGAGGGCTTTGAGGCCGTGCTTGGAGGCGGCGTAGGCGGACCAGCCGGCGTGGGCGTTGAGGCCGGCGCCGGAGTTGACGAAGACGACGTGGCCTCGGGCGGCGCGGAGCTGCGGGAGGAAGTGCCGGGTCAGCTCGGCGGGGGCGATCAGGTTGACGTTGAGCTGGTGGCGCCAGGACTTGGGGGTCAGGTCGCCCACCTCGCCGAGGTCGACGACTCCGGCGATGTGCAGGAGCGAGTCGACCCGGTCGGGGAGCGCCTGGTGGGAGAAGGCCCAGGACAGCCGGTCCGGGTCGGCGAGGTCGCCGACGAGCGTCTGCGCGCCGGGGAACTCCGCCGCCAGTTCCTTCGCGCGGGCCGCGTCGCGCGCGTGCAGGACGAGTTCGTCCCCGCGCGCGTGCAGGCGGCGGGCCACGGCCGCGCCGATGCCGGAACCCGCTCCGGTGATCACATGAGTAGCCATGGCGTCATCGTCGCATCAGGCGTTGTCCTGGCCCTGCTCCAGGTACGCCAGCGCCCCCACCGGCTCCTCGGCGAAGAACACGAGGTCGCTGAGCGGGCGGGGCAGGAAGCCCTCGTCCTCCATGCGGCGGAACTGCTCCTTGAGGCCGTCGTAGAAGCCCGCCGTGTTCAGCAGCACCACCGGCTTGTCGGTGCGGCCGTGCTTCTTCAGTTCGAGGATCTCGGTGGCCTCGTCGAGCGTCCCGGTGCCGCCCACCATGATCACCACCGCGTCGGCCTTCTCCAGCAGCAGCTTCTTCCGTTCGGCGAGGTCCGCGGCTATCACCATCTCGTCGGCGCCGGGCCGCGCCCGGTTCGCCAGGAAGCCGACGGAGACGCCGACGAGCCGGCCGCCCGCCTCCTGCACCCCGTCCGCGACCACCTTCATCAGGCCGACGTTCGACCCGCCCCAGACCAGGGTGTGGCCGGCCTTGCCGATCAGCTCGGCGAACTCGCGCGCGGGGCGCGTGTAGCGGTCGTCGAGGTCGGCGGCGGAGAGGAAGACGCAGATTCGCATGGGGTCAGCCTAGGGGGAAGAAAAGCGGGGCCCGCGAGTGCTGTTCCGGTATGGCCGAAGGACATGCGACAGGGCACACCATCACGATCGAGCAGGGTGAGCGGCGCGTGCGCGTGCTGCACGGGGAGCAGGTGCTGGCCGAGACCGACCGGCCCCTGGTACTGCGGGAGACCGGCTGTCCGGTGCGGTACTACATCCCCGCCGAGGACGTACGGCTGGATCTCCTCACCCCCTCCGACACCCACACGTACTGCCCCTTCAAGGGCACGGCGTCCTACTGGTCGCTGCCGGACGCGCCCGACCTCGTGTGGGCGTACCTCGACCCGAAACCGGACGTGGCGCCGATCAAGGACCACCTCTGCTTCTACGAAGTCGACGTGTCCTGACCGATGAGTCCATACCCGTGCGGCAGTCTGCTGAGGTATGGACAAGGAGACGCTTTCCCGCGACGGCACCCGAATCGCCTACGAAACCACCGGCCGGGGTCCCGCGGTGATCCTGGTGAGCGGAGCGATGTCCACGGGCCACACCGTGGCGCCCTTGGCACAGCGGCTCGCAGACCGTTACCAGGCCGTCGGGTACGACCGCCGGGGCCGCGGCGCGAGCGGTGACACGGAGCCGTACGCGGTGGAGCGGGAGGTGGAGGACCTCGCGGCGCTGATCGACGCGGTGGGCGGAGAGGCGGCGCTCTACGGCATCTCCTCGGGCGGCGCGCTGGCGCTCCGGGCGGCGGCGAGCGGGCTGCCGGTGCGTCAGGTGGCCGTGTACGAGACGCCGTTCGCGGACTACGGGGGCGGGGGCGCGAAGGAGCGCGCCGCGTACACGAAGAACCTCACCGAGGCGCTCGCGCGGGGCAGCCGCGGTGACGCGGTGGAGCTGTTCCTGCGGCTCACCGGGCTGGCCGAGGGGATGATCGAGCGGGCCCGCCAGTCCCCCATGTGGGCCGACATGGAGGCCATCGCGCCGAGCCTGGCCTACGACGACGCCGTGATGGGCGACGGCCTGCTGCCCCGGGACCGGCTGGCCGCGATCACCGTCCCCGTCCTGGCGGTCGCGGGCGGCGAGAGCCCCGAGTGGCTCCGCGAGGCGACCCGGGCGGTCGCGGAGGCGGCCCCCCGGGGCACGTACCGCGTCCTGGAGGGTCAGACCCACATGGTGGACCCGGACGTCCTGGCGCCGGTGCTCGCGGAGTTCCTCACCGCGCGGGGCTGACGCTCACGCCACCCCGGCCGTGGCCCGCACCGTGGTCGCGATCGTCGCCGAGCCCACCACGCGCGTGCCGTCGTACAGGACGATCGCCTGGCCGGGGGCGACACCGCGGACGGGCTCGGTGAACGACACCTCCAGGGAGCCGTCGACCAGCTCGGCGGTGACCTCGGTCTCGCCGCCGTGGGCGCGGAGCTGGGCGGTGTAGGTGCCGGGGCCGGTGGGGGCGGCGCCGCACCAGCGGGGCTTGACGGCGGTCAGCGCGGTGACGTCCAGGGCGGCGGCCGGGCCGACCGTCACCGTGTTGTCCACCGGCGAGATGTCGAGCACGTAGCGCGGCTTGCCGTCCGGCGCCGGGGTGCCGATCCTGAGCCCCTTGCGCTGGCCGATGGTGAAGCCGTACGCGCCCTCGTGCGTGCCGAGCCTGGCTCCGGACTCGTCGACGATGTCGCCCTCGGCCTTGCCCAGGCGCTGGGCCAGGAAGCCCTGGGTGTCGCCGTCGGCGATGAAGCAGATGTCGTGCGAGTCGGGCTTCTTGGCCACGGCCAGGCCCCGGCGCTCGGCCTCCGCGCGGATCTCGTCCTTGGTGGTGACCGTGTCGCCGAGCGGGAACATCGCGTGGGCCAGCTGCCGGTCGTCCAGGACACCGAGGACGTACGACTGGTCCTTGGCCATGTCGGAGGCGCGGTGCAGCTCGCGCGTGCCGTCCTCGGTCACGATCACCTGGGCGTAGTGGCCGGTGCAGACCGCGTCGAAGCCGAGGGCCAGCGCCTTGTCCAGCAGCGCGGCGAACTTGATCTTCTCGTTGCAGCGCAGGCACGGGTTCGGGGTGCGGCCGGCCTCGTACTCGGCGATGAAGTCCTCGACCACGTCCTCGCGGAAGCGGTCGGCGAGGTCCCAGACGTAGAACGGGATGCCGATGACGTCGGCGGCCCGGCGGGCGTCGCGCGAGTCCTCGATGGTGCAGCAGCCCCGCGCGCCGGTGCGGAACGACTGCGGGTTCGCGGAGAGCGCCAGGTGGACGCCGGTCACGTCGTGGCCCGCCTCGGCCGCGCGGGCGGCGGCGACGGCGGAGTCCACGCCGCCCGACATGGCGGCGAGGACGCGGAGGGGGCGGGTGGGCTGCGAGGTGTCAGTCATAACCCTTCCAGGGTAAGGGGGCGCGGGAACCGGAGGCCGCGCACATCCGTTGACGATCACATGGGGGCGACACAGGCGGGCGCGGCGAAGGGCGACTCCGATCGGCGGCTGGGGCGACGGGCCCTGCTGGTCGGCGGCGCCGCTGCCGCCGTGGGCACGGCCGCGCTGGCCCGGGAGGAGCTGTCGCACCTGTGGTGGCGGCTGCCGGGAGTGGACAAGCCCCGGGTGGCGGGCGCGGTGGATTTCCGGGGTGCGCGCTGGGTGGCGGCGTCCGCGGCGAACTACCGGCGGGCGGACCGGCCGGCCGACTACGCGATCGACCGGGTGGTCATCCATGTCACCCAGGGCGACTACGCGAGCGCGGTGCAGGCCTTCAAGGACCCGGCGCACGAGGCGGCGGCGCACTACATCGTGCGCGAGGACGGGCGCGTGACGCAGCTGATCCGCGAGCTGGACGTGGCCTTCCACGCGGGCAACCGGGGGTACAACGAGCGGAGCGTCGGCATCGAGCACGAGGGGTTCGTGGAGCGCGCGTCCTCCTTCACGGACGCCATGTACGCGGCCTCGGCGCGGCTGACCGCCGCGATCTGCGGGCGGTACGGCATCCCTGTCGACCGGGAGCACATCATCGGGCACGTGGAGGTGCCGGGTACGGATCACACGGATCCGGGGCGGTACTGGGACTGGGACCGGTACATCGGGCTCGTACGGCAGCAAGCGCGGCATAAGAAGTGACGCACATCACACACCGGTCCCGCTGTGAGCGGGCTCCGGGGTTCATGTGTCCGATGCGTCCCGCGCGATGGATGTGACCTGCCGCACTTCAAGTTGGCTTTTCTTCAAGGCAGTTGAGCAAGGATGCCGCTCACGGCGGTCTCACAGCGCGCGTGGCTCATCCCTAACTTCGGCCCACTCTTTACACAGCCCTTAGGTCAAACATCCGGGGCCATGACTCACAGCACACAGCCCGTCGGCCGCGCGGGCGGACGAGGTAAGGGCCTGCACCGACGGAAGTTCCTGGGCGGCATGACGGGGCTCGGCCTGGCGGCGGTCGGGGCGGCGGGCACGACCTTCGCCCTGCTGAGCAACGGCAGCGACAAGGCGTCCGCGGCGTCCGGCACGCTCACCGTCCCAGACCTCCTGGAGGGCGCCACCTCGGACGGCACCACCACCTTCACCCTGGAGGCGAAGACCGGCATCAGCGAGGTGGTCGCCGGCGTCACCAGCTCCACCATGGGCTACAACCAGGCGTACCTCGGCCCGACCATGAAGTGGACCAGCGGCGATACGGTGCTGCTGAACATCACCAACAGCCTGGGCGCGGACACCACGGTCCACTTCCATGGCGCCCACGTCCCGCCCAAGATGGACGGCGGCCCCCAGGTGGCCTTCGCCGACGGGGAGACCTGGGCCCCCACCTTCGAGGTGAAGGACGAGGCCAAGACCCTCTGGTACCACCCGCACGCACTCGGCACGACGGCCGAGCAGGTGGTGGCCGGACTGGCCGGGATGATCATCGTCGAGGACGACTCGGACGCCTCCGCCGCGCTGCCCAGCGAGTACGGGGTCGACGACATCCCGCTCATCCTGCAGTGCCTGGCCGCCGACAGTTCCGGCGACGTCAAGTACAACCTGACCGGCTACCTCTCCAGCGGACTGACCTACCCCGTGCTGTGCAACGGCACCAACGTCGACGACACCACCCTCACCTTCGAGGCGACCAAGACCCGCACCCGCTTCCGGATCCTCAACGCCTCGCCGTCCGACATCATCACCGTCCAGCGCAGCGACGGCGGCACGATGACCCAGATCGCCACGGACCAGGGCTATCTGGCCGAGCCGGCCGACGTGACGTCCGTCCGGCTGGTGGCCGGCGCCCGCGCCGAGGTCGTCATGGACCTCACCGCCGACGTGACGCTGCAGGCGGTCATCACCACCGGCTGGGTGCGCGGCGGCAGCGGCACCTACGACTTCCTCACCGTCACCGCGAGCGGCAGCGACACCCCGGACGACCTGCCCAGCACGCTGAACACCATCGACCGGTACGACACGAGCGACTTCACCGCGCGGACGATCACACTGGGCCAGAGCGGCGCGACCATGCTGATCAACGGCTCGGCCGGGACCACCATGTCCGCCATGGCCATGATCAGCACGACGCTGGGATCCAAGGAGATATGGACCGTCAAGAACAACACGCAGCTGGAGCACTCCTTCCACCTGCATGACGTGCCGTTCCAGCTGGTCTCCGTCAACGGCGAGGATCCCAGCGGGGTCGAGCTCGGCTGGTACGACACCTACGAGGTGGTGGGCGGCGGAACCATCGAGATCGCCATGGAGTTCACGGACTTCGCCGACGACACATACATGTACATGCTCCACTGCCACCTCCTCCAGCACGAGGACGAGGGCATGATGGCGTCCCTCATGGTGACGGAGAGCTAGCCACCCGTCAGGTCAGTCCCGCGGCGCGCGCACGCTCCACCGCGGGGCCGATCGCCTTCGCGACCGCCTCGACGTCCGCCTCGGTGGAGGTGTGGCCCAGGGAGAAGCGGAGGGTGCCGCGGGCCAGGTCGGGATCGGTGCCGGTGGCGAGGAGGACATGGCTGGGCTGGGCGACGCCGGCGGTGCAGGCGGAGCCGGTGGAGCACTCGATGCCCTGGGCGTCCAGCAGGAGCAGCAAGGAGTCGCCCTCGCAACCGGGGAAGGTGAAGTGGGCGTTGGCCGGGAGCCGGTCCACCGGGTCGCCGCCCAGGATCGCGTCCGGGACCGCGGAGCGCACCGCCGTGATCAGCAAGTCGCGCAGGGCGCCGATCTCGCGGGCGAACCACTCCCGCTGCTCGGCGGCGAGGCGGCCGGCCACCGCGAAGGAGGCGACGGCCGGGACGTCGAGGGTGCCGGAGCGGACGTGGCGCTCCTGGCCGCCGCCGTGCAGGACGGGTACGGGGGTGTACTCGCGGCCGAGGATGAGGGCGCCGATGCCGTACGGGCCGCCGATCTTGTGGCCGGAGACGGTCATCGCGGCGAGGCCGGAGGCGGCGAAGTCGACCGGGACCTGACCGAAGGCCTGGACCGCGTCGGCGTGCAGGGGGATACCGAACTCCCCCGCGACGTCGGCGAGTTCACGGACCGGCAGGACCGTGCCGATCTCGTTGTTCGCCCACATGACGGTGGCCAGGGCCACATCTCCGGGGTCGCGGGCGATGGCCTCGCGCAGGGCCTCGGGGCGGACCCGTCCGTAGGAGTCGACCGGGAGGTACTCGACGGTGGCGCCCTCGTGTTCGCCGAGCCAGTGGACGGCGTCCAGGACGGCGTGGTGTTCCACGGGGCTGGCCAGGACGCGGGTGCGGGCCGGGTCGGCGTCGCGGCGGGCCCAGTACAGGCCCTTGACGGCGAGGTTGTCGGCCTCGGTGCCGCCGGAGGTGAAGACCACCTCACTGGGGCGGGCGCCCAGCGCGTCCGCCAGGGTCTCGCGGGATTCCTCGACCGTACGACGGGCCTTGCGGCCGGAGGCGTGCAGGGAGGACGCGTTGCCGATGATGCTCAGCTGGGCGGTCAGGGCCTCTGCCGCCTCCGGGAGCATCGGGGTCGTGGCGGCGTGGTCGAGGTAAGCCATGGTGAGCCCGATTCTACGGGGCCCCCTGGCAGTGGTCGCGGCTCGTCCCCGGCCGCTCCCCACGCGTGCGCACGGCTCGTCCGGTTGCCTAGAAGCTCCAGGACACGGTGTTGTCCGCCTGCATGAACGCCACCAGGACCAACAGGTCGGCGACGCCCAGGGTCATGCCGAGCAGGGCCCGGCCGCGGCGGGCGGTGCCCCGCCACAGGGCCACGCCGGCCAGGGCGATGGCGATGGGGCCGAGGAACAGGTTCAGGACCAGGAGGCCGAGGAGGCCCAGGATGAAGGAGGCGACGGCCATACCGTCGGCATCGCGGGTAGCGGTACGGCGGGTCGCCGGTGCGGTGAGTTGCATGGTGGTCAGCTTCCGACGGAACGGATGAATGGCTGGCTGGACGGGTGCGGGTCAGTTGGCCGACGTACCGCGCCGGCGGCCGTGGCGCTCGCGGAGCGCGAAGACGCCGAGCCAGGTGGCGATGACGGCGGCGGCGACGGCGGTGAAGGTCAGCGGCGCGTGGGCCACGGTGCCCAGGACGACGCCGAGCAGCAGGAGAGCGGCGACGATGAACAGCATGAGTGGATCCCCCTCCGAGGTGCTGGCGTGAAGTTTCGGTGAACGGTTGTGGTTACACTTGTTCACTGACTTCGAGTCTAGCGCCCCGGGCGGCTTTTCAATTCCGGAGAACAGTTGTTAACTGGATGACATGAGTCACACCCTCGGGATCCGGCAGGCCCAGAAACAGAAGACCCGGCAGGCACTCCTGGACGCGGCGCTGGGGCTGCTGGAGGAACAGAGTCTGAGCAGCCTGGGCCTGCGTGAGGTCACCCGTGCCGTCGGCGTCGCCCCGACCGCGTTCTACCGGCACTTCCGCTCCACCGCGGACCTCGGCGTGGCCCTGGTCGACGAGGCGCTGGGCAGTCTGCACCCGATGGTGCGGACGACCGTGTCCTCGGCCGGTGACAGCGACGAACGCGTCGCGCGCGCCATCGCGTTGATCGCCGGCCATGTGGCCGCCTACCCCGCCCATGTCCGCTTCATCGCCCGGGAGCGGCACGGCGGAGTGCAGCCGGTGCGGGAGGCCATCCGGGCCCAGCTGTCCCGGTTCGCCGAGGAGGTGAAGGCCGAGCTGGCCAAGGATCCGGAGTCCTCGGGGTGGAACGACGACGACCTGCTGATGCTCGCCCACCTCTACGTCGACCAGATGCTCATCACGGCCTCCCTCTTCCTGGAGGCCATGGAGGCGCCGGACGCCTCCGAGGAGGCGCGGGAGCGCGTCACCCAGCTCGCGATCCGGCAGCTGCGGCTGATCAGCGTCGGCCGCCACCACTGGCTGGACTGAGCCCGGACGCGCGAGGGCGGCGCGCCCGTCTGCCCGGCGCGCCGCCCCGCCGTACGGATCCCGTGCCGTACGGACCCTTCCGTCAGCCCTGCTGAGCCTGCTGCCCCTGCCCCGGCTGTCCGCCGCCCGGGCCGCCGCAGCCGCCGCCCTGACCACCGCCGGGGCCGCCCTGGCCGCCGCCGGGGGCGCCGCTCGGCGCGCCGGAGGGGACGCCCGAGGGGGTTCCGGTCGGCTTGCCGGACGCCGCCCCCGAGGGTGCGCCGGACGGGGCGCCGCTCGGCGCGCCGCTCGGGCGCCCGGAGGCGCCGCCGGTCGGCATGCCGGACGGCGGCCGGCAGCTCTGCTGACCGGAGCTGCCGCTGGAGGACGACGAGTCGCCCGAGCCGCACGCGGTCAGCAGCAGCGGGGACAGCGCGAGCAGGGCGACGGCGGGGACGAGACGGGCACGCTTCATGAGAGCCAACTCCACGGAAGATGAGGAAGTCCTGAGGCGGCACTCAATCAACGGCGCTTAGGGCGTTCTTGAGTCCCTCCTGTGGCCTCCCTGTCCATCGGGTAAAGCACGCGCCAAGTACCCGTCCCGGCCTGGGCTTTCGCTGTCCCGCCGCGCCCGCTCACTGGTACAGGTCCGTGACGGAACGGGCCGCGGCCAGCAGTTCGGCGCGCACCTCGGGGGGCGAGAGCACCTCCACCCCGTCGGAGAAGGCGAGCAGTTGGCGGGTCGCGCGGACGGACGGGTACGACAGCCGGGCCGTCACCCACTCGCCCTCGCCGTCGTCGTCGGGGAGTTCGGCCAGCGCCGAGGCCGTTATGCGCTGGAACATGTCCAGGCGCTCCCGGTGGACCCGCACGGTGACCTCCAGGCCGCCCGGCGACTCCTCGACCTGGCGGCGCAACAGCTCCCAGACGTCGGCGAGTTCGACACCGGGACGGCGGCGCACGGGGTCGTCGAGCAGCCGGGCGGAGTGCACCCGGTCGGCGCGGAACAGCCGCGGCCGGCCCCGGCGGTCGGCGACCAGGTACCAGACGCCGGCCTTGGCGACCAGGCCGTAGGGGTCGACGGTGTACGTGTTCGGCTGCCGCTCACCGCTGTGCCGGTAGCGCAGCCTAAGGCGCCGGTCCGCGAAGACCGCGTCCTGCAGCGTCTCCAGGTCGACGGCCGGCTGCGGACCGCCCTTCCAGCGGGTGGCGTCGACCAGGATGCGGCGGCTGGTGACCTCGGCGGCGGGCCGGTGCGGCGCCGGCAGGGCGGCCATCACCTTGCGCAGCGCCGAGCCGAGGGCCGCGTCCAGGCCCAGCGCGGCGTGCGCGCCCTGGGCGGCCAGGATGAACAGGGCGCGGGACTCGTCGGCGGTCAGTCCCGTGACGTCCGTACGGAACCCGGCGAGGAGCTCGATGCCGCCGTGCCGGCCGCGCTCGGCGTAGACCGGGACGCCGGAGGCGGACAGGGCCTCGATGTCGCGGTAGATGGTGCGTACCGACACCTCCAGCCGCTCGGCGAGTTCGTGCGCGGGGACCCGGCCCCGGGTCTGCAGGAGCAGCAGGATCGACAGCAGGCGGTCGGACTTCACCCGGCCAGGATCCCGCCCCGGGCGCCTCGCGGCAAATGTTGACGGAAGATGTCAGGTTATCCGGGGATGCTCGGCCCGACGACTCAACGAGAGGCACGCCATGAACGCCATCGATCCCCGCCCCCTCTACACCCGCGCCACCGAGCAGGCCGCCGCGCTCATCAAGACCGTCCGGCCCGAGCAGCTGGCCGGTCCCACGCCCTGTACCGAGTTCGACGTACGCACCCTGCTCAGCCACATCGTCGGCGGCACCCGGCGGATCGCGGTCGTCGGCGAGGGCGGCGACGGCCTCGCGGTCCACCCCTTCGCCGACGGCGTCGGGGACGACGAATGGACGGCGGCGTACGACGAGGCGCGCACCCGCGTCCTCAAGGCCTGGCAGAGCGACGCCCGGATGACGGCTCCGGTCCGCGTCCCGTGGGGCGAGGTCCCCGGGCGAGCCGCGCTCTCCGGCTACCTGATGGAACTGGTCACCCACACCTGGGACCTGTCCGAGGCCCTCGGCCACCCCCACGAACTCGACCCCGAGCTCGCCGACTTCGCCCTCGCCACCGCCCACCGCGTCCTCCCGGACCCGGCCCGCGACCAGGACACCCCCTTCGCCGACGCGACCAAGACCCCCGAAGGAGCCGACCCTTACAGCGAGTTGGCCGCCTGGCTGGGCCGCATGCCGGTCAGGCGAGTCTGACGCGGGCCAGTTGGCGGGACTGGGCGACCAGGCGGTCGGTGCTGTCCCAGACCTCGGCGTCCTCCTCCAGGAAGCCGCCGGCCAGGTTGCGGGTGGTGATCGCCACGCGCAGGGGGCCCGGGGCGGGGCGGTGGCGTACGTGGACAGTCAGTTCGACCGTCGGGACCCAGCCGGAGATGCCGATCTCGAAGGCGGTCGGCGGCAGGGCGTCGACCGCGAGCAGCAGCGCGAAGGGGTCGGCGTCCCGGCCGTCGGCGAGGCCGAACCAGGCGCGCATCTCGCCCTTGCCGGAGGGGGCGCCGAGGGCCCAGCCGAGGGTGGCCGGGTCCAGCTTGAGCATCAGGCGGTCGGCGATGGCGGAGCTGCCCTCGACCGGGGCGGGTCCGTCCTCGGGGCCGAAGCACTGGTCCATCGGCGGGAGGGCGGGCGGCCGCGCGGTCGTACGGACGTCGTCGGGCAGGGAGTCGAGGTCGCCGTAGGAGGCGAGGACACGGATCCGCTCGACCTCGTTGCCCTGCTCGTCGTACTGGAGGAGCGAGGCCTGGCCGGTGGAGAGGGTGCGGCCGGTGCGGACGGTCTCGGTGCGGACGACCGCCGGGCCCGGCTGGGAGGCGGTCAGATAGTGCGCCGAGATCGTGAACGGGTCGGGGTGCGGGAGGGTGTCCGCGAGGGCCCGGCCCAGGACGGCCAGCAGATAGCCGCCGTTGACGGCGCTGATGATGGTCCAGCCGGCCGAGAGGTCGATGTCGTAGACGCCGGGCTCGCGCCGGGTGACCGCGGTGTCGCGGTCGAACTCGCTGTCGCCGATCACGGCCCGCGTGACGGGGGCGGAAGCTGCTTCTGGCATGGGTGAACCGTACAACAGGAAATTACTAAGCGGTAGCTTTGGTTGTTGCGGGCGGATGACAAGAGATCCGGCCTGCCGGGTGAGGTTCCGGCAATTTCTCGGTAAGTGTCCGGACACGTCCGTAACCCGGAGCCCGTTGTTCCCCTCTATGAGGGCATGAGCCTCACCGGGACCGCGTTTCTCTCCACGACCGCCGTGCTGTCCGTCGTCGCCCTCGTGCTGCCGCTCGTCCTGTGGTCCAGGATGCGGGGGCCCAGGGCACTGCGCGTCGCGGCCCGGGTGCTGATGCTGCTGTTCGCCCAGGGCACGGCCGTCACCCTGGTGTTCGTCCTCGTCAACAACTCCAACAACCTCTACGACAACTGGGCCGACCTGCTCGGCACCGGCGACCACGTCCAGCAGGCCGCCGACCTCGGCCGGGACGGCACCGGCGGCATAGCGCTGAAGCGGCTGCCCAGGGTCGAGCAGACCTTCGAGGCCGCCGACGGCCCCGGCATGCACGCCGCCGGCGGAGTCCGCGTCACCCAGCTCAAGGGCCGGGTGTCGGGCGTGAACGCCGAGGTCTACGTCTGGCTGCCGCCGCAGTACGGCCAACCCGCCTACCGGCACCGCAGGTTCCCGGTCGTGGAACTGCTGCCGGGCTACCCCGGTTCGGCGAAGGCCTGGTTCGGGTCCCTGAAGGCCCACGAGCAGCTGCTGCCGCTGATGCGCAGCGGCCGGGTGGCGCCGTTCATCCTGGTGGCGCCGCGCACCAACCTGCTGGCCGGCGTGGACACCGGCTGCGCCAACATCACGGGCACGGTGAACGCCGACAGCTGGCTGAGCATAGACGTACCGAAGATGGTGACGGACAACTTCCGCGCCGAGCCCGCGCCCTCCGGCTGGGCGGTCGCCGGGTACTCGGCGGGCGCCCACTGCGCGGTCAAGCTGGCCGTCGCCCACCCCGACCGCTACCGGGCGGCGGTGAGCCTGTCCGGCTACAACGACCCGATCGGCGAGCGCAACTCCCTCGCCGCGCAGAGCCCCGCCCTGCGCGCCCGGAACAACCCCTACCTGCTGCTCCAGAAGGCTCCCGTGCCGCCCCGGATCGCGCTGTACGTCTCCGGGGAGTCCGGGGACGGCTACCAGGCGGGCATGGCCCTGGAATCGATCGCCAAGGCGCCGACGACCGTGCACGTGGTGTTCCTGCCGCGCAGCGCGGGCGGCCACACCATGGCGCTGTGGCGGCCACAGGTGGTGCCGGTCTTCCGCTGGCTGACCCTGCAGATGGGCGAGAACCGGCCGCGGACGGCGGACACGGCCGGCACTACTCCTCGGACACCGTCGACCGGCGGTTCCACGCACGCGGCGCTCGCCAGTGGTACCGCATCGCGAGCAGCCGCAGCACGAAGGCGGTGACGACGGCGAGGGCGCTGGTGAACGGGGTCAGCGCGGCGTAGCGGATGCAGAGCACCACCATGGTGGCGCCGACGATCGCCGGAACCGCGTACAGGTCGCGGTCCCAGCGCAGCAGCGACGGCACCTCGTTGGCGAGCACGTCCCTGAGCACACCGCCGCCGACGGCGGTGGCCAGCCCCAGACAGGCCGAGGCGGTCAGGCCCAGCCCGAAGGCGTACGCCTTGGTCGTGCCGGCGACGCAGAACAGGCCGAGGCCCGCCGCGTCGAAGACATTGACCGCGACCTGGATGCGCTCCACCTGCGGGTGCAGGAAGAACACCAGGAGGGCCGCGAGCAGCGGGGTGATGAAGTACCCCAGGTCCGTGAACGCGGCCGGGGGTACGGCCCCGATCACCAGGTCCCGGAACAGCCCTCCGCCCAGCGCGGTGACCTCGGCCAGCACGGCGATGCCGAAGACGTCGAAGTTCTTGCGGACGGCCAGCAGCGCGCCGGAGATCGCGAAGACGAAGATGCCGACGAGGTCGATGGTGTGCTGGACGGAGGGACTGAAGAGTTGCTGGAACACCCTGACATTCTCACCTGCCGGCGAGCGTGAACCTTACAAAGCGAGGCTCACAGTGCCGGTTTCCCTGTGGTGAACAGCCAGGTCTGGAAGAGGTCGTCGAGCTGCTGCCCGCTGGCCTTCTCCGCGAGCCGGATGAAGTCGTCCGTGTCGGCGTTGCCGTACCGGTGCAGTTTCGTCCAGGCGGGCAGCAGTTCGAAGAACGCCCGGTCGCCGATCCGCTCGCGCAGCATCTGGAGCGTCATCGCGCCGCGCTGGTAGACGGCTGAGGCGAACATCGTGTCGCGCTGCGGGTCGGCGACCTTGATCTGCCAGAAGGCGGCGTCGGCGGGGCGGGCGTTGTAGCCGGCCAGGAAGGAGTCGTGCGCCGATCGGGTGCCCTGGTGCTCCGCCCAGAGCCACTGGGCGTAGGTGGCGAAGCCCTCGTTCAGCCAGATGTCCTTCCAGTGCGCGACGGAGACCGAGTCGCCGAACCACTGGTGGGCCAGCTCGTGCACGATCGTCGTCTCGTTGCGCACGGCGGAGTAGGCGGGCTTGCTCTGCACCTCCAGTGAGAACCCGGCCTGCGGCATGTCGTCGACGATCGCGCCGGTCTCCTCGAAGGGGTACGGCCCGAAGACCTGCGACCAGTAGTCGGTGGCGGCGGCGGTGACGGCGTACACGTCGACGTTGTTGGCGTTCTTCAGCACCGGGTCGATGGCGACGTAGATCGGGGTGCCGGAGGGGGTCCTTCCCGTCCGCACGTCGAACTTCCCGATGGTGGCGGTCGCGAGGTACGTCGCCATGGGCCTGTTCTCGCGCCAGTGGGTGTACGTGGAGCCGCCGCGGTCGTGCGTCGAGACCAGCCGCCCGTTGGAGACGCCGGTCAGACCCTGGGGCGCCTTGATGCGGATGTCGTAGGTGGCCTTGTCGGAGGGGTGGTCGCTGGACGGGAACCAGGTGGAGGCGGCGTTGGGTTCGCAGGCGACGAAGACGCCGTCGGCGGTCTTCATCCAGCCGTAGTCCGAGCCGAAGACGATGGGGCCGCCGAGGGGCTCCGGTACGCCGCCGTAGGTGACGGTGGCGGTGAACGTCCGGCCCCGGTGCAGGGGGCTGCGGGGGGTGATGCGCAGTTCGTCGCCGTCCCGTGTGAACTGGGCGCGTCTGCCGTTCACTTCGACGCGGGTGACCTCCAGTTTCTGCAGGTCGAGGTCGAAGGAGGAGAGGTTGCGGGTGGCGCGGGCGGTGATCGTCGTACGGCCGTCGAGGCGGTCGGTGTCCGGGTCGTACGCCACGTTCAGGTCGTAGTGCCGGGCGTCGAAGCCGCCGTTGCCGAGCTGGGGGAAGTAGGAGTCGCCGATGCCGTCGGCGCCCGGGGTGGGGGCGGAGGCGGCGCCGATGGCGAGGAAAGAGGCCGCCGCGGTGGCGACAGCCCCTAAACGTGCCGAACGGGAGAATGCCATGGTCGTCCCTTCGAGCGTGTTCCGATCAATGGACGGACACGGACGACTCTGCACTCTCCCGCTCGGGCTTGCGTATGACTTTGCCCAGTTGTCATGCGCTACTTGTCGGTTGACTCCTGGGGCTCCGGCTCCGCGTCCGTCTTCTCGGCGTCCGTCTTCTCCGCCTTGACGGGCTCCGCCTTCGCGGACCCGACCTTCGCGGGCTCCGCCTTCGCGGATGCCGTCTTCGGGGATTCCACCGCGGCCGACGTCTGCGCCGACTCCTCCAGGACCGCGTCCGGGACCAGCTCGGAAGCCTGCTTCGCGGCGGTCAGCAGCACCGTGTCCTGGGGCGCCTGGTCGGCGAAGTTCTCCGGGTGGTGGCAGGCCACGCGCTGGCCGGGGCGCAGTTCGAGGAGCTGCGGCTCGGTCGTCTTGCAGATCTGCGTCGCCTTCCAGCAACGGGTGTGGAAGCGGCAGCCGGAGGGCGGGGCGATGGGCGACGGGACGTCACCGCGGAGCAGGATGCGCTCGCTCTTGGTGCCCCGGCGCTTGGGGTCCGGCACCGGCACGGCCGACATCAGCGCCTTGGTGTACGGGTGCATCGGCGACTCGTACAGCGAGCTGCGGTCGGCGAGCTCGACGATCTTGCCGAGGTACATCACCGCGATGCGGTCCGAGACGTGCCGGACGACGGACAGGTCGTGCGCGATGATCACGTAGGTGAGGCCGAGCTCCTGCTGGAGGTCGTCCATCAGGTTCACGACCTGCGCCTGGATCGACACGTCCAGCGCGGACACCGGCTCGTCGGCGACGACCAGCTTCGGCTTCAGGGCGAGCGCGCGGGCGATGCCGATGCGCTGGCGCTGACCGCCGGAGAACTCGTGCGGGTAGCGGTTGTAGTGCTCGGGGCTCAGACCCACCAGCTCCAGGAGCCGCTGGACCTCCTTCTTCACCCCGCCCTCGGGCTCCACGCCCTGCAGCCGGAAGGGCGCCGAGACGATCGAGCCGATGGTGTGCCGGGGGTTCAGGGAGCCGTACGGGTCCTGGAAGATCATCTGGATGTCGCGGCGCAGCGGGCGCATCTGCGCGGTCTTCAGCCGCGTGATGTCCTGCCCCTCGAAGTGGATCGAGCCGCCCGTCGGGTCCTGCAGACGGGTGATGACCCGACCCATGGTCGACTTGCCGCAGCCCGACTCGCCGACGACGCCCAGGGTCTCGCCCTTGCGCACCTCGAAGTCGATGCCGTCGACGGCCTTCACCGCGGCGACCTGCCGCTGCAGGATCCCCTTCTTGATGGGGAAGTGCTTGGTCAGGCCCTCGACCTTGAGCAGCACCTCGCCGTCGGCGGAGCCGCTCGCGGAGCCCTTGGCCGCCCCGGTCTTCTTCGTCTCACTCACAGCTTCGGCGCAATCTCTTCGGTCCAGATCCGCGTACGGTCCTCCGCCGAGAGGTGGCAGGCGGTCCAGTGCCCGCTGCTCACCAGCTCCAGCTCGGGGCGCACCGTGCGGGTGACGTTCCCCTTGGGGATGTCCGCGTACGGGCAGCGCGGGTGGAAGGCGCAGCCCGACGGGACGTTGATGAGGCTCGGCGGCTGGCCCTTGACCGGGATGAGCCGGTCGGAGGTCTCGCGGTCGATGCGGGGCATCGAGCCGAGCAGGCCCCAGGTGTAGGGGTGCTGCGGCTTCTCGAAGATCTCGTCGACCGGACCGCGCTCCACGCACCGGCCGCCGTACATGACCAGCACGTCGTCGGCGATCTCGGCGACCACGCCGAGGTCGTGGGTGATCAGGATGACCGCGGAGCCGAACTCCTTCTGCAGGTCCCGGATCAGGTCGAGGATCTGCGCCTGGACGGTCACGTCGAGTGCGGTGGTCGGCTCGTCCGCGATGAGCAGCTCGGGGTTGTTGACCAGGGCCATGGCGATCATGGCGCGCTGGCGCATACCGCCGGAGAACTCGTGCGGGTAGCCGTCGACGCGCTTGGCGGGCTCGGGGATGCCGACCCGGTCGAGCATCTCGATGGCGCGCGTGCGGGCCACCTTCTTGCTGACGTCGTGGTGGACCCGGTACGCCTCGACGATCTGGTCGCCGATCTTGTAGTACGGGTGCATCGCGGACAGCGGGTCCTGGAAGATCATCGCCATCTCGCGGCCGCGCAGCTTGCGCACCTCGTCCGGGGCGGCGGACACCAGTTCCTTGCCGTCCAGCCAGATCTCGCCGGACATCTGCACGTTCTTGCCGCGCGCGCCCAGCCGGTGCAGACCCATGATGGCCAGCGAGGTCACCGACTTGCCGGAGCCGGACTCGCCGACGATGGAGAGGGTCTTGCCCTTCTCCAGCTTGAAGTTGAGCCCGTCGACGGACTTGACCAGGCCGTCGTCGGTGGGGAAGTGCACCTTGAGGTCGCGGACCTCGAGGAAGGCGTCGGGGGCCTTGCCGGGAGAGGTGGGCTCCCCCACCGCGGCGCCGGTCTTGGAGAGTTCGGTCACGAGAGCCTCACTCGCGGGTCGGCGGCGGCATACACCAGGTCCACCAGAAGATTTGCGATCACGACGAAGAAGGCGGCGAGCAGGGTCACGCCGAGGATGGGGGGCAGGTCGTTGTCGGTGATGCCGTCCACCGCGTACTCGCCGACGCCGTGCAGCGAGAACACGGTCTCGGTGATCACGGCACCGCCGAGCAGCAGGCCGAGGTCCATGCCGAAGACCGTGATGATCGGGGTGAGTGCGGCGCGCAGTCCGTGCCGGACCACCACGTTGCGCTCACGCAGACCCTTGGCGCGGGCCGTGCGGATGAAGTCCTCGTTCATCGTCTCCAGCATGCCCGAGCGGGTGAGCCGCGCGTAGATGGCGGAGTACAGCAGCGCCAGTGAACACCAGGCGGGGAAGAGCGTGTTGGCCCACTGTGCCGGGTTCTCGGCGAGCGGGACGTAGGTGCGGCCGAAGATCGGCCACTGGTAGGTGAAGAGCAGGAGCGCCAGGTTGCCCGTGAAGAACATGGGCAGCGAGACACCGGCGAGCGCGACGCCCATGAAGGTGCGGTCGAAGACCGAGCGCGGCTTGAGCGCGGAGATGACACCGACCACCACACCCGAGACCAGCCACAGCACGGCGGCGCCCGCGGCCAGCGACAGGGTCACCGGGAGACGGGAGGTGAGCTGCGGCCAGACCGCCTGGTGGGTCTTGAAGGAGTAGCCGAAGCAGGGTGCGTCGCAGTGCACCGTGGTGGGGCCGAGGTCATAGGTGGCGCCGGCCACGATCCCCTTGATGAAGTGCCAGTACTGGACGTAGACGGGCTGGTCCAGACCGAGGTTGTGCTTGACCGCGGCGATGTCGGCCTTCGACGGGCTCTTGCCGATGTACTGCTGCGCCAACTGGTCCGCTGTCTGGCCGGCCAGCCGTGGCAGCAGGAAGAAGATGGCGAAGGTGACCGCGGAGACGACCAGCAGCAGGATCACTGCCGCGAACGTCCGACGGAGGATGTACGAGATCACGGGGATCGGCGCTGGTGCCCGCGGGCCGCGAAGCCCGCGGGCACCAATGCCTTCACCTGCCTTCCGGGGCTGCTACTTCGTGGTGCCGATGTTGAGGTAGTCGTACTGACCACTGAAGGCCGCCGTGGAGACCACGTTGGTGGCGTTCTGCGGACGGGCCAGCAGGACCTTGAAGTAGGTCAGCGGGACAAGGACGGCGTCGTCCATCGTCTTCTTGTCGATCTCGGTGTAGAGGCTGTTGCGCTCAGTGGTGTCCTGAGTGCCGATGGCCTTCGCCAGGAGGTCGTTGACGGCCTTGTTGTCGTACTGCGACAGGTTGGTGTTACCCGACTGGCTGATCGCCTTGCCGTTCAGGATCTGCTGCAGGAAGCCGAAGCCGGCCGGCCAGTCGGCGCCCCACTGCATCATGATCAGGCCGAGGTTCTGCTTCTCGGTGAACTTCGGGACACCCGCGTAGTCGGTGAAGTACTTGCCCGACGGGTACTGCTTGAGGGTGGCGTTGATGCCGACCTTCTTCAGCGAGTTGATGATCGCCGTGGCGGCGTCGATCTCCTGCGGGCGGTCGGAACGGGCCGAGATGTTCGTCGTGATCGACGACTTGCCGCAGGCCTTCAGCTGCTCCTTGGCCTTGGCCGCGTCGCCCTTGTTGCCGGTGGTCGCGTAGACGTCCGACTTCTCGTAGCCGGGGATGTCCGGCGGGAGGACGGTGGACGCGATCTCACCGCGGATCGGGCCGCCCTCGGCGGTCTGCACGGAGACCTTGTCGATGGCGTACTGCACGGCCTTGCGGCACTCGACCTTGTCGAACGGCTTCACCTTGGTGTTGATCGCCATGTAGACGAGACGGCCACCGTAGGTGTTGTCCGTGTTGGCCTTCTTGGCGGAGTCGGTGAGCACCTGGGCCTGGGTCGAGGCCTGGACACCCGTACCGCCGAGGTCGATCGCGTCGCCGGCCAGGACGTCCTTGTCGATCGTCTCCGGGTTGACCTTCAGGTTGACGACGATCTTTTCCGGGTACTGCTTGCGCAGCGGGTCGGTCTTCGGGTCCCAGTTCTCGTTGCGCACGAGGACGGCCTGCTTGCCGTCCTGGTAGCTCTGGAACTTGTACGAGCCCGAGGACACGATGCTCTTGACGTAGTCGACGCCCTTGTCCTTGGACTGGGGCACCGGGGCCGTCTGCGGGGCCGCGACCAGGTAGTCGAACTCCTGGAAGGCCTGCTTCAGGTGGAAGACGATCGTGGTGTCGTCCGGGGTCTCGATGGACGACAGGCCCTTGGCGCTCTTGTCCTTGTAGGGGCCCTTGTACTTGTCGCCGCCGGCCAGGAACTGCTGGAAGTAGTTCGGGCCGAGCGAGAGCACGTCACGCGCGAAGTTGGAGCGCTCGACGGCGTACTTGACGTCCTTGGACGTGATCGCCGTGCCGTCCTGGTACTTCAGGCCCGAACGCAGCTTGTACGTCCAGGTCTTGCCGCCGTCGCTCGGGACGCCCTTGCTCGCGGCGAGGTCCGGGACGAGGGTGTTGCCCTTCTCGCCGGCCGCGGGCTGGAACGTCATCAGCGGGCGGGCGTACAGCCGGCTGAAGTTGTACATGTACGCGTAGTACGTGTTGCCGGGGTCGAAGGAGTCCGGAACATCGGACAGCTCGTAGGTGAGCGTCCCGCCCTTCTTCGTGGAGGCGTTGACGACGTCCTTGGTCGCGGCGTTGGCGCCGGCCGATTTGGTGCCGTTGTCGTCCTTGTTGTCATCGGCCTTGCTGCAGCCTGCGACCAGCAGACTCGCACTTCCGATGGCCGCAATCGCGGCCAGCGCTGACCTTCGCATGATGGGCGGGTTCCCCTCCATTGTCGGAAACTTTTCGGGCTCTCGGCGGCAGGCGTCAGCGGCTGCGCGGGTCGAGAGCATCGCGGAGACCGTCACCGAGCAGGTTGAACGCCAGCACGGTCACGAAGATGGCGAGTCCAGGCACGATCATGTACTGGGGGTCGACCTGGTAGTAGGTGACCGCTTCCCGCAGCATGCCGCCCCAGGACGCCTGCGGGGGCTGGATGCCGACGCCGAGGAAGCTCAGGGACGCCTCGAAGAGGATGTTGGTCGGGATGAGCAGCGTCGAGTAGACGATGATCGGGCCGACCAGGTTGGGCATCAGCTCCCGGAACAGGATGTACGGGCCCTTGGCACCCATCCCCCGGGAGGCGTCCACGAACTCGCGCTCGCGCAGGGCGAGGGTCTGGCCCCGGACGATGCGGCCCAGGTAGGGCCAGTTGAAGAAGCCGATGACGAAGATCAGCACGCTCAGGTGGAGCGGGAGCCCTTCGAGGCCGAACGCGCCGCCCTGCAGGGTGGCGGAGATGGCGATGGCGAAGAGCAGGAGGGGGAAGGCGAGGAAGGTGTCCATCAGGCGGCTGATGATCGAGTCGACCCGCCCGCCGTAGTAGCCCGCCACGACACCCAGGACCGCGCCGATCACGTTCGACAGGATCGTGGCGCCGAAGGCGACCACCAGCGACACCCAGGAGCCCTCCAGGACGCGGGTGGCGATGTCCCGGCCGAACTTCGGGTCGACGCCCAGCGGGTGATCGAGGCTCATACCGCCCATGCCGCCCGCGGGCAGCGAGGTGTTGGCGTCGATGAGGTCCTGGTGGAAGGCGTTGGGGTCGAGGCCGAAGAGGGCCTGGATGGGACGGGAGAGGATCGCGACGACGATCAGCAGAATGACGATGACGCCGCCGGCGACGGCGACTCTGTCCTTCTTGAACCGGGTCCAGGCGATCTGTCCAAGGGAACGACCCTCGATCTGCCCCTTACCGGCACCCTCCAGCACAGCTTCCGGCTGTGCCTCGGCTGCCGCTCCGGTGGTCTCGATCGGTGCGGTCACTGTGACCCGACCCCTCTCGCCGGTGGTGACCGGCCTGCGCCTGCCGCGGTTTGCGGCTTTGTCGACTTGCACTCAGACACGAGGTTTCGACCTGGTGTCTGAGTCGCGAGTCTTCAGCGTCGTCGCGATCACCCGCCAGAGCTGACGGAGAAAGTATGCGCAACCGTGATGCTGTGCGGAGGATTCCGTTATCCGAACAGTGGGTAACGACCCCCGGACGGGGGCGAGTTGGACAGAACGGTAATTCCGCCCATTTCACCACCTTCAGCGGCTATCTACGCGCGCAGAAGAGCGTGGATTCTGTGAATCCTGTGCGCAGACGACGAAGGCGGGTTTGGCGGCCGGTCCGGTCAGTAGCCGCCGGGCGCGGGCGGGTAACCGTACCCGGCGGCGGGGGCCGGCGGCAGCGCGGGGGCATGCGCCTCGCGGTCGTAGAAGGGGCGGGCCTTGGCCCGCATCCACATCACCACCGGGTCGTAGTCGTCGGACATCGCGACGGTCGACACCGGCAGCCCGTCCGGGACCGCCCCGATGGACTGCTGCATCATCGCGCGCACCGAGTCCACGGCGGGCGGCGAGGTGTCGTACACCTCCAGGCCGACGGCGAGGTACGGCGCTCCGAGCGCGGGCTGCACCCAGGCGCGGCGCAGCGAGCGGACGGCCGGCGTGCGATGGGCGTTCTGCGTGAGCAGGGCATAGAACTGCGGCACCTCGATGCCGGGCTCGGACAGCCGCAGCGGGCCGGCCGGCTGACGGTCCAGGCCGGTGGCGATCCGGCGCAGGTCGAGCCAGGGGATGCCGACGCCGCCGCCCGGCGCGTGCGGGTTGAGCCACAGGCCGTAGTGGTCGGGGTAGAGGGTGCGGGCGACGTCGAGGCCGTCCACCACCTCGTACGACCTGTTCCAGCCGCTGGCGGAGAGCTCCTGGGCGGAGGTGACGCACGGGGCGTAGCCGAAGCCGTCGACCTCCATGTTCCCGTACTGGGCGTCCGGGGAGCCGGACTGACCATGCCACAGGAGCATCCAGACCTGGCCGGAGGTGGGGGTCGCGAGTGCGCGCAGCAGTGCCTCGTAGGCGTCGTAGCGCCCCGGCGTCACCTGGCGCAGCATGTGCTCGACCTGTCCGGTCGCGGTGCCGCTGCCGCTCGCGCTCACCTGGTTTACCGCCCCTTCGAGAAGTTGCCCCGGATATGCATCAGCTTAAGCGCCTGGGAGCCCCGGGCTCGCTGGCGCTTCAGGTGGGTTCAGTGGCCGTACTGGTAGAAGGGCCGGACGGTGGTCTTCATCCAGTCGCCCACCGGGTCCTCCGTCACGTCCAGCAGGACCAGGTTGACCGGCCATTTGACCGGGACCTTGCCGAGGGCCTGGCCCAGGGCCTGCAGGGGGAGGGCCCGGATGTCGCCCTCCCACTGGGAGAGTTCGACGCCTATGAACATGACCGGGTCGGCCGTCTCGATGGTGGCGAGGCAGCGGCGGGCGGTGAGGACCACGCCGGTCTCCGCGAACTCGGCGGACGCGGCGGCGAGGAAGTCCACCGGGTCGTCCTGCCAGTCGGGTTCGAAGAGGCGGACGCGGCCACCGCCCGCGGGGCCGTCCAGGGGGGTGCGGCCCGCGCGGCAGAGCTCGGCCACGGCGTCCGGCGGAAGGGGGATGCCGACCACGCCGTCCGGGTTGACGGCGATGCCGACCTGCGGGGGCAGGCCGCGGGCGAACTCCACGGCCGGGGCGATGGTGTACGACATGTGCGAGCCGACGACCTGGCGGAACTGCTCCTCGGAGCTGAAGACCGGCACGAAGGCCTGGCCGTCGATCTCCACCGTGGGCAGGTCCAGCGGGCCGCTGTGCGGGCCGCCGCCGCTGGGCAGCGGGATCCACAGGAAGCTGCGGCTCAGGACCTCGATGATCCGGCCGCCGGCCGAGGGGACGCCGAGGGAGGCCGACAGCACCTCCTCCAGCTCGTTGCCGGGCCATCCGCCGTGCGGATGGGGGTGCGCCTGTGCCGGGAAGTCCGCGGGAAAGTCCGCCGGGAAGTCCATCTGCCTACCGCCTGCTGGAAACCACTGTTGTGGCTGAAAGGCTAGCGGGTACCTGTGCGCGCATCCTCGGGGTCCGCTCAGCCCGCGAAACCGATCCCGCGCAGCGCGTCCGCCGCGTCCCGGTCGAGCAGCACCGCCGAGCCGCAGCCCGGGGGCAGCTCGCCCCGCTCCACCGCGCGCAGCAGCCGGGCGGCGGCCCTGCGGTGGCGCAGGAAGGCGTACCGGGAAACACCCCGGCCGCGCTCGCGCTGGCCCTCCCGGGCCGTGGCGGGCGGGACGTCGAGCAGCAGCAGGTGCAGCGTGCCGCCCCGGCGGCGGGCCTCGCGGGCCAGCCAGTCGCGCACCCAGGCCTGCGCGCCGCAGTCGTGCACGACGACTCCCTCGCCGGTGCGCAGGACGCGGCGCAGTCCGGCGTAGTGGGCGAGGCGGACCAGGGGGCGGTACACCGCGTAGGGCAGGTGGCGGGGCATGCGGCGCTGCCAGCGGTCGCGGGCGTCCTGGGAGTCGATGCGGACGCCCTCGACGGCGCGGTGCATCAGGGTCGACTTGCCGCTGCCCGGCAGACCGGTGACCACGACCAGGTCGCGGGGGCCGAAGAGGAGGCCGTGCGGGCTGCGTCCGGCGCGCTCGCGCAGGTCGCGGACGACCGGGGCCGGGCGCTCGTCGCACCGCTCGCGGGCCGGGGCCGCGGGCTGCCGGGGCACCGCGACGCCCGTGGTCGTCGCGTAGGCCGTGGTCCTGTTCACCGTGATCGTCCTCCCTGTGGGTCAGGAAAGGTTCTCCCCACCGAATGTAAAGAGAAGGTAATCCACCCTGTCTCTCGTTTCCGTGCGCGTACTGCCACAGCCCGGTTACAACTGGCTCGCACTGTCGAGCGGGGACGCGGCGTGCAATGATGTCCGCGCCAACTGCATACCGGCCGCTTGAATCCGCGCGGGAGAGTTCCCAGCGGCGCTTCGCCGAAGCGTCGTGCTGGGGCGCCGAAGGAGCAAGTCCCTCCCTTGAATCTCTCAGGCCCCGTTACCGCGCGGGCGAGGCACATCTGAAAAGCGGGCCGCTGTGACAGTGGCTCCACCCAAGGTGCAAGCCGTGTCCCCGTCTCCTAGGGGGGTCATGGCGAACCTCTCAGGTTCCGATGACAGATGGGGAGGAACGACCTCGCCTGTCATGCCCTGGGAGACGACCGACCGATGAGCAGCACCGCACTCCGCCACACCGCGCTCGATGCCCTGCATCGCTCGCTCGGTGCGACGATGACCGACTTCGCCGGCTGGGACATGCCCCTGCGCTACGGCTCCGAGCGCGACGAGCACCTCGCCGTGCGCACCAGGGCCGGCCTCTTCGACCTCTCCCACATGGGCGAGATCACCGTGACCGGCCCGCAGGCCGCCGCCCTGCTCGACTACGCGCTGGTCGGCAACATCGGCGGCGTGAAGACCGGCCGCGCCCGCTACACCATGATCTGCCGGGCCGACGGCGGCATCCTGGACGACCTGATCGTCTACCGGCTGGCCGAGACCGAGTACATGGTCGTGGCCAACGCCTCCAACGCCCAGGTGGTGCTGGACGCGCTGACGGAGCGGTCGGCCGGCTTCGACGCCGAGGTCCGCGACGACCGGGACGCCTACGCGCTGATCGCCGTCCAGGGCCCCGAGTCGCCCGGGATCCTGAAGTCCCTCACCGACGCCGACCTCGACGGCCTGAAGTACTACGCCGGACTGCCCGGTACCGTCGCCGGCGTCCCGGCGCTCATCGCGCGCACCGGCTACACCGGCGAGGACGGCTTCGAGCTCTTCGTGAAGCCCGAGCACGCCGTCGAGCTGTGGCAGGCGCTGACCAAGGCGGGCGAGGGCGCCGGGCTGGTGCCCTGCGGGCTGTCCTGCCGGGACACGTTGCGCCTGGAGGCCGGCATGCCGCTGTACGGGCACGAGCTGTCGACCTCGCTCACCCCCTTCGACGCCGGGCTGGGCCGGGTGGTCAAGTTCGAGAAGGAGGGCGACTTCGTGGGCCGCGAGGCGCTGGCCGAGGCCGCGTCCCGCGCCCAGGAGAACCCGCCGCGCGTCCTGGTCGGCCTGGTCGCCGAGGGCCGCCGGGTCCCGCGCGCCGGGTACGCGGTGGTGGCGGGCGGCGCGGTGATCGGCGAGGTCACCTCCGGTGCGCCCTCGCCCACGCTGGGCAAGCCCGTCGCCATGGCCTACGTCGACGCGGCGCACTCGGCGCCGGGCACGCCGGGCGTCGGCGTGGACATCCGGGGCAGCCACGAACCGTACGAAGTCGTGGCACTGCCGTTCTACAAGCGCCAGAAGTAGACACTGGGCGCGGGTACCCGGGCACCCGGGCGTGACCCTGCGCACATTTTCGCTGTTCACGCGCGTTTCCAGCAGTCCCTCTTTCACCAGCACTCCCCCGCGTACAGGAGAATTCAGGCCATGAGCAACCCCCAGCAGCTGCGCTACAGCAAGGAGCACGAGTGGCTGTCGGCCGCCGAGGACGGCGTCTCGACGGTCGGCATCACCGAGTTCGCGGCCAACGCGCTCGGCGATGTCGTCTACGCCCAGCTCCCCGAGGCCGGCTCCACGGTCACCGCGGGTGAGACCTGCGGCGAGCTGGAGTCGACCAAGTCGGTGTCCGACCTGTACTCGCCGGTCACCGGTGAGGTCACCGAGATCAACGAGGACGTGGTCAACGACCCGTCGCTGGTGAACTCCGCCCCCTTCGAGGGCGGCTGGCTGTTCAAGGTCCGCGTCACGGAGGAGCCGGCCGACCTGCTCTCCGCCGACGAGTACGTCACCCACACCGCCGGCTGAGGAGTCGTACCCCTTCATGTCTGAGCAGAAGTCGCTTCTGAACACGCCCCTGCACGAGCTCGACCCGGACGTGGCCGCCGCGCTCGACGCCGAGCTGCACCGCCAGCAGTCCACCCTCGAGATGATCGCCTCGGAGAACTTCGCCCCGGTCGCGGTCATGGAGGCGCAGGGCTCGGTCCTCACCAACAAGTACGCCGAGGGCTACCCGGGCCGCCGCTACTACGGCGGCTGCGAGCATGTCGACGTCGCCGAGCAGATCGCCATCGACCGGGTGAAGGAGCTGTTCGGCGCCGAGTACGCCAATGTGCAGCCGCACTCGGGCGCCTCCGCCAACCAGGCCGCCCTGTTCGCGCTGGCCCAGCCCGGCGACACGATCCTCGGCCTGGACCTGGCGCACGGCGGTCACCTGACCCACGGCATGCGGCTGAACTTCTCCGGCAAGCAGTTCAACGTGGTCGCCTACCACGTGGACGACTCCGGTCTGGTCGACATGGCCGAGGTCGAGCGGCTGGCCAAGGAGCACCGGCCGAAGGTGATCATCGCCGGCTGGTCGGCGTACCCGCGGCAGCTGGACTTCGCCGAGTTCCGCCGGATCGCCGACGAGGTCGAGGCCCACCTGTGGGTCGACATGGCGCACTTCGCGGGCCTGGTCGCGGCCGGGCTGCACCCGAACCCGGTCCCGTACGCGGACGTCGTCACCTCCACCACCCACAAGACGCTGGGCGGACCCCGTGGCGGCATCATCCTCGCCAGGAAGGACTTCGCGAAGAAGCTGAACTCCTCCGTCTTCCCGGGCTTCCAGGGCGGCCCCCTGGAGCACGTGATCGCGGCCAAGGCGGTCTCCTTCAAGGTCGCCGCCTCGGAGGAGTTCAAGGAGCGCCAGCGTCGTACGGTGGAGGGTGCGCGGATCCTCGCCGAGCGGCTGACGGCCGCCGACGCCCGCGAGGCCGGTGTCAACGTGCTGTCCGGTGGTACGGACGTGCATCTGATCCTGGTCGACCTGCGCGAGTCGGAACTGGACGGACAGCAGGCCGAGGACCGGCTCCACGAGGTCGGCATCACGGTCAACCGCAACGCCGTCCCGAACGACCCGCGTCCGCCGATGGTGACGTCCGGTCTGCGCATCGGCACGCCGGCCCTGGCGACCCGCGGCTTCCGGGCCGAGGACTTCGCCGAGGTCGCGGACGTGATCGCCGAGACGCTGAAGCCGTCCTACGACGTCGAGGCACTGAAGGCCCGGGTGAAGGCCCTCGCCGACAAGCACCCGCTGTATCCCGGTCTGAACAAGTAAGTCCCCGGTGGGGCACCCGCTACAGGTGCCCCACCACCCCCGCATTGAGGAGTTCCCGTGGCCATCTCGGTCTTCGACCTGTTCTCGATCGGCATCGGCCCGTCCAGCTCCCACACGGTCGGCCCGATGCGCGCGGCGCGCATGTTCGCCCGCCGGCTGCGCAACGAGGGCCTGCTGCCCTCGGTCGCGTCGGTACGGGCCGAGCTGTACGGCTCGCTCGGCGCCACCGGCCACGGCCACGGCACGCCCAAGGCGGTGCTGCTCGGCCTGGAGGGCGCCTCGCCGCGCACGGTCGACGTGGAGACGGCCGACGAGCGGGTGGCGGCCATCAAGGAGTCGGGGCGCCTGAACCTCCTCGGCGAGCACGAGATCGCGTTCACCTTCGACGACGACCTGGTACTGCACCGCCGCAAGGCCCTCCCCTACCACGCCAACGGCATGACCCTGTGGGCGCACGACGCCGAGGGCGCCGAAGTGCTGTCGAAGACGTACTACTCGGTCGGCGGCGGTTTCGTCGTGGACGAGGAGGCGGTCGGCGCGGACCGCATCAAGCTCGACGACACGGTCCTGAAGTACCCCTTCCGCACCGGCGACGAACTGCTGCGCCTGACCAAGGAGACCGGTCTGTCGATCTCCGCGCTGATGCTGGAGAACGAGCGGGCCTGGCGCTCCGAGGAGGAGATCCGGGCGGGCCTGCTGGAGATATGGCGGGTCATGCAGGCCTGCGTGGCGCGCGGCATGTCCCGCGAGGGCATCCTGCCGGGCGGCCTGAGGGTCCGCCGCAGGGCCGCCGTCTCCGCCCGCCAGCTGCGCGCCGAGGGCGACCCGTTGGCCCGCGCGATGGAGTGGATCACGCTCTACGCGATGGCGGTGAACGAGGAGAACGCGGCCGGCGGCCGGGTCGTCACGGCCCCCACCAACGGCGCCGCGGGCATCATCCCGGCCGTCCTGCACTACTACATCAACTTCGTCCCCGGTGCCGACGAGGACGGCGTGGTCCGCTTCCTGCTGGCCGCGGGCGCCATCGGCATGCTCTTCAAGGAGAACGCCTCCATCTCCGGCGCCGAGGTCGGCTGCCAGGGCGAGGTCGGCTCCGCCTGCTCCATGGCGGCGGGCGCGCTGGCGGAAGTGCTGGGCGGCAGCCCGGAACAGGTCGAGAACGCCGCCGAGATCGGCATGGAGCACAACCTCGGCCTCACCTGCGATCCCGTAGGCGGCCTCGTCCAGATCCCCTGCATCGAGCGCAACGGCATGGCCGCGGTCAAGGCGGTCACGGCCGCCCGTATGGCCATGCGCGGCGACGGCTCCCACAAGGTGTCCCTGGACAAGGTCATCAAGACCATGAAGGACACCGGCGCCGACATGTCCGTCAAGTACAAGGAGACGGCCCGGGGCGGGCTCGCGGTGAACATCATCGAGTGCTGACGCCCGTTTCTCCCGTGTCTTCCGTGTCTACCGTGTCTCCTGTTCCTCCAGGGGCTACCGCCCAGTAACCGCTTACCCCTTCGCTGCCGCCAACTCGGCGACAGCGAAGGGGTTTTCGACGTGCGTACGGTCAGGCGGGTGGCGGCGCTGCTCGGGGTGGCGGCGATGGTGTTGGCAGCGGCGGGCAACGCCCGGGCGGTGTCGGGGAAGTTGGCGGGCACGACGGCGATCGGTACGCACAACGCGTACGAGAAGTCCAAGTACACTTACTTCGCACAGGCGTTGGACTTGGGGGCGTCGCTGCTGGAACTGGACGTCTACGCCGACAGCGTGAACCACCGCTGGCGGGTCAGTCACGGCAACCCGCTGGGCAACGACAACAACTGCGAGTACGCCAGCACCCCGAGCGAGCTGTACGGCAAGCAGCGCAACCAGGACCTCGGCAGCTGCCTGGACAACATCGCGGCCTGGAACCAGCTCCACCCCGACCACGCCCCGATCGTACTCAAGGTGGAGATGAAGGCCGGGTTCAACAACGACGCCGGGCTCGGGCCCGACGAGTTCGACGCACTGGTCGCCTCGAAGCTGGGCAGCAGCGTGTACAAGCCGTCCGACCTGCTGGGCTCCACGTACTCCACCCTGGACGCGGCGGCCAAGGCGAACGCGTGGCCCGAACGGGACGCCCTGAAGGGCAAGTTCCTGTTCGAGCTGATCCCCGGCACGGTGGAGGAGTCCAACCCCCTCGACGTCTACTGGACGGACGAGGAGTACGGCGACCGCCTGCGCGACCTGTACGCGGCCGGGAACATCTCGGCGGCCCAGGCCTTCCCGGCGGTGCTCGGCGCGGCGGGCGGCGATCCGCGCACCAGCCGGTACGACGCCTCGATCCGGCCGTGGTTCGTGTTCTTCGACGGCGACGCGGCGACGTACGTCAACAGCGGCTACGACACGTCGTTCTACTCCGCGAACCACTACATCCTGATCATGACGGACGCCTACAACGTGTCCCCGGCGATCTCCTCGACCAGTCCCACGGACGCGGAAGTGGCCGCCCGTCTCTCCCTGCTGGCCGCGGACCACGCGAGCATCATCACCTCGGACTGGTCGGCGAAGTCGGCGGCCGTGCTGGGGTCGGTGACGACCCGGGACTGACCGGCGCAAGCCGACGTTCCCGGCGCGGCGATGAGTCGCGCGTGCCAGGCTGGGGCATACACGAGTCAACTCCTGTCACCCCACTGGCACAAGGGAGTCCCCCCATGCTGCACGGCATCGATGTGAGCGCTTACCAGTCCTCGTCGTACGACACCGACGGCCTCTCCTTCGTCTTCATCAAGGCGACGGAAGGCCGTTCGTACGTCAACCCCAGACTCGCCGCACAGACGAAGACCGCCCGGGACGCCGGCCTGGTCGTCGGCTTCTACCACTTCCTGTGGCCCGGCGATCTCACCGCCCAGGCCGAGTACTTCGTCAAGCACGCCCCCGAGAAGGCGGGCGACATCCTCGTCGTCGACTGGGAGACGACCGGCGACGGGACCCACGCGAGCAACGCGGAGAAGGATCGGTTCATCCGGAGGGTCAAGGAGTTGAGGCCCGACAACCGGGTCGTGCTGTACTGCAACCGCGATTACTGGCTGAACGTCGACACCACCTCGAACGCCGGGGACGGCCTCTGGATCGCCGACTACGTCACCGCCGGCAAGCCCCGCATCAAGGCCAAGTGGCGCTTCCACCAGTACAGCAGCGAACCGCACGACAAGAACGTGGCCGCCTTCGCCGACGAGGAAGCCCTCCGGGCCTGGGCCACGGACGACTGACCGCCCGTCAGGGTGAATCCGTCGGTCCGGGCAGGTTTCGGGATGACGCGATGGGGCCACACTGGCGCCGTGACGATCCGTCCCGCCCCCTTCTGGGAGGCCCTCGACCCCGGTGACCGGGCCGCGCTGCTCCGGGCGGCGACCCGGATGTCGCTGCCCGCGGACCAGCAGTTCCTGACCCAGGGGGAGGACTCCGACCACCTGGTGGTCCTGCTGCACGGCTGGGTCAAGGTGATCGCCCAGTCGCACGCCGGCTACCGCGCCCTGCTCGCGCTGCGCGGCCCCGGCGAACTCCTCGGCGAACAGGCGGCGGTGGAGCGCGGACGCCGCTCGGCCTCGCTGCTCACGGCCACCGCGACCGAGCTGCTGAACCTGCCCGCCACCCGGTTCCAGGTGCTCGCCCGCTCCCGCCCCGGGGTCGCCGCGGCCCTGGAGCAGACCCTCTCGCAGCGGCTGCGCGAGGCCGACCTCCAGCGCGCCGGCATCACCGAGCCGGTGCCCGCCCGGCTCGCCGTCCTGCTCCTCGACCTGGTCGAGCGCTGCGGCCACCCGGATCCGGACGGCTCCGGCCACCGCATCGGCCTCGCCCTCTCCCAGGACGACCTGGCCGGCCTGCTGCTGACCTCCCGGCGCACGGTGAGCCGCGTACTGGAGCAGTGGCGCGCGCAGGGCTGGATCGTGACGGGACGTCAGGCCCTCCTGGTGCGGTCGGCCGACCAGTTGAAGCGGCTGGCCTTCGGCGGGTGAGCGGCGGCGGGCGGGTCCTCAGCAGGTCGTGTAACGCACCCCGTTCCTGGGCGCCTTGTAGATCCGGTAGCCGTCGGACTCGGTCAGCTGGTACGTCACTCTCCAGTGGTCGCAGGTGTCGCCGGGGCTGCCGGCGGGGCCGTAGCCGGCCTGCTGGTGGCTGGTGAAGTTCAGGGTGGCCAGGGTGTAGTCGCCGATCGAGCTCAGGTTTCGCAGGACGAGGTCGCCGTCGACGGTGGTGGACATCTGCTCCTTCCATTCGCTCCGGCCGGCTTCGGAGCCGAGGTCGACCACCGCGGTGCCCGGGTCGTAGTACCGCAGCGCCGTGTCGTACCGGTGCTCGTTGATCGCGCCGAAGAACTCGGCGAACATCTCCGCCACGTCCTCGGCGGACGGGTCGCCGGCGACCTGGGAGTAGTCGACGGTGGCCCCGGAGGCCACGGCCCGGTGTGCGGGCGGGGTGGTCTCGTCGGCGGGGTCCGGGGAGGTCGCGTCGGCGCCCGAGTTCTCGCCGACGAACGTGCCGACGCTGGGCGGCACCGAGGTCGACGGGGCGGGAGAGTCGTTCGAGTCGTCCATGTGGGTGGCCGCGTAGCCGCCGACCACTCCGACCAGCACGGCGGCCAGCAGCCAGCGGAACCATCCGCCACCGCCGGTCGAGGTGGTCTGCCGCGGGTGGGAGGACGGTATCCGGAACCCGGCCGACGGGGTCTGGGCCGTCGGCTGCCACGGGGGTGCGTTCGGGGTCGGGTTCGGGGTGGCAGTGATGGTGGGGGGCGGTGCGGCGCGCTTGACGCGGCCGTGTTCCAGCTCCAGTACGGGGATCCACTCGGCGAGCGTCGGGCGCCGCTGCGGGTCCTGGTTCCGGGCGCGCGCCGCGAGGTTGGCGAGCTGGGTGGAGACGGCCCTGAGCGGGCCGAGGTCCCCGCTGTCCTGGCTGCGGTTGAACACCCGCGCGGCCAGCAGCCCGAACTTCCAGGAGTCCGAGGCGGCGGTGGCCTTCGCCGCCTCGGGCACCTCCCAGTCGGGGGTGTCCACCTGCTTCAGCACGTCCTTGCCCGCGTAGCGCATCGAGTCGCAGTCGATGAGCAGGCAGCGGGCCGGCCCGTCCAGTGTGAACAGGACGTTCTTCGGTGACAGGTCGCCCACCGCCACCCCGTGCCGGTGCAGCCGGTCGACGGTGCGGGCCAGGTCCAGGAGCACCTCCAGGCGTCGCGCGTCGTCGACGACGAGGCCGATCCGGGTGCCGTAGGAATCGTGGTTGAGCAGGAACTCCAGCGCCTGCTGCCGCACGTCGCCCAGCTGCGGGCTGTGCAGCTCGTAGGGCCGGGTCACGCGCTGCATCAGGAAGCCCGCCACATGGGTCTGCGGGTTCCGGGAGGGCAGCGGGTGCTTGGGGGTGTCGCCCCGGTACACCAGCACCCTCGGCCAGGTCAGCCGGTCGTCCAGGAAGGCCCGCTCGGCCGGGGCGAGGAGCTGGCGGAAGCAGACCATGTCGTACAGCACGTCGCTCTGGTACGGGATGTTCGGCAGGTACTCCTTGTAGGCCAGGTACTCGCCGGGGAACTTCCCCTGCGGGTCCGGCACCCCGTACACGATGCCCTGGCCGCCGCCGCCCAGGCGGTGCGCCGGATAGTCGCCGAGCTTCTCGGCGAGTATCCAGGGCACCCTCACGTCGTTCATCGCGGGCCTCCCGGCACCCCGCCACGCGGCCACAGGGCGACCAGCGTGCGGTCGTCGTCGAAGGTCTCGCGGTAGAAGTCGAGCAGGTGGGCGAAGGCCAACGGCGATACGGGGCGGCTCAGTTCCTCGCCGAACAGCCGGCCGACCGCGCCCCGGCCGTCGCCGAGGGGGTCGCCGAAGCCGTCCGTGCCGATCAGCAGGACACTGTCCGGTGCGAGGCCGTACTCGAAGGGGGCGACGTCGGCCGGGACGTACGGCATGGGCCGCACGGCCGAGGAGACCAGCCCGTCCGCGCCGAAGGACTTGCCGCCGCTGAGCGGGTAGACCCGCTGGTGCTTGATCGCCCACGCCCCGGAGTCGCCCACCGACACCAGGGCGACCCGCACACCGTCCTGGGTGGGGGTGGCCGCTCCGGCGACCAGGGTGGTGGCCAGCAGGTCGGCCGTGTCGTCCACGCCCGCGTCCGGCCGCCGCAGCAGGCGGCGGGCCTGCTCCAGCAGCTGCCAGTGCACGGTGTTCAGCAGCTTGCGCCAGTCGGTGACCCGGCCGCCGCTCGCCCGGACCTGGGCGAGCAGCTCGTCGACCGCGCTGCGGCAGGCCAGCTGGGAGCCGATGTGCGGCTGGCGCGCGTCGGAGACGCCGTCCGCGACGGCGAACACGACCGTGCCGGTGAGCTCGTCCCAGGCCGCCGCCGCGTCGTCCTCACGGGGGCGGCCCTCGGTCCGGTGGGCGTAACCGCGCACGGAGGCCAGCCGCAGCTCCAGCGTGCCCGTCGACCAGCCGTCGCAGACGGTGTCGGGGCGGTAGGACAGGCCTCCGGTGGGCGGCTTCGTCTCGTAGTGGGGGACGGCGCCGTCCACGGCGATCGTCGCCCACCCCTCGGCGAACCCGCTCCTGTGGGGGGCGGGTTCGCGGGCCTGCTCGGCCGTCCGGGCGGTCGGGCCGCCCGGCGGCCAGGCCTGCGCGTCCTGCTGCCAGTCGTAGACGTAGGGCTGGGCGGGTGCCTGCGGGACGGTGTAGGACTCGGCCGGACGCTGTGCGTACGGGTCCTGCTGGTACGGGTCCTGCTGGTACGGGTCCGGCTGGTACTGCTCAGGCTGGTTCTGCTCCGGCTGGTGCTGCTCCTGCGCTCCCAGCGGTGGGGCGGCCGGGCGGGGAGGCGGCACGCGCCGCTGCTCCCCCCGGTCGTCCTCGGAGTGACGGTTGTGGAACAGGGGCACGTCAGATCACATCGATCGCGACGGTGAAGCCTTCCGGCTTGTCGACCACGAGCTGCGGCTGCGGCGAGCCCAGCGAACGCCCCGAGGAGATCACGCTCTTGGTCAGGGCGGTGCAGAACTTCGCGATGGCCCCGCCGACGTCGACGCCCTTGTTGGCGACGAAGCCGAACTGCTGCTCGGTGGCGACCTGGCTGATGGTCTGCGCGTCGGCGTCCACGATGCCGCAGGCGATGATGTTCGGCGCGCCGAGGGTGGTGCTGCGGTCGGTGAGGCGGCGGTGCGCGTCGAGCCAGTCCTCGCCGTGGTTGGGCAGCCCGTCGCTGAGGAAGAACACGGCGGGCCGGTGCACCTGGTAGCCCTCGCGCTTGAGGGCGTTCACGTCGTTCGGGATGCGCGTGATCAGGTCCTCGAAGGCGGCGAGGTAGCTGGTCATGCCGCGGGTGCGCAGCCGCGGGAACTCGTTGGCGCTGCGCAGGTCGACCAGGTGGACCCGCTCGACCACGTCGTCGGAGAAGCCCAGCACCGAGAAGCGCACCTTGGCGGCGGCCATCGGTTCGCCGAGCAGGGCCTGGTGCAGCGAGCGCAGGCCGTCGTTGAGCTCGTCTATGTGGTCGGTCATGGACCCCGACTCGTCGGCGAGGACGTAGATGGGGAGCAAGTGCCCCCGGTTGCTTTCCATCATCGTCTTTCCGTTCTTGCGTGGTGGGGACTGCGTGGATCGTGGAAACGGGCCGGACGGGTCAGAACGCGTCCTCGGCCCTGCGGAAGCCGTCCGGCGGGCTGACCGCGAACTGCGGGTCGCCGGAGGCGATCCGGCGTGCGTAGCCGACGACGCTGTCGCGCAGGAAGGCGGCCAGGCTGTGCGCGGCGGACACGGCGTCCTGGTTGGGCGGCGCCATGAAGGCGAACTCGGGGCGGGTGGCCACGGCGCGGATCGCGAAGGTGTCGGCGCGGCCCAGGCCCAGCGCGATGACGTGCGGCGCGGCCGGGTTGCCCGAGGTGTCGGTCAGCGCGCGGTGGGCGTCCCGCCAGCGGTCGCCCTCCTCGGGCGCGCCGCCGGTGACGAAGTGGACGATCGGCCGCAGCACCTGCGCGCCCTCGCCCTTGACCACGCCGACGTCCTGCCCGACGACGGTCTTCAGCAGCTGGAAGGCGTGGGTGTACGACAGTCCCGGCCGCCCGGTGAGGATGGGTGTGCGCGTGCCGGGTGTGACCGTCTCCAGCTGGAGCCGGGGTTCCGCGGTGGCGGCCATGCCGAGGACGGACAGCCGCAGCGCCGTGGAGAGTTCGGGCGCCGAGGAGAGCGCGGAGTGCAGGTCGCTCAGGCCGCGGTTGATCTCCTCCAGGCAGTCGCGGTCGAGTGACTCGTCGAGCACCAGGTAGATCAGGGCGGTGTAGGCGGGGGTGGCGGGCCGTCCGGAGTACGGGGGGCCGGGGTCGCCCACGACGGTGGAGCCGGGGCCGTAGGCGGCGGAGGCGGCGGGGGCCTGAGGCGGGGGGTAGGCGGGCTGGGGCCGGGTCTGGGTGTACGACGGCGGCGCCTGCGCCGGTCCTCCGGTGGCGGTGGCGGCACCGGCCAGCTGGGCCGGCGGGGCGTCCCAGGGGCGGGCACCGGTGAGCTGCGGGGTGGTGGCGGACGGGAGCTGGGCCTCGCCGCCGGTGGCGCGGCCGACCGCGTCGGTCAGCAGCGACCGCATCACCTCCAGGTCGCCGGCCTGCACCAGGTTCTTCTCGGCCATCGCCTGGAACAGGCCGAGCGCGCGCTGGTTCTGCAGTTCGGCGGTGGCGAAGCGGGCCTCCTCCAGTTTGCGCATCATCTCGAAGGCGCCGGCGGCGTCCTCCGGGTGGGTGATCAGGTAGTGCCGGATCAGGCCCTCGCTGGTGGTGAGGGTGTCCTGCATGGAGGCCGCCTGGCGGGCGGTGGCCTCTATCTCCAGCTCCTGTTTCTTGGAGTCCAGTTGGCCCTGGCGCAGGACGTCGCCCATGTTGGGCAGGTGCTCGGCCTGGCCGAGGGTCTCGCGCCGGCCGGCCTCGATCAGGGACTCCAGATAGGCCTTGGACTTGTCGTCGGGCTGCACGCTCACCTGGCAGCCGTACACGATCAGCCCCTCGGCGAGGGCGACCTGCTGGGCGCACTTCTGGTTGAGGTAGTGCTGGAGGCCGAAGGAGTCCTCGATGGCGAAGCGCTGCCCGGCGCCGTGGAAGAGGCTGGTGAGGTAGTTGTGCACCAGGGGCAGCGGGTTGTCGATGCCGGAGCGCACCACGGCCTTGGCGCCCTCCCAGCCGTCGACGCGGAAGGCGAAGTCCACCTTCACCTCGAAGGCGTGCACGCCGTCCCGGGAGACCAGCGGGTTGCGGCCGAGGACGGCACTGCGCCGGCAGGGGCGCAGATCGATCTCGTAGCGCATGCGGTACTTGGAGAAGACCTGTTGCGAGGGCTTCAGCGGGCGGCCCTCGAAGCACTCCACCTCGCCGGAGGCGGTGGCGTAGACGACCGCCAGATGCGGCTCGGTCGCCTTGGTCGGGCCCACCGCCATGCGGGGCACCTGCGTCCGGTTGACGATCAACGAGACCGGCTCGTTCACCGGCCACCTCCTG
This sequence comes from Streptomyces sp. NPDC039424, assembly GCF_055639495.1. Lineage (NCBI taxonomy): Bacteria > Bacillati > Actinomycetota > Actinomycetes > Kitasatosporales > Streptomycetaceae > Streptomyces > Streptomyces sp. NPDC039424. The sequence goes on from NZ_JBVKAI010000025.1 coordinate 97,288, forward strand.
CTTGAGTGGGTCGAGCGGATGGCGCGGTCCGCAGGGCGGCGCCGAGGACGGCCGCCGAGCGGGGCAGGGGACGGAAGCGGTCGCGGTCGGTCCACTGGGCGGCGTAGCGCCGCAGGAGCAGACCGGCGCGGGGCGAGCGGGCGGCGACGTCGTCGACCAGGATGCGGACGAAGTCGTCCAGGAGCTGGGGGTCGGACTCGGCCTGGGCGGCCCAGGCCTCCAGGACGGTCGCGGCCTGGTCGGAGAAGACCTCGCCGCTGATCGCCTCGGCCCACAGATAGCCGATGAGGCGGCGCAGTTCGCCGCCGGGCGGGCTGTCGGCGGCGAGCCTGAGCAGGGTGGGGCGGCTGCGCCCGGGCAGGCCGCCGGCCGGGGGTTCGTCGGAGACCAGGGCGTTGGCGAGGATGAGGAAGGCGAGGTGCCCGGTGGGGCGGCTCCGCGGTTCGTGCGCCATCTCGGCGAGGGCGCGCAGCACCGCCGGGGCGTTCGCCCGGACGTCGTCCTCCATCAGGTCGGCGACGGCGTCGCCGATCTCGATGGCGACCTGGATGTGGTCGACGGCGCCGAGCCGGGTGAGGGCCTGCACGGCGGTGGGCAGGTCGGCGCCGCCCAGGCACAGGCCGTAGGCGCGGGCGGCGGCGGCCTGGAACTGCCAGGGGCCGCCCGCGTACCAGCCCTCGACGAGGGTGCGCACCCCGGCCCGCAGCGCGGGGTCGCGGGCACAGACGCGCAGCGCGTAGGCGATGGCCTCGCGGCGCAGGTAGCCGCTGTGCTCGTCGCGGATCCACTCGGGGAGGACGAGGGTGCTGATGGCGTCGAAGGACTCGGTGGCGATCAGGCCGAGGGCGGTCCCGGCGAAGCTGCGCACCTGCTGCGAGGGCTTGTCGACCAACTCGGCCAGCCAGTCGAGGAGTTCGCCCTGGATGTGGTACTGCGACCAGGCGTGCCGGATGATCCGAGCCGGGTAGTCGGGGTTGCGGTACTCGGCGACGGTGCACGGCAGCCAGCCGTTGTCGCCCCGGGTGACCGCGGTGACGGTGCGGGCGCGCAGCTTCTCGGTGAGCATCCGGCGGGACTGGTCGAAGGGGTCCTGGCGCAGCGGTACGGGGCCCCGCTCGACGCTGGCGGTCAGCACGCCCCGGTCGCTGCGGAACCGGTCCAGGAGGGTGCTCGCGGCCATGGCGACGTACTCCTGGGGCAGGCCTCCGAGGACGGCGAGGGCGACGGCGTGGGTGCGCAGCCCGGTGTCGCCGAGCCCCTCGAACCACTCCTCGGGGCCCTCGCCGCCGGTCTGGTCCATCCGGGTGCGGACCCGCTCCAGGTCGATGGCGCCGGCGCCGTGTTCGTGTCCGATGACCTCGGCGAGGCGGGCGGCGTCGCGGCAGGCGGCGCCCTGGTCGAGCAGTTCCTGGCACAGGTCCAGGACGCCCGCCGCGGCGAGGGCGCGTTCGGCGTCCTCCTCGCCGAGCCGGTGCGCCAGGTGGGCGGAGAGGATGTCGTGCAGGGCGTCGGGGCGGCCGATGCGCTGTACGTACTCGCCGACGCCGCGGCCGAGGTCGGCCTCCGGTCCGGCGATCAGCACGAGGTGGGCCTGGGCCTGCGCGAGCAGGTGCTCCAGGCCGGCCAGTTGGGGCCCGCGCAGTTCGCCGAGGTCGGGGGGCCGGTCGAGCAGCAGGCCCGCGCCGCTGCCGAGCTGGGTGAACTCGGTCAGCCGGGTCAGTTCGGCGACGGAGTCCAGCAGGTAGATGGAGCCGGCCCGGGCGGAGATCAGCAGCCGTACGGCCGCGGCGGTCTTGCCGGCGCCGCCGGGTCCGCGCAGTACCACCGAGCGGCGCTGCCAGGCGTCGGCGACCACGTCGTCCCAGCGGGGCGGCGGCTGGAAGGTGTGCCGGACGCTGTCCACGATGCCGGTGGCCAGGGCGCGCAGGACGACGCCGCGTTCGCCGTCGGCATGGATGACGATCTTGTCGCCCTCGACCCGGTCGCCGCCGATGTGGGTCCAGGCGGTGCGCAGCAGTCCGGCGCGCAGACTGCCCTGGCCGGCGCGGGCGGTGGCCTGGCGGGCGGAGGCGTTGGTGCCGACGGTGTTGTCGGGGGGCGCGGGCTGCTGGGCGTCGCCCTGCTGGGGGGTGGCGCCCTGCTGGGGGGTGGCGCCGTCGCCGCCGGTGCCCTGGCCGGGCGGGGGTGGGCCGCTGCCGCCGCCCGGTGGGGACGCGCTCCCGGGCTGTCCCGGCGGGGGCGCGGTGTTCGCGGGGGGTGCGGTGGTCGTGGGCTGTGCGGTGGTGGGTGGGGGTGCGGGGGTGCTCATGAGCCGTCCGCGGGGGTGGCACGGTGGGGCGGGGCGGGGTGGCCGGCGCCGTAGTGGTGGACGGTCTTGTCGCCGTTCACGTAGTCACCGCCGACGGCCACCGCGCCGTCCCCCACGGCTATCTGGCTGTCCCTCACTCCGCTGATGTACGGCGTGGACGGCGGGACCGGGCTCCCCGGTCCGGTCCCGCCGTCTGCCGCTCCCGCGCGGCCGCCCGTGCCGGGGGTGACCCCGGTCCTGCTGTCACGTGGCGGCTCCCCCGAGTCCGCGGGAAGTCCGGGCGGCGCCGGGTAGCCGGGTACGGTGACCCAGCCCCGGCGCGGCTCGCCGTGCTTGGTGACGAAGTCGGCGGGCAGGTAGGCCGCCGGGTCGATGCCCGGGTAGCCGCCCAGCACCACTTTCCGGTGGATGTCCTCGGAGACGACCACCACCAGGTGGGCCCGGCCGGCCCGGGCGAGCACCTGCTTGACGGGGCCCGCGTCCACCAGCCGGGCCAGGTCGTTGATGGCGTTGCCGGTCCACAGCTGGCCCTGCTGGATCACCAGCCCCTGGTTGAGTCCGACCCGCAGCCGCATCCGGTGGTCGTGGTTGAACTGGCCCTTGTGTAGAACCAGGGCGTCCTCCAGGCCGCGCACCAGCTCGCGCAGCAGCCTGGTGGGGCTGGTGCCGACCGGGATCAGCAGCAGCATGCCGTCCCCGCGGTCCTGCCAGGGGCACTGGTCCAGGTCGAGCCCGGCGCGGCGCAGCGCGAACCCGACCACCTGGTGCATGCTCTGGTGGAGCGTCGCCTGCGTGGTCTCCGGGCGCAGACTGAAGTCCTCGATGTCGAGGAGCACGATCCAGTGGGTGAGCGGATCGTCCGGAACCAGCATGTGCGACCTCCCGTGCCGGAGCAGGGCGCGCGTACGCCCCGCGCATATCTGGATAGGACCTGTTGTGGGCAGTGTCTACGCCATCTGGCGCACAATGCCCTCTTGTCGACGTGTTCGACGCTGTTTCCGGCACATCGTCACACGCACGCGTACGATGCCCCTCGACGTTCTGGAAACACCCCGTACGGAAACTGTCGGTCCGTCATAATCCGTGCTCCCGGTGGTGGTTCCCGGTCGATGGCAAGAGCGGTACGGACGGTGGAGGGGGCTCGGGTGCGCCAGTTCCGCGTCCCACCGCGGCTGTTGCTGGGCTTCGTGCTCGGCCTGGTCCTCGTGGTGTCCGCCCGTTCCTGCGGCGACGGTCCGGGAGGGACCCCGGCGGCGGCTCCGGCCCCTTCGGCCGGCGGCGACTCGGCGGTGACCCGCGCGGGCGGTGCCCCGGCGGGCCTGCCCGTCCTGTGGCCCGCGCCCCAAAGTGTGCGGCGCGAGGCCGGTTCGGTGCGGATCGGCCGCGCCGTGGCGGTGCGCTCCGACGCCGGGACGGACGCGTCCACGCTGGACGCCGTCACCCGTGCGCTGCGCGCGGGCGGGGCCCGGGAAGTACGGCTGGGGGACGCGCCGAAGTCCGGCGAGCTGCTGGTCACGGTGGCGTCGGGCGGCACGCCGGCCGAGCTGTCGGCGCTGGGGGCCCAGGGGCCGTCCGGACTCGCCGCGGGGGGCTACGTCCTCGCCGTCGGCGCCGACCACGGGCGGCCCCGTGCAGTCCTGGCCGGAGTGGACCCGGCCGGTGCCTTCCACGCCGCGCAGACCCTCGCCCAGCTGGTCCGCCCGGTCGGCTCGACGGCGGCCCGCACCGAACTGCCCGCCCTCCGCGTCCGCGACTGGCCGGCCACCGCGGTCCGCGGCATCGTCGAGGGCTTCTACGGTGAGCCGTGGACGCGGCACGAGCGCCTGGAGCAGCTGGACTTCGCCGCCCGCTTCAAGCTCGACACCTACGTCTACAGCCCCAAGGACGATCCCTACCTGCGCGCCCGCTGGCGCGACCCCTACCCCGAGGACCGGCTCGGCGAGCTGCGCGCCCTGGCCCGGCGGGCGGAGGCCGACCACGTCTCCTTCGTGTACGCCCTCTCCCCCGGCCCGTCGATCTGCTATTCGTCCGCCGCGGACACCGCCGCTCTGATCGGCAAGTTCCGGCAGCTGTGGGACGGGGCCGGGGTAAGGGCCTTCGCCGTGCCCCTGGACGACATCGACATCGACCGCTGGAACTGCGCGCGCGACGCGGCCGTGTACGGCAGCGGGCGGGGCGCGGTCGGACGGGCGCAGGCGGATCTGCTGAACAAGGTGCGGCGCGAGTTCCTCGACGGCCGCCCCGGTGCCGCCCCGCTGCTGACGGTGCCCACCGAGTACGACGGGTCGGCCGCGAGCGCGTACAAGAGCCGGCTCGCGGCAGGGCTGGACCGGGACGTCACCGTGATGTGGACCGGGCCGCTGGTCGTCTCGCCGCGCATCCGCGCCGACCAGGCCCGCGAGGCCGTACGGCGGTACGGGCACCCGGTGCTGGTGTGGGACAACTACCCGGTCAACGACTACACCGCGCAGCACCTGCTGCTCGGCCCCTACACGGGCCGCGAGGCGGGGCTGCCCGGCGTGGTGGCGGGCGTGCTGGCCAACCCGATGAACCAGGCCGCCGCCTCCGACCCGGCGCTGTTCTCGATGGCCGCGTACGCCTGGAACCCCACGGCGTACCGGCCCGCCGACGCGCTCGACGCGGGCCTGAGCGTGCTGGCCGACGGCGACGGGCGCGCCCTGACCGCGCTGCGCGCCTTCGCCGACGTCAACCGGGCCTCGCGGCTGGACTCGGTGCAGGCGCCGCGGCTGGCGGCGCTGACGGCGGCGTACTGGCGGGGCGGTGCGAAGGCGGAGGCCGCCCTGCGCGAGCGGCTCGGCGTCCTCGCGTCGGCGCCCCGGGCGGTGCCCGCGTCCCTGCGCACACCGGCCGCCCCCTGGCTGGCCTGCACCCGGGACTGGGCCCGCGCCGCCCTCGCCGCGCTGGACGTGCGCGACGGCAAGGGCGCACGGGCCCGGGTGACGTCCCTGCGGACCTCGGCCCGCTCCCACACGATCGTGGACTGGCAGGGCCGGACCCGGGCGGTTGAGGTGGGGGCCGGGGTGCTGGACGTCTTCGTGGCGCGGGCGCTGGGCGAGCGATAGACCCTGGTGGGACCTGGTGGCGCTACCCCCGGAAGTCCGCGGGACGCTCCGGGGACGCCTCCGCCAGGGCCTTCCTGACCTCCTCCACGCCCGCCCGCAGGCCGTACACCGGGGTGCCGGGCTGCTGGCGCCAGGAGTCGTCGAGGCCGCCCGCGTCGACGGTGTCGAAGCCGAGTTCGTCGATCAGGTCGCGGACCACCCGCTTGGCGGCCTCGTCGTCGCCGGCCACCGGGAGCGCCATGCGGTCGGGGGCGCCGGCCGGGCGGGGGCGCTCCAGGATGTCCTGGGCGTAGGTGCCGTTGAAGGCCTTGATCACGGGGTGGCCGATCCGCTGTTCGGTCCAGCGGCTCTCGGTGCGGGCCTCGTCCTCGATCTCCGCGATCCGGCCGTCCCGCTGCTGCGGGTAGTAGTTGCCGGTGTCGATCACGGCGACGCCCTCGGCCGCCCCGTCCAGCAGGCCGGACGGCAGGTCGGGGACCGCCTTGAAGGGGATGGTGACCACCACGACCTCCGCCCCGCGCGCCGCCTCCCCCACCGGGACCGGGGTCGCTCCCGTCTCCTCGGCCAGCTCGGTGAGCGTGTGCGGACCACGCGAGTTGGCGACGGAGACGTCATGTCCGAGGGCGGTGAGCCGCCGGGTGAGATTGCCGCCGATGTTGCCCGCGCCGATGATGCCGATCTTCATGACTCGCCTCGCCCTTCCGGGGGTCGGTGTCCAGACCTGTCCTGCCTTCGCAGGTCACCACCAACCGACGGACGCGGCGTGCTATTCCGTGGCGAACGGGTGACGGTCCACCTAGGGTGCCGGAATGATCGTAGGAAAGTCGGTAAGGCTGCGCGCGCTGCGCTCCGAGGACGCGCGGCACCATCTCCGGTGGCGCAACGACCCCGAGGTGGTGCGCTGGGCCGCCGCCGGTGACCCGTGCTTCGGCCCGGTCACCGAGGAGGCGCTCGGGATCGGCTTCGACACCATGCTGCGGCTGAGCCCGCGGGAGTCGGCCGTGTTCACGGTGGAGGACCTGGCGGACGGCCGGGTGATCGGCATGGCCGACTACCGGGACCTGGACCCGTACGCGGGGGTGGCCACGCTGGGCATCACCATCGGCGAGCGGGAGTTCTGGGGCCACGGCAGCGACGCGCTGCGGCTGCTCGTGGACCACCTGTTCGGCGCGTATCCCCTGAACCGGCTGGAACTCGACACCTGGAGCGGGAACGAGCGCGCCGTCCGCGCCTTCACGAGATCGGGGTTCCGTGAGGAGGGCCGGCTCCGCTCGGCCGTGCTGGTCGAGGGGAAGCGCTACGACCGCGTGCTCTTCGGGATGCTCCGGGAGGAGTGGACGAGCTCCGTGTGACGGCGGAGGGGGCGCCCCGGCAAGGCGCCCCCTCCCCGCGCGTCACTTGCTCAGGTACGCCCAGAACTCGTCGAACGACAGGAGCTTGTCGCCGTTGAGGTCGCGGGTCCTGATGATGGCCTCCGCCACCGTGTCGGTGACGTTCCAGTCACCTTGCTGGGCCAGGGCGGACTTGAACTCGGCGGCGGTGATGAAACCGTCACCGTCCGCATCGATCCGCTGGAACTGCTTGCGTGCTTCCTCGATGTCCGGCACCGATCCGCCCCTTTTTGTCGCGTTTCTCTGTCTTGCTGGCTCACTGCCGCAGGTCAGGTTAACCGCCCGCGTGCGCGCCCAGTGCGGCGACCACCCAGGCGAACTCCTCCCGGTGCGCCGGCAGGGGCTGACCGTGCACCTGGGAGAGCAGCTCGCGGTAGCGGGCGATCCGGTCGCCGGTGGCCGTGCGCAGGCGTTCTGGTACGGCGGCCCGGTCGGCGTCGCCGAGCAGTTCCCGCAGTACCGCCTCGGCCTCGGCGTCGTACAAGCGGTATCCGCCGGAGGAACGGGCCACCGGGGGGTGGAGACTCAAGGCGCCCCGGCCACTCCCTAGCGGAAGATGCCCGTGTGCCCGAGCGAGTAGCGGCCCGGCTGCGGGTAGACGGCCAGGCCGTGCGGGCCGCTGCCGACCGGGATGCGGGCCAGTTCGGCGCCGGTGCGGGTGTCGATGGCGTACACCTCGGAGTCGTAACGGCCGGAGAGCCACAGGACCTTGCCGTCCGCCGAGACGCCGCCCATGTCGGGGCTGCCGCCGCCGGGCAGGTGCCACTTCTTGGTCAGCCGGTCCAGGGGGAAGTCGAAGACGGAGACGCTGCCCTCGCCCCGGTTGGAGATGTACATCTCGCGGGAGTCCCGGCTGATGTACAGCCCGTGCGTCCCCTTGCCGGTGTGGAGGAACTCGGGCCTGCCGAAGGTGTCGCCGTTCAGGATCCACAGGCCGTTCGCCATCATGTCGGCGACGTAGAACCGCTTGCCGTCGGGCGAGACCTTGACGTCCTGCGGCATGGCGCCGTCCAGGGGCAGCCGCTGCTGGCCGATCACCTCCATCCGCTCCGTGTCGACCTTGAGCAGATCGCCGCTGAACTCGCAGGAGACGATGAAGTACCGGCCGTCGAGGGAGAAGTCGGCGTGGTTGACGCCGAGGCAGTCGACCGGCACGGCCTTGACCGTCTTCATGGTGTGCGCGTCACGGAAGACCAGCTCGCGGTCGAGGGAGGCCATCACGACGGCGTACTTGCCGTTCGGCGTGAAGTAGAGGTTGTAGGGGTCGTGGACGTCGACCGGCTCGCCCGCCTTCCCGGTCCTCGGGTCGATGGGAGTGAGGGTGTTGCCCTTGTCGTCGTTCACCCAGAGCGTCTTCAGGTCCCAGGAGGGCACGACGTGCTGGGGCTGCCGGCCCACCGGGATGGTCCTGATGACCTCGTACGTCTTCGGGTCGATCACGGAGACGGTGTCGGAGTTGGTGTTGGGCACGTAGACCCGGGAGGGGAAGTCCCGTACCACCGGGGAGAGCCGGTTCGGGCGGTCGGCGGCGTACACGTCGGCCGGGTCGAGCACGGGCGGCATCCCGGGCAGCCCGTCGGCCCGTGCCTCCTTCACCGGAGGCCGGACGGGCGTCGTGGCGGCGCGGGCCTCGCCCTCGGGGTGCTGGGATCCGCCGCCGCACGCGGACAGCAGCGTCAGGGCGGCGAGGGCGGCACCGGCGGCCAGGGCGCGGGCGGCGTGGAGGGGATGCATCAGCTCAGCAGCTCCGTGGTGGTGACCGCGCGCAGTCCGCGCCGGCCGAGTTCGTGGAGTACGGCGGGGAGGGCGGCGACCGTGTCCGGGTAACCGAAGTGCAGACTCACCACGGATCCGGCGCGGGCCTCGGCCAGAACCGTGCGGGTGATCGCGGGGGCACCCGGCCGGGTGTAGTCGAGCGAGTCGACGTCGTACGACAGCACGTGCGGGTAGCCCGCCTCCCGGGCCAGCCGGGTGACCAGCGCGCCGGCGGTCGCGGCGCGGGAGGGGCGGAACCAGGTGCCGATCGACCCGGTGAGCCGTGTCAGCCGGTCCGCGCAGACGGTGATCTCGGCGCGGGCGTCGGCCTCGGACATGGCGTTGATCGCGAGGTGGCGCTGGGTGTGGTTGCCCAGCTCGTGGCCGCCGTCCAGGATCCGGCGGGCCAGGTCGGGGTGTTCGTCCAGCCAGCTGCCGACGGCGAGCACGGTGATCCGGGCGCCGTACCGCTCGGCCTCGGTGAGCAGGCTGCGGGCGAGGACGGGGTCGCCCTGGCCGTGGAAGGTGAGGGCGAGGCGGGGGTGGGTGCGGGGGCCGTGCGTGATCTGGACGGGCTGCCGCGGGAAGGCGCGGGGCGCGGGAGCCGCCCGGGGTGTGGCCGCCGGGTGGCCGGACGCGTGGGGCCGCGTGGTGGCGGCGGTGGGGCGCGCGGCGCCGGTCTCCGCGCACCCCGCGGCGAGCGCGCCCCCGGCGACGAGTCCGGCGCCCGCACGGAGCACCCCGCGTCGGTTGGTCGTGGTCACCCGGCCCATTTAAGGGGCGGCGGGTAAGAAATCCGGCGATTCACCCCTATGTGGGCACCCGCGGGTCGCGGCGGGCGGCCGTCAGCGTTCGGCGACCCGCATCTCGAACCAGGTCGTCTTGCCGCGCGGGAGCAGGTCCACGCCCCAGCGGTCGGACAGTTTGTCGACCAGGAACAGGCCCCGTCCGCTGACGTCCAGCTCCTGGACCGGCATCAGACAGGGCAGCCCGCGGGAGGGGTCGCGCACCTCGACCCGGATCCAGCCCCGGCGGTGGCGCATACGGAGCCCGAAGACACGGGCGCCGGTGTGCCGTACGGCGTTGCCGACGAGTTCGGAGACGAGCAGCACCACGTCCTCCGTCATCTTCGGGGTGAACCCCCACTGGCGCAGGACGACGACCTGGGCGAGCCGGCGGGCGGTGGCCGCCGACTCCGGGCGGGACGGCAGCGGAACCTCGGCCTCCGTCGGATTGCCGAACAACTCGAGCGCTTTGAGCGCCCGTTCGTCCTCGACCGCAGGCGACCAGCGCGCCGCGGTCGCACGGCTGTGTCCCCGCGGCTGTTCGATGCCCTCCAGCCCCGCCATGCCCCCCATCATGGCCGCCCGGAGGGCCCTCCGGGGCCGTTCCCGAGGAATACGCCCCCCGGATGCCACCGTTCCACCGGTACCATCCGGCATATGCCGATGGCATCTAAGGGGCTGTGACACCTCGCCCGACCTGCGGCGACGGCTCACCTTCCGGCAAGCGGCGGTTTCCCCCGAAGGCAGATCCAAGGCTCCCCGAAGCGCGCCCCGATCCGCCCCAACGAGGGACACCGCGAGTCAGACGTCGTGTCAATTGCAAGCCTTTCAGAGGAACTTGGCCTTGCCGGGCCCTTCCTCCACGAAGCTGCGCATGCCCCGCTCGCGGTCCTCGGTGGCGAACAGCCCCGCGAACCAGTTCCGTTCGACGGCCAGCCCGGTGTCGAGATCGGTCTCGACGCCCGTGTCGATGGACTCCTTCGCCGCGCGCAGCGCGATCGCCGGGCCCTGTGCGAGCTTCGCGGCCCAGGCGTGCGCCTCGGCGTACACCTCGGCGGCCGGGACCACCCGGTCCACCAGGCCGATCGTGAGGGCCTCGTCGGCCTTGACCATGCGGCCGGTGAAGATCAGGTCCTTGGCCTTGGAGGGGCCGACCAGCCGGGGCAGCCGCTGGGTGCCGCCCGCGCCGGGGATCAGGCCGAGCAGGATCTCCGGCTGGCCCAGCTTGGCGTTGTCGGCGGCGATGCGGTAGTCGGCGCACAGGGCCAGTTCGCAGCCACCGCCCAGGGCGTACCCGGTGACGGCGGCGACGACCGGCTTGGGGATGCGGGCCACGGCGGTGAAGGAGTCCTGGAGGGCGCGGGCGCGCAGGACCATCGCGGTGTGGTCCATGGCCTGCATCTCCTTGATGTCCGCGCCCGCCGCGAACACCTTCTCGCCGCCGTAGATCACCACGGCGCGCACGTCGTCGCGGCGCGTGGCCTCCTCGGCGAGTTCCTTCAGCCGGTCCTGCGTGGCGACGTCCAGCGCGTTCATCGGGGGGCGGTCGAGACGGAGGGTGCCGACGCCTTCGGCGACTTCGAGATTCACGGTCATGGGCAGCAGGTTAACGGCCACTAACGACAGTGGGCCCGGTGCTGTCGGTCACAGCACCGGGCCCGTACGTCAGCGGGGGCTCACGCCTTCCACTTGTCCCAGGACATGTTCCAGCCGTTGAGGCCGTTGTCCGGGTCGACGGTGCGGTCGTTCGAGTGCTTGACGACGACCACGTCGCCGATCATCGAGTGGTTGAAGAGCCAGGCCGCCGGCACACCGCTGTCGTAGCCGCCCTTGACGTCGCGCAGACCCACGCAGCCGTGGCTGGCGTTGTAGTTGCCGAAGGCGTCGCCGCCCCAGTAGTTGCCGTGGAGGAAGGTGCCGGAGGTGGTCAGGCGGATGGCGTGCGGGACGTCCTTGATGTCGTACTCGCCGCCGTAGCCGACCGTCTCGCCGTTCATACGGGTCACGGTGAGCTTCTCGCTCATGACCATCTGGCCGTTCCAGGTGTCGTAGCCGGGCTTGCCGGTGGTGACGGGGATGGTCTTGATGACCTTGCCGTCCTGGGTGACCTTCAACGTGTGCTTCTTGGCGTCCACGACCGAGACCTGGTTGCGGCCGATGGTGAACTTCACCGTCTTGGACTGCTTGCCGTAGACGCCGTCACGGCCCTTGACGCCGTCGAGGTTCAGCTTGACGGTGACCTTGGTGCCGGACTTCCAGTACTTCTCGGGACGGAAGTCCAGGCGGTCGTTGCCGAACCAGTGGCCCTGGACGTCGACGGCCGGCTCGGTCTTGATCTGGACGGCCTTCTCCACGTCCTGGGGGTTGGTGATGCCCCGGGTGAAGCGGATCGAGAACGGCATGCCGACGCCGACCGTGCTGCCGTCCTCCGGGGTGAAGGTGCCGAGGAAGGTGTTCTTCGGCGTGAGGGTGGTGAAGCTGGAGTCCTCCGCCGCCTCCCGGCCCTCGGAGTCCTCGGCGACCGCGTGCACCGTGTACTTGGTGGCGGCCGCGAGGTGGGTCGAGGGCGTCCAGCCCGCGCCCCCGCCGCTGATGCTGCCCTCGATCTCGGTGCCCTTGGGGTCCTTCACCACGACCTTGGTCAGCTTGCCCTTGTCGGCCCTGACCTTGAGGTCGCCGTCGGTGTCGACGCCCGTCGAACCCGACTCCGGCGCGATGCTGATGACCGCTTCGGACCGCTTGCTCTGTGTGCTCCCGCCCTTGCCCTTCCCGTCACCGGAACCGGACCCCGAGTCCGACCCTCCCCCGCACGCGGTGACGGCCATGAGCAGGGCGCCGGCTATGAGCACCGGCACCCCCTTCCGGCCACGCCCTCGCGCGTCAACCGACGCCCCCCGTATCGGCCGCACGTTCAACTGTTCTCCCCTCCCCGGGCCTGGTCAGACCCGCACCCCGGCGCGCCCACGCACGCGTCGGCGCATATTAACCACAAGGTTTTGGGGATCGTGTCAGTTGATGGTCACCGTTTCGTAGCAACATCAACTGACGGCGCCGCCGTCCTTCCACTCCTTCCACCCCATGTTCCATCCGCCGAGGCCGTTGTCGGGAGCGACCTTCTTGTCATTGCTGTGCACGACCTCGATGACATCCCCCACGAGGGTGCGGTCGAAGAACCAGCCCGCGGGCGTGTCCGAGCTGCCGCCCTTGATGTCCATGAGGCCCACGCAGCCGTGGCTGACGTTGACGTTCCCGGGGGCGTCCGGAGCCCAGTAGTTGCCGTGCAGGAAGGTGCCGGAGTTGGTGAGCTTCATGGCGTGCGGGACGTCGGGGATGTCGTACTCGCCGCCGAAGCCGACCGTGCGGCTGTTCATACGGGTGACCTCGAGCATCTCCATCACCACCATCTTCCCGTTGTAGGTGGTGGTCTTGGGGGCACCGGCGGTGATGGGCACGGTGGCGAGCAGTGCGCCGTCCCTGCGCACCTCCATGGTGTGCTCGGCCGCGTCCACCAGCGAGACCTGGCTGCGGCCGACGGTGAAGGTGAACGTCTTGGACTGCAGCCCGTAGACGCCGGGCGCCCCCTCGACATCACGCAGCCGCAGCTCGACGGTGACCTGGGTGCCGGCTTTCCAGTAGTGCTCGGGGCGGAAGTCGAGGCGGCCCTTGCCGAACCAGTGCGGGCGGATCTCCACGGGTGGCCGAGCGGTGACCCGGACGGCGCGCTCCACGGCGGCCCGGTTCTCGATCTCCCGGTTGAAGTCCAGGGAGACGATCATCCCGGTGCCGACGGTGGCGCGGTTCTCCGGGGTGACGTACCCGATGAACCGCTCCTCGGGGACGTACGTCGTGAACGTGGTGTGCCGGGCCGAGCGGTGTCCGTCGCCGTCCACCGCCACCGCGTCGACGGTGTACTTGGCGGCGAGTGCCAGCCCGGGGTCGTCGGGCTCCCAGGCCCTGCCGCCGTCGGTGAGGTGACCGGGCACCGGGGACTCCTGGGCGTCCTGGGACCGGACCACGGTCACCGTCTCCAGTCGCCCGCCGGGCACCCGTACCCGCAGCCGTTCGCCGGGCCGGACGCCCTTGTCCCCGTCGTCCGGGGAGATCCGGATGGCGTCCTCGGGGGCCGGGGGTTTGCCCAGGACCCGTTCGATGCCCATGTCGTCCGTGACGTCCGGACCGCAGCCGGTCGCGCCGGCCAGCAGTCCCGCCCATGTCAGTACCGCGGCCAATGCGGCGCCCGCGCGCCGTGCGCGCCCTTGTGCATGCCTCACGAGGGACACAACGACCGTCCCGCTCTGGGGAAACGTGAGTGCGACGCCAGGGCTGGGCAGAACAGTGGGGAGGACGACGCGATCGGGAGCCGCGGCGGGACCCCGTATGCCCGTTTCCACGTCGTTCCACGAGCCGCGGGAGGCTGACCACGTGACCAGCTCGGCCGAGCAGCAGGTAGTGGCGGACCAGCGCGCCGCAGTCGTGAACGGCGGCCGGCGCCCCGCGCCGCCCACCGTGGCCGCCTGGCCGGGCTCGCCCACCCCGCTGGGCGCGCGCTTCCGGGTCGGCCCGGACGGCGTGGCCGGCACCAACTTCGCGCTGTGGGCGGCCGGTGCCGAGGCGGTCCAGCTGTGTCTGTTCGACGAGCGGGGCCGGGAGACACGGGTAGGACTGACCGAGCTGACGCACGAGATCTGGCACGGCTTCGTGCCCGGGGTGATGCCCGGCCAGCGCTACGGCTACCGGGTGGACGGCCGCTGGGACCCGTGGGTCGGCGCCCGCTGGAACCCGGCGAAGCTGCTCCTCGACCCGTACGCGCGTGCGGTGGACGGAGAGTTCGGCCTGCCGCCGGAGGTGTACGGGCATGTGCGGGACTGGCCGGAACAGCACGTCGCCGACACCGTGCGCGACGACCGCGATTCCGCGCCGCACGTGCCCAAGGGCGTCGTCGTGCAGGACGACGACGACTGGGCCGACGACCGCCGCCCCAAGACCCCGTGGGCGGACTCGGTCATCTACGAGCTGCACGTGCGCGGCTTCACCAAGCTGCACCCGGGGATCCCCGAGGAACTGCGCGGCACGTACGCGGGTCTGGCGCACCCGGCGGCCGTCGAGCACCTGGTGAACCTGGGCGTGACGGCCGTCGAGCTGCTCCCCGTCCACCAGTTCGCGCACGAGGACCACCTGCTGCGCCGCGGTCTGAGGAACTACTGGGGCTACAACTCCATCGGCTACTTCGCCCCGCACGCGGCCTACGCGGCCTCCGGTACGACGGGACAGCAGGTCGGCGAGTTCAAGCGCATGGTCCGCGCGCTGCACGCGGCCGGCATCGAGGTCATCCTCGACGTGGTCTACAACCACACGGCGGAGGCGGGCGAACTGGGCCCGACCCTGTCCCTGAAGGGCATCGACAACCGCGGCTACTACCGCCTCCAGGACGACGCCCGCCGCTACGCCGACTACACCGGCTGCGGCAACACCCTGCACGTGGTCCAGCCCCAGGTCCTGCGTCTGATCACGGACTCCCTGCGCTACTGGGTGACGGAGATGGGCGTGGACGGCTTCCGCTTCGACCTGGCCGCCGCGCTGGCCCGCTCGATGCACGACGTCGACATGCTCTCCCCGTTCCTGGCGGTGATCTCCCAGGACCCGGTGCTGCGCCGGGTGAAGCTGATCGCCGAGCCCTGGGACATCGGCTCGGGCGGCTACCAGGTGGGGGCCTTCCCGCCGCTGTGGACGGAGTGGAACGACCGCTACCGCGACGCGATCCGCGACTACTGGCGCGGCGCGCTGCCCGACGTGCGCGACCTCGGCTACCGCCTGTCCGGCTCCAGCGACCTGTACGCCTGGGGCGGCCGGCGCCCCTACGCCTCGGTCAACTTCATCACCGCGCACGACGGTTTCACCCTACGCGACCTGGTCTCCTACGAGCGCAAGCACAACGAGGCGAACGGCGAGGGCAACCGGGACGGCTCGGGCGACAACCGCTCCTGGAACTGCGGGGCGGAGGGCGAGACTGACGACGAGCACATACGCGGGCTGCGCCGCCGCCAACTGCGGAACCTGCTGACCACCCTGCTGCTGTCCACGGGCGTCCCCATGCTGGTGGCGGGTGACGAACTGGGCCGCACCCAGCACGGCAACAACAACGCCTACTGCCAGGACAACGAGATCGGCTGGCTCGACTGGACCCTCCTGGACGACCCCGCCTGGCGCCCCCTCTTCGACCTCACCTCCCGGCTGATCGCCCTGCGCCACCGGCACCCGGTGCTTCGCCGGCGCGCCTTCTTCTCCGGCCGCGCCCACTCGGCGGACGGCCTGCGGGACCTGGCCTGGTTCACCTGCCGGGGCACGGAGATGACCGAGGGCGACTGGTACGCGCCCGCCGCCACGCTCGGCATGTACCTCTCCGGACGGGACATACCCGGCCGGGACGAGCGGGGCACCCCGATCCTCGACGACAGCTTCCTCGCGCTCCTGCACGCGGGCGACACCCCGACGCCCTTCGTCCTGCCCGGTCCTCCGTGGGCGGAGCGGTACGAGGTGGTCGTCGACACCTCGCGGGAGGAGCAGCGGGAGGCGCCGGCGGTGGTGCACGAGGCGGGGACGGAGATCACGGTGCCGGGGCGGGCGGTGCTGTTGCTGAGGGTGGGCTGAAGGCGGTTTCCGCAGTGTGGACGAGGCGCTCGGCGAGGGGTGCCCAGGACGCGGGCCACCTCCGCGTGGTCGGCCACCGGGTCGAGGCCGGCGACCCGGACCCGGCCGGCGTCCGGGACGCGCAGGCCCTCGACGCACTCCACGGTGGTGGTCTTGCCCGCGCCGTTCGGGCCGAGGATCCCGAAGATCTCGCCCTCCTCTCGGTCGATGCGGCCGTACGACCCCTCGGGAGGCCGTGTACGAGAACTCGAACACGCTGGTCGTAGGACCTGCGGCGGAGTCCGCTCGGGCCGAAACTCGGTGGGCGTTGTCAGTGCCGGTCCGTAGGCTCGCGGTGATGCCCACGACACGTGCAACCACCGCCGAGGACCGTTCCGCCGTGCGTACTCTCCTGCGCCTGTGGCCGTACGTCCGGCCCGTCCGCATACGGCTGTTCACCGCCGCGTTCGTCGCGGTCGTCGCCTCCTGTACGGGGCTGGTGATCCCGCTCGTGCTGAAGTGGCTGGTGGACGGGCCGGTGGCCGACCGGGATCCGCGGGGGGTGTGGCTGGGCGCGCTGTACCTGCTGCTGCTCGGGTTCGCGGAGGCGCTGCTGTTCGGGCTGCGGCGGTGGCTGGTGGCACGGCCGTTGTCGCGCGTCGAGGCGGAGATGCGGGCGGGGCTGTACCGGCATCTGCAACGGCTGCCGGTGGCCTTCCACGACCGCTGGTCCTCCGGCCAGTTGCTCTCGCGGGGCACGACCGATCTGATGCTGCTGCGGATGTTCCTCGCCTTTCCGCTGACCTTCCTGCTGGTCAACGCGGTGACGATCCTCGTCGGTGTGGTGATCATGCTGATGCAGGACTGGGTGCTGGGGCTGGTGATCCTGGGGCCCGCCGTGCCCGTGATGTGGACGTGCGCCGTCTTCGAACGGCGGTACGCCGAGGTGGCGCGGCTCGCCCAGGACCAGGTCGGGGACCTGACGACGGTCGTGGAGGAGAGCGTCCTCGGGATCCGGATCATCAAGGGCTTCGGGCGGCACCGCAGCCAGGCACGGGCGTTCCGGGAGCTGTCGGGGACGCTGCGCGGGACGGAGCTGCGCAAGGCGCGGCTGCTGGCGACGATCTGGGGGGTCATCGTCACGCTGCCGGAGGTGGCGATCGGGGCGGCGCTGGTGTGGGGGGTCGTCCGGGTGGCGGACGGTGACCTGTCCGCGGGGACGCTGGTGGCGTTCCTGTCGACCGCCCTCGCTCTTCGGTGGCCCGTGGACTCCATCGGCTTCCTCCTGGCGATGAGCCAGGAGGCGGCGACCGCCACGGAGCGGTACTTCGAAGTGCTGGACGAGGAGCCGGAGTCCGCCGAGGCGGGGGCGGGCGCGGAGTCCGACGGTGACAGGGGCATCCGGTTCCATGACGTCCGCTTCCGCTACCCCGACGCCCCGCCCGGCTCGCCGCCCGTGCTGGACCACATCGACCTCCACATCCGTCCCGGCGAGTCCATGGCGCTGGTCGGAGCCACCGGCAGCGGGAAGACCACCCTCACCGCGCTGATCCCCCGCCTGCACGAGGTCACCTCCGGCCGGATCACGCTGGACGGCGTGGACATCACCGGGATGTCCCGCGAGGAGCTGCGCTCCAAGGTCGCCGTCGCCTTCGAGGAGCCCACCCTCTTCTCGGCGAGCGTCGGCGACAACGTGCTCATGGGCGCGGGCGACGACGCCGGCGTACCGGAGCTGGAGCGGGCCCTCGCAGTCGCCCAGGCCGAGTTCGCGCACGCGCTGCCGCGGGGCACGGACACCCAGGTCGGCGAACAGGGCCTCAGCCTGTCCGGCGGCCAGCGACAGCGCCTCGCGCTCGCCCGGGCCGTGGTCGGCAAACCCCGCTTCCTCGTCCTGGACGACCCCCTCTCCGCCCTCGACGTGCACACCGAGGCCGCCGTCGAGGCCGCCCTGCGCCAGGTCCTGGCCGACACCACCGCCCTCATCGTGGCCCACCGCCCCTCCACGGTCCTCCTCGCCGACCGCGTCGCCCTCCTCTCCGACGGCCGGATCACCGCCGTCGGCACCCACCAGGAACTCCTGCGCCACAACACCGACTACGCCCACCTGATGTCAGGCAACGAGGAGGAAGAGCGATGACCGCGGCCCCCACCACGCCGGTCCCCGCGCCCGGTGAGGAGGAGGAGCTTGCCCGGCCGGCGGCGGGCGGTGATCCCTTCGACCGGGACGTCCTGCCGACGCCGCCCGGCGCCACGGCCGCCCTGCTGCGGTCGCTGCTGGCGCCGATGCGGGCCCGGGTGGCCGGCACCACGCTCCTGCTGCTGCTCCAGCAGGGGGCCGTGCAGGCGGGCCCGCTGCTGGTGGCGTACGCCCTCGACCGGGGCGTGCCGGCGCTCAGGGAGCACGGCGACCACGGGCCGCTGATCGCGGTGGGCGTGGGCTATCTGCTGTGCGCGCTGGTCGCGGGGGTGCTGCAGTTCGCGTTCATCGAGGCCTCCGCCCGGGTCAACCAGGACGTGCTCCTCGATCTGCGCGGCCGTATCTTCCGGCACGCGCAGGCGCTGAGCATCGACTTCCACGAGCGGTACACCTCGGGCCGGCTCATCTCGCGCTCCACGACGGACGTCGAGTCGCTGCGAGAGCTGCTCAGCGAGGGGCTCCAGGAACTCGCCACGGTCGTACTGTCGTTCGTGTACATCGCGGCGATGCTGCTCTGGCTGGACCTGGGCCTCGGCGCGGTGGCGGTGGCCTCCTTCGTGCCGCTGTACCTGCTGATCCGGCTGTACCGGCGGCGCGCGGAGCGGGTGTACCGGGCCCGGTCCACGGCGATCGCGGCGGTGATCGTGAAGTTCGTGGAGACGATGAACGGCATCCGTCCGGTGCGCGCCTTCCGCCGGGAGGCCGTGAACGACGCCGACTTCCGGGTGCTGAACCGGCGCCACGAGCGGACCAACGGCGACGCCCTGCTGGAGATGGCCCGCTATGTGACCGGCTCCCGGCTGGTGGCCAACACGGCCGTCGCGGTGATCGTGCTGTGGGGTGCCCACCGGGTGGCGTCCGGCTCGCTGGCGCTGGGCGTGCTGGCGGCGGCGGTGCTGTACCTGCGGCGGCTGTACGACCCGATCGACCGTCTTGGCATGTTCCTCAACTCCTACCACTCGGCGGCGGCCTCCCTGGAGAAGATCGCGGGCCTGCTGGCGCAGACGCCGTCCGTGCCGGAGCCGTCGGCGCCCAGGGAACTCCCGCCGCTCGAAGGCGAGCACCCCGGCCGCGAGGTCGTCTTCGACGGGGTCCGGTTCGCCTACCGCACCGGCGGCGAGGTACTGCCCCGCTTCGACCTCACGATCCCGGCCGGGCAGACGGTCGCGGTCGTCGGCTCCACGGGCGCGGGCAAGTCCACGCTGGCCAAGCTGCTGGCCCGGTTCTACGACCCCTCCGACGGGCGGGTCCTGCTGGACGGTGTGGACCTGCGCGAGCTGGCCGCGCCCGAACTGCGGCGCGGGGTGGTCATGGTGACGCAGGAGGCGTTCCTGTTCTCCGGCACGGTCGCCGAGAACATCGCCATCGGGCGGCCGGACGCCACCCGGGACGAGATCGAGCGGGCGGCGAAGGCGATCGGGGCGCACGAGTTCATCAGCGCGCTGCCCGACGGGTACGACACGGACGTCCGCAAGCGCGGCGGGCGCATTAGCGCGGGCCAGCGCCAACTGGTGGCCTTCGCCCGCGCGTTGCTCGCCGATCCGGCGGTGCTGATCCTGGACGAGGCGACCAGCTCACTGGACGTCCCGGGCGAACGTGCGGTGCAGCGCGCCATGTCGACGGTGCTGCGCGGCCGTACGGCGGTGGTGATCGCGCACCGGCTGTCCACGGTGGAGATCGCCGACCGGGTACTGGTGATGGAGCACGGCCGGATCGTCGAGGACGGTGAGCCGGCCGAACTGATCGCCGGTACGGGCAGGTTCGCGGATCTGCACCGGGCCTGGCGGGACAGCCTGGCGTAACCGAGCCGAGGAGACGGGGGCAGATGATCGACGCGTACGAGGATCCCGGGACGCCCGACTGCCGTGGCGGCTGGTGGTACCTGTGGTGGCTGGTGCGGCGCCAGTCGGGCCGGGCGCTCACGGGGGCGCTGCTGAGCAGTGTGTGGATGACGCTGCTGGCCGCGACGCCGTATCTGATGTCCCGGGCGATCGACGACGGGCTGGTGCCGGGGCGCCTGGACGCGCTGGCCTGGTGGACGGCGGCGCTGTTCGTGGTCGGGGCGTTCAACTCCTGGCTGAGCATCATGCGGCACCGCACGATGACGCGGGTGCGGATGGACGCCAACTTCCGTACGGTCAAGGTGGTCGTGGGGCACGCGGTCCGGCTGGGAGCCGCCCTGCCGCGCCGGGCGGGGGCCGGGGAGGTCGTCACGATCGGCGTGGGTGACGTGCAGACGATCTCCCATGCGCTGACCTTCGTCGGGCCGGGTGTGGGTGCCGTGGTCGTCTACGGGGTGGTCGCCGGGCTGCTGCTGTCGGTCTCGGCGGTGCTGGCGGCGGTGGTGCTGTTCGGTGTACCGCTGATCGTGCTGGTCGCCGGGCCGCTGACGATGCGTCTGCAGCGTTCGGAGACCGAGTACCGGGAGCGGCAGGGCATCCTGACCGCGCGGATCGGCGACCTCGCGGGCGGGCTGCGGGTCCTCAACGGGCTGGGCGGCAAGGGGCTGTTCGCGGACTCCTTCCGGCGGGACTCCGAGCGGCTGCGGGAGCAGGGCTACCGGGTGGGCGCGGTGGCCAGCTGGGTGCAGGCGCTCGGAGTGGGGCTGCCGACGCTCTTCCTGGCGGCGGTCACCTGGCTCGCGGCCCGGCTGGCGGCCCAGGGGGACATCACCATCGGCGAGTTGGTGTCGGTGTACGGCTACGCGTCGATCCTCGTCGGGCCGGTGGCGTTCTTCCTGGAGATGGGCTACCAGCTCAGCCGGGGCGTGGTGGCCGCGCGCCGGGTCGTACGGCTGCTGCGGCTGGAGCCCGAGCCGGACGACGGCACCCTGTCCCCGCCCGCGGAACCGGCCGCGCTGTACGACCCGGAGTCGGGGGTGCGGGTACCGCCCGGGCGGCTGACGGCGCTGGTCGGCGCGCGGCCCGCGGAGACCGCCGCCGTGGTGGACCGCCTGGGCCGGTACGTCCCCTCAAACGTCACCTGGGGCGGGGTACGGCTGGACGCCGTGCCGCTGGCCGAGGTGCGGGCGCGGATCCTGGTCGCCGACAACGAGGCCGACCTGTTCGCCGGGACGCTGCGGGAGGTGGTCTCCGGGCGCCTGGAACGCGACGAGGGGGCCGTCGCGCGGGCGGTGCGGGCGGCGGTGGCCGATGACATCGTGCAGGGCCTGCCGGACGGGCCGGACTCGGCGGTGACCGCGCAGGGCCGCAGCCTCTCCGGCGGGCAGCGGCAGCGGGTCCGGCTGGTCCGGGCGCTGCTGGCCGACCCCGAGGTGCTGCTCGCCGTCGAGCCCACCTCGGCACTGGACGCCCACACCGAGGCCGCGGTCGCCCACCGGCTGCGCGAGGCACGTCAGGGCCGCACCACGATGGTCACCACGACCTCCCCGCTGGTGCTGGACGCCGTGGACACCGTGCACTACCTCGCCGACGGCAAACTCGCCGCCACCGGCACGCACCGGCGGCTGCTGGAAGAGGAACCCGGATACCGGGCCCTGGTGGCCCGGGACACCGACGCCGAGGAGGCCGTACGGTGACACCGACCACGAGCCAACTACCCGTGGCCCAGCGGACGGACGTCCACCGGGCGACCGTGCGGCTGGTGCGTGCCGATGGGCGGGTCTTCGCCGCCGTGCTGGTGCTGAACGCGCTGGCTGCCGCGGCGGGGCTGGCCGGGCCGTGGCTGCTGGGGCGGATCGTCGACGAGGTGCGGGCCGGGGGCGGGGTCGCGGTGGTGGACCGGCTGGCGGTCGGCATCCTGGTGTGCGCGCTGGCCCAGCTGCTGCTGGCGCGCTTCGCCCGGTACGTGGGGTACCGGTTCGGCGAGCGCACGCTGGCCCGGGTCCGCGAGGACTTCGTGGACCGGGTGCTGTCGCTGCCCGCGTCGGTGGTGGAGCGGGCCGGCACCGGCGACCTGACCGCGCGGGGCACCGCCGACGTGGGCGTGGTCGGCACCACGCTGCGGGACGTCGGGCCGGAGTTGCTGGTGTGCGGCGTGCAGGCGCTGTTCGTGCTGGGCGCGGTCTTCGCCCTGGACCCGCTGCTGGGTCTGTTCGGGGTGCTCGGGCTGACCCCGATCTGGTTCGCCCTGCGCTGGTACCTGCGCCGGGCCCGGGACGGCTACCTCGCCGAGGGCGCGGCCACCTCGGAGGTCGCCGAGATCGTGGCGGCGACGGCGTCGGGGGCGCGGACCGTGGAGGCGTTCCGGCTTCAGGAGCGGCGGATCACGGCGAGCCGGGACGCGCTGGAGACGTCCCGGCGGACCCGGCTGTACACGCTGTATCTGCGGACCGTGTTCTTCCCGGCGGTCGAGGTGTCGTACACCGTGCCGGTGGCTGGCGTGCTGCTGATCGGCGGCGTGCTGCACGCGCACGGGAGGGTGGGGCTGGGCGCGGTGGTGGCCGCCGCGCTGTATCTGCGGCAGTTCACCGATCCGCTGGACCAGATCCTGATGCGGGTGGAGCAACTGCAGAGCAGCAGCGCCTCGTTCGCCCGGGTGGAGGGGCTGGCGCGGTCGCCGCGGGGCCCGGCGGACAGCGGTGCGCCGGCTCCGGCGGACGACCGGATCGACGTACGCGGGGTGCGGTACGCCTACGAGCGCGGCGGCGAGGTGCTGCGCGGGGTCGACCTGACCGTGCGGCCCGGGGAGCGGCTGGCGGTCGTCGGGCCGTCCGGCGCGGGCAAGACGACGCTGAGCAGGCTGCTCGCGGGCGTCGACGCGCCGGGCGCGGGCACGGTCACGGTGGGCGGGGTGCCGATCGCGGACCTTGAGCCGGAGCGGCTGCGCCGCCAGGTGGTGCTGGTCACCCAAGAGCACCATGTTTTCCTCGGCACGGTCCGCGAGAACCTGCTGATCGCCGAACCGTCCGCCACCGACGAGGCGTTGTGGTCGGCGCTCACCGCGGTCGGCGCCGACGGCTGGGTGCGCGAGCTGCCGGACGGCCTCGACACCCGCCTGGGCACGGGCGGCCGTGCCACGGACGGCTCGCAGGCCCAGCAGCTCGCCCTGGCCCGGGTGGTCCTGGCGGACCCGCACACCCTGA
Source organism: Streptomyces sp. NPDC039424 (assembly GCF_055639495.1). Classification (NCBI taxonomy): domain Bacteria; kingdom Bacillati; phylum Actinomycetota; class Actinomycetes; order Kitasatosporales; family Streptomycetaceae; genus Streptomyces; species Streptomyces sp. NPDC039424. The sequence continues at coordinate 120,478 of NZ_JBVKAI010000025.1, forward strand.
TCCTGGACGAGGCGACCGCCCTGCTGGACCCGGCGACCGCCCGGCACACCGAGCGGGCCCTGGCCGCCGTCCTGGAGGGCCGTACCGTCATCGCCATCGCCCACCGGCTGCACACCGCGCACGACGCCGACCGGGTGGCGGTGATGGAGGACGGCCGCCTCACCGAACTCGGCACGCACGAGGAGCTGGTGGCGGCCGACGGGGCGTACGCGGCACTGTGGCGCACCTGGCACGGGGACCGAACGTAAAGAGTTCGCATATCGAACGTGAACATCCGGTCAACGAACCGTTTCCGGCCAAATTCCTGACGCGCTCCTGACAGACGGACGGGCTGCTGCGACTCTTCCCACAGTCGCTTCACAGCAACCCCACAGTTTCACCGCTGTGATCTCCCCTGGTCGCGTGACCCGCGGCCACGCTGAAGGAGTCCGTGTTGAGAAGCAATTCCTCGCGCCGACGCACCTCCCACACCACCCCCCGCCACACCGCCGCCGTCGCCCTCGCCGGCGTCACCGCACTGATCGCCGCGGCCGTCCAGTCCGGCGCCGCCAGCGCCGCTCCGGCCAAGGCCCCCTCGGGCAAGGCCAATCCCGCCCATGTGGCGGTCAAGCTCACCCCCTCGCAGCGCGCCGAGCTGATCCGCGACGCCGGTGCCGCCAAGGCCGGCACCGCCAAGGCGATAGGCCTCGGCGCCAAGGAGAAGCTGGTGGTCAAGGACGTCCTCAAGGACGCCGACGGCACGCTGCACACCCGCTACGAGCGCACCTACGCCGGGCTGCCCGTCCTCGGCGGCGACCTGATCGTGGACACCGCCAAGTCGGGCGCCACCCTGCGCGTCATCAAGGCGACGAACGCCACGCTGAAGGTCGCCGGCCTCACCCCGAGCGTCACCAGGGCGAGCGCCGAGAAGCAGGCCGTCCAGCGCGCCAGGGCCCTCGGCGCCACCAGGCCCACCGCCGACGGCGCGCGCAAGGTGATCTGGGCCGGCTCCGGCAAGCCCGTCCTCGCCTACGAGACGGTCGTCGGCGGCCTCCAGGACGACGGCACCCCCAACCAGCTGCACGTCATCACCGACGCGGCCACCGGCAAGAAGCTCTACGAGTACCAGGGCATCGAGACCGGCACCGGCAACACCCAGTACAGCGGCCAGGTCACGCTCACCACCACCCAGTCGGGGTCGAACTACACCCTCACCGACGGGGCGCGCGGCGGCCACAAGACGTACAACCTCAACCGCGGCAGCTCCGGCACCGGCACCCTGTTCTCCCAGACCAGCGACACCTGGGGCAACGGCACCAGCTCCAACGCCGCCACCGCGGGCGCGGACGCCCACTACGGCGCCGCGCTCACCTGGGACTTCTACAAGTCTGCCTTCAACCGCAGCGGCATCAAGAACAACGGCGTGGGGGCGTACTCGCGGGTCCACTACGGCAACGCGTACGTCAACGCCTTCTGGGACGACAGCTGCTTCTGCATGACCTACGGCGACGGGACCGGCAACACCCACCCGCTGACCTCCATCGACGTGGCCGGCCACGAGATGAGCCACGGTGTCACCTCCAACACCGCCGGCCTGAACTACAGCGGCGAGTCCGGCGGCCTCAACGAGGCCACCTCCGACATCTTCGCCGCCGGCGTGGAGTTCTACGCGAACAACTCCTCCGACGCCGGCGACTACCTCGTCGGCGAGAAGATCGACATCAACGGCGACGGCACCCCGCTGCGCTACATGGACAAGCCCAGCAAGGACGGCGCGTCCAAGGACAGCTGGTACTCGGGGATCGGCGGGGTCGACGTCCACTACTCGTCGGGCCCCGCGAACCACTTCTTCTACCTGCTGAGCGAGGGCAGCGGCGCCAAGGTCATCAACGGCGTCAGCTACAACTCGCCCACCTCGGACGGGCTTCCGGTCACCGGCATCGGCCGGGACAAGGCGCTGCAGATCTGGTACCGGGCGCTGAGCACCAAGTTCACCTCCACCACCAACTACGCGGGCGCCCGCACCGGCACCCTCGCGGCGGCCGGTGAGCTGTACGGCACCACGAGCGCCGAGTACAAGGCGGTGCAGGACGCCTGGGCGGCCATCGCGGTCGGCTCGCGCTCGGGTGGCGGCGGCGGTGGCGGCACCTCGTACGAGAACGGCACCGACGTGTCGATCCCGGACAACGGGGCCGCGGTGACCTCGTCGATCGCCGTCTCCGGCCGGACCGGGAACGCGCCGAACAACCTCCAGGTGAGCGTGGACATCACGCACACCTGGCGCGGCGACCTGGTGATCGATCTGGTCGGTCCCTCGGGCGCCTCGTACCGGCTGAAGAGCTTCAGCTCGTCCGACTCGGCGGACAATGTGAACGAAACGTACACGGTCAACGCCTCATCCGAATCGGCCAACGGAACCTGGAAGTTGAAGGTCCAGGACCAGGCCGCACAGGACGTCGGAACGATCAACGGCTGGAAGCTGACGTTCCCGTAAACCGCAGCGTACGGCACCGAAGACAGGGCGCCGTCCCGGAGGTTCGATCCCCCGGGGCGGCGCCCGTTTACATTCCCGCAACGTTTACCAGTCAGACGATTTTCAGCCAACATCACTTTGGGGTCCTGACATGTACGCGCCCCGATGTCACTCTTCCTTCACCCGCCGCAGCAGCACAGCAACTTCACAACGCACTCCGGCCAGTAACCCCACGCTGCCCGGACTCCCCCACGAAGAAGGAGCTTGAGTGAGCACCCTCTACGCGCGTCACAAGCGCACCACTCTGGCCATCGCCACCGCTGTCGCGGCCGGAGCCCTGCTCACCACGGGCCTGACCACCAGTGCCTCCGCCGGGACCGCGGCCGCCGCCGCGAAGACGCCGGCCGCCGCCCCGACCACGCTCTCCGCCGCCGCCCGCACCACCCTGATCCAGAAGGCGCAGAGCGGCGCCGCCAAGACCGCGCAGCACATAGGCCTCGGCGCCAAGGAGAAGCTGGTCGTCAAGGACGTCGTGAAGGACGTCGACGGCACCGTCCACACCCGCTACGAGCGCACCTACGCGGGCCTGCCGGTGCTCGGTGGCGACCTGGTCGTCCACACCTCCAAGGCGGGCAAGACCGAGGGCGTCACCAAGGCGACCAAGTCGGCCATCAAGGTGGCCTCGCTCAAGCCGCAGATCGCCGCGGCCAAGGCGGAGAAGCAGGCGCTGACCGCCGCCAAGGCCGCGGGCTCGGCCAAGACCTCCGCCGACGGCGCGCGCAAGGTGATCTGGGCCGGCTCCGGCAAGCCCGTCCTCGCCTACGAGACCATCGTCGGCGGCCTCCAGGACGACGGCACCCCCAACCAGCTGCACGTCATCACCGACGCGGCCACCGGCAAGAAGCTCTACGAGTACCAGGGCATCGAGACCGGCACCGGCAAGAGCCTGTACTCGGGCACGGTCAGCCTGAACACCACCCTGTCGGGGTCGACGTACCAGCTGTACGACACCACGCGCGGCGGCCACAAGACGTACAACAAGTCCCACGGCACCAGCTCCTCCGCCGGCACCCTGTTCACGGACGCGGACGACACCTGGGGCACCGGCGCCGCCTCCAGCTCCACCGCCGACCAGACGGCGGCCGTCGACGCCGCCTACGGCGCGCAGCTCACCTGGGACTTCTACAAGAACACCTTCGGCCGCAGCGGCATCAAGAACAACGGCGTCGCCGCCTACTCCCGCGTCCACTACGGCAACGCGTACGTCAACGCGTTCTGGGACGACAGCTGCTTCTGCATGACCTACGGCGACGGTGAGAGCAACACTCACCCGCTGACCTCCATCGACGTGGCCGGCCACGAGATGAGCCACGGTGTCACCTCCAACACCGCCGGCCTGAACTACAGCGGTGAGTCCGGCGGCCTCAACGAGGCCACCTCCGACATCTTCGGCACGGGCGTGGAGTTCTACGCGGCCAACTCCTCGGACGTCGGTGACTACCTCATCGGCGAGGAGATCGACATCAACGGCGACGGCTCGCCGCTGCGCTACATGGACAAGCCCAGCAAGGACGGCGGCTCCGCCGACAACTGGTCCTCGTCGGTCGGCAACCTCGACGTGCACTACTCGTCGGGCGTCGCGAACCACTTCTTCTACCTCCTCTCGGAGGGCAGTGGCTCGAAGACGATCAACGGTGTCAGCTACAACTCGCCGACGTACAACGGCTCCACGGTCACCGGCATCGGCCGCGCCAAGGCGCTGCAGATCTGGTACAAGGCGCTGACGACGTACTTCACGTCGACGACCAACTACAAGTCGGCCCGTACCGGCACGCTGAGCGCGGCATCCGCCCTCTACGGCTCCACCAGCACCGAGTACAAGGCGGTGGCGGCGGCCTGGTCGGCGGTCAACGTCAGCTGAATGCCGTGTAGTTGACTGGAGCGGCCCCCGGGACGAAGGCAGTCCCGGGGGCCGCCCTACTCTTGGGTCCCATGTCCTTCACCTACGAGGCGGTCGGCGCCACCCGCGAGGACCTCGCCGCCTGCCCGCCCGGCTTCCACCCCCTGCACGTGCGCACGCGCATAGGCGAGGGCGAGCCGGTGTTCCGCCGGGCCGCCGAGGCCGTCCTGACCTGGGAGATGCACCGGGCGATCGGCGTCGGCATCGACGCCGACGCCGACCGTGCCGCCCCCGAGGTCGACGTCACCGTCACCCTGGCCGGTCTGATCAAGGCACCCTGCCGCGTCGTCTGGACGGTAGAGGAACACCGCCGCGCGGGCTGGGCCTACGGCACCCTGGCCGGTCACCCCGAGTGCGGTGAGGAGGCCTTCGTGGTGGACCGCACGGGCGACGGCACGGTGTGGCTGACGGTCGCCGCGTTCAGCCGGGCGCAGAAGTGGTACGCCCGGGCCGGCGGAGCGGCGACGCGCGGGCTGCAGCACGCGTACGCGCGCAGATGCGGAGCGGCGCTGCGCAGACTGGCCGCCGAGCCGGACCTCCTCTGAGCCGGACGCCCCTGAGCCGCTCCGCCGAGGCCGGGTGCCCGGATCAGCGCAGCAGCACCCCGGCGCCCCCCACCACCTCCTCCGAAGGTGCCGTCACCAGGCCGAGTTCCGCGCCGGACGCCAGCAGCCGGTGGGTGGGCAGCACGCGGACCGTGTAGCCGTAGGGGCCGGTGCGGTCCAGGGAGAGGGGGCCCTCGTAGAGCCGGCGGCCGTCCGGGTCGGGGCCGCCCGCCGTCTTCAGGGGCACCGTGGTGGCGTCCGTGATGCGGTCCTCGGAGTCGACCCGGCCGGAGACCACCTGGACCTCCACGTCGTCCGGGGTGAGGTCGCCGAGGCCCACCCGGACCCGGAGGCCGAGGGTGGTGCCGAGCTCGGCGGTGGCCGTGGCCGCCGTCGTCTCGACGTGGTCGACGCTCACCCCGTGCCAGGCGGAGCGCACCCGGGCCTTCCAGACGGCCAGTTCCCCCGCCGCGTCCGGGGTCAGCGCGCGGCCCGCCTGCGCGGCCGGCGTGTAGAGGCGCTCCACGTACTCGCGGACCATGCGGCCGGCCAGCACCTTCGGGCCGAGCAGGGCCAGGGTCTGGCGGACCATCTCGATCCAGCGGTCGGGCAGGCCCGCCTGGCCCCGCTCGTAGAAGCGGGGGGTCACCCGCTGTTCCAGGAGGTCGTAGAGGGCGGCGGCCTCGATGTCGTCGCGGTGGTCGGGGTCGGTGCCGGCGCCGTCCGCGGTCGGGATCGCCCAGCCGAAGTCCGGCTGGAACCACTCGTCCCACCAGCCGTCGAGGACGGAGAGGTTGAGGCAGCCGTTGAGCGCCGCCTTCATACCGCTCGTCCCGCAGGCCTCCAGGGGCCGCAGCGGGTTGTTCAGCCAGATGTCGCATCCGGGGTAGAGCTTCTGCGCCATCGCCATGCCGTAGTCCGGCAGGAAGACGATCCGGTGGCGGACGCGCGGATCGTCGGCGAACCGCACCAGCTCCTGCACCAGCCGCTTGCCGCCGTCGTCCGCCGGGTGCGCCTTCCCGGCGACCACGATCTGCACCGGCCGCTCGGGGTGCAGCAGCAGGTCCATCAGCCGGTCGCGGTCGCGCAGCATGAGGGTCAGGCGCTTGTACGACGGGACCCGGCGGGCGAATCCGATGGTCAGGACGTCGGGGTCGAGCACGCCGTCGATCCAGCCCAGTTCGGCCGTGCCCGCGCCGCGCTGCCGCCAGGAGGCCCTGAGCCGCTCCCGTACCTCCGTCACCAGCTGCTCCCGAAGGGTCCGCCGCAGCTCCCAGACGTCCTGGTCCGGGATGTCCGCGACCGCGTCCCAGCGGTCGGTGCCGTCCACGGTCAGCGCGTCCTCGGTGCGCTGGACGCCGACCCGGCCCGCGCCGAGCCGGAACACCTCCGGGGCGACCCAGGTCGGGGCGTGCACCCCGTTCGTCACCGAGGTGATCGGCACCTCCTCGGGGTCGAATCCCGGCCAGAGTCCGGCGAACATCTCCCGGCTGACCTGGCCGTGCAGCAGCGACACGCCGTTGGCGCGCTGGGCCAGGCGCAGACCCATCACGGCCATGTTGAAGAGGTTGGCCTCGCCGCCCGGATAGGTCTCCATCCCGAGCCGCAGGATCCGCTCCACGTCGATGCCCGGCAGCTCGGCCTCGGGGCCGAAGTGGCGGGCGACCAGCTCCCGGTCGAAGCGGTCGATGCCGGCCGGGACGGGGGTGTGCGTGGTGAAGACGGTCCCGGCCCGGACGGTCTCCAGGCCCGCGTCGAAATCCAGCCCCTGGTCGCACAGTTCGGCGATCCGCTCCAGGCCGAGGAACCCGGCGTGCCCCTCGTTGGTGTGGAACACCTCCGGCTCGGGGTGGCCGGTGAGCCGGCAGTACGTCCGCACCGCCCGCACCCCTCCTATGCCCAGCAGCATCTCCTGGAGCAGCCGGTGCTCGCTGCCGCCGCCGTACAGCCGGTCGGTGACCCCGCGTTCCCCGAGGTCGTTCTCCTCGACGTCGGAGTCGAGCATCAGCAGCGGCACCCGGCCGACCTGGGCCAGCCAGATCCGGGCGCGCAGCCGCTTGCCGCCGGGCAGGGCGAGGGAGATCTGGGCGGGGGTGCCGTCGGCCTCTTCGAGCAGGGCGAGCGGCAGCTCGTGCGGGTCGAGGACGGGGTAGTGCTCCTGCTGCCAGCCGTCCCGGGACAGGCTCTGCCGGAAGTAGCCGTGGCGGTAGAGCAGGCCGACACCGATCAGGGGGACGCCCAGGTCGCTGGCCGCCTTCAGATGGTCGCCGGCGAGTATGCCGAGGCCGCCGGAGTACTGCGGCAGGGCGGCCGTGACGCCGAACTCCGGGGAGAAGTAGGCGACGGCGGCGGGCAGGTCGGCGGACCGCGTCTGGTACCAGCGGTCGCCGGTCACATAGTCGCCCAGGTCGTCCACGGCCGCGGCCAGCCGGCGCAGGAAGCGGCGGTCCTCGGCGAGCTCGGCGAGGCGCCCCGGGCGCACGCCGCCGAGGAGCCGGACCGGGTCGCCCTCGGAGGCGGCCCAGCGTTCGGGGTCGATGGACTCGAACAGGTCGCGCGTCTCCGTGTGCCAGGACCAGCGCAGGTTGCGCGCCAGATCGCCGAGCGGACGGAGAGGTTCGGGGAGAACGGGACGGACGGTGAACCGACGGATCGCCTTCACATTCCACCTCGGACGCGTTGCATCTGAAGACGCACGACAGTGTGCGTCTCGTCGTCAAGGTCGACGGTAGTGGTTACTGCCGCGTCGGTGGGGACGTACAGCATCCTGACTGAGCGCCCACCGTGCGGGTACCGGTCACTCTGGGCCAATGCCTCCGGAGAGGGCCGGTCTTGTGTGTAGACATACGCGTGAGTAGTTAACAAAGTGCCGGTTGCCCACCCGAATAGGGTGGGAAGGCTCCCTCCGGTACGCCCCCAGACGCACCACAGGTCAATCCGCAGGACCCACCTCCCCACAGTCATCCGCCCACACCCCCGTTGACGCGGACAGGAGCGGTCATGCCCGCCACGCACCACTCGTCAGCCCCCCCGACAAGCAGCCGGACAACCGGCAAGAAGAGCGGCACGCGAAGGACTTCGGCCAATGTTCCGGCCGACGCCGGTCCGCCCGGCCGGGAGCGATCCGCCACGGACGAGGCGACCGCCGTCGGCCGCATACCCGTCCTCGACGTCCGTCCGGTCGTACAGCACGGCCGCAGGCCCGCGAAGGCGGTGACCGGAGAGACGTTCGGCATATCGGCGACCGTGTTCCGCGAGGGGCACGACGCCGTCGCCGCCAATGTGGTCCTGCGGGACCCGGAGGGCCGCCCCGGCCCATGGACGCCGATGCGCGAACTGGCCCCGGGTACCGACCGGTGGGGCGCCGAGGTCACCCCGGACGCGCCCGGCCTGTGGACGTACACGGTGGAGGCGTGGGGAGACCCCGTCGGCACCTGGCGGCACCACGCGCAGATCAAGATCCCCGCGGGGATGGACACGGACCTGGTCCTCGAGGAGGGCGCCCGTCTGTACGAGCGGGCGGCGGCCGGGGTGCCGAAGCGCGAGGGGCGCGGTGTCGTCCTCGCCGCGGCGGCGGCCCTGCGCGACGAGGGCCGGCCGGCCGCCTGGCGGCTGGCGGCGGCGCTGGCGCCGGAGGTGGAGGAGGTACTGGCCCGCCATCCGCTGCGGGAGCTGGTCACCGCCTCCGACCCGCTGCCGCTGCTGGTGGAACGCGAACGGGCGCTGTACGGCTCCTGGTACGAGTTCTTCCCCCGCTCCGAGGGCACCCCCGAGCATCCCCATGGCACCTTCCGCACCGCCGCCCGCCGCCTGGACGCCATCGCCGCGATGGGCTTCGACGTGGTCTACCTCCCCCCGGTCCACCCCATCGGCCACACCTTCCGCAAGGGACGCAACAACACCCTCACCGCCGGCCCCGACGACGTCGGCGTGCCCTGGGCGATCGGCTC
>NZ_JBVKAI010000026.1:0-108792 GCF_055639495.1 Streptomyces sp. NPDC039424
TCCCGCGGCTCCGACCTGCTGAAACGGTGCACGAACCGTTCGTGCACCGCCTCCAGTTCACGCGCCCACAACCTGACATCGGCAAGGTCCCCACCCATAACCACACCAACGACCAACCTGGCCATCAGTCACAGCAAGCACCGTTGCAGTACTAACCGTGCGGCCCCCCGTGAGGGCGTTCGCTGAGTGATCGGTGCGCGCCACGCGGTCACCGGGGCCCGGCGTCCGTGCGGCACCCTGGCCGACATGTCCTGATCGACTACGAACTCGAGGGCTGAGCGCGCCGTCTGGATGCCCGGTGCGAGATTCAGAGGCCGAGCTGCCCGTCGAAGGTAAAGATCAAAGACTCCGTGCCGTAGTAGTTGAGGGTGATGCCGATCGTCGGAGAGTGCGATTGGCCCGCCAGATTCCACTCGTTGAGGCCGAGACGCCGACCGTTGTCGCCGAGCGGGCTGAAGGCGATGTCGCCGTTCTGCGGCAGGTAGTACTCCCACCACTGGCCGGGCGTGGCCTCGCCGCATTTGAGCTGTCTCACGACCGCGCCGTCAGGGCGCTGTTCGGGATAGGTCAGGCAGAGCTTGCTCGCCTGGTTGCGCAGCTGCAAGTGACCGTCGGTGTTGCGGACCAGTTCCCACGTCTCGTTCGCGGCACCGGTGCAGGCGGCTTCGCGAGGCTCCGCGCCGGAGCCGCCCCTCGTCTCCATGCAAAGGCCTGTGGACTTGATGCGCAGCCGAGTCGTCGCGGCAGCCTCGGGAAGCTGCGGTGCCGGCGTCGGAGAAGCGGTCGGTGTCGCGGAAGGAGTCGGAGAGTCGGAAGGGGACGGCGACGTGGTCCCGTCCGGGTGACTCGGAGTGGGTGTCGGGCTCGGCGACAGGGAGGGAGCGGTGCTCAGAGGCATCGGCGCGACACTGGAGGCGACGGGGGGCGGCGTCGAGTCGGCGTCGTCTCCTGAGTCGGAGAGGAACAGGAAACCTCCGAGCGCCGCCACGGCCACGGCTCCGGCTGCCGCACTGGTGCCCAGGGGGTTCCACGTGAACTTCGAAGGGGAAAGTTCGAGGTGCCCGGAGACCCCCGTCACCGCCTCCGCATGCGCCAGCCGAGCGGCGAGGTATGCGGGGGCCGCCCACAGAAGCAGCGCGGCGGGTAGCACCAGCCGCATGCGCTCGTTGACGTCGGTCAGCTCCGTCATGGCACGGCGGCAGTCGGCGCAGCGGTCGAGGTGCCGGACCAGGTCCTTGTTGAGGCGTCGGCCGGGGCGGCGTACGGAGGCCGCGAGGAGACGGCTGAAATGCCGGCACTCCGGATCGTCCGAGGAGTCCGCGGCCTCGATGTGTGCCGCGAGATACGCCTCGCGCAGCCCCTCGCGGGCGCGGGCGGCGAGAGAGCCCACACCGCTGGGGCCTATGCCGAGGAGGGCGCCGACCTGCTCGGCCGGTTCCCCCTCGACGACGGTGTGCCACAGCACCGCCTGCCAGCGTTCCGGCAGAGAACGGAAGCCGCGCAGCAGCAGGGCACCGTCCTCCTGGCGAAGGACGCGGTCCTCGCCGCTCTCCACGGTGGGATGGGACTCCAGCCAGCGCTCGAAGTCGGGCGAGAGATCGGTGCGGCGCGCGGTGGTCGCCCAGTCGGCGGCGGTACGGCGGACCACGGACAGCAGATACGGGCGCCACGCGGACTCGGGGCCGCGGCCGCCTCGTACCGCCTGGAGTGTGCGGGTGAAAGCCTCGGATGCCAGGTCCTCGGCGGTATGTGTGTCTCGGCAGCAGGTCCGCGCGTAGCCGAGGACGGCCGGGCGGTGCCGGCGGAACAGCTCTTCCAGGGCATCGTCCGCGCCTGCGCTGTGCTGTTCCGACACTCGGATGGCACGGGTCAGTTCTGCGTCGGATACGGGCATGGGGTGTCCCGGGGAGGTGTGAGTGCTGGTGCTGGAGACAGTGTTGCTCCTGCTGGGAGCTTTGTGAAGTCTTGATACTCAAATAGGCAGAGATCTCGTGACTTTGATGGATCTGGTGTGTTCGCCATCGTGGGTCAAGGCTTCGTGTACCCCTACCGCCAGGGACACCCCCACGGTCGCCGTGGCGAGGCACAGGAACAGCGGCCTGCCGGAGTACGAACCGTCGTGGGAGGTGCTCGGCCCCCTGCGCGATGCCCCAGGGGCTGCCGCCCTCCAGAGGAATTCCGGCTGTTGGGCCTCCACCATGGACCGCAGCGCGTGATACGGCGGTCCAGGCCACCAGCCGAGCAGCAACGGCGGTAGGTGAGTGCGCAGTTGACTGTCGAGGTCGGAGAGATCCTCGTACGCCTCGGCGCAGCTTGGGCACTCCGCGAGGTGGCCTGCCAGGAGGTCGTCGGAATGGTGACGCCGCGGGGCCCGGTCCGGAGATCCGTCCTCGACAGAGGCCGCAAGCCAAGGGGCGTGCGACGCGCACTCGGCTGATGCGGCGGTGGCTCGCCGGTGGAGTGTCAGGTAGGCCGTGCGCAGACGGGCCCGGGCCTGGTGCGTGACGGGGCCGAACTCATCGCGCCTGATGCCCAGGCAGACGATCGTCGTGGTACGGCCCTCGCCTTCGACGATGCTGTGCCACAGTGCGGTCTGGTCGCGCTGGGGCAGCAGGTAGAACGCCGCGGCCACCCGGTGGCGACCGCTGACCGGCCAGTTGCCGCCTGTTACGGCCCAATGGCGAAAGCCCGGGCTGAACGGGCCGCTGGGTTCGTGCGCCCACGCTCGTACCGCCAGGCCACGGGCAGTGGCCAGCAGATGCAGCCGCCAGGGAACAGTGGGGAACACGCCGCCGGCAGCCGCTTCGAAAGAGTTCGAGAAGGTGCGATGGGCGAGATCGTCCGCAAGGGTGGAGTCCTCGACGCAGGTGTTGAGGTAGGCGACGACCGCGCTCGAATGACGGCGCGCGAGGGTCTCGAAGACGTGTGCGCGGCCACTGCGGAGCAGTCCGGCGACCTCCGCGTCGCTTCCCTGCGTCGGCCGGGACCGGCAGCGCTCCAGTGCGAGTCGGGCCGACTGCAGGATCAGATCGTGGAAAACAACCCGCGGGCGTGGCATGGCGCGGCTCCCTTACATGACAGGTGGCGAGCGAGGGTGGCACGGACAAGGTGGGTGGCAGTGCTCGCCGACGGTCAGGGGGGCTTGACCGTGGACAGGGGGGCCGCACCGCCACCCACCGGCTCGTGTCGCTCTTCACTTGGGCAGGAACGCGAACGGTCCGGCACATCCCGCGACTTTGCCGACGCTTTACCTTCAGGTGATTCGGGCCTGCATCGTGAATTCGTAGTTCTTCATGATGGGGCCGAAGAAGAAGTCCTTCCTGGTGACAGCCACGACAGCCGTGTCGGGAAGAGCACGCGCGGGGGGGGGCCTGCGGACAGACTGTCCTCACCCAGCTCTTGCCGGGTTGGCACCAATCAGCCGTACTCGTCCCCAGCCGGGCCCACGCAAGATCGCGAAATCAGACTGGAGTACTAACCGGCCATCAGACCCGGGTCGATGACGGGCCCGTAGCGCAGCCACAGCTCGGAGCCGTCGTAGTCGGCGGCCGACTGGGCCGCCAGAGCGGCACTTTCCTGTCCGCCCACCGCCTGCGCGGCCGTACCGGCACCCGAGACCATGCCGGAGGCCGCGGCGACCGCAACGGCGACGCCCAGGAAGCTCCGACGCGTCAAACCCACCGTGCCTTCCATGTCGTGCCCTCCGCAGTCGCGTCGCGAGTGGCTCAGTAAGACGTTCCGAAGACCGCGTCGAAGGAGGCCGACGGCGGGCTGAAGTCGTATGCCTTGAGCTTGGCCAGGGCCTCGGGGGCGCCCTGGAGGCGGTCCATGCCGGCGTCCTCCCACTCGACGGAGACGGGGCCTTCGTAGCTGATGAAACGGAGCATGCGGAAGACGTCTTCCCAGCGAACGTCGCCGTGGCCGACCGAGACGAAATCCCAGCCACGTCGGGGATCGCCCCAGGGCAGGTGGGAGCCGAGGCGGCCGCTGCGTCCGTCGAGGCGCTTGCGGGCGTCCTTGCAGTCGACGTGGTAGATGCGGTCGCGGAAGTCGTAGAGGAAGCCCGCCGGGTCGATGTCCTGCCAGACGAAGTGGGAGGGATCGAAGTTCAGGCCGAAGGCCGGGCGGTGGTCGACCGCCTCCAGAGCGCGCTGGGTGGTCCAGTAGTCGTAGGCGATCTCGCTGGGGTGCACCTCGTGGGCGAAGCGGACGCCCTCCGCGTCGAAGACGTCGAGGATGGGGTTCCAGCGGTCGGCGAAGTCCTGGTAGCCGCGCTCGATGGTGGCTTCGGTAGCGGGCGGGAACATGGCGACCAGGTGCCAGATGGCGGAGCCGGTGAAGCCGGCGACGGTGTCCACGCCGAAGGCCGCGGCGGCGCGGGCGGTGTCCATCATCCTCATGGCCGCCCGCTGCCGTACGCCCTCGGGGTCGCCGTCGCCCCAGACCTCGGGCGGGAGAACGGCCTCGTGACGCTCGTCGATGATCGTGTCGCAGACGGCCTGGCCGACGAGGTGGTTGGAGACGGCCCAGCACTTCAGACCGTACTCCTCAAGGAGTTGACGGCGGGAGTCCAGATAGGCGGGTTCGGCGAGTGCTTTGTCCACCTGGAAGTGGTCTCCCCAGCAGGCGAGTTCCAGGCCGTCGAAACCTGCGTCGCGGGCGATGCGGCAGACCTCCTCCAGGGGCAGGTCGGCCCACTGGCCGGTGAAGAGGGTGAAACGGTGGGTCATGACGCACGTCCCTTTTCGTGGTCGGAAGGGGAGACGAGGGTGTAGATGCTGTCGTTGGACACACTCTCCTCGACGGCGGCGAGCACCCGCTGCACCTGGAGACCGTCGGTGAAGGACGGGGAGGGCCGGGAGCCGTCGGCGATGGCCTGGACGATGTCGCGGGCCTGGTGGACGAACGTGTGCTCGTAGCCGAGTCCGTGACCGGGCGGCCACCAGCCGGCGAGGTAGGGGTGATCGGCTTCGGTCACCAGAATGCGGCGGAAGCCCGCCTCGGCGGCGGGTGCGGTGCCGTCGTAGAAGTGCAGTTCGTTGAGCCGCTCGAAGTCGAAGCAGAGGGAGCCGTGTTCGCCGTTGACCTCGAAGCGCAGCGCATTTTTGCGTCCGTGGGCGAAACGGGTGGCCTCGAAGGACGCGAGTGTGCCGGATGAGAAGCGACCGGTGAACAGGGCGGCGTCGTCGACGGTGACCCGGCCGCGGTCACCACTTGCCGAAGTGGCGAGCGCAGCCGAGGCGTCGGCCATGACCGGGCGCTCGCTGACGAAGGTCTTGGTGACCGCGCTGACACCGAGGAGCGGCTCACCTGCCAGGAACTGGGCGAGGTCGACAATGTGCGACCCGAGATCGCCCAGGGCGCCGGACCCGGCTGTCTCCCGGCGCAGACGCCAGGTGAGCGGGAACTCGGGGTCGACCAGCCAGTCCTGGAGATAGGTCAGACGGATGTGCCGGAGCGCGCCGAGCCGGCCGGCCCCGATCAGGGCCTGTGCCAGCGAAATGGCGGGCGTGCGGCGGTAGCTGAAGCCGACCATCGCGATCCGTCCTGGGTTGCGCTCCGCGGCGGCGACCATGGCCTCGGCCTCCTCGACCGTGTTGGCCAGCGGCTTCTCGCACAGCACGTGCTTGCCGGCGTCGAGTGCGGCGACGGCGATCTCCGCATGACTCTCGCCGGGGGTGCAGATGTCGACGAGGTCGATGTCGTCGCGTGCGATCAGCCTCCGCCAGTCGGTCTCGGCGGACTCCCAGCCCAAGCGGTGCGCGGCCGTCCGCGCCGCCTGCCCGTTCCGGCCGCACACCGCGGTGAGGTGCGGCTCCAGTGGCAGGTCGAAAGCGCGGCTCGCGGTGCGCCAGCCCTGGGAGTGGACGGCACCCATGAATGAGTAGCCGACGATGCCGATGCCGAGGCGAGGCTTGTGGGCGACGGTGGATCGTCTGTCGGCGGATCGCCCGGGCACGAGTTCTTGTTCCGGGGGTTCCCTGTATGCGGGCTTCATGTGCGAGCTCTCCTTGACGCGGCCAGGGGCGGGCGCGGCGCCCCCGCCCCTGGCCGCGGCGATGGCGGGGGCCAGTCCCCCGGTGTGGTCTAGTTGAACCCGGTGGCCATGTACCGGCCGACGTTGGCCTTGTCGACGACGGCCGAGTAGAGGGTGATGGAGGAGGGGATCTCGAACTCCGCCAGGCCGCCGAGCCCCTTGCTCTGGCCGAGCGCCCGTGCCAGGTCGATGGCCGAGGCAGCCATGGTGGGCGGGTAGAGCACGGTTGCCTTCAGGACACCGCTGTCGGCCTTGATGGCCTGGAAGGCGGAGAGCGCGCCCGCGCCGCCGACCATGAGGAACTCGTCCCGCCCGGCCTGCTCGATGGCGCGCAACGCGCCGACGCCCTGGTCGTCGTCGTGGTTCCACAGCGCGTCGAACTTCTTGTTGGCCTGGAGCAGCGCCGCCATCTTGGACTGGCCGGACTCGACGGTGAACTCGGCGGCCTGACGGGCGACCTTCTTGATGTTCGGGTAGTTCTTCAGCGCGTCGTCGAAGCCCTGGGTGCGCTGCTTGGTCAGCTCCAGGGTGTCCATGCCCGCGAGTTCGACCACCCGCGCGTTCGGCTTGCCCTTGAGCTTCTCGCCGATGTAGTGCCCGGCGTTGAGGCCCATGCCGTAGTTGTCGCCGCCGATCCAGCAGCGGTACGCCTGCGCGGAGTTGAAGACCCGGTCCAGGTTGATGACCGGGATGCCGGCGCGCATCGCCTTCAAGCCGACCTGGGTGAGGGCCTTGCCGTCGGCGGGCAGGATCACCAGGACGTCGACCTTCTTGTTGATGAGGGTCTCGATCTGGCCGATCTGGGTGGCCGTGTCGTTGGAGCCCTCGGTGATCTCGAGGGTGACGTCCTTGTACTTCTTGGCGCTATCACGGGCATTGACGTTGATGGCGTTGAGCCACCCGTGGTCTGCCTGGGGACCGGCGAAGCCGATGGTGACGTGCTTGCCCGGCTTGTCGTCGGCGACAGCGGCCTGTTCGGCCGCGCCGCCCTTGGAACCGGTGTCGTTGGAGGTGCACGCCGTGAGCAGTGCGCCGGCCGACACGGCGGCGGAACCGAAGAGCAGTCTTCTGCGGAGGGCGTCGACTTGCTGAGCCATGTTCTTTTCTCCTTGCTGGCGCTTTACTCGTGGGCGGTGCGGCGTTGGACGAGGACGGCGGCGACGATGATGGCGCCCTTGGCGATCTGCTGGGTCGCGCTCTGGAGGTTGTTGAGCGCGAAGATGTTGGTGATCGTGGTGAAGATCAGGACGCCGAGGACGGAGCCGGTGACGGTGCCGCGGCCCCCGCTGAGCAGGGTGCCGCCGATGATGGCTGCGGCGATGGCGTCGAGTTCGTAGAGGTTGCCGTTGGTGTTCTGGCCGGAGCCGGAGAGGATGATCAGCAGGAAGGCGGCGATGCCGCAGCACAGTCCGGACAGCAGGTAGAGGTAGAGCCGCTGGCGGCGGACGTCGATGCCGGCGAGGCGGGCGGCTTCGGGGTTGCCGCCGATGGCGACCGTGCGCCGGCCGAAGGTGGTGCGGTTGAGGAGCAGCCAGCCGATGACGACGACCACCGCGAAGACGATCACGAGCGGCGGCACCCCGAGTACGTAGGCGTCCTTCTCGCCCAGATCGAGGATCTCGGGGATGGTGACGATCTGGGTGCGCCCATCGGTGATCTGCAGGGCGAGGCCGCGGGCGGAGGCGAGCATGGCGAGGGTGGCGATGAACGGGACCATCCGGCCGTAGGCGATCAGCACGCCGTTGACCAGGCCGCAGCCCACACCCACGAGGAGCGCGGTGAACAGGACTCCGGAGAAACCGAAGTCCTGGGTGGCGACCGTGGTCGCCCACACCGAGGCCAGCGCCACGATCGCACCGACCGACAGGTCGATGCCACCGCTGATGATCACCAATGTCATGCCGACCGTGACAACGCCGATCACCGACGCCTGAGTGAGTACGAGCTGGAGGTTGTTCACGGCGAGGAACTCGTCCGGCTTGGTGACGCCGCCGACGAGCACAAGGATCGCCAGGACCCCGAGCAGCGACAGGGTACGGAGATCGAGCCGGAGGCCGAGAGCGGGCGTGCGCGGTGGCGGCGCGGCGGGAGCGGGCTTCTCGGCCGCGGGGGCGGCCGCGGACTGCGTCATGATGCGTGGTTCCCTTCGAGTACGAGATCGAGTACGCGGTGTTCGTCCAGTTCGTCGGCGGGCGCGCGATGGACGACGTGGCCCTCACGAAGCACGAGGACGCGGTCGGCGAGGCCGAGAACCTCGGGGATCTCACTGGAGACCACGAGGACGCCCAGCCCTTCGTCCGCCAGACGCCGGATCACCGCGTACAGCTCGACGCGGGCCCCGATGTCGACACCACGCGTGGGTTCGTCCAGGAGCAGGACGCGGCATCCCCTCAGCAGCCAGCGCGCCAGGACGGCCTTCTGCTGGTTGCCACCGGAGAAGTTCTTGACCTGGGCGTCCGGATTATCCGGGTGGAGCACCAGGTCGCGGGTGACCTGGTGCGCCGCAGCACGCTCCGAGGCACGGTCGATCCAGCCGAGTCGGGAGAACCGGCCGAGGGTGGAGATGGAGACGTTGCGGGTAACCGACTCCAGCATCAGCAGGGCCTGTGCCTTGCGTTCCTCGGGAGCGAGGCCGATGCCGGCGCGCACCGCGGCACGGACGCTGCCGGGCCGGACCTCTTCTCCGTCCACGAACACCCGGCCGGACGTGGGCCGACGGGCCCCGAAGATGGTCTCCAGGATCTCGGAGCGGCCGGATCCCACCAGGCCGGCGAGGCCGACGACCTCCCCGGGGCGGACTTCGAGGTCGAGCGGCTCGAACTCCCCCTGGCGGCTGAGAGCTTCCACCTTCAGCACGGGCTGCACCTCGGGAGTGACCGGATCGGCCGCACGTGGGGAGTAGGGGAAGACGTGCTCCACGGCGCGGCCCGTCATGAGTGCGACGATGTCGCGGGTGGGTGTGGACCGGGTCGGCAGACCGTCGGCGACGGACCGGCCGTCCTTGAGGACGGTCACGCGGTCGCCGATGGCGCGGATCTCCTCCAGGCGGTGGGAGATGTAGATGATGGCGACGCCTTCGTTCGTCAGGGTGTCCACGGTACGGAAGAGATTGCGCACCTCGTCCGGGTCCAGGGCGGCCGACGGCTCGTCCATGACGATCAGGCGGGCGTCGTGGGACAGGGCACGGGCCATGGAGATGATCTGCTGCTGCGCCGCCGAGAGCTCGGCGACGGGTGCGGCCGGATCGATCTCCGTGTGGCCGAGCCTGTCCAGCAGGGTGGCGGCGCGCTGACTGGCCACCCGGGTGCGTACGACGAATCCGGCGCGGGTCGGTTCGTGACCGAGGCTGATGTTCTCGGCCACCGAGAGGTGCTCGACGAGATCGAGTTCCTGGTAGATCGTCGCGATGCCGAGACGCATGGCGGCGATCGGGGACTTCAGCCGGGTGGGCCGGCCCTGCCAGACGATTTCGCCGCCGTCGGGCTGATGGGCGCCGGCCAGGACCTTGATGAGGGTGGACTTGCCCGCGCCGTTCTGGCCGAGGAGGCAGTGGACCTCGCCCTCGACGACCGTCAGATCGACGCCGGACAGAGCGCGGACGCCGGGGAAGGACTTGGTGATCCCGGTCATCCTGAGCAGTGGCGCAGGCGAGCCGGCTGTTCGAGTGTCAGGGGGTGATGGCGGCATGGGATGGTCCCTCGGTTCCGTGGCGGTACAAGGTCATGGCGCTGTGTGTCCTGCGCGGTGGGATGCGGGCATGGAGCGGGTGATTCGGTGCGGAGACCGCTCTGGCGGGGGGCGGAGGCGGGGCTGTGCGCCTCCCCCCTTCGCGCTGCGGGCGCCGGGCGAGCACTCGAAGCGCCGGTTCGTGCTGGTTCAGGCGCCCCACCGCCAGCGGGGGTTGAGACGGTGGGGCGGGTCATGGGGATCAGGCCGGAGAGAAGACGCGGTCGGTGATGAGCCGGGCCGCTCCGACCACGCCGGCCTGAGGGCCGAGTTCGCTGAGGACGATGGGGAGGTCGCCGGTGGCCAGGGGCAGAGACCTGCGGTAGACCTGGGTGCGGATGGAGGCCAGCAGACCGTGGCCGAGGCCGGTCACCCCACCGCCGACAACCACCAGCGCGGGGTTGAAGAACGACACCAGTGCGGCGATGACCTGTCCGACGCGGCCACCACCCTCCCGGATGAGATCACCGGCGGCGGCGTCACCAGCGGACGCCGCCGCGGCGACGTCAGCCGCGGTGAGCGTGCCCGTGGCGGCCAGCCGGTCGGCCAGTTGGCCCGGATGCCCGGACTCCACGAGCGCGTCACGGGCGAGCGCCGCTCCGCTGAAGTGGGCTTCCAGGCAGCCGGTGTTGCCGCAGGGGCACGGATGGCCGTCCGGATCGACCTGGATGTGGCCGATGTCTCCGGCGCTCCCGGTGACGCCGCGGTAGACCTCGCCGTTGACGACGATGCCACACCCGATTCCGGTGCCGATCTTCACGTAGAGGAAGTCCTTGACTCTTCGGGCGACTCCCGCCTGCTGTTCCCCGAGGGCCATCAGGTTCACGTCGTTGTCGACCATGACCGGGCAGTCGAGGTCCTGGCTGAGGGCCTCACGGACGGGGAAGTTGTCCCAGCCCGGCATGAGCGGCGGTGCGACCGGGACGCCCTCGGGGAAGCGCACCGGTCCGGGGATGCCGACCCCGGCCCCGTCGAAGCCTTCGGCGATCCCGGCTGCCTTTAACTTGGCGGCCATGTCGAGGACCTGCTCGAAGACGGCGACCGGACCTTCCCGTACGTCGACCGACTGACTGAGGTGGCCGAGAACCTCCAACTGGGCGTTGGTGACGGCGACATCGGCGGACGTGGCGCCGATGTCGATGCCCAGGAAGCGGAGTTCGGGAGCGAGGCGGACGTTGTGGGACCGGCGCCCGCCCCTCGATGCGGCGAGCCCGTCGTTCACGACGAGTCCGGTATGCACGAGCCGGTCCACCTCGACGGCGAGCTTGGAGCGGGACAGGTTCACCAACTCGCCGAGCTGCGCACGGGAGTGGGGCCCTTCGTCGCGCAACAGCCTGAGTATGTGCGCCTGATGTGCGTTCGCGGGCCGTGCCGTCATGCGTCTCACGTCGCCCTCCCGCCGAGTGTTTCCGGTCTTCGGTGTATCTGGCGGTGGAACTTAGCAAAGGTTTCGATGAGTTGTGAAGCACTTAAGTCAAGATCTTCGGTTACTTCTGATTCTTGAAAGACAAAGTGCGGACCCTTCGCGCTGTGCAAGCGCCGGTGGCTGCCTGTGTGGAGTGAGCCCAGCGCTCGTGGCTCATCCCGCGGTGTTATCAACTCGTGACTAGGTGGTTCGGGTGGCCCTCCATGGACGGCCGCGCAATGTGTTTGTAACGGAGTGGTAACGCGGCGGGACGGCCGGAAAGCTCCGCGGTCCTTCCAGGTCGACGACTTCTCGTCGGGAGACCGGCGAGCGAACGGAAGGCTCTCTCCCACCATGCGTGTACGTCAGCGCGCCCTGCCCATCTCCGCCCTCTGTGCCGCTCTGGTCCTCTCGGCGGCGGCCTCATACCCGGCCGTGGCCGCGGACCAGCCCGACCGGCGGCGGGTTCAGGTCGTGATGGTCGATTTCACCGACAGCACCCTCAGGAACCCGGACAAGACCAGGGCCGCGCTCCAGGACGTCTACTTCGGCAAGAAGAACTCCCTGACCTCGTACTACAACGAGGTCACGGAGGGGGCCGCCGAGTTCGAGCCCGCCGCTGCCGGGGAAGGGGGAGTGGTCGGCCCCATCGAACTCCCGATCGCCGGCGCCGGCTGCGACAACAGCAAGATCTACAACGAGACGCTGAAGGCACTCGAACAGCGCGGAGCCGGGTGGGGCGACTTCGCGCACCTGTCGATCGTGTTCCCCAATGACACGGCCCGCTGCGGCTGGGGCGGTCTCGGTTCCGTCGGCGGTGGCATCACCTGGGTGCCGGTGTCGGGCGATGGCGGGGTCGCCGACATGACAGTCCTGGTCCACGAGTTCGGCCACAACTTCGGCTACCAGCACCAGATGCGGTTCGCCTGCACCGGCACGGACCTCGCGACCTGCAAGGACACCGAGACCACCAGTCACAAGACACCCATGGGCGGTGGCACCGTGGCCGTGGGTCTCAGCGCGCCCGAGCTGATCCGGGCCAAGTGGCTGTCGAAGGAGGAAGCGCCCGAGGTCACCAAGTCACGCACCTACAGGCTGCGCCCGCTCTACGGAAAGGGTGACGGGGTGCGCGCGCTGGACATCCCGGTGGGCAAGGATCGCCTGGTCGTGGAGTTGCGCGCTGCGTCCGGCACCCTCGACAAGGGACTTCAGGGGTTGCATGCCTACCGGGTCCCCCAGGGCAACTACGCCGCCTCCCAGTTGGTCGACGTGACTCCCGGGGTCGACCACTGGGCCGGCGTGGACGGCAGGACCAAGGACGCGCTGGCGGCCGGTGTGACGCTGACCGACAAGGCTCACAAGGTCGAGATCAAGGTTCTCGACTCCAAGCCCGGCGGCGCGACGGTGGCCGTCAGCCGCGACGGCGTGCCGGCGCCCGTCGGCGAGCCCTCCAAGGCCCCCGGTGGCAACGACCCCGCCCCGCAAACGGGTGGCGGCGAGCGCACCGCGTCCCCTCAAGCCGGGCATGGCACGGATCTCGCCTCGACCGGCGGCGACAGCGACGGCTGGGCAGGGCTCGCCGCCGGCGGGTCCGCACTCCTCCTGCTGGGCGGTGGCGCCTTGGCCGTGTCGCGCCGCAGGCGAGGGAGGTTGGCGCGGCACGGCTCGCGCTGAGGCACGGCGAGCTGCGAGTCGACCCAGGCTTTTGTCTTGCGCTCGGAGAAAGTTACGCCTAGTTCTGCTCTAAATCTTCCATGGTCGACGAAAGCGAGCTAGATTTCCGGCGATTCACATCGAAAGTATCGCCTCTCCGAGAAGAACCAGGTTCCCATCACCCTGATACGGAGGACGACCGTGCATCGCCACCCCCCATCCAGTCGGCACCGCCGAGGCGCGGCCCTGCTCATCGGGCTGCTCCTCGCCGTCGGCACCCCCGCCGTGGCCGTCGCCCACGACGGCCACGGCGAGGACGAACCCCACACCGCTGCCGCGGCCCCGACATTCGTGCAAACCCCCCTGGCCAAGGGCCCGGACCAGGTCGGCGAACCCATGTCGCTGGCCGTGTTGCCGGATCGCTCGGTCCTGCACACCTCACGCGACGGCACCCTGTACCTCACCGACCCGTCGGGCTCCAGCCGCGTCACCGGGAAGATCCCCGTCTACTCGCACGACGAGGAGGGACTCCAGGGCGTGGGCGTCGACCCGTACCGCCTCACCGGAGCGACCAAGCTCAAGGCCCGGGTCTCCTCCGGTGGCGCGGGCGGCACGCTGGAGCTGCACACCGGTTCCCCGACCGGACCGCTGCAGGGCTCCGCCGAGGTGAAGCCGACCGGCGGCTGGGAGACCTGCGCCGACGTGGAGACCACGCTGCGGGATCTGCCCGACGCGACCACCAAGATCTACCTGGTCTTCAAGGGCGGCAGCGGGGCCCTCTTCGACGTCGACGACTTCGACATCGTGACGGACGGATCCGGCGGCACCCGCACCGGTGAGGTGAAGGGCGTCAACGGCAAGTGCATGGACGTGGAGGGCGGAAACCCCGCGGACGAGACGCAGATCCAGCTCGTCGGCTGCAACCACACGGCCGCACAGCAGTGGACGCTTCCCGGCGACGGAACGATCCGGGCGCTGGGCAAGTGCCTGGACGTGCAGTGGCGGGGCAGCGCCGACGGCACGAAGATCCAGCTCTACACCTGCAACGACACCCCCGCCCAGGAATGGCGGCCGCAGAGCGACGGCACGGTCCGCAACCCGCACTCGGGCAAGTGCCTCGACGCCGAGGGCGGCACCTGGGGCGACGGAACACACCTGCACCTGTGGACCTGCCATGGCAAGGCCAACCAGCAGTGGACTCTGCCGTCCTGAGCGCTCCTGACCTGAGGTCCACGCATCGAGGGTCCTCCGCCTGAACCAGGCGACCGAGGAACCCCGCCACCAACGGGTCCGTGCCGGGGACAGCGGCTCTCGCCCCCGGCACGGATCTTCCACTCATCACCGCAGACACCACGAACAAGAACGGCAGAGAGGCGCTCGTGATGACGTCATCGACATCCACACCGGCAGTGCCCCGTACGGGAATCTGGCTGATCGGAGCCCGTGGCTCCGTCGCCACCACGGTGGTCGCCGGGTGCGCGGCCGTCGGCTGCGGACTTCAGCCGGCCGTCGGCATGGTCACCCTCACTCCGCCCTTCGCCGGATGCGGGCTCCCGGACCTGGGACACCTGGTCTTCGGCGGGCACGACGTGGCCGCCTGCCCCCTGCCGAAGCGTGCCGAGCAACTCGCCGCCCAGGGAGTTCTGCCGCACGACGTTCCCCACGCCGTGCGCGGTGAACTTGCCGCGGCCGACGCCGAGATACGCACCGGTGGCCCCCTCGTCGACGACCTGCGCGACGATCACGAACTGATCAGCGCCTTCACCGAGGACATCGTCTCCTTCCAGAGGCGCAACAACCTCGCCCGCTGCGTCGTGGTCAACCTCGCCTCCACGGAACCCGCGCCCCTCGCGGGGGACGACAGACTGCCGGCCAGCTCGCTGTACGCCGCCGCCGCTCTGCGCACGGGAGCCGCGTACGTGAACTTCACCCCCTCGACCGGACTTCGTCATCCGGCGCTTCACGGCCCGTACGACGTACCGGTGGCCGGGAGGGATGGGAAGACCGGGCAGACCCTGCTGCGCTCCGTGCTCGGCCCGATGTTCGCGCAGCGCGCGCTCACCGTGCGGTCCTGGTCCGGCACCAATCTCCTGGGCGGGGGAGACGGTGCGGCGCTCGCCGACCCGGATGCCGCCGCCGCGAAGAACGCCGGCAAGACACGGGTCCTCGCCGAGACCCTCGGGGCCGCCCCCGAGGGCGTGGTGCACATCGATGACGTACCGTCGATGGGGGACTGGAAGACGGCCTGGGACCATATCGCCTTCGAGGGGTTCCTCGGCGCGCGGATGGTACTGCAGACCACCTGGCAGGGGTGCGATTCCGCGCTCGCGGCGCCGCTCGTCCTCGACCTGGCCCGGCTCGTCGCCCGGGCGCACGAAGCGGGGCTCACCGGTCCGCTGCCCGAGCTGGGGTTCTTCTTCAAGGATCCCGACCCGGGGGCGGCTTCGTCGCTGTCCGAGCAGTACCTGGCGCTGCTCGGCTTCGCCGACCGGCTGCGGACGGCGCGCGCGTGAGCGCGCTCCGCGACTGGGCCCAACTTCTGCGCATCTCGGCGCTGTTCACCGTCCCCGGTGACGCGCTCGCCGGGGCGGCGGCCGCCGGAGTGCGCCCAGACCGGCGTACGACGCTCGCCATCGGCTGCTCCCTGTGCCTGTATGAGGCGGGCATGGCCCTGAACGACTGGGCGGACCAGGAGGAGGACGCGCGTGAGCGCCCGGACCGACCCCTTCCGTCGGGTCGCATACCCCCAGCCGCCGCTGTGGGGGCGGCGGTCGGGCTCACGGGGGCCGCTCTCGCCCTCGCGGCGCGGGCAGGGCGCCCGGCGGCGGCGGTCGCCGGGTGCCTGGCCGCAACCGTCTGGGCGTACGACCTGAAGCTCAAGCACACCCGCGCGGGGGCGGTGGCGATGGGCGCGGCCCGCGGCCTGGACCTACTGCTCGGCGCGGTGGCGGCCGGCGGACGGCCTCTTCGCCCCGCCGTGGCCCTGTCCTCGGCGGCACTGGCCGCCCACACGTACGCGGTGACTCGTGTCGCCCGGAACGAGACCACCGGCGGATCCGCCCTGGCTCCCCTGGCCGCACTGGCCGCAAGCAGCGCCATCGGGGCGGCACTCGCATGGAGGCGTTCGGACGGGCCGGCGGGATCCCCAGTTGCCTACCGCTCCGGCAGGCAACTGGCCCGCGATCTCACCGCCCCGGCTCTCGCCACCCTCTACGGCGCCACGGCCGCGCGGCCGTACCTGCACGCCACCCTCAACCCCTCCCCGCCCCTCACACAACGCGCGGTGGGAGGCGGGATCAGATCACTCATCCCCCTCCAGGCCGCTCTCGCGGCCCGCGCCGGCGCCCCCGCCCTGGGCTGCGCGCTGATGGCACTGGTGCCGCTGGCGCGCCGTGTCTCCCGGAAGGTGAGCCCGACATGACCCTCCGTTTGGCCTACGGCACCAACGGCCTGACCGACCTGCGCCTCGACGACGCGCTGTTCCTCCTCGCCGACCTCGGCTACGACGGCGTCGGACTCACCCTCGACCACATGCACCTCGATCCGATGGCGCCGGACTTCTCCGTCCGGGTGAGCCGGCTGTCCCGCACCCTGCACGCCCTTGGGCTGACGGTGACGATCGAGACAGGCGCCCGCTACGTCCTCGACCCGCGCCGCAAACACGGCCCCTCGCTGCTCGATCCCGAACCCGAGGGGCGCGCGGCCCGGGTGCGCATGCTGGTGCGGGCCGTCCAGACCGCCGCCGACCTGGGCGCGCACGCGGTGCACTGCTTCAGCGGCGTCATCCCCGACGGCGTCGATCCGGACACGGCATGGAAGCGGCTGGCCGACGAGTTGGCGGTCGTCCTCGACGCGGCCACCGTTCTGGGCGTGCCGCTCGCCGTGGAACCCGAGCCCGGCCATCTCCTCGCCACCCTGGCCGACTTCCACCACCTGCGCCACCTGCTCGGCAACCCCGAGGCGCTCGGCCTGACCCTGGACATCGGCCACTGCCAGTGCCTGGAGCCCGCCCCGCCCGCCGACTGCATCCGAATGGCCGCGCCCTGGGTGCGCCACGTGCAGATCGAGGACATGCGGCGCGGAATCCACGAGCACCTCCCGTTCGGGTCGGGCGAGATCGACTTCCCGCCCGTCCTCGATGCCCTCGCCGACCTCACCTACACCGGCTACCAGGGCCTGATCAGCGTGGAGTTGCCCCGCCACTCGCACGCCGGTCCGAGTCTGGCCGCAGGTTCCCTTCACTACCTGCGCGGCCTTGAGGAAGGAGCACACGCATGACCACACAGCCGACCGCCGACCTCGCCGGAATGTGGGAGCGGCTCGACACCCCCGTCCGTGTCTGGCTGACCGAGGCCGTTGTCGACGCCGCCGCGGCCAAGAACGCCCCGCCTCGCTCGCTGCCCGTCTGGGAGGCGCGATTCGCCGAGGCGGGACGGCGGTGCCGGGGTGCCGAGGACGTCGCCCGCGTCCTCCTCCTTCATGCGGTCCAGCCGGAGCCCTCCGCCCTCGCCCGGCTGTACGCGCACGGCACATCCGACGAACGCCGCGCCGTCCTCCATGTGCTGCCTCACCTCCCGCACCTGCCCCCCGCCGATGCCCTGCCCTTGGTCGAGGACGCCCTGCGCACCAACGACACCCGGCTCGTCGCCGCCGCCATGGGCCCGTATGCCGCCGAACACCTGGGCGCCCACGCCTGGCGGCACGCTGTCCTGAAGTGCCTGTTCACCGGCGTGCCCCTGGACGAGGTGGCCGACCTCGAACGCCGCGCGGCCGGGGACGGGGAACTGGCGCGGATGCTCACCGACTACGCGGCCGAACGCATCGCGGCGGGCCGCCCTGTGCCGGTCGACCTCCACCGAGCCCTCCGCCTCGCCACCCAGGAGCACTGACATGCGCATCTTCGACCCGCACATCCATATGACGTCCAGGACCACCGACGACTACGAGGCCATGCACGCGGCCGGCGTCTGCGCGGTCGTCGAGCCGTCCTTCTGGCTGGGCCAGCCCCGCACCTCGCCCGCCTCGTTCTACGACTACTTCGACTCCCTGCTGGGCTGGGAGCCCTTCCGCGCCGCCCAGTACGGCATGGCCCACCACTGCACGCTCGCCCTCAACCCAAAGGAGGCGAACGACCCGCGCTGTCTGCCCGTCCTGGACGAACTGCCCCGCTATCTCGTCAAGGACCAGGTCGTGGCCGTCGGTGAGATCGGCTACGACTCGATGACCCCCGCCGAGGACACCGCCCTCGCCGCCCAGCTCCAGCTCGCCGCCGACCATGGTCTGCCCGCGCTCGTGCACACCCCGCACCGCGACAAGCTCGTAGGCTTGCATCGCACCCTTGACGTGGTCCGGGAGTCCGCACTCGACCCGAGCCGCGTCCTGATCGACCACCTCAACGAGACCACCGTCAAGGAGGCCAAGGACAGCGGCTGCTGGCTCGGCTTCTCCGTCTACCCGGACACCAAGATGGACGAGAAGCGCATGGTCTCCATACTGCACACGTACGGGCCCGAGCGTCTGCTCGTGAACTCGGCCGCCGACTGGGGCCGCAGCGACCCCCTCAAGACCCGCAAGGTCGCCGACCTCATGCTGGCCGAGGGCTTCACCGAGGACGACGTCGACCTTGTGCTGTGGCGCAACCCGGTCGCCTTCTACGGGCTCAGCGGCCGGCTGAACCTGGACGTCGCGGCCACCGACGCCACCCACGAGGGCAACTCAGTTCTCAGAGGCGGGGAGTGACCGCATGCGCTTCCGGCACCCGGACGGCTCCACGGTCCATCTGGCGTACTGCACCAATGTCCACCCCGCAGAGACGCTCAGCGGAGTGCTGGCCCAGCTCCGCGACTACTGCGAGCCGGTGCGGCACCGGCTCGGCCGGGACCGCCTCGGTATCGGCCTATGGCTCGCCAAAGACGCCGCGCACACCCTCATCCGTTACCCCGACGCCCTGCGACTGCTGCGTACCGAGCTGAGGCAGCGGCATCTGGAGGTCGTCACCCTCAACGGCTTCCCGTACGCAGGCTTCGGCGCCGAAGAGGTCAAGTACCGCGTGTACAAGCCGGACTGGAACGACTCAGAACGCCTCCGCTACACGGCCGACCTGGCCCGGCTGCTTTCCGCACTCATGCCGGCCGACGTCGGGGAAGGCAGCATCTCCACCCTTCCCCTGGCCTGGCGGACGTCCTTCGACCACAGATCGGCTCAGGCGGCCCGCATCGCGCTGCTCACCCTGGCCGAGTACCTCGACGCCATGGAGAGGTCCACCGGACGGTCGATCCGCATCGGTCTCGAGCCCGAGCCCGGCTGCGTCGTGGAGACCACAGCCGATGCCATCGGCCCGCTCGCCGACATCGGCCACGACCGGATCGGCATCTGCGTGGACACCTGTCACCTCGCCACATCCTTCCAGGACCCGGCGACCGCGATGGGCGCGCTCCAGACCGCGGGCATCCCCGTCGTCAAGGCTCAGCTCTCCGCCGCCCTCCACGCGCAGGACCCGCACCTGCCCGAGGTACGCCAGGCCCTCGCGGCCTTCGACGAACCCAGATTCCTGCACCAGACCCGGGTGCGGACGAAGGACGGGCTGCGGGGTACCGACGACCTCGGCGAGGCCCTCCGTCTCGGCGGCCTCCCGGTCACCGCACCGTGGCGTGCGCATTTCCACGTTCCGCTGCATGCGGTGCCCACACCGCCGCTGACCGCCACACTCCCCGTGCTGCGGGACTGCCTCACCCGCCTTGTCGGCGGCCCGATGGCACGCACGCACCACCTGGAGGTGGAGACCTACACCTGGCAGGCGTTGCCGCCCTCCCTGCGGCCGACCGGCCGCGACGGCCTGATCGACGGCATCGCAGCCGAACTCGCCTTCACCCGCGACCTGTTGACCGACCTCGGCCTGAAGGAGCTGCCATGACCGAGCCCACCCCGCTGCTCGTGCTCGACGTCGTCGGCCTCACCCCCCGCCTGCTGGATCACATGCCCCGTCTGAGGACGCTTGCCGACACCGGCTCCGAGGCGCCGCTCGGTACGGTACTGCCCGCGGTCACGTGTGCCGCGCAGTCGACGTTCCTGACCGGCACCCTGCCCTCGGAGCACGGCATCGTCGGCAACGGCTGGTACTTCCGTGAGCTGGGCGAAGTGTTGCTGTGGCGCCAGCACAACGGCCTGGTCGCCGGGGACAAGCTGTGGGACGCCGCCCGCCGCGCCCACCCCGGCTATACGGTCGCCAACATCTGCTGGTGGTACGCCATGGGCGCCGACACCGACATCACCGTCACCCCCCGTCCGATCTACTACGCCGACGGCCGCAAGGAACCCGACTGTTACACCCGTCCCGCCGCCCTCCACGACGAACTCACCGACAAGCTCGGCACCTTCCCGCTCTTCCACTTCTGGGGCCCCGGCGCCGACCTGGTCTCCAGCCGCTGGATCATCGATGCCACCCGCCACATCAACGCCACCCGCCACCCCGACCTGACGCTCTGCTACCTCCCCCACCTCGACTACGACCTCCAGCGCTACGGCCCCGACGACCCGCGCTCCCTGAGGGCGGCCGCCGACCTCGACGCCGCCATTGCCCCACTGTTGGACGAGGCGCGCGAGGAGGGTCGTACCGTCGTGGCGTTGTCGGAGTACGGCATCACCCGCGCCAGCCGCACGGTCGACATCAACCGGGCGCTGCGCCGGGCGGGCCTGCTGGAGGTGCACACACAGGACGGCATGGAGTACCTGGACGCGATGGCCTCGCGGGCCTTCGCCGTCGCCGACCATCAGATCGCCCACGTCTATGTCCGGCGCCCCGAGGACCTCGACACCACCCGTGCCGCGCTCGCGGGCATCGACGGAATCGATGAACTCCTCGACGACGAAGGCAAGAAGCGGTACGGCCTGGACCACCCGCGTTCCGGCGAACTCGTCGCCGTCGCGCAGCCGGACGCCTGGTTCACGTATTACTACTGGCTCGACGACGACCGTGCCCCCGACTTCGCACGCCTGGTCGAGATCCACCGCAAACCCGGCTACGACCCGGTCGAACTCTTCATGGACCCGCTCGACCCCTACGTCAAGGTCAAAGCCGCCACCGCGCTCGCCCGCAAGAAGCTCGGCATGCGCTACCGCATGGCCGTCGTACCGCTCGATCCGTCGCCCGTGCGCGGCAGCCACGGTCGATTGCCCGCCGACCCCGAGGACGGCCCCCTCCTCCTCTGCTCCGACCCGCAAGCTGTCTCGGGTCCGGTCCCGGCCACAGAGGTGAAGGGCCTGCTGCTGGGCCTTGCGGGTCTGAAGTGAGCGTCGACCCGAGGCGCGGGTCGGCCCGGTGCGGCCTCCCTGCTCACGGGACGATCGGCAGGATGGACGCGGGAGCGGTGGCGGTCAGCGTGCCCGTGCGAGGAACAGATGTCCGGACGCCGGGCGCGGTGGAAGACGGACACCGTGTCGGAGCGCTGGTTGGCGCAGATGACGAAGCGTCCGTCGGGGGAGAGGGCGATGTCACGCGGCCATGTCCCGCCACAGGGAACGCTGGTGACCAGGTCGACGCTGAAGCCGGCGTCGCTCACGGCGAGTACGGCGATGGTGTCGTCGCCGCTGTTGGTGGAGCAGAGGAAGTGGCCGTCCGGAGAAAGGCGCACCGCGGCCAGGTAGTTGGCGTTCGGCGCGTGGGGGTCCTGCCGTGTGCCGTACTCGGCGACGGGTTCGAGGAGACGGCGTACGGGGCCGAGGGGTGGAAGGCGAGGTGGCAGGGCAGCGCACCGCCCGCGACTGTCCTTCCTCCCGGTGCCCACACCGTGACGGTCAGGCACAGTGGGTGGGCCGACCCGCGCTCCGTGGGCACGTACATCAGCGTCGACGCCTTCGTCACGAGGTGACCTGACGTCATAAGCCCCGTCCCAGGCGCTTCACCCGTGATGTGGCATCCGCGAGGTCCATGGCTCGGCGTGCCGGGAGGACCGATACGGCTCGGGTGAAGCGGCCCGGAATGGCGTCCCGGCGGATCGCTGTCTCCACCGGTACCCGTGAGGACAGGGACTGCTTCTCAGGTACCGCCATCATCGAACTGACTTATGACGAGTGTCAAGCAAAAGACTGCTCAGATTAATCTTATGTAAACGTCTTGACGGTCATAATCGTGCGCTGCCACTGTGTCGACGTCCCGGATCTCGGCGAGTGGCACGCCGATGGGACGGCTCTTCAGCCTCTCGACGCGGTCGGCGTGCGCGTCGATCATCGAAAGGCCTCTTCGTGTCCCGAAGAACACGCCCCTGGAGCGCGGCTACAGCGTTGTCGCTGATGGCCGCCTCACTCACCGCGGTCGCCGGCCTGTCCACCCCGGCCGCCGCGCACGAAATCGTTGCCGAGGACTTCTCGGAGGTCACCCTCGCCAAGGGGGGTGGCGAGCTGGGGGAGCCCATCGCGATGGAGGTGCTGCCCGACCGGTCGGTGCTGCACACCGCGCGCGAGGGCAAGCTGCGGCGCACCGACAAGGACGGCAACACGACCGTGATCGGGTCGCTGTCCGTCTACACCAACGACGAGGAGGGGCTCCAAGGAGTCGGCATCGACCCCGATTTCACCTCGAACCGGCGGATCTACCTCTACTACGCGCCCGCCTCCGAGAACGTCAACCGGCTGTCGATGTTCACGCTGAAGTCCGACTACACGCTCGACATGGCCAGCGAGAAGAAGATCCTCGACGTCGCGGCGACCCGCGGCATCTGCTGCCACGTGGGCGGCGACATCGACTTCGACAAGGACGGCAATCTCTACCTGTCCACCGGCGACGACACCAACCCGTTCAACACCGGGTACGCGCCACTCGACGAGCGGCCGGGCCAGCAGGCCTACGACGCCCAGCGCACCTCGGCGAACACCAACGACCTGCGGGGCAAGATCCTGCGGATCAAGGTCAACGGTGACGGCAGCTACTCCATCCCGGCGGGCAACCTGTTCGCCCCGGGCACGGCCAAGACCCGCCCCGAGATCTATGCGATGGGGTTCCGCAACCCCTACCGGATGAACATCGACAAGCAGACCGGCGCGATCTACGTCGGCGACTACGGTCCCGACGCGGGCGCCACCGACCCCAACCGTGGTCCCGGGGGACAGGTCGAGTTCGACCGCGTCACCGAGCCCGGCAACTACGGCTGGCCGTACTGCACGGGCACCAACACCACGGCCGAGACCTACAACGACTGGGACTTCGCGACCAACACGACCGGACCGAAGTTCGACTGTGCGAACGGGCCCACGAACAACTCCCCGAACAACACCGGACTGACGAAGCTCCCGCCGGCCAAGCCGTCCTGGATCCGCTACGGCGGCGACGCCGGCAGCCCTCCGGAGTTCGGCAGCGGAGGGGAGGCGCCGATGGCCGGACCGGTCTACCGCTACGACGCGAACAACCCCTCGACCACCAAGTTCCCGCAGTCGCTCGACGGGCACTTCTTCGCGGGAGAGTTCTCCCGCGGTTGGATCAAGGCGATCCAACTGACCTCCACCGGCGGCGTCGGCGAGATCCTCGACTTCAAGAACAGCCCCAACGACAACGTCAACCAGGTCATGGACGTGGAGTTCGGCCCGGACGGCGCCCTGTACGTCCTGGACTACGGAACCGGCGGGAACTTCCAACTCAACGAAAATTCCAGGCTGCTGCGCTACGACTATGTCGGGTCGGGCGGCAATCACGCCCCGGTGGCCGAGGCCAAGGGCGACCCGACCTACGGGCACGCCCCACTGTCGGTGAACTTCTCGTCGGCCGGGTCGAAGGACGTGGACAGCGACCCGATCACCTACTCGTGGGCATTCGGTGACGGAGCGACCTCGACCGAGGCCAACCCGTCGCACACCTACACAGCCGACGGAACCTACAAGGCGACCCTGACCGTCCGCGACTCCAACGGCGCCACCGCAACGGACGACGTGGTCATCGGGGTCGGGAACACCCCGCCGACCGTCACGGTCAGCCAGCCCGTGGACGGCCAGCTGATCTCTTTCGGTGACGTCATTCCGTTCCAGTTCACCGCGACCGATGACGAGGACGGATCCTCACCCGACTGCGACCGGGCGGCGATGAACAACGCGGTCCGGCACGACACCCCTCCCAACACGCACACTCACCAGCTCAGCGCGGTCAAGGGCTGCTCTGGCTGGATCACGGCGGAGGACTCCAACGAAGGTGACGCGGCCCGGCTCTTCCCCGTCTTCGACGCCACGTACACCGACAGCAAGGGCCTGCCGGGCGGCAAGCGGGTCACCACCCAACTGCGCAAGCGGCAGGCCGAGCACTACGACGACTCCTCGGGCATCACGGCGTACGACAAGACGGCCGCGGAGGGCGGACAGACCGTCGGAGACATCGACAACGGCGACTGGATCTCCTTCAAGCCCTACCGACTGGAGAAGGTGAAGTCGTTCACCGCCCGGGTCTCCTCCGGCGGCGTCGGCGGCACCCTGCAGATCCGCGCCGGCTCGCCCACCGGACCCGTACTGGGTTCGGCGGCCGTCGAGAACACGGGGAGCTGGGAGAAGTTCACCACGATCTCCGGCAGCGTGTCCGGCGCAGCCGCGGAGACGACCACCCTGTACCTGACCTTCTCCGGTGGCTCCGGCAAGTTGTTCGACGTGGACTCCTTCTCCTTCACCACTGCCGGCCCGGTCGTCGGGCTGGCCGGCAAGTGCCTGGATGTCGAGGGCGGCGACTCCAAGGACCGCACGGAGGTTCAGATCTACGACTGCAACAAGACCGGGGCCCAGACCTGGCAGCGCTACGGCCAGACGCTGCGCGCGTTGGGCAAGTGCCTCGACGTGGAGGAGGCCTCCACCCAGAACGGGGCGAGGGTCCAGCTCTTCGAGTGCAACAACACGGTCGCGCAGAACTGGGTGCAGCGGGCCGACGGTTCGCTGTTCAACCCCCACTCCGGCAAGTGTCTTGACGTCGAGGACGCCAAGACCGACAACGGCCGTCGCACGCAGCTCTGGACCTGCTGGGACGGCACCCACCAGAAGTGGAAGGTTCTGACGTGAGCTACCGATCCTTCCTGAGCGCATCAGCGGTGCTGCTCACCACCCTGGTCGGCGTCAGCGCCGCGCCACATGCCGCGGCGGCGGATCAGTTCGATGTCCTGGTCTTCAGCAAGACCGCCGGATTCCGCCACGACTCCATCGCGGACGGCATCCAGGCGGTCAAGGACCTCGGGTCCGCGAACGGCTTCAACGTCACGGCCACCGAGGACGCGTCCACTTTCACGCCGAGCGGGCTCGCTCCCTATGAAGCGGTCGTCTTCCTCAACACCACCGGTGACGTGCTGAACGACTCCCAGCAGTCGGCGTTCGAGAGCTACATCGAAGCCGGCAGGGGATTCGTCGGGACGCATGCGGCTGCCGACACCGAGTACGACTGGCCCTTCTACGGCAAGCTCGTCGGCGCCCACTTCAAGAGCCACCCAGCCGTCCAGCAGGCCAAGGTCGACATCGAGGACCGGGCGCACTCCAGCACCGCCCATCTGTCCTCGGCCCCCTGGACCCGCACCGACGAGTGGTACGACTACAGGACCAACCCGCGCTCCAGCGCGCATGTGCTGGCCTCGCTCGACGAGTCGAGCTACTCGCCCGCCTCCCCCATGGGCGACCACCCGATCACCTGGTGCAAGACCATCAGCAGTGGACGGTCCTGGTACACGGGCTTCGGCCACACGAAGGAGACCTGGGCCGACGCCTCGTTCCGGAAGATGCTGCTGGGCGGTATCCGGTACGCGGCAGGCGAAACCAACGCCGACTGCCGCCCCGAAACCGGGTACACCACGCTGTACAACGGATCCACCACCGGCTGGAAGCAGGCCGGCCCGGGGAGCTTCAGCAACTCCGACGCCACCCTGAAGTCGCAAGGCGGCACGGGGCTGCTGTGGTACAGCGCCAAGCAGTACACCTCGTACTCGCTCAAGCTCGACTGGAAGACGGACGGCGACGACAACTCCGGCGTCTTCCTCGGCTTCCCGCCGTCCGATGACTGGACGTCGGCCGTCAACAACGGCTACGAGGTCCAGATCGACGCTACCGATTCCCCAGACAAGACCACCGGGGCCGTCTACTCCTTCCAAGTCCCCGATGCCGCGGCCCGCGACGCCGCGCTCAACCCTCCGGGCGAGTGGAACACCTTCGAGCTGCTTGTCGAAGGCGAGCACCTCCAGGTGTTCCTGAACGGCACGAAGATCAACGACTACACGAACACCGATCCCGCCCGCTCCCTGGCCGGCCACATCGGCATCCAGAACCACGAGACCGGCGACGACGTCTCGTTCCGCAACATCCGGATCAAGGACCTGAGCGGCACGAGCGCGGTGCAGGCCGAGTCGTACTCGGACGCCGGCGGAGTGTCCTCCTACGCCAAGGCCGGAGCGAACGGCGGGCAGACCCTGGGCTTCATCGACCTGGGGGACTGGGCGCGGTACGACGGGCTCGCCCTGAACGGGGCGACCGGGTTCCGTGCCCGGGTCGTGTCCGGTGGCTCGGGTGGCACCCTGCGGGTGCGGACGGGTTCCCCGACCGGTCCGATCCTGGGGTCGGTCGCCGTGCCGAACACCGGGGGCTGGTCGACGTTCCAGGACGTGTCGGCGACCCTGTCGGACGTTCCTGAGGGCACCGCAGATGTGTACCTGACCTTCGAGGGCAGTGGGTCCGGGCTGTTCGACGTCGACGACTTCACCTTCACCAAGGCCGGGTCCGGTCCGGTCGTGGGGCTGGGTGGGCTGTGCCTGGACGTGCAGGGCGGTGACCCCGCGGATGAAACCCAGGTGCAGGTGGACACCTGCAAGGGCACCGCCGCGCAGACCTGGGCGAGGTCCGAGCAGACCCTGCGGGCGTTGGGCAAGTGTCTGGACGTGAGCGGGGCCTCTACCGACAACGGAGCCAAGGTCCAGCTCTATCGCTGCAACAACACCGGTGCTCAGAACTGGGTGCCGCGAGCCGATGGCACGCTGGTGAATCCGCACTCCGGCAAGTGCCTCGATGTCAAGGGCGGCCTCGCGGCGGCGGGCGCGCCGGTGCAGGTGTGGAGCTGCTGGGGTGGCGCCAACCAGAAGTGGAAGCTGACCTCCTGACGGCCGATGACGTCGCCGGTTCTGGCCCCGCCGTGTGTCGGCGGGGCCAGAACCGTTGTAGGCCGCCGAGGCATGGCGGGGAGGGCCGGAGGGCTCGACGTTTCCGCGGTCGCCGCAGCGGCGATGGCTCTCGGCGCGCCGATCCTGCCGGGCGGGGCCCGGCACCGTCAGCTGGCTGCGACCGAGCGGTCGACCGCGGTCGGACTGAGCACGTGTTCGATGACCATGACGGACGCGCCGATGACGCCGGCACGGTCTCCGAGCCGGCGGACGCGGACGGTCAGGTGCTGGGTCGCGAGCGGGAGGGATCGGCTGTAGATGAGTTCACGGACGCCGGCCAGGAGGTGCTCCCCGGCGTCGGACAGGTCACCGCCGATGACGATCGCGCTGGGGTTGAAGAAGTTCACCAGTGACGCCAGTACGTCACCGATGTTCCGGCCGGCCTGGCGGATCATCTGGATCGCCGCGGGGTTTCCTGCCCGGACCAGTGCGACCACGTCGCGGCTGTCCGCCGTGTTTTCGCCGAGGGAGCGCAGTTGATCGGCGATGGCCGCGCCGCCGGCCACGGCTTCCAGGCAGCCGATGTTGCCGCAGCGGCAGACCCGGTCGGGGGCGCTGGTGACCTGAATGTGGCCGATGTCGCCGGCGGCTCCCTGGGCACCGCGATGGAGACGGTGCTCGGTGATGATGCCGCAGCCGATGCCGGTGCCGATCTTCACGAAGAGCAGGTGCTCGATCTCGGGGCTGACCGCCCAGTGCTCGCCGAGCGCCATGATGTTGACGTCGTTGTCGACAAGCACCGGGGCGCCGAGCCGTGGTTCGAGCCAGCCCGGCACGTCGAAGCCGTCCCAGCCGGGCATGATCGGCGGGTTCACGGGGTGACCCGTCGAGTGCTCGACCGGTCCGGGCAGGCCGATGCCGACACCGCAGACGTCGGCGATGGTGTGCCCGGCTTCGGTCAGCAGGCTCTCGAACTCCTGAATCAGCCAGTCCAGTACCGGCTCCGGGCCCTCGGTGATCGCCATGTCCTGGCTGCGCTCGGCCAGCACCTGGGTTGCCAGGTCGGTCACGGCGAGGCGCGCGTGCGTGGCGCCGAGGTCTGCAGCGAGGACGACCCTCGCCCCGGCATTGAAGGTGAACGCCACGGCCGGCCTGCCGCCCGAGGAGATCGCGTCGCCCGTCGGCACGATCCAGTGATGGTCGAGGAGGGCATCGAGCCGCTGGGTCACCGTGGACCTGGCGAGACCGGTGAGCTGCATCAGTTCGGTGCGGGTCCGTGCCTGTCCGGTACGCAGGATCGCCAGAAGGGCCCCTGCACCTGCGGCTTCGATGGTCAACTCCGCATCTCCTCACGTCGTGACGCTGGCGTCGATGGGTAAAGCATATCCACCGCGAGACTTTTGCTTGACGTTGAACATAAGTCGCTTCTAGCATCTCGCCTATGCTTGAGATTCGACGTGAGTCGGCGGAAGTTAAGGCTGGAATCATCGGAACTGGATTCATAGCCCGAATCCATGCCCGGGCCACCCGTCAGACCGGAGCGCGGCTCGTCGCGGTGGCGGACGTGAACGAGGAGGCAGCGCTCCAGGCGGGCCGGCGCTTCGGTGCCGAACGCGCCTTCGGGTCGGCTGATGAACTCATCGAGTCCGGACTCGTCGACGTGGTGCACATCTGCACCCCCAACCACCTGCACGCTCCGCTCGCACTCAAGGCGATGGAGGCCGGACTTGCCGTGATCTGTGAGAAGCCGCTGGCCACCGACGCGCCGACGGCCGCACTGATGGCCGAGCGGGCGCGCGAGGCCGGACTGGTCGCCGCGGTCCCGTTCGCGTACCGCTTCCATGCGATGGTGCGCGAGGCGAGGGCCCGCCTGGCGGATCTGGGCCGCGTCAGTCTGATCCAGGGCAGTTATCTTCAGGACTGGTTGCTGAAGTCGACCGACGACAACTGGCGTGTGGATCCCGAGAAGGGTGGGTCGGGTCGGACGATAGGGGACATCGGATCCCACTGGTTCGACCTGGTCGAGTTCGTGACGGGGGACCGCATCACCAAGCTCTGCGCACAGACCTCAGTCGTCGTCGCCGACCGCGTGCAGAGCGGACCCGTCCTCACCGAGGACCTCGCGACAGTGCAGTTTGCCACCGCCTCCGGCGCCCTCGGCTCGGTCTCCGTCAGCCAGGTCGCCCCCGGCCGCAAGAACCGTCTCTTCGTCGAGATCTCCGCAGCTTCGGGCAGCCTCGCCTTCGACCAGGAGAACCCGGAGCAGCTCTGGCTCGGTGGACGCGAAGGATCCCAGTGGCTGGTCCGTGACCCCATGGCTCTGTCCGAGGCGGCCGTGCCGTACTCGCCCCTGCCGGCCGGACACCCGCAGGGCTTCCACGACTGCTTCGACGCCTTCGTCGCCGACACCTACGCCACGGTCCGCGGCGAGTACCGGGAGGGGCTGCCCACGTTCGACGACGGCGCACGCGCCGCCCACCTGACCGACGCCGCCCTCCGCTCGGCACGAGAGGGCGGATGGGTCACCTGCTGACCACACCACTCAGCGGAACATGCCTGCCGACCGCACTGCGGCCTGAACCTGACGCGATCAGGTCCAGGCCGCAGTGCGGTCGGCGTTCCTGTGGGCTACTCCTTGACGGCTCCGGCGTTGGCGCCCTGCACGAAGTAGCGCTGGAAGCAGAAGAACAGTGCTGCGACGGGCAGCGTCGCCAGCAGGGCCGCCGCCAGTTTCAGCGGGTACTGGGTGCCGCCGCCAAGGCCGCTGACCCGCTCACGGAAACGATCCGCCAGAGCCTCGGCCAGGACGACATGGTCCTCACCGCCTGACGCCACAACTGTGCCCGATGTGTTGGGTGTTCGCGCCTGTCGCTCAATCCGGCCAGCGCAAACCCGGATCTCGTCTTCTCTCATTCCCGCGGCACACAGGAGGCCACTGCTTAAGGATCCCGAGGCGGGCCTAGCGGGGATGTTCGCGTGGCATCGCGACTTCCTCACGCATGCCATGGTGGCGATCCGCGCACCCGGCGGGCCGTTGTCCGCGTGCATGACCTCGCCAGAGCGTCCCGCACACCGCATTCTGCCGGGCCCGCCCCCGTCGGCACGGAGCGAGAAGACGGCGGCCGAGCCGGAGGCGCCCGCGTCCGGTGAGTCCGAGCTGGCGTCATGAGCGAGGGGCAGCAGCGGCCGGCCTTCGGCCTGAGCTCGACCCCCGCGCCCTGACCGACTTCCTTCAGGTGCCCAGCGGCATTCGCGACCTCACCCTGGCCTATCTGCAGGAAGTGGTGAACGCTGAGCGCTTCGGCCTCCGGCTCATGGGTGACCTGGAGGGCGCAAACTGTTCGTGGACGCCCGGAAAGACTGGCGGGTCGTCCACGGCGTGCGCCCGGCACCCGAGGCGCCGGCTCACTCACGCGAGATCCACGTGGTGGCCATCCGGCCGCGGACAGGCAACGACGTCTACGACGAGGTCGGCCGCCGCCTGGGGATGGCCCGACGACCGCTGAGCGCCCGCACGCACGCGGCACGCTCCCGCTCCCCGCAGCTCACTACCGGCGGGCCAGTGCCGAGGCCGGCACCGCCGCCGTCCGTGATGCCGGGCCTGCCCCGCCCGGCGCAGAGCCCTTCGCAGCTTCGCACCAGCTGACCTGAAGGAGCCCCGCGGCTGCACTGCGCGCTGTGTCCCAGCTCGACCTCCGCATCGAGGCAGTAACGGGCCACAGCGTCGACACCCTGTGGGCCCACCGCGACCGCGGCGTCCTCGACGAGCCGCATGCCAAGCTGGTCGACCGGCACCGTGAACTCGCCCGTGCCGAGACCGGCGTGACCTTCTACCGCACCCTCCTGCACCGACTGTCCTCGGGTGAGTTCCCCGTCGATGCCGCCTTGCTCGAACGGATCGATCGCACCGTAGACCAGCTGGAGGAGGCGGCCACCGCCCGCGACGCCGCCGCGCGACGGGTGCTCGCCCGCCCTGGAGCCGATCTAGGTTGCCGCCCGATCAGCACTGATCTCCCGTGAACAGCCGATTACTGCTGCCGACCAGGCGGCGCTGCTGGCCGGTAGTCACTGACAGTCGGCCGGTCAGCAAGTGCTCGTAGA
Source organism: Streptomyces sp. NPDC039424 (assembly GCF_055639495.1). Taxonomy (NCBI): domain Bacteria; kingdom Bacillati; phylum Actinomycetota; class Actinomycetes; order Kitasatosporales; family Streptomycetaceae; genus Streptomyces; species Streptomyces sp. NPDC039424. Next base: position 31,016 of record NZ_JBVKAI010000026.1, read on the forward strand.
GCTTTGCGCCACCGGCGATCCAGTCACCCGGTCCACGCCGGCCAGCCGGTCAGTCTGACCGCGCAGGCCGCGCCGCGCTGGTCGACAACCGCCGCCCCAAGCCGGCCGAGGCTCCGATGTCAGCGGCGCGACCGGGAGCGTGGCCGTTTGCCCCCGCACGACGGCGCTGACCCGAAAGGCTGCATGCCCAACCACGAACCCCCACTCGCTGACGAGGATCCAGGCCCTTTCCTGGACTTCCGGGTGGACGACCTCACCGGCGACGAGCAGACGAGCGAGCGCGAGCGCCGAAAGCACCACCAGCACACCGGCCGCAGGCCACGGGTGTGGCGCAGCATGTCCAACGGCCCGGGCCACCGGTCGTCAGCCGTGGCAGCGTTGGCTGCCAGGGAGAGCAAGGCCGCCAACACGATGCTCGTGGTGGCGAGCGCCACCATTCCTGCCGACCGTCCCCGCATCCAGCCCTCAACGCACAGTCCCGTATGGTTGCCGGACACTACCGGCATTCCCGCACCAGATCAGCGCAATCGCAACACGTCGCCCCTCCGGGCTCGTTGTTCGTCGATGCCAAGAAGGTGCCCCGCCAGCCGGAGAAGGCCCCGGAGTCCTAGCCCAGACACCAGCCGCAAAGTAGCGGGGTGATCATGTGCTCGCCGCCATGGTGGCCTGCTCGTCGTGCTCACGCAGCATCCGCATGACGGTCGCGGGCGAGGGGTGCTGGCCCTTCTTCGTGCCGGTGGTGATGACGAGGCGCTTGGCGATGTCGCGCAGGCTCATCTCTTGGTCGCGCAGGTGGAGGGCCATGGACAGCATCGACTCGTCGGTGACGCCCGCGCCGCCGATGGTCTTGCCGCGCTTGCGGACGGATTCGTGGCCTTCGAAAGTGCGGTCGCGGATGTACTCGCGCTCCATCCCGGACATGGCCGCCAGCACGGTGAACACGATGCCGGACGGGTCGTGCGAGCCTTCAGCTCCCCGGTCAGGAACTCCAGGCCGACGTCGTTCGCCTTGAGCTCCTCGGCGAGCAGGGCGAGTTCGATGCCGCGACCGAGCCGCTTGTGCTCGTGAACGACGAGGGTTACGGCGACGCCGGAGGAGCGGATCTAACCGGCGAGCTTCACAGCGGCCTCCAGCTCAGGGCGCCGGGTGGGGCGGGTCGAGGTCTTCTCCGAGAAGACCCGGGTCACCCCGGCCTCAGCGAGGGAGTCGAGCTGCGCGTCGAGGGACTGCCGGGCGGTCGAGGCCCGTGCGTAGCTGAGGCGGACATGCCCGACCGGTTCGGCGCCGGCACTCACCGGACGGGGCAGCTCGGTCCACACTGACCCCGGCTTGCGTACGGCAGGGGTCGGCACGCTGAAAACCCTGGCGAGTTGAGGCACAAGGCGGAAGCGGGCGGTGTGGTACTGGATGGCCACCTTGCCCTTACCGGTCCGGCCTGGCGAGCCCGCGGGGGCGGCGCAGGTGGACATCGGGCAGTCGTGCGACTCCACGCGCTTGAAGTCGTCTCTCACGACCCCGGACGGTTCCATGAGGACGTTTCAGACGTCCAGCCGTTTCCAACAACTCATGAAACATCCTTGCCGCAGGCGGACCGTCGGACGGCCACCTGTTTCACTAGTGACCACCTATGAAACGCAAGGTCCGGACCGAGTCGCGCGGTCACTGGCCAGTCTTCACGCTCGGGCGGTGGAAGGCGCCTCGGTAGGCGGCTGGGGTCATGCCGATCTGGCGGCTCAGGTGCTGGCGGAGCGACTCGCCGGAGCCGAGGCCGCTGCGGCTGGCCACCTGGTCGACAGTGAGATCGGTGGTCTCCAGCAGCTCGCGAGCCCGCAGCAGCCGCTGCTGGAGCAGCCATTGGAACGGGGTCATACCAGTCTCGGCTGTGAAACGGCGGGTCAGGGTCCGCACACTGACCTTGGCCTGACCGGCCAGGTCGCGCAGGGGGATCGGCTGGTCCAGGTGCTGCAGTGCCCAGATGCGGGCCGCATCCAAGGAGGAGTCGGTCTCGGCCGGGAGTGGGGTCTGTACGAACTGCGCCTGCCCGCCGTGGCGGACCGGGGTGACGACGGCGGCACGGGCCGCCGCGTTGGCCACGGCCGCGCCGTAGTCGGAACTGATCAGGTGCAGGCACAGGTCGATCCCGGCGGCCGAGCCCGCACCGGTGATGATCGGTCCGTCCTCGGCGAACAGCCGGTCCGCGTCCACGTGCACCGAGGGGAAGGCGCGCTGCATTTCCTCGGCCAGGCCCCAGTGGGTGGTGGCGACACGGCCGTCGAGGAGTCCGGCTTGGGCGAGGACGAAGGCGCCGCTGCAGATCGAGGCAACGCGCTTGCCCGCGGCGGCCGCCTCCCGCAAGGCGTCCAGTGCGGCCGGCTCGGCGTCATGCCGGCTGGCGGTCGAGGGGACGATCACCGTATCCGCCGCCGCGACCGCCTGAAGGCCGTGCCGGACCACCACCTCGATGCCGCCGGAGGCGGCGATCACGCCGGGCGTGGCGGTGCACACCGTCACCTCATAGCCGGGGCGTCCGTCGAGTTCGGCGGCGCCGAGCAGCGCGGACGGCATGGACAGGTCGAAGGGTTTGACCGCGGGAACGGCCAGGACGGCGACACGATGCATGGCTAGATCCTTGGAGGTCATGGCTTTCGGGTCACTAACCTACCCTGCGTCCGCACGGCAGAGTTGGGCGTGCGGACGGGCCCTCCGGTGAACCACGTTTCCTCCTTCGGGGGAGCGTTCCATTTTTGAAGGTGAACGGAGACAAGACCATGGGTGGATCAGTCGTCATCGGGGCGGGTGCGACCGGGGTCGCGACCGCCAGGCAACTGGCCGAAAGCGGCAAGCGGGTCCGCCTCATCACCCGCAGCGGCAGTGGTCCTGACCACCCTGCCATCGAACGGGTCGCTCTGGACGCGGGCCGCACTGACGAGCTGGCCGAGGCTCTGGCCGGAGCGGCCACGGTCTTCAACGCCGCCATGACCGCCTACCAGACCTGGCCGGAGACCATGCCGCCGTTGTTCGCCTCGATTCTCGCCGCGACCGAGCGGGCCGGGGCCGACTACGTGATGCTCGGCAATCACTACGGTTATCAGCAGACCACCGGGCCGGTCACCGAGCGCACCCCGATGGCCCCGCACACCCGGAAGGGCCGGGTGAGGGCCGAACTGTGGCAGCGGGCCAAGAACGCGCACGACGAAGGGCGGCTGCGGGCCACCGAAGTGCGAGCCGGCCAGTACCTGGGCCCAGGCGCAGTCTCAGCGTTCACGCTGCTGGTCGCTCCCCGGGTCCGCGAGGGTGAACTGGCTCTCGTCCACGGCAACCCCGATGCGGCGCATTCGTTTTCCTACACCGAGGACGTCGCAGCGGCGCTGGTGGCGGTCAGCAGCGACGAGCGGGCCTGGGGACGGGCCTGGCACGCCCCGGTCATCACCACGACCGTGCGTCATGCCGCGTCCGACCTCGCCGAACTCCACGGAGCGCCCGAACCGCGGTTGGAGCCGCTCACCGAACGGGACATGACACTGCTGTCCTTCACCGATCCACTGTGGCGGGAGTTCGCCGAGATGAGCTACATGTCCGAGCGTCCGTTCATCGTGGACGACAGCGATATCCGCGACACCATCGGACTCAAGCCTTCAACACTCCGCGAAGCCCTGGCAGCCTGATGCGGCGGTGGGCCGGCCGGGGCTCCCGGCCCGCCCACACCTGGACATGAGGTGTGCGAGGTGCTCGACAATCGCCGCACGGTCCCGCACTGCGTAGGCGCGCATGAGGCCGAGGGCCCGCGACGCGGCCACGTTCATCCGAGGTCGGTGAGGTCCTGGAAGTCCTTCATCGCTTCCCCGTCCGCGAGCGGTCGGCGCCATACGCCGGGCTGCGGGGGCGGGGCACGGCGGCGGCCGGTCCCAGGTCGAGGCGCTTGTCCATGTCCAGGCGGAAGGTGCCGTACGGGTTGACGGTGGACCAGACGGGGGATCGCCGAGATAGGCCCAGAAGCCGCCAGTAGTTGATCTCGAGGTCCGGTGATCATCAGCCGTCACCCATTCAGCTCAGTGTCGTGGGTGGTGATGTTGACCATCGTCTGAGCCGGGGTGGGTTGTGACCTCGATCGAACGGACCGCGTACCCGCGGTTCAAGCGGCTGATCGCTGCGCATGAGTTGCATCTGTTCTTCGCGCCGCCCCGGGAGGAGGCGACGTGGGCGGCTGAACGGATGGACTCCGACGGCCATCAACTCGCGCTGCTCCTGGCATTGAAGTCCTATCAGCGGATGGGCTGGTTCCCGAAGCCGGACGAGTACCCGGAGATGGTGGTCGACTTCGTCCGCCGCGCGGTGGAGCTGCCGGAGGGGACCGTGTCGTTGTGGGCGACGGGCCGGACGGCGGAGCGGCAACGTACGGAGGTGCGCCGCCGAGTGGGGGCGACATACGACCAGGCCGAGGCCCGCCGGATCGCGGAGGTATCGATCCGGGGTGATCGTGGCGACGCACGTTGTCCTGGATCGCTATCGGGCCGCGAAGTACCTGGTCTGGGCGCGGAACCTGCTGGCGCCTGCCTCGCGTCGGGTCGCTCGGGCCGACGTGCAGAAGAACCAGGGCGCGTGGCCGTGCCGTCCGGCCTGGCGAACGCCCTGGTCATCGTTGCTGACAACGCTGTGCCACCTGGCGATTAACGCCGTCGCCCTGGCGTGTTGGGGGTGATGGCGATGACTTGGTCAGGCAGGACCGGAATGCGCCAGAAGCCCGCAGTGGTGACCGGTAAGCACCGGCGGTGGGTGGCCGAGCTTGGTAAATGGTGACGGTCGACCGGCTTGGTTTGCGGTCCGGAATCGCGGTTGCCGACCAGATCACTCCGTTATGGGCAGGCACTCGGCAAGCAGGTCGACGACGTCACGCCAAGCTCGCTGCGCGTGCCGTGGGTGGTAGCCGACGCCGGGGAGCACAGTGTGGCCGACCGGTGGGTGGTGGAAGGCGTGCAAGGCGCCGCCGTAGACCACGAGGCGCCAGTCGACGCCTGCGGCCTGCATCTCGGCGGTGAACGCGTCCCGTTGCGCGGGCGGCATGATCGGGTCTTCCGACCCGACCCCGGCCCACACCGGGCAGCGAATGCGCGCCGTCTCGCCCGGTCGGCCCGTGGTCAGTGCGTTGACTGTCCCGATCGCGCGCAGGTTGACGCCGTCGCGCCCGAGTTCCAGCGCGACTGCGCCCCCAGTGCCGTAGCCGACGGCGGCGATCCGGTCGGGGTCGGTCCGCGGTTCGCCGCGGAGCACGTCGAGCGCCGCGTGGCCGATGCCTCGCATCCGGTCGGGGTCGGCGAGCAGCGGCATGCAACGGGTCAGCATCTCCTCAGGGTCGCCCAAATAGCGCCCTCCGTGGAGGTCGAAGGCCAGCGCCACGTAGCCCAGCTCGGCGAGCGCATCGGCCCGGCGGCGCTCGACGTCGCTGAGCCCCATCCCCTCGGGCCCGACCAGGACCGCGGGCCGGCGGTCGACACCGGCCGGGAGCGCGAGGTGCCCGATCATCGTCAAACCGTCGGCCGGATACTCGACCGTACGCGTCGTGATCGTCGTCATGAGACTGGACTGTAGTGATCGTGGAGCCCGGTCCGGCCGGTGTTCTGCCGCTGGCAGAACAGCGCGGGTATCCCTCTGAAATACGGCGAGGGCCCACAAGAACCGTTACATACCCCGCCCCCACGGCAGCGCTATCGGATCACCTGCCCGGGCCACGGTGTTGGAGGCCCTCGCAGCAGGATTCCGGGGTATATCGGCCCGCTCCCGTGAAGGGCGTCACCAGCTAGTTCCCTCACGGCTCAGGCAGCCTGGCCGAGACCGGCGGCGGTCAGGTCCTGCTCGCGCAGCGGGGTGAAGTCGACGTCGAGTTGGGAGCGTTCTGCCCATGTCCCCCAGGAGCGAGACATGTCCCTCCAGCCTCGTCCCGGAGCCGAGATCCCGGCGCTGACCGTGCGGGTCGCCCGGGCCGGCAACCCCCACGGCACCGCTGCGATGTGGATCCGCGACCGCCTCGACGGCCTGTTCAGCGACGAGGACTTCACCGCCTGGTACCCGCGTGACGGCCGCCCCGGGCTCTCGCCCGCGCAGCTGGCCACCGTCTGCGTGCTGCAGTACGCGCTGAACCTGTCGGACCGCCAGGCCGCCGAGGCGGTGCGCTGCCGCATCGACTTCAAGTACGCCGTCCTCGGCCTGGAGCTGGAAGACCCGGCTTCCACCACAGCGTGCTGTCCGATTTCCGCGACCGGTTCGCCGAGAAGGCGACCGCGCCGACCGGCTGCTGGGCCTGGCACTGACGCGGATCCGGCGGGCCGGCTTGCTCAAGGGGCGCGCCGCCCGCGCCAGTCGGCCATTTCCATAAACTATGAATATAAAAATGCTATGCTTCGAGCATGAGTCGTCAAGACACCGCTCCTGGCGCGTCCGCCGCCATCGGGGCAGCCCTCTACGGCCTGGCCACCAGGGCCGTGAGACGCCTGCCCCGGGACATGAGCCTGACGTCCGCCGCCACCCTGGCCACCCTGGACCGGACCGGCCCGCGGCGCATCACCGATCTGGCCGCGGTCGAGGGCGTCACCCAGCCCGCGATGACCGCCCTGGTCCGGGTGATGGAGGAGTCCGGCCTGGTCGAGCGGCGGGGCGACGCGTCCGACAAGCGGGTCACGCTGGTGTGCCTGACCGAGGCCGGCGCCTCCTATGTCCGGACGCGGCGCCAGGCGGGCGTCCACGCGTTCGAGCGGTTGATCGGCGAGCTCACCGGCGACGAGGTCAAGGCGCTGGTGGCGGCCCTTCCGGCGCTGAAGCATCTGGCAGAGCTCGAAAGCCAGGACAGCGAAGGGCCGAAGCAGTGACCGGGCAGCCGGTCGGCGGGGCCGCGGTGAAGACGTTCCCGGTGGCGCGCTCCGAGGCGCGGCTGCTGGTCCCCGCCCTGATGTTCATCGCTCTGGTCGTGGCGGCGGTCGCCAGCCTCGGGACGCCGCTCATCACCAGCGTGGCGACCTCGTTCCACGTCTCGCTCGGCAGCGCGCAGTGGACGCTGACCGTCGCGCTGCTCAGCGGCGCCGTCGCCACGCCGGTCCTGGGCCGGCTCGGAGCCGGCCCGCACCGGCGGGCCACGATCCTCGCCACGCTGGCGGTCGTCGTCGCCGGCAGCGCGCTCACCGTGCTGCCGCTGCCGTTCGCGTGGCTGCTGGCCGGCAGGGCGGCCCAGGGCGTCGGGCTCGGGCTGACGGCGCTGATGATGGGCGTGGCCCGGGACCACCTCCCCGAGGAGCGCAGCGCGGCCGTGATCGCCCTGATCTCGGTGGTCTCGATCATCGGGGCCGGCGTCGGCTACCCGCTGGCCGCACTGCTCGCCGAGCTCGGCGGGGTACGGGCCGCCTACGGCCTCGGCCTGGTCGTCACCGCCGCCGCCCTCCTGATCGCGTGGCGCTCCGTGCCCGAAGCGCCCGAAGGCCGCTCCGCCCACGTGGACGTGGCAGGCGCGGTCGTCCTGGCCGCTGCGCTGCTCCTGGTGCTGTTCCTCGCCGGCGAACGGAATCTGTGGAGCCGGCACCTCGCCGTGGCGGCGGGCCTCGCCGTCGTCGCGGTGGTGCTGCTCTGTGTCTGGGCCGTCATCGAGCTGCGCAGCACGACGCCCCTGGTCGATGTGCGGGCGGTGCGGCACCCGGCGGTCGCCGGGGCGAACCTCGCCATGTTCGTCGGCGGGATCGGCATGTACCTCCTGCTCACGCTCATCACCCGGTACGCGCAGACGCCGCACGGCGCCGGCTACGGCTTCGGGCTGACGACCTTCGTCGCCGGGCTGGTCCTCATCCCGTTCTCGGTGCTGGGGTTCGTCGCCGGCAAGCTCACGCTGCGGGTCCGGACGCGGATCGCCGACCCCCTGCTCCTGGCCGGCAGCGCCGTCGTGGTCGGCGGCGGGTTCGCCCTGTTCGCGGCGGCCCGGTCGGACCTGGCCGAACTGTTCGCGGCGATGGGCGTGCTCGGCTTCGGCGTCGGCGGCTTCTCGGCCGCGATGCCCGGCGTCATCCTGGCCGTCACCCCCAAGAGCGAGACGTCGAGCGCCATGAGCTTCAACTACGTCGTCCGCAGCGTCGGGTACTCCCTGGGCAGCGCCATCGGCGGCCTGATCCTCGCCGCGGGCACCGGCCCCGGCCACCTCTTCCCCGACGACAGCGCCTACACCACCGCGGCGCTGGTCGGCATCGGCGCCATGGCGATCACGACGCTGACAAGCCTCGCTCTCGCCCGCCGACGCTCGTCCGAGACCAACCCGTAAGTCAGATGCACTCATCCCAACACTGGAGGTTCCATGCCCAAGGGCTACTGGGTCAGCGTCTACCGCACCATTTCAGACCCTGAGAAGCTGGCTGCTTACAACAAGCTGGCCGCTCCGGCCGTCAAGGCCGGGGGCGGTCGGACCTTCGTCCGTGGCGGTCGGGTCGTGGCGCATGACGCCGGAATCGCCGAGCGTACCGTCCTGATCGAGTTCGACAGCTTCGAACAGGCCGTCGCGGCGCACGAGAGCGCGGCCTACCAGGAGGCGCTGGTCGCCCTCTCCGACGGCGTCGAGCGCGACTTCCGCATCGTCGAAGGCATCGACTGACCGAGGTCCAGTCGGATCTTCACCGAAGCTCACGGTGCACATCCGCCGGTAACCCGCATTCCTGAAGGATGTTGTTGGACGTCCGGACCTCTCACTTTCGCTGCTGGGGTCCGCCGTCCAACCACCGATCGGTTGTTGGACGCTCTCCCGACGGGCAGTCAGCTGCCATGCTGAGCTGCGGTCGTGCTGCTGGAGGGCCGCGGCGTCGGAAACCGAAGGCGCACCAGCGGGCCGCGCTGGCAGGATCACCGCATGCTCATCACACCGCGCCCCGGCGCAGACCGGAAGAACATCCGGCAGGTCCTCAGCGGCGTCCACACCACGGTGATGAACCTGCAGCGGCCGTACGGCAGCGCCTTCGAGGGGCTGCTGACATATCTGGAGTGGGCCACGGAGTCCGCGCGGATGCTGCGCTCCCAGATCAGCGACCAGGACCTCGACCAGCTCGTGTTCACCGACCGCTACCGGGCGCTGCTGGGCAGCTGCGGCACGCTCGCCGGGACCGCCCAGCAGCGCCTCGTGAACGGCCTGGTCCAACTTGAGGTCGCCGAAAGGATCGCGGCGTTCGAGGCGGCCGTGGCCGCACTGGATACGCGGATCGGCCGGTGGAGCCAGCGGGATGTGTTCGTCGTGGCCGACTCCAGCTTCTACATCCAGAACGAGGTGAAGCTGGCCGACGTCGACCTGCACAAGGTGCTCGACGTGCCGCGCTGGCAGTGCGTGCGCCTGCTGTTCCCGATCGTGGTGGTCGACGAGCTGGACGACCTCAAGGACGCCAGCAAGCAGCGGGCCCGCTGGCGTGCCGCCCACACGCTCGGTCTCCTCGACGGGGTCCTCAACGGCGGCACCAACGGGGTCCTGCACGAGGGGGAGCACACCGTTCAGGACGGCGAGACCCGCGGCAGGGTCAACGTGGAGATCGTCCTAGATCCCCCCGGCCACGTGCGCCTGGACCGCCCCGATGTCGAGATCATCGACCGGACGGTGGCTATCCAGGGCCTGGCCGGCCGCGACGTTCGGTTGCTGACGTGCGATACGAGTCAGCACACCCGGGGCCGGGCCGCCGGGCTGCAGGTGACCAAGGTGGCGACGAAGGCCCCCGGGGACGAGCCGGACTGGTCGGCCCCGGACAGGTCTGGCACTGGCGTACGCGCGCAGCGGCGCGCCCGGCAGGCCGAAGCCGAGGCTCCGACGGCCAGTTGAGAATCGAGCACCACGGCAATAACACTGTGCTACACGCCACCTGGCGGTAGCTGTACGAGAACAAGGCCTTGGAGGGCAGCGTGGACCTGAGTGCCACCGGCGAACCCGTCATTGTGCAAGAGGACACCCAGGTCCACGTCGGCGTCGACCTTCGGCCGGGCACTCTCACTATCACCCGGAACGACAAGGACTTCGCGGCGTATCACGCCTTGGTGCAGTTCGGCTCTGTCCACGCGAACCCCTGGGCAGCGCAGGAGGTCAAGTTCTCGGCCAAGGGGCCGGACGGCAAGTCCGTGGGATTGACCGTGGATCTCCTCAACGACGCCTGCGACGGCCCCCGGGCTGGCGTTCCCGCCGCGATCTGGAAGGTCGTGGCCCTCGCCGCGACCTCCGCCGGAGACGTCGGCATCACCTACACGCCTCCTGGCCGCGCCTGATGTAGGCGCCGTGCCCTCAGCCGGTCATCCGTACGCCCTTCCAGCCGGGTCCGAGTCCGCGTCGGCAGTTCCCGTCCAGAGCGCGGCGCGGGCGCCTCGGCGACGTCCTCGGCAGCGGCCGGGCGAGTCGGCGGCGCAATTCGGCGGTGGCGGCCGGGACCGTCGCGAGGGCTCGCGCGGCTTTTGGGTCGATCGCCGCGAGGGCCGGGGCGAGCACGTCGATGGCGTCGGCTGCGTCCTCGACCGCGCTCGCGTTCCAGGTCCTCGGCGTCACCGCGTCGACCAGCTCGCACACCGCATCGGCCACCGCCGCCGCCCGCTCCTCGACGCCCGGTCCGGCCCTTCCCAGTTCCACGTCCCGCCCAACGACCATGCCGTCTGCCAGATGCCCGCCGCCACGGCGAGGGCCCGCGCCGACGGACATGGCGCGGGCCTCATATCGTCCCGAACAGAACGGGGTTGCATGATCTGTCAGACCACCGCGGCCGTGCGCCGGCGGGACGGCGCTGCCGGGACGCCGTGCCCGTCAAGCGCCCAGGTCGCGCGCACCCCGACCGGCGGCGCGCAGGCGGAGCGCGGCGGCCGTAGCCGGCCGGCGCGGTCTCGTCGGGACCGCGCCCGACAGGCGGCTCGTGACCGCCGGAGAGCACGCAACGTGCTGACCCGCCCTAGCCAATCCGAGCGGGTGAACCGCCTGGTGATCGCAAGATCACTGGAGCGGTCGATGCCCGTTGCGGAAAGCCGCCCCGTCAGCGCGGAAGTTCGCACACTGATGGAGCGTCTTCGTGATCGGCCTGTTCTCCGAGACTCTGCCCGAGTTCCTTGGCAGCCTCTGCGCCACTCTCGTACTTCGGGGAACACCTGTGGGCCTCGCTGTTTCACTCGGTTACGGCTGGCTTTGGGGCGGAAACGCGAAAGTGCCTTCCTGACCTGGGACGATAAACCTTGCTGAGGGGTTCTGTCGGTCCAGGCGGAGGGCACTTTCTGCGTGCGGGTTATCGGGTTGCGTCCCAAGGTCCGTGTCAGTGCTGATGGTTCGGGGGTGGTCGGGTATGCCGGGGCACGGTTGCTGGTGGATCGCTGACGCCACAGGGCTGACCGCCGCGTACTCCGCCGCTCTCGGGCCGCTTCGGCCGCGCGGGACCGGGCATGACCCGGGACGGGTCGCCACCGATCTCGCGGTGATGCTCGCCGACGGCGGTGAGGCGATCGCGGATCTGGCCGTGCTGCGGGACCAGGGCGAAGTGTTCGGCCCGGTCGCCTCCACGCCCACGGCCTGGCGGTTGCTCGCTGACACCGATGAGGCTGCAATTGCCTCACTGCGAGCGGGCCGCGCCTGCGAGCCGCGCGGGGCGCGACGCCCTTAGGTATGCGCGCCGAACGGGTTACCGCCGGGCCGCGCGGCGACGTACGAGCAGGACCGTACCCGCACCGGCGGCTACGACCGCGGCCGCGGCGCCCGCGAGGGGCAGCGCAGGACCGGAACCGGTGGCGGCGAGGTCACCGCCGGTGGTGGAGGCGCTCCCCGAAGATCCGGTGGCCGAGGAGCTGCCGGTGGTCCCGGATCCCCCCGTCGTCCCGCCTCCGCCGGTGGAACCCGAACCGCCCGCCGACCCGCTCCCGCCCGTCGAACCACTGCCCTCGACGTCGAGCAGGATGTCGGCCTTGTCGTTCGCCTTGTTCACGTCGTACGGGCGGGATTCGGCATTGAGGGCCACCGAGCCCTTGGCCCCCGCCACCGCCTTGTCGATCTTCAGCTTGAAGGAGTAGGTGTTCACCTGGTCCTCCTCCACCCAGCCCTGTGCGATGTAGCAGTCGTAGGTTCCGGCCGCCGGCTTCCTGCAGTTCGGTGCCTTGACCGCGGTCGTACCCGAGGGAATCTTGATCAGGATTCGGGTCGGCACCGGAGGGCCCGGTTCCACCAGCACCCAGGCGGGGCCGGCGTTGGTGAACTTCACCTGCAGGTCGATCGTGTCTCCGACCCGGCCTTTCAGCCGCGCTCCCGACACCTGGAAGTCGGCCGTGTTCGCCGCGTTCACCCGCACCCGGGCCTCGACATAGTCGTGGCTCACCGAGCTACTGCCGGTGAGAACGGAGCCGGGCCGCTCCACCAGCTTCGCCGCGGGAGCGGTTCCGCGCACGGGCCTGCTGGCGCCTTCGTCGGGGCCGAAGTCGTAGTCCCCGACAGCGACGTCGAGATCGTCGTACAGGGCCCGGTCGAGAGCCTTGAGGGGCAGCTTCTCGGGCGCGTAGACGACACCCGGCTCTACGGCCTGGTCGAACTCGCAGGTCATCTGGGATCTGGCCGGCAACTCGTCGTACGAGCCGATGTCCCACCGCACGCAGTTCGAGGGCACGTCGGCGTAATCCAACCCCTGGGTGACGGTGTACCGCAGCCAGACCTTCTCCAGCGCCTGGGTGCCCTGGTTACCGAAAAGGACCGGCGCCTCGAAGGTGCTCCCCGGCTGCACTCCGCTGATCGGCGCGATGGTCCCCAGCACCAGCCCGGCCCCGGAACCATCGGCCACGGCGCAGGGAGCGGTGCTCAACGTGATCAGTGCGCCGGCGCCGATGGTTCTGACGGCCCTGCGAAGTGTACGGAAGCTGTGATCGGGGCGGAGCATGTAGTTACCTCTGGGTGAAGTGGCGAAGATGGGCGGTGAGCCGGGGAAGGCAAGTTCCGTACATCAGACACACGCCGACGTCGAACAGTTGTATCGGCGTCCGTCGCGATCGGCCGCCGGGTTGCCGAGTGGTGAGCCTGCTTTCCGCGGGCCTACGGGCGACCTCCCTCCCTCCCTGCCGCAGAGGCGCAGTGTGCTTTCCGGGCACAGGATCTCTGCCCGTGAGTGGTGAGGCGCCCGGTCGCGACTTGTTCCGCGGCGGTGTGCTGGAGTCCGAAGACGGCGGCGGTGAGCCAGGCCGCGGGGAGAGACGGTCGAAGTCGCCTGTGTGCCAGCCTCGTTGGATGAGTCGTTCGAGCCGCTTCTGGCTGCCTGCGCTGGGTCAGGGCTGGGTTTCGGTTTGGTGTTTTCTGATGGGGTGCCAGCGGCGTTTGAAGTCGTCGGCCTGCTTGGCGATGTCCTTGCCGGTGAGGGGTCTGTTGTACTGGGCGGTGATCCCGCGCTTGGCACAGGCTTGAGCCACGGCCTGTGGTGAAGGAACGGCGCTGCCGGTCCGGCGGTCGGCCCAGAGGCGGTAGATGCGGAGCCCTCTGATCCCGGACACGTTGTTGTTACGCCGTGAGGGTTTGATCTTGGTGACGCAGGCGGGTCTCGTGGGGTGTGAGGTAGCCCCAGCGGATGTGCTTGCGCAGGCGGCGTCCGTTGTAGAAGGTCTCGACGAAGTCGAAGACGTCGGCGCGGGCGGTGACCCGGTCGGGCCAGGAGCGGGTGCCGATCCAGCCGGCCTCGAGCCACGCGATGAAGTTGCCGCCCTGCGGGATCGCGTCCCCGGTGAGCCCGTACAAGTCCGCGAAGCCCGCCCGGCGAATGGGGGCGTCCGCGGTGACCAGCGAGCGGACGAGGTCGAAGTTGCCATTCGGCATCGCGTCCTCGAGCAGGAGCTTGGCGTTGCCGATGTTGCGCTGTGCAACGGCGTCGGTCATGTCATTTCCTCTCGCTTCCAGTGGAGATGCCGGCGACGTATGGTCCAGGATCGGTCTCTCCTACGGAGGTATGCACGCTCCCAGCAGCCTCTTCCGGCGCCGGAGTGCACCCTCCCAGTGTTTCGGCGGATATCGAGCCCACGGCCCTTGAAGGTGGGCCCGGTTGGACCTACGTTCAGCTGGGCCCGCTCATAGGCGTCTGGCGACGGGAAACTGGCACCTTCTTCGGCACCACGGAGGGCTGCGATGCCGGCACCAACAAGAGCCAGTCGGCCGCGTCTTGGTGCCCATCCGCGACCAGGTCGTCGTCGCCACCAAGTTCTTCGTCGGCGGCACTCCCAGCCGTGTCGAGCTGGGCGGGTAGATCCCTTCCCACCTGGAGGCATCCCTGGCCGGGCCCGGACCGACCGTGTCGAGCTGTACGACCGGCACCGCGCGCCCGACGCGCGAGCAGGCCGACATGGACGACCACGCGCTGGCGGTGGGGCCGCGACCACGGCCGCAGCGCCGTGTGCCAGGACGACCGGCGTCGTCCGGTGGCCACTTGGGACCTGGAGACGGGCCAGTCCAGCGCCGGGGCTGACTCGGCTGATCGTCGACGGGCTTCGGCCCAGGTCGCCGGCGATGGCCCGGATGGTGGCCTTCTCCAGTGGCGGTCAGCTATTTGGACGCGGTCGTCCTCGCGGAGATAGCGCGGTGGATCGCTCGGTTCATCGACCGGTGCCGCGTTGAGCGGTGGTGCTGCCTTGAACCGACCCGAGGCACCCCGTCCGTTGCGCCATCGCTGGCCCACGTGGAGCCCGGCTGGCAGGCCGGAATCGAGTGGACGTTGCCGTGGATCGAGAACACTGTCGGCCAGCTGGCCGAGGGGAGTCGTAGCAAGCCGATGGCGGCGGGTGAGCAGGGCGCTCAACTGCCGTGCTCGGGCTGATGGCCGGGGCGGGAGTCAGGGGCTGACGCCAGAGCAGTAGAAGCGGCACGTCACTCCGGGGCCCGGTGGGCCGCATGACCGTGTTCATGCGGCAGCCCAAGCTGGAAGCCAGTGACACCTGGTCGTCGTCAGGGCGGGGCTGAAGGTCCTTCACGGTGATCATGTCTGCTCCTGGCGCCGAGCGATCTGCGCGCCGGCATGGCGGACGACGCATCGCTTGTCGCATCGGGTGCCGGTAGACAACCCCACCGCCATGAAGGCTGGGTTGTTCCTGGGTGCGGCAGGACCAGCCTCCACCCGTTCTCACGTGGTCATGCGCCGCTAGTGCTCGTTGCCGGCGAGGTCGGAGACGGGCATGGTTGCCTGGGCCTGCTTCGGCTGGGTGGCCATGGCCCTCAGTGTCTCGAAGGCGGCTGCCGTCGGGCTGGCCGGTTCGGCTTGGTAGACCACCAGTTGCTGGTGTGGGGCCCCGTTGACGGTGAAGGCCGCGAATTTGATGTGCAGGTCTCCGACCTGGGGGTGTTTGAGAAGCTTGCCCTCTTGGGACTTGCCCTTCACGTCGTGCAGCTGCCAGATTGCTGCGAACTCCTCGCTCTGGTCGGACAGTTCCGCTACCACTTCGGCGATGCGGGCTGATTCGGGGTCGTGTCCGTAGGCGGCCCTGATTTCGGCGACACAGGAGTGAGCTGCTCGCTCCCATTCCTGGTAGAACTCGCGTCCCGCCGGGTCGACGAACACCATGCGGGCGAGGTTGTCGAACCGGTGGAACCCGCTGTGGAGGGTCATGGCGAGGGAGTTGGCGGCCATGATGTCGAGGGCCGGGCCGACGACGAAGGCCGGAGTGCCGTCCCATCCGTCCATCAACTGCAACAACTGCTGGCTGACGTCCGTCTCACCCCAGTCGCGCCGGCGCTGCGAGGCGGTGAGACAGAGGCGGTTGAGATGGTCGGTGGCTTCCGCGTCCAGTTTCAGCGCCTGCGCCACGGCGTCGAGGACCTGCGGGGAGGGGCTGTTCTCGCGTCCCTGTTCCAGCCTGATGTAGTAGTCGGAGCTGACTCCGGCGAGCAGCGCGACTTCCTCTCTGCGCAGTCCCGGCACGCGGCGTCGCCCGTGCTCGGGCAGACCGACGTCGTGTGGCTTCAGGGCTTCTCGGCGGGCTCTGAGGAAATCACCCAAAGGCGTCCCATTGCTCATGCGGCAAGACTAGATGGTTTTCAGTCGACGAGAAGTATCAGTCGCGCAGTATGGCGCCACGTATCCAATTGTTCACGCAAGGTAAACATATGCCTGGCTTGATGGCATTTCCCGGCCCCGTGACTCGGTGCGGAGACTGAGCTGTCGGCGCTGAGGGGCGATGGCGACTCGAACGCCACGTTCACGAGGTACCCGTGATGACTTGCCACGGGTCCGTTACGTACTTTCGCCCCCTGGGGAGGGGGACCCGCGTTCCTGGGTGTAATGCACCCACCATTGGCAGAACTTTCCTCGGCGCTTTCCGCCTAGCCTGGGCGGCATGGACATCGACACGCACCCTGATCTGGTTGGAGGGCTGGGGCAGTTCCTCCGCTCCCGCAGGGAACGCCTCAGCCCTGCTGCGGCAGGATTGTCCGGCGCGGGCCGGCGAAGGGTGCCCGGCCTGAGGCGTGACGAGGTCGCGACACTCGCGGGTGTCAGTCTGAGCTACTACAGCCGACTCGAACAGGGCCGTGAACTCAGCCCCTCACTCCGGGTACTGGAGGCCCTTGCCCGCGCCCTGCACCTCGGGGACGAGGAGAAGGGAGAGCTCTTCCGGCTGGCCCGGCCGACAGCCCGCCGTACGAAGTCCCCCGTCCGGGTCGAGCGAGTCCGCCCGCACCTGCGGCAACTGATCGAAAGCTGGGCCAGGACGCCGGCCTTCATCATCGGCCACGCCCAGGACCTGCTGGCCACCAACGCGTTGGCCGACGCTCTCTACCGTGACTTCGCGCAGCACGACAACGTGCTGCGTATGCTCTTCCTGGACCCCGCGGCGAGCTCCTTCTACCGGAACGCGGAGCGGGCCCGGCATCGTGCGGTCGCCGACCTTCAGCAGACCGCAGCCGGCACTCCGGAGGATCCCCGCATCCTGGAGCTCGTCGGCGAACTGTCGGTGCGCAGCAGCGAGTTCCGGTCCCTGTGGGCCCGCGAGTACACCCGGGTCCCGCCCTACGACGTCAAGCAGGTGTGTCACTCCGTCGTGGGAGACCTGGAGTTGCGGCACGAGGCCCTCACCATCCGCAGCGTCCCGGGCCAGCAGCTCATCATCCTGCAGGCCGAGCTGGGCTCCCCCTCCGCCGACGGACTTGCCCTGCTGGGCTCCCTCAGCGCACCGGAAGTACCTCACCAGCAGAATCCCGCACACGGCTCCTGAACCAGGAGGCCGCCGGAAAACCGTCTCCGCCGGGCCACGCATATGCCCCGGTGGGGCTGTCCGGCCAGGGAATTCAGCGGAAAGACTCACGCCGCTCGATGCCTGCGGATCGAAAACCAGCTGTCCCACGTTTCTTCGCGTGCGATGATCCCCGGTTTCTGCCCGCGGACTCCAGCCAAGGGGTCCGGGCGAGCGCTCACTACGGCCCATGGACCAATGGGCCGCCGCTGCCGCGACTGATGGTCCTTGGCTCGTTGGATCCGCTGCTCAGCCTGCGGTGCTTTGCCTGGACGTACGTCTCGTCTTCCTAGGTGTGGGACTCCCAGGAAAAGCGCAGCCTTCATGGCGTCGTAGTCGACGAGCACACTCGAATACGTCAACAGGAAATCCCCGAAAAAGGGGAAGCGACGAAAGAGGTTTTCCCATGGCTACGTGGTTTGTCACCGGCGCCTCGCGCGGTATCGGTGCGGAAATCGCCCGGGCCGCTCTGGCAGGGGGTAACAACGTCGTGGTCGCCGCACGAAACCCGGAACGCGTGCCGGACGATCTGAAGAACTCCGACCAGGTCTTCGCGGTCGCCCTGGACGTCACGGACCACGACAGCATCCCGCAGGCGGTCGATGCCGCCGTGGACCGGTTCGGCGGCATCGACGTGCTGGTGAACAACGCCGGCCGCGGCCTGCTCGGCGCGCTGGAGGAGATCACCGACGCGGAGGCCCGGTCACTGTTCGACCTCAACGTCTTCGGCCTGATCAACGTCACGCGCGCCGTGCTGCCCATCATGCGCAAGCAGGGATCCGGCCGACTGGTGCACATCGGTTCCCGCTCCGGCTTCGAGGGCGAGCCCGGTGTCAGCCTCTACTGCGCGTCGAAGTTCGCCGTCGCCGGCATCAGCGAGGCACTTTCCATCGAGATGGCCCCGTTCGGAATCCAGTCGATGGTCGTCGAGCCGGGCGTCTTCCGCACCGACTTCCTCGACGCCAGCTCCCTGTCGGTCGCCGCGAACCGCATCACCGACTACGACGACACCCCCGCGCACGTGACGCTGGACTGGATCGACCGGGCCAACCACGCCCAGCTCGGCGACCCCGGCAAGGGCGCCGCCCTCATCGTCGAGGTCGCCTCCACCGAGAAACTGCCCACGCACCTCTACCTCGGTCGCGACACCCTCGAGCGGCTCGACGTCAAGTACCAGCAGGTGCAGGACGACCTCGCCCCGTGGCGGGAGAAGTCCGCCGCCACCGCCCACGACGACGCCGCCTGACATCCCGCCGGTGGGCCCTGGCCTTCGGGCGTCCGTAGCCCTCTCAAGCAGCCCGGCCGGGCAGTGGGACCTGGCCGGCCGGGCACCACACCTCCCTAGCTCTCCCCACCTCCGAGCCTTGCGATCAAAAGATTGAGGTTTTGTGATGTCTGCTGCTCTGCTCACCGGCACTCCTCTGGCTGGCCGTGTCGCGGTCGTCTCCGGCGCCTCCAGCGGCATGGGCGCCGCCACCGCCCGACGCGTCGCCGAACTCGGCGCCACCGTGGTCGTGCTGGCCCGACGCAAGGAGCGCCTCGACAGCCTGGTCAAGACCATCGAGGCCGACGGCGGGACGGCGCTCGCCCTGGCCGTCGACGTCACCGACCGCGCCGCCGTCCAGAGCGCCGCCGACCAGGTCGCCGCACGCTTCGGCAAGGCCGACCTCGTGTTCAACAACGCCGGCGTCCAGCTCGTCTCCGGCATCGAGGAGCTCAAGGTCGACGAGTGGCAGCGCCAGATCGACCTCAACATCAGCGGCCTGATGAACGTGATCGCCGCGTTCCTCCCGCACCTGACGGACTCCGCGGCCCAGGGCAGGCCCGCCGACCTGATCAACACCTCGTCCATCGCGGCGACCCGCATCCTGGCGAAGTTCTCCATCTACTCCGGCACCATGGCGTACATCAGCCACCTCACCCGGCTGCTCCGCGTCGAACTCGGTCCCAAGATGGTCCGGGTGGCCACCATCGAACCCGGCATGGTCGACACCGAACTGCCCGACCACGTCACCGACCCCGACGCCTCCAAGCTGATGGCCGACCTCATCCACGACATCGACTGCCTGCGGTCCGCCGACATCGCGGAAACAGTCGCCTTCATGGCCGCCGTCCCGCGTCACGTCAACCTCACCGAGATCACCATCATGCCCACCGCGCAGGCCATCTGAAGTCCGTGCCGTCGATCCCGGGCTGGGGCCCGTCGTCGCCGCCCAGCTGCGGGGTGTGGGGTTCCGCTCCCGGCTGGCCGGCGTCGGCTTCACGGGGGACATCACCGGATGCGCGGGGTCGGCGGAGGCTGCCGGAGGCGTTGCGCTGCTCAGGACGTGAGATAGCAGGTCTTGCTCAGGCCGGGCAGCGGATCCGCACCGAATAGCGCCGTCGTGCAGCCTGTGCCGCCGGTGAACGACTTGCACACGAAGCTGCCCCGCGTGCCGTAGGCGACGGTCTGCTGTCCGCTGAAGGCGCCTGTGCCATCTTTGGCGGAGCAGGCGGTGGCGTAGCCGGCCGGGTCGCCGGTGGCTGTGTAGCAGGCCTTCGACCCGCCGGAGACCGGGTCGCCGAACTTGGCGTCGGTGCACGGGGTGTCGCCAGTGGCTGTGCGGGGGGTGAAGGCACCGAAGGCGCCGTACACCACCGGCGGGCCCGCGACGGTTGGACAACTTCCCTTCCGATCCGCGCACTTGATCCAGCCACCGAACGGTCCGCCGGCCGGCGGCAGGAAGCAGGACTTGACGACACCGTCGATGGGATCGCCGAAGTGGGCGTTGGTGCAGGCGACGGAGTCGTTGGTGACCTGGTGGGCGAAGTTTCCGTTGGCGCCGTAGGCGACGTCACGGTTGCAGCCAGGCACGGCGCAGGTGCCGCCCTCGGCTGCGCAGCCGGTGTATCCGGGCGGCCCGCCCGTGTCGGCGCCGGAGCAGGACTTGACGAGATTGGGCGCGGGGTCGCCGCCGAAGGATGCGTTGGTGCAGGCAGTGCTGCCGGTCACCGTCCTGTACGTGTACGTCCCGGCCCCGTAGGCCACCGCGCGGGTGCCGCTGAAGGAGCGAGTGCTGCCCTCGCCCGCACACCGGGTGAAGCCCGCGCGCAGGGCGCCGGTACCCGGATCGGCAGGCGGAGCAGGATTGCCCAGTCCGGTGGCGTTCACGGTGTAGCCGCCAGGAGCGACGCCGGTTGGGTAGACGTAGGTGTCGTCCTGGCTCGCGCCGGCGATGCCGGAGATGGGCCTGCAGGTTCCGTTGCTCCAGACGACGGCGCCGGTCGCCGACTCGGGTGCGGTGCCCAGTACATCGAAGGTGGGCGCGGTGGACCAGCCATGAAGGAGCGTGCTCGCATCCGCAGCGAGAAGGGCCTGCGCTGGGGCGGACGACCAACGAAAGTCGCGTGACCTCGATCAGGGCACCGGCAACACTGGCGCCATGGCCGATGATCGTGAGGCTCTGCAGGCCAGCTGGAATCAGACCCGTGACCACCTCGACGCCGCCCGGGCCCACCTCACACGCCTGCCGGACATCGATCTCTCAGCGACGCTGGAGTTCCTGGAGCACAACGAGCTGGGACTCGCCTTCGACTGCCTGGCCGATCTCGGTGACGACCTCGACCTGCCCCTCAGTTTCTGGCAGCACTTGGACCGAGCGGCCCGTGAGATGCGGCTTTACAGCGATGCACTGCACAGGCCCCACCTCACGGCTGCCGACTTCTGCCGCCGTTACCTCGCCGCTGCCTCCGAGCAGGAATGCCCCGCCAACCCGGCGAACTTTCCCGGTCAGAGCACTAGATAAGCGCGGCTGGATGCTCCTGCACGCGGGCCGGCGGGTCGACCGGCCCGCCCTGCGCGTCCCGCTGATCGCCCGCACGATCCGGGGCCGGGAGCTCACCACCGGAGCCGTGATCAGCGTGGCCCGCTTGGTCGACTGCTACCAGGACCCCGAGGACTCTGCTGATAAGTCCGGCTGTCAGAACCTGCGGAACGGCCTGCGGTTGAGGTCGTCAGTTCCCATGCGGGAAGTACATGATCCCGGCCAACCCTGCGAGGCAGACGAGGGCTCCGATGACGCCGAAGCGATCGGGGCGGTGTTCGTCGGGGATCATGCCCCAGGCGATCGGCACGGCGACAAAAATGCCCCCGTACGCAGCCAGAATGCGCCCGAAGTTGTCATCGCTCTGGAAGGTCGCGACGGCGCCGTAGAGGCCGAGGGCGGTCACTCCGGCGCCGATCCAGATCCATCCCTTGTGTGAACCCGCGGTGTGGTGGTGCACGCCAGGGGTTGCGAGCGAACTGGTGTGCTGACGGCCGCCCGGCGGATCCTTACGGGCCTCAGGACATGCTGCCCCGGCACACCGTCCCCGGGGCCGGGGTGCGGCCCGTGCGGAGGTATTGGTCGACCGTCTCCGTGACGCAGCGGTTCTGCGGGTATGTGCCGTGGCCCTCCTCCTCGGCCGTCAGGAGCACGCCGACACCGTCGCCCAGGGCGCGGGCCATGTGGCGGGCGCCGGGGTAGGGGGTAGTCGGGTCGCCGGTGCCGCCGACCACTAGGACGGGGGCCGCGCCGTCGGCGTTCACCTGGGGCGTGGCGCGCTCGCCGTCGAACGGCCAGTCGTAACAGAGGTAGACGCCGGTGGACCAGGCCGCGCCGAAGACGGGTGAGGCGGCTTTGATGCGGGCCTCGTCCCTGTTGAGGCGTTCGAAGCCGGGGCGCAGGCTGGAGTCCGCGCAGGTGATCGCGGTCTGGGCGGCGCGGCTGCTGTCGCGCGGGGTCGCCGCGTGGTCGGCGGAGCCGATGTTGTCCGCGCCCTTGCTCAGCGGACGGCCGTCGTTGTGGTCGATCAGCGCGGTGAGGGCCTTGGCGAGCGGCGACCAGCCGTCTGTGCCGAGGTCGAGATGGTCGCTGACGGCGTACGCGAGGTCGTCGGCGTCGAGGTTCCTTCCGCCGCCGGCCGGGGCGGGCTTCTTCTCCAGGCGGTCGGCCAGGCGCGCCATGCGTCGCGCGGCCTCCTCGGGCCCGTCGCCGGTCGGGCAGTGGCGGATACGGGCCGCGCAGTGCGCAGCGAACCGGTCGAACGCCGCTTGGACCGCCTTGACCTGCGACACCTGCTTCTCGTCGAGGTCCTCGGTCGGATCGACGGACGCTTCGAGGACGAGCCGTCCGACGTGCGACGGGTACAGGTGGGCGTAGACCGCGCCGAGCGCCGTTCCGTACGAGACGCCGAAGTAGTGCAGCCGCTCGTCGCCGAGGAGGTAGCGCATCAGGTCGAGGTCGCGCGCGGTGTGCGAGGTGCCGATGTACGGGAGGAGCGCCCCGGAGTGCTTGGCGCAGGCGTCGGCCCCGTCGTAGCCGGTGTCGTCCGCGGACTTCCCGCAGCGCACAGGGATGGTCGCGCCAACGCCGCGCGGGTCGAAGGAGACCAGGTCGTAGCGGTCGAGGAGCGGCTTGTACTGGTTGAGGAGTTCGGGCAGTCCGCTCACGCCGGACACGCCGGGGCCGCCGAAGTTGAGGACGAGCGAGCCGATGCGCCGGGTGTTCGGGCCGGTGGCTTTGCGGCGGATCAGGGCGACGTCGATCGTCCTGCCGTCTGGTTTCCGGTAGTCGAGGGGGGCCTTCATGGCGGCGCAGTCGTAGCCCGTGCGCGCGGTGGGCGGCGAGGTGCAGCGGGACCAGTGGAGGTGCTGGCCGGTGGTGAGCGCGGTGGGCAGACCGGCGGGCGGGTTGTTCGCGGTGAACTCCGTACGCGGCTCCGCACTCCGGCCGGGAGCGTCGTGCTGGAGCCAGGCGCCGACGGCCCCGAGCGCGGCGAGGACGACCCCGGCGATGATGAGCGCACCGGCCGAGAGGCCCGGTCTGCGGCTTCGTATCGGATGTGCGTCACTCATTGAAGTCCCCGCGCTCCCGCCCCCGGACGCCCAGGCCCCGTGCCCGCATGCCCGTACCCGTGATCGTCCGATCGTCGAATGAGTGCAGGGTACAAGCCGCCTCCGACAGCTCGGCTCGCGAGAGTGCCCAGTAATTTAGACCGCCCCGTGCTCACGCGACTCCTCCTGCGGTCCGGCCCGGCGTGTGCTGGACGCCGGGCTGCTGGGTGTGCGGGTGGCGAGGCCGTCACCGGGGCGGGCTGTAGCCGGGGGCCGCGGGCGACGGGGCGCTCCCGCATGCCGTCCTGGAGCCTGGCGGCCAGCCGGGCGGCTGCTTCGAGGGTCCGGCGGGTCTGCTCCACCGTGTCGACGTCGACGCCGGTCTCCTGCTCCAGGAGGCGGCCGGCCTTCCGGCCGGCGTGGAACGGCCGGGGGTGCGACCTCGATGCGGCAGGCTCGTCGACGGCGTACGGCCGGGAGCCCAGTCGCTCCGCACGTCGCGGTGCGTTGACCCGGGTGGCCAGGGCGCCGACCGCGAGGCGGGCTCGCTCGTACTGGGGCGCGGACCGCTTACGGGGCAGCGGGCGCAGCACGGCCTGGCCCTCGGTGTCGCGCCGGTCCAGGGCGCGCAGGTCGGCCGGTATCTTCCGGCCCCGCCCGACGGGGCGGATGCAGTCGTCGACCATCGCTTGCACGATCTGTTCGTCCAGGCCCGGCGGGTGAGGTTGGCCGCGCCGGGCGTAGGCGAGGTGACGTCGGGCTTCGGCGAGCAGGTGCCGACGCGTGAACGCGCCGCGCATCACGTACACCACGGCGACGGTGTCCACGGCCGCCAGGACGACGCCGACCACCGGCCGCTCCCGGGCCCACACCACCGCAGCCGCCGCCCGCGCCCGCTGGCAATCAGCCGGAAGGAGCTCGCCGCGTACTCTCACATGCCGGCCTGGAAGGCTGGGTTTCGCTTGCCGCCCTGATACTCCGGCGCGCGTTCCCAGTCCGAATCCGGCCCAGGAACCTCGACCTCCACCATGCGCTCTCCCCACCCCGCCGCTGAGCTGTGACCCCTCCCTCCAGGAGCTCAGCTCCTGGCGTCACGGATCCCCAACCCGGTGAACGTATGCGGTCACAGCACTGGCTCCGGCGACGAGATCTGGCTCGACCGCTCCGGGGACGGCGGCGCGACGTGGCCGGACGGCTCCTCCCTCGGCCGCACCAGCACCCCGTCCGGAGTCACCGGCACCCGTACCGCGATGTACGCCACCCGCGACCCGCGCGGCCTTCTTACGGCGGCGCGGTCCGCGCCTGCGGCCGGGAAGCCAGCCACAACGAGGGCAGCTGCACTGCGTAGGTCAGGCCCGCGCCGCCAGGGCACGCGTCGCGGCGGACGCGCTGATGACATCGCAGGACCCCTACAACGGCTGGTGGCCCAGCAGTTGGTGGAACTCCGCCGCCACCCTCACCTCCCTCATCGACTTCGCTCGGACCACAGGCACACACGACTACGACTGGGCCATCGCGCGCACCTTCGAGCAGAACAAGGGCGTCTTCCCCGCCGGTGGGCGCAGTTCGGATGCGATCGAGGGCCGCCATCGCTTGGCTCGACGCGTACGACTACACCGGCGGCCGCCGCTACCTCGACGAGGTCGTGACCATCGCCAACTACGTCCAGCAGTACTGAAATCCCAGTTCCTGCGGCGGTGGCGTGTGGTGGGATCGCGAGCGCACCTACAAGAACGCCGTGACGAATGGGGCAGTACCTCTGGTTGACCACGGCGCTGCATCAGCGCATCCCGGGCGACAGCGTATGGCTCGGCGGGCGAAGACGGCCGTCGCCTGGTACAGGTCCATCGGGCTGATCAACTCCTCACTGTGGAGGACGACCAGGGACGGCTCGCTGCTGACCACCGCACGCACCCTGGCCGACGCGGCCGTCAGCAGCCCGACGCTGACCCGGGACGGGGCGCTCACCGAGTCCTGTGACATCGGCTGTGTCCTGCGACGACAACCAGAAACAGTTCAAGGCCATCTTCATGCGGAACTTCGCCGACCTCGCGAGGGCCACCAGCTCCAGCACGTACCGGAGCTACGCCCAGAAGCAGGCGGACACGCTGTGGGCGCAGGACCGCAGCTCCCTCAACGTCCTCGGTGAACGCTGGGCCGGCGCCGACCCCGATCGGACCGACTGGCGTACCCAGGCCAGCGCCCTCGGAGCGCTCATCGCCGACGCGGGCTGACCGCAAGGTGCCATGGCGGGGCCCCAGAGCGGCGAGTACCGTTCACCGGCCCCTCAGCGACGAACCGCAGCCTCGCGTGCACGCACCGGCACCAGCACCCACCAGTTCAGTCCCGGCTACCGACCTGTAGACGCTGTACTTGTTCCTTCGAACGCATCGCGCTGGGAAGGGAAAGGGCGGTGTGGAAACAGAGGTTATTCGGCGCGGTGGTGGCGGAGCGCGGGCAGGGCCAGGAGGACGCCCAGGACGAGCGCGGCGGCGACGGCACGCAGGATGCCACCGAAGCCCAGGCCGGTCAGGGCGCCGGTGAGCTGCGGGCCCAAACTGGCGCCGATGAACATGCTGCATCCGTAGAGTGCGACGGCCGCGCCGCGCGCGTGCGGGGCACCCGCGTTGACGGTCTCGACGACGGCGGGCGCCGCTGCCGCGACGGCTGCCACGAACAGCAGCAGGGCGATGGCCAGCGGCACGGTGTGACCGCCGAGGAAGGAGCCGGTCGCGACGGACAAGGCGGCCAGCGCGAAGGCGAGGACCGCGCGCAGGGGTGCGGCCAGGCGCTGGAGCACGGGGGCGAGCACGGGGACGGCGACCAGGGCGGGCAGCGCGCTGGCCCGCAGGGCGAGGATCGCGGAGGAGTTCCCGGCGATGCCGGTCGGTCCGGCGATGGCCACCGCCGTGTAGACGGCGACGAAGGCGGACATCAGAGCCACGGTCGACAGGTACAGGGCGACCAGGCGCGGCCCGCGCAGCAGCCGCGGCATCGCCGCGAACGCCTGGCGCAGCCCGCCGCCGGTGCTGTGGCGGAGGGCGGGCCGCAGCACGCTGCGCACCGGGATCAGGCTCAGGGCCATGAGGGCGGCACCGATCCAGAAGACCGCGCGCCAGCCGAGCCCCGCCGCGACGGCCTGCGCGCCGATCTGCAGGAGCACTGCGGCGGCGAACATGCCGCTGGTGATGCAGGTCAGAGCGGTGCCGCGGTGCTGTGGCGCGATGTGGTGGACGGCGTAGGAGAGCGCGGACGGCGCGAAGGCAGCGGCGGCGAGTCCCTGGACGCTGCGCAGGACGATGGCCGTGGGGAGATCGGGGGCGGCGCCGACCGCCAGGGTGGCTGCCGTGGCGGCCACGAGCCCGACGGTGATCACGGCGCGGGGACCGTAGCGGTCCGAGAGGGGACCGGCGAGGAGGAATCCGGCGGCGTAGGCGAAGCCGAAGGCGGTCGCGGTCCAGGTCACCTGCTCCGGTGTGGTGCCGAGCGCGGTGGCCATAGGGTGCAGCAAGGCCAGGACGGTGTACATCTGGCCAACCATCAAAACGCCGAGTGCGGTCAGCAGGGCGATCGTCGGTGCGGCGGGGGCCCAGGCGGGCGGTTGGTCCGGTGCGCTGGTCCGGGGTGTGAGCCGTGGGGACGTGGTGGAGTGGGACATGGGAGCTCCAGATGGGCGTCCCCGGCCGGGGGGGTCCGACCGGGGACTGCGGAGGAGGGGTGTTCGGACAGCCGGAATACTCAGGCAGCGGGGGTGTTCAGCACGTACTCGCGCGAGGCGTGCACCTCGCTGCGCAGGGCGGCCAGGTTGACGTCCAAGACGTGTCCGTCCCACTTGCGGGGCTCGCCGTTGATGAGAACGGCGCTGATGTTGCGGGCGTCGGAGCCCAGCACGATCGTGCCGATCGGGTCGTTGAGGGGCATGTTGTTGAGGTCCTCGGCCTGGATGACCAGGAGGTCGGCCTTCTTGCCCGGGGTGAGTGAGCCGGTGACGCCGGCCAGGCCGTTGGTACGGGCGCCCTGGAGGGTGGCGAAGTCGAGGACGTCGTGGGTGGTGATGCGGGAGGGCTGCTGGTCGGTGCCGTAGGCGGCGTTGACCGCGCGCATCCGCTGGATGGCGTGCAGGGCCCGCATCTGCGTGAACATGTCGCTGGCCAGGGCGACTTCGACGTCGATGCTCAGTCCGGGGCGGATCCCGACGGACAGTGCCTCGTCGACGGCGGGGATCGCGGTCTCCAGGCCGATCTGCGCGTCGGACGTGGGGGCGAGGGCCACGGTGGTGCCGGTCTCTCCCATCGCCTTCCATGCCTCGGAGGTCAGCCCGGTGGAGTGGATGAGGGTGACGTCGGCGCTGAGAACGCCGTCCTTGGCCCAGCGCAGGACCGCCTCGGAGGAGGACGTACCGAAGACGGCGTCCACGCTCACTCCAATGCCCAACTCCTTCGCCACGCGGGCGAGTTCGGGACCGTAGGTGAGCGCCGGTCCGGCGATCTCGTCGGTGGCCAGGGTCGCCAGGCGCAGTGTGAGCAACTGGTCGTCGCTACTGAAGTACTGGTCCTTGAGGCGGATCAGGTCGCCGGGCCACTGCCGGTCCCACTCGCCGAAGTGCGGGCCCATGGAGGCGTGCACGCCGCGGATGCCGGTGTCGACGAGGGCCTCGATGGCGGCGTCGGAGTGCTCGCGGGTGCGGGAGTTGTGGGAGAAGTCGAGCATGGTCGTGATGCCGCTGTCGATCGCGGTCAGGGCGGCCAGTCTGGTGCCGATGTACATGTCCTCGGGCCGGTAGACCGTGGCGTAGCCGGCCAGGGTGGCCATGACGTAGCCGCCGAGGTCGTCGACGTCCGGCATGATCCGGCGCAGCTGGGCCTCCCAGGCGTGCCGGTGGGTGTCGACGAAGCCGGGGGTGAGGATGGTGCCGGTGGCGTCGACGACCACGGCATCTGCCGCGTCGAGGTCGCGGCCGACGGCGGTGATCGTGTCGCCCTCGACGAGGAGGTCGCCGCCGTCGATGACGCCGAGGTCGGGGTCCATGGTGACGATGGTCGCGCCGGTGATCAGGATGCGCCGCCGGTCGGCGGGCCGACGCCGGATCTCTTCGAGCAGAGCGGCGCTGGTGGTGTCGTTGACGTTCATGAGAGGTCTTCCTTCCGTACAGCGGAGAGGGCCGGGAGGATGGGCCGTCCGCTGGAGAGGGCGGGGAGGGTAGAGAGGGTGAGTCGCCGGGAGGGCGGCCGGGGCTGTTCGAATCCCAGCCTCGGTCTCGCGCGCCAGGGCAACCAGGCCGCGGTTTCCCCAGGTGTCGCGCACCCAGGATCGGGACCGTGGGAGCGCCGACCAGGGGGAGGTTCAGCCGAGCTTCATCACGTATCCGGCGTGGTGCAGTTCGTCGCCCTGGAACTCTCCGTAGGCCCAGAAGCCGAGGTCGTCCAGGTAGTCGATGCGGTGGCCGTCGATCCAGTACCGGCCCTGGTAGGCGTGCGGGCGCCCGCCCCGGGTCTCGTCGTAGCGGCCGTCGGCGGTGAGTTCCTGGTGCAGGAAGTCGTTCTTGTCGATCCAGACGCCGACGCGCGGGCTGCCGGTCAGGTCCGCGGCGGCCGGGATGCCCGTCTCAGGGGCGGTGGCCCGGCCGGGGACGTCGCTGCCGGCCCACAGGACCGGCCGGCCGGCTGCGACAAGTGCACGGACCTGATCCGGCCGGGTCATGAGGGTGGTCACCGCACTCGGCACGTCGGCGGCGAGCTCGTCGGGCACCACGAGGAAGTCGGGGGTGTTGCCCGGAGTCAGCGGCGCGACGTACTCCGAGCGGTGGCCACGGCCGCCGGCCAGCGCGACGGTGTCGACGACGGCGGGGGCGATGGTCAGGCCGGTGCAGTCGACGACGATGGCGTTGTCGTCCCCCGCCGCGGTGATGATGGCGGGGCCGACCCCTACGACCAGGGAACCGACGAACAGGAGGTCGGCGCCGGTCATGGTCCCGATCAGCGGGTCCATCGTCACGACGCGGGCGTTGGTGAAAAGGACGGGCCGCCCCTCGTCGTTCGAGAGGATCTCGTCGAGGGCCTCGGGGTTCCAGCTCACGGTGCCGGTGTCGGTGTCGGTGCTGCTCATTGCATGCTCCTCAGTGGAGTCGCCTCATCGGTTTCCCCACTGCGCGAAATGAGCGCCGGTGCGGGTCCGAGGCGAGTGTTCGGCAGCTACAGCAGCTGCCTGACCACCAGGTTCGTCGCGCGGTGGAACCGGAACCAGGCCGCCGTTATCCCAGGGGTCCGGCACCCACGATCCGTCCCGCCGCGTACGACGAAGGAGCCACGGGAAGGTCCCGAACGGCCCGCTCCGCTGCTGCACGACATGAAGGGCCCTCTCACTCGCGATGCTGGGTGCGCGGCACCCAGGAAGCTCTCACCTGGGGAGACGGCGGCCTGGTTACCCCCGGCCGCCGGGCCGATCGTAGAGCCATGACCAGCAACGACACGCCCCGAGACCCGCACCCGTACGTCGGAATGTGGGTGACCGCCGACGGATTCATCCGCCAGGAACTGCTGCCCGACGGCCGCTACGACGAAGCCCGCGGCAACCGCCGCAGCGCCTACACCGGCAGCTACACCGTCACCGGCAACCACATCGACTACGCCGATGACACCGGCTTCACCGCCACCGGCGACGTCCGCGACGGCGTCCTCTTCCACGAACACCTGGTCCTCTACCGCGAGGGCGACGTGCACACCCCGTAGGAACCCCGACTGTGACCAGGATCCGCATGCAGGCAACAGGCTCCTCCACCTCGCATGGGCCCGCGTCGACGGCTCTGCTTCGTGCACACTCGGCACCCGTCGACCACGGCCAGTACCCTCCCTGACCGGGGCGAAGACGCGTCGGGGTGCAACTGCCAGAACTGACGCCGACACAGGGTCGGGGAATTCATGCCGGAGGCTCCCGCTCTCACCTCCATCGTGGCCAACGGACGAGGCCAAACCCTGTCCATGACTTCGGCTCTGCCGCCCATCCAGGCGGCAGGTCGGCACGGTCCACGGCGACGGCAAGCACCGGCTGCGGCAGGGTCCACATCATGGGTGCACTGTTGCCTGCAGGTCAGGCGGCGCTCTTCTTCCGGCAGCGCCCGTGGCGTCTGACGTGCGTAAATTGCTTATTCATCCCCGGTGGAGTGTTGCGGCAGATGCAATTCATCCTGATTTTGCACTTCGCCACCCGCGCACCGACGACTCGTAGCTGCTGTCCAAACCCTCGAAAACGACGCCTTCGAGGCCGATAGAAGTCCAGGTCAGCCACTCGCGGTCCAGGTGAGCGTCGGCAGCTGACTCCCGAAGCGGGCGTCGCCAGGTCTTGGCTACCCAGGCCGATGCCGGCCGACCGGGGACGCGGTTCGTGGTGATGACGTACAGCGCGACCCACGAGCTCGTACACGGCGATCTTCGTCGCGTACAGCGCCGCCGTGGCCTCCCCCTGGCGCTGGCTCGGCCGAAACACTGTTGAAATTTACACAAGTCCCGTTCGGTGGGCGGGGCCGCCCTGCGGGTCGGGATTACTCGACAGAGCCTTCGTCCGCGGCGCAGCATGGAAGAGCGGCAGCGCCGACGCGCTCGCCCGGCACGTCGGAGCTGCTCTTTGAGGAGTGGAGGCCCCGATGAAGTGCAGGATCGTAGCGTGTGGCGCAGCGTCGGCCGCGATGGCCCTGGGGATGGCCGTCGGCCCGGTCGCGGAGGTCTCCGCGGCCCCCGCGCAGACATGCGAGTACTGGGACACCGACGGGGACGGCTTGGCGGACGAGGGGGTCCAGGATCGCGACGGCGACGGTCGATTCGAGACGATGGTCCGCGACAGCGACGGCGATGGAGTGATCGACGCGATCGGGGTGGACACCGACGGCGATGGAGTGATCGACAAAGGCATGACGGCGGATCAGTGCGCGAGTGGCGGGGAAGGAGCATCGGATCCGCAAGACCGTCCTGGAACCCAGCAGCGGGATCCCGGGACGCAGCATGAGAACCCCACCCATCAGCCAGAGACCGGGACCCAGAACCAGGATCCCGGAACTCAGCAGCAGGATCCCGGGACCCAGCAGGACTCGGGAGGCATGCACGATGAGTAAGAGGGCATCTGATCTAGGTAGTTGGTAGTTAGGGATGATTTTGTGACAGCTTGAACGTCTGCGAGCGGTGCGGCGCCAGCGCGAACGCCCGCCAGATCCGCGAGACCGCCGACTGCGACATGCCCGTGGCCGCCGCCATCGACCTGGTCGACCAGTGGGTCGCGTTCTTCGGCTTCTCCTCCAGCGTCTTGACGATGACCCGCTCGACGTCAGCGTCGGTGATCTTCCGCGGGACACCGGGCCGCGGCTCGTCGGACAGGCCGTCCAGGCCCCGTTCGATGAAACGCCGCCGCCAGGTGCGGACCGTGTCCGCAGTGATCCGCAGCCGACGCGACACCTCCATGATCGAGTGCCCGTCGGCGCACTCCAGCACGATCCGCGACCGCAGGGCCAGCGCCTGAGCCGTTGTGCGGCGACGCACCCAGCCCTCCAGCACGGCCCGCTGGGCATCAGTCACCGACAACGGCGCAATCTTCGGACCCGGATGACTCATACCCAACTGCAACCCACCACGTGATCTGAACTCAGAACAGGCCATATTCAGCTCACTGGGCGGCATCCGATGGCTCGTAGCAGAGGCTCGTCATCGGGGAGTGCACGGTCCAGCCCAGCGAGGAGTAAAGCGCCCGACCCTCGGGCGTGCCGACCAGGAGGCCAGTCTTTGCACCAGCCTCGTATGCGGCGCTCTGCAGCGTGCGCATCACCAAGCCGCCGAGGCCCTTGCGCCGGTGCTCGGCGGCGGTCTCGACCTGGTCGACCACGACATGGGCGCCTACCTGGGCGATCTGTCCACGGGCGGCGAAGTGCCCGGCACGCGTGCGGACCAGTACTCGGCTGACGCCGCCCCGGGTCCAACTGGTGAGCGTGTAACCGGCCGGCACCTCAGGGCACTCCGGTACTAGGTGACAGGCCATCAGGAAACCGGGACTGTCGCGCCGCCAGCCCGGCCCGACCCAGGGCAGGACCGCCTGGTCCTCGGCGAACAGCTTCAGCCACGTCCCCGGCGCGCTCGTCCCGGCGACGATCTTGCGCACATCGGCCTCGGAGGGCTCCGGCAGCACGTGCCGGGCGACGTGCTTGGGCTGCCCGACGTCGATCGTCCACCCCCACGACTCGTCGACCGGGTCCGAGCTGCCGCGGGAGACGACCCATCCGTTGATCCACATCCGCACGAGCTCACTGATCCTGGTGTCCGGCATCGCCGCCTGTCCCCCTGAATGGTAATAGGTGATAGTGCAAAATGAACCTTACGCAACGGGCGTGGGGTTTGACCATAGGGGCAGGTCGCTTGGCCAAGGACCACGAGCGATTGCCACGGGTAACCACTGGGACTGCTCCGAGTTCAGATCGCCGACGCCGGGCGATCACGGCCCGGTAGAACTGCGGTGTGACGCGTGGTGATCTGAGCGATGCCGAATGGGAGTTGGTGGAGCCGTTCTTGCCGCTGGGTGAGCGTGGGCCAATCCCTGGCCTGCGCCGACAGTTCGATGCGGTGATGTGGCGGTACCGGACTGGGAGTCCGTGGCGGGACATCCCTGAGCGCTACGGATCCTGGTCGACCGTCTACGGGCGGTTCCAGTTGTGGGTGGCGGCTGGAACCTTTCAGGCATTGATGGACGGGATGATCGCCGAGGCCGCAACGCGGGGGCAGGTCGACCTCAGCCTGGTCAGCGTGGACTCCACGGTGGCCCGCGCGCACCACCACGCGGACGGGATGGTCGTCGACCCGGAGTTGCTGCAGAATCTGGAGAAGGCCGTCGCGGAGGAGAAAGGGCTTCACCAAAGGGGCAAAACGAACCGTTATTGGCGGTGCCCGACCCGGGCGACGAGACGGACGACGCGACTCGCGAGCAACGCCGACGCGTGCGCCGCCGCCGCAGGGCCCGGCTTCGCGCGGCCGAGCTGGGCGCTCGCGGGGCGGGCTGACCACCAAGACCCACCTTGTGGCCGAGCGTTGCTGTCGGCCGTTGTCCTTCATGCTCACGCCCGGGCAGGCCGCCGGCAGTCCCCGCTTCATCCCGGTCGTCGAGCGGATCAAGGTCCGCGGTCCGGAGGGCCGGCCCCGCACCCGCCCGGACGCGATCGCCGGCGACAAGCCGCGTACTCCTCCCGCGCCAACCGCGCCTACCTGCGCCGACGCCGGATCAGAGGCGTCATCCCGGAGAAAGCCGACCAGACCGCCAACCGCAAGAAGAAGGGCTCGCGCGGCGGCCGTCCCGTCACGCACGACGCCGACCTCTACAAGGACCGCAACAGCGTCAAGCGCTGGATAAACAAGATCAAGGAGTGGCGCGGTCCGGCCGCTCGCTATGACAAGACGCCCGACAGCTACCTCGCCGGACTCCACCTACGCGGCGCCATCCTGTGGCTCCGCAGCCTCCAACCCACCACGTGATCTGAACTCAGAACAGTCCCTGGTACTCCAGCCGTAGATCGCCGGTGCGACGTCCGACCGACCGCGCCTACGGGTGCGTGTCCGTGATCGCGATGACCTCGTCGAGGCGGTCCAGGGCAGCCTGCAAGTCGTCGATCTTGGCCTGGATGCGGTCCCGCTCGGCGCGCAGCATGGCTCGTTGCTCGGCGTCGGTGTGCCCGGAGTCCCAGCACGGAAGGAGTTCCGTGATCCTTCGGCTGGTCAGGCCAGCGGCGAACATCTGCTGGAAGAAACGGATCAGGGGGACGGCATCCTGCCGGTAGAGGCGCTGGCCGGATGGGCTGCGCTCCGCGATGAGCAGCCCTTGCTGCTCGTAGTAGCGCACGGCGCGTACCGAGACGCCGGCACCCCGCGCCACCTCGCCGATGCGGATCAGCCGCTCGGCCGCGGCCTCTGTGACGGTCATGGTGATTCCTCTCCCCCCGGCCCTGATGACCAGCACTTGCCTCTGACGTTAGCGTCAGGTTTTAGCGTACCGGGCATGGACATCAACAACTCAGTTGCCCTTGTCACCGGAGCCAACCGCGGCCTGGGCCGCGCCTTCGCCCAGCGCCTGCTCGAACGGGGCGCCCGCAAGGTCTACGCGACGGCTCGCCGGCCCGAGACCGTGGACCTGCCCGGGGTCGACGTGCTGCCCCTCGACATCGCCGATCCCGCATCCGTGAGGGCCGTAGCCGAGGCCGCCCCCGACGTCTCGCTGCTCATCAACAACGCGGGGATCCAGACGGGGACCGACCTGGTGACCGGTTCGCTGGACGCGGTACGGCACGAGCTGGAGACCAACATGTTCGGCCACTTGGGAATGATCCGGGAGTTCGCGCCGGCGCTCGCCAGGAACGGCGGGGGCGCGATCGTCAACGTCCTCTCCGCCATGTCATGGTTCGGAGGCAAGGGCGCCAATGCCTACCACCTGACCAAGGCCGCCGCCTGGGCCATGACCAACGGCGTCCGCCTGGAACTCGCCGAGCAGGGCACGCTCGTGACAGCGGTGCACCTCGGCTTGGCCGACACCGACATGGCCGCGGGCTGGCCCGTGGCCAAGATCGCGCCGTCGGACCTGGCCGACGCGGCGCTCGACGGTGTCGAGGCGGGATCCGCCGAGGTCCTCGCCGACCAGTGGAGTCGGGACGTCAAGTCCCGGCTGCCGCTGACGCCGGAAGAATTCAACGACGCGATGGACCGCGCCCTGGCGGCGCTAACGGCGGCATGAGGGGCCCCTGGGGCCGCACTGACTTCGGTCGCTTGCTTCTGAGCTCAGTCAATCAATACTCCATCCGCAGTTGTGGATCTTCATGTTGTGGCCTCGCGTCGGCGGTAGTGGCAGTCGTGGGCGCGGGCCTGGTGTCG
Source organism: Streptomyces sp. NPDC039424 (assembly GCF_055639495.1). Taxonomy (NCBI): domain Bacteria; kingdom Bacillati; phylum Actinomycetota; class Actinomycetes; order Kitasatosporales; family Streptomycetaceae; genus Streptomyces; species Streptomyces sp. NPDC039424. Next base: position 65,957 of record NZ_JBVKAI010000026.1, read on the forward strand.
ACGACGCCTTAGGGGCCAGTGCAGGCGATGGTCGCGTTGGTCGTTCGGGGATGCGGCGGGCAGGGCGAATAGTCGCTGCATTTCGTTGCAGGTGAGGGCGATGAGTCCGGTGGGGGCGGGGTGTTCGATGAAGTTGCGTCCGGGGACATGCTCGTCCTCGATCAATCGGCGGATCGGTGTGGCGTGCGAGGTGAGATGGCCGAACAGGTCGTGGGAGCAGTCCGGATGGGCATCGAAGTGGATCACGCCGACTTTGCCTGCCCCGTACACGTCGGCCATAGCCGCGGCGTCCGGCCACAGGATCGAGTGGTCCCCGCCGAGCACGATCGGGATCGCGCCCGTTCCGGCGATCTCGCGGACCAGAGCACGGATCGGTTCCATGGAGTTGTCGATGCTGAACGGGTCCACGGAGGCATCGCCGTAGTCGACTACCGTCAACTCCTCGAACGGTTTGATGCGGGTGCTGGGGTTGACCAGCATCTGCGGAGTATTGGGCAGAATCCGCTCATCGGCCCTGATCGCACGTGGCCCGTAGGCCGCCCCGCGGTGCCCGGTGGACATGTCCACCGGCGCCCCGACGACTGCCACATCGACGTGGCCAGCACGCAGGTCGTCCGGATTGAGACACAGCGGCAGCCCGAAGAACGTGGCGATCCCGGCGTAAGCCGGTACGAACGCATACCGCTGCAGGTTGATCGGCCCGGGCTCGCGCCTTGGGTCGGACGTACGGTCGAGTTCCCTTTTCCAGGCATCCGGCGGTACACCTTCCATGAGCGGCTCTTTTCGATACCGTCCGGACAGCCCTTTGGTACGGATGGCGCCGGGCCGGCCACCCAGCCGTCACTCAACCCGACCTGCCGTGATTCGCCGCGCACCCTTGGCGAGATAGACCACAAGAGTCAGGTGTTCGGCCTGGTGATCAGGATGGCGGCAGGTCACGACGGGGGCATCTGGGGTTGCGCATGGACTCCCGGCGGATACTCTCCACGCCGACGGGGTGCTGCTGGTCGCGACGGTCCGCAAGACCGGCCTGAACGGAGCGATATCGGCGGCGCTCCCCCATGGGGGGGGCGTCCTCGGGTGCTGCACGATCCGGGCAAGATCCTGTTGGCTGTGGCACTCGCGGTCGCGCTGGGCGGAGATTGCCTGGCCGACGTCGGCACGCTGCGGGCCGGTGGCCTCCGGCCCGACCGTCTCCCGGCTCGTCGATACTCTTGCCGCGGCTGGTGCGAGGGCTCTGACCGCGATCCGGTCGGTCCGGGCAGAAATCCGCGAGCGAGTTTGGAAGCTGGCCGGCGCTTCGTCGCCGAACGCAGCAGGCCAGGTGATCGTGGACCTGCACGGGGTTCTGGTAGTCGCGCACTCTGACAAGCAGGACGCGGCGGCGACCTGGAAATGAACCTTCGGGCACCTCCGCTGATGGGGTTCGGCGATCATGGCAGTGGTGGAACCGGGGCGCCAGCGGCGGCGGTGTTGCGGCCCGGGAGCGCGGTCCGCAACAGCGCCGCCGACCACATCACCGCCACCCAGCTCGCCCTGGCCCAGCTCTCCAAGAGGCACCGGCGCGGGCGGAACACGCTGATCCGCACCGACTCCGGCGGAGGGACACACGAGCTCGTGGCCTGGCTCGCGAAGCGGCGCCGGTGGCTGTCGTACTCGGTGGGGATGCCTTCGCGGCCGTCGACGCGAGCCGGGTCTGGACGAGCGGAGCGTGGACGCCGCCCTCGCCACGCACTGCCTGGACATCAGCGAGCCGGTGACGCTGTGCGGCCGTATGCCGGCCTACCGCCTCTGCACTGCCCGGTGGTCGCTGGCCGACCTCGAACCCGCCCGCCGACCGCCGTCCCGGACCGCGACCGGCAGTCCCCAGCCGACCCGGGCACACCGGCCGCGCCCCGGCCTTCGAACCTGGAGCCGGGGGAGTGGGAGATATCCCGCGTCCCGCTGCGCTACGACCGGGTCGTCCTCGCCGGCGCGGTGGTCCACGAGAAGCTGTGCACCACCGTCGCCGCGCGAGGCCGGGTGTACGACGTCGTCGCGCACCAGCTGGCGGCGATGACCGAGCAGCTGCTCGCACCCCCGGCCGCCGCATCCGAGTACGAGGGCCAGGAGCCGGAGGCCGACCCTCGGGAGGCGATGGACCTGACGGACTCCCCATCCTGGCGGACCTGCTACAAGTTCATGGCCCGCTGGGCGGCGGCCGGAGTTGTCGGACAGATCCGCGACCAGCTCCGCACACGCATCCGCCGCGAGATGGGCCGGGCTCCCGGCGCGGTCGCCACCGGCATCGACTCCCAGTCCGTCAAGGCCGCCGAGACCGTCGGGCGTGACTCGCGCGGCTACGACGGCGCGAAGAGAGTCAACGGGCGTGAGCGTCACCTGGTCGTCGACACCAGGGGCCTGACGCTGTTGGTCATGGTCCCCCCTGGCCGACACGATCGACCGCGACGGGGCGAAGGAAGTCCTGTTCCGGCTGGGGCTGATGCACCCCGAGGTCACCATCGTGTGGGCCGACTCCGGCTATGCCGGACAGCTCGTGACCTGGGCGAAGAAGCACCTGAACCTGACGCTCAAGACCGTCAGCCGTACGAAGGACGCCACCGGGTTTGTCATCCTGCCCCGCCGCCGGGTGGCCGAGAGATCGCTCGCCTGGAGCATGCACGCCTGCCGTCGCGCCCGGGACTACGAACGACTCATCCAGCACTCGGAATCTTTGATCACCTGGGCCGCGATCACCCTGATGACCAGGCGCATCACCCGCCGGTCCTCCCGCAGGAGCGCACAACCCGCCTCCCGCGAGGCCAACCGGGACTGCTCGTTCTCAAGTTCACGGTCGGCAACCCCACCCGGACCGGCCCGGGATCCCGGCCGGGAGCCCACGTTCCCACGAACTCCCTTGATACCGCGAACAGTTCAGTCCCCGAGCCGCCGCACGGCTCTATAGGTGACAAGTGAGACCAGTCGGCAGGTGAGTTCTGACTCCATTGACGGGGTGGTGGGATATCCGGGTGCTAGTCAGCCTGCAGGACGAAGAACAGGAAGCACAGGAAGCGCGGCTTGGCCGCGATGGCCTCGGGGAACAGCTCGCGGGCGGCTGGATCAGGCTCCGGCTCGCTGATGACCGTTATCCGGAAACCGGCCCCGGTGAAAGCCTCGATCATCGCGTGCAGCGGCCTGTGCCAGATACTCATCAACGCGGTCTGGCCGCCCATGGACCACTGTTCGGTCCAGTTGGTGGTGTCGAAGTAGTTGTACTCGGTCTCGCGGCCGGCCTGACGGTGCATGAGGTTGATGGCAAAGGGATGGTCGACAGACGCGATCAGCCGACCGCCGGGCTTGAGCACGCGGCGCAGCTCAGCCAGCGGCGGCTTCCAGTCCTCCAGGTAGTGCAGCACCAGGGAGGCGACTACATCATCGAACGTGTCATCAGAGTAAGGAAGCGGGCCGCCCAGGTCCGCCACCTGCAGGTCCGCGCTGTCGCCGAGCCGCCGCCGGGCCAGCTCCAGCATCCCGGCACTCGCGTCGAAGCCGCTCACGATGGCGCCGCGGTCGCGTAGCGCCCCGAACAGGGGCCCAGAGCCGCAGCCGGCGTCCAGGATCCGCCGACCGGCCACATCTCCGGCGAGGGCCAACATCGCGGGCCGCTCGTAGTAGGCATTGATGAGGTTGGTTTCATTTTCGGCCGTGTACGCCTCGGCGAAGCCGTTGTAGTCGTTGACCTTCGGCGGATCCACGGTCACCGCGGACGGTGAGGTGAGCCTGGTGGAGCTCCCGTGCTCTTGGTGCTCGTTGGAGATCATGGTGCGGGAGACGTGTGCCGCATCAGTTCGGTTCCTGGCCGCTCCCGATCGTCCTCACAGCCTTGAAGATCCAACGAGCCGTTGGATTGAGCGTCACGACCATCGCTATGTCATGTCGGCCTCAGCAACGGGCACTCAGTCGACGTGCGAGGCGGCCGACCACCACAGACGCACCTCCTTACGGACGTCCGAGGGCCGCAGTTCCCATCCCTGGCCCAAAGCGACCTTGGCCACGTATCCGGCACCCACGCCACGGTAGTCACGAAGGGGGATGGCGCACTCCACGGGCGGCCGCGCCTTCTTGGGCTCGCGCGGGGCCGAGGCGAGAGTGGTCCAGTGGGCGACGCGTCGGTCGACCCGGGACCGGTAGTACTCGGTGTCTCCCTCGTGACGCAGCTCCGGCCAGGTCACGAACCAGGAGCCCAGCCGGACGATGCCGCCCAGAGTATCGTCCATGAACCGCATGTAGCCGCGTTCGAAGCCGTCGCTCACGGCCGCGATCCCGTCAGCGAACAGCCCAACGACGAAAAGCACAGCCGCCACCGCCAGCCACAGCGCGCAAAGCACCGGAAAGCACACCAGTGTGGCAGCAAAACGCAGGACCAACTGCCAACGGGGTCGGGTCGGTTCAAGCGTCCAGGTCGCGGGGTCCTCGTAAGCGCGCATGACAAGAATTCTCTCGTACGCGGGCAGGCCGGTGCCCTGACCCAGCTCGCTTCACGCTCGCATTGCCCCTACTCGGTTGAAGAACCTGCCAAGACAAGCTGACCCAAGCCACCAGATGTCCCCGCCGTCTGCGACGGCGGAGACACTCGGGAGCACAGTGCGCTGGAAGCGACGCGTCTGTGTGCGCCCGACATCGACATCCTGCGCGCAAAGATCCTCAACTAGGTGCAGTCGCGACGGCTGAACGTCATGTTCATCGGCCCTTACACCGTTCGAGGCCGGGGCGATCTACCGGGCAAGTCGCTGGTCACGGATCTCAGCCCAGCGCAGTGAGTCGCGGTTGCCCTCGCCAATGCTGAACTGCGGCTTGCAGCCGAGCAGCCGCTTGGCCCGGTCGCTGCGAGTGAAGGCCCCAGCCACGTCGCCCGGGCGCGGACCGGCCTCGACCACCGCGACCCGCGGGGTGACCACGCTGTTGAAGGCTGAGACCAGCTTGGTGACGGTGGTGCCCGTACCAGTTCCCAGGTTGATCACCGAGGAGCGGGCACCGGCCAGTGCGGACTCGAACCGCTGGAGCGCGGCCACGTGCGCAGCGGCCAGATCCCAGACATGCACGTAGTCACGGATACCCGAGCCGTCCCGAGTTGGCCAATCGGTGCCGGTGATCTGGAACGGGGCACCCTCGTCATGTGCCTCGATCAGCTTGCCGAGCGCGTGGCTGGGTCGGCGCAGTTGAAGGCCGCTGCGCAGTTCGGGGTCGGCGACGCCCCAGCCTCTCAGCAAATGCGCCAGGCTCAAGGTGCCGCTGGACCACAAGGATCCGGAGGGACAAGCGATTGCGATCGAAGCATCCCGGACTCCCGCAGTCGACCCGAAGAAGAAGGGCAAGGGTGTCCTGATGCTCAACGGCGGGGGCCCGGGCTCCAGCCTGGACGTACCCACCGCAATGGGCAGTCTCCTGTCTCAGGCAGTGCGCGACAGGTACGACCTGGTCGCTTTCGACCCCCGCGGCATCGGGCACAGCACTCCGATGAACTGCGGCCGGGACGCCGATGAGCTCGTTCGAGACGAGCAACTGTAGGTACTGTCCTTCCCTGGCACGGGCGGTTCGATCAACGCCAACGTGGCATACGCCAAGCGGGTGGCCAAGCAGTGTTCGGCCAACTCTGCTGATCTTTTACCGCACTTGACTTCTGCGAATGTCGCCAGGGACATGCATCGGATCCGCACCGCGCTCGGAGAGCGTTCCGTTTCCTACTACGGCATTTCCTGGGGCACCTACCTCGGCTCGGAGTACCGGACGCTGTTTCCAGAGACTGTCGACCGGGTGGTGCTCGATAGTTCGGTCGACCCCGACAAGCGCGGCTACGACGACTTTCGTACCTTCAGTGAAACCATGGAGGACCGCTGGCCCGACCCTGCCCGATTCGCTGTCGCTCACAAGGGACCCCGCCCGCGCGACCCGACTCCTCCGCGCCCTGCTCGTCCTCACGAACCTCGAAGTCAACCCGCTAACCAGATGATCTACATGCTGGACACCGCCCCACCACCAGCCAGAGCAGCCCCAGCCACCATCACGCCAGGGCCCGCGACCAGCCGAAATCAAGAACAGCGGCTCATTGGTGTGCGACGGGAAGGCGTTGTGCGCTTGTGAGCCCCCGCAGGCCAGATGTGCGCAACCTGTGCTCCTGTCACTCTGGCCGGTGGAGCAGGGGCAGGGGGAGACAGGGGGAGACCATGTCATCGATACCAGGGCTTGCGTTCAGGTGGCGTCAGGCCATCGCGCTGTTCACTGCCGCGTTTTCCCTGGCTGGGATGCTGGTCGGGCTTTCAGCGGCTCCGGCCTTCGCCGATACCGCGCTGGCACGCTGCCAACGAGGCGAGAAGGGTGAGGGCGAGGTCACCCTCTCGTATGCCGGCAAGCAGCGTGGAAGTTCCTATCCGCCGGCGGAGAGCCCGGCGAACGTTCTCCGGCCCGGTGATGTGGTGTCGGTGGTCGTCTCGAGCGACACCATCACGGCAGACTGGGGCCCCCGCTATGGTCCCGACGGTGATGCTCAGGCGGCGCCCGCCGGATTCCCGGTGCCGGGCCTGCGCAAGTACAGCTCGATCGCCCGTTTCAACAACAACCCGGGCGGTTGGGTCGGCGAGTGGATGCAGACCACCGCTTTGACCACTTGCCGGGTGGTTCCGGCCGTGGAGACCCGACTGCTGTTCGGCATCAACGACGACAACCTTTCCGACAACGGAGGCCTCTGGCGGATCACGGTGCGTCACTACCGTGCGGACGCGCCGACGGCCGCTCCCGGAAGTCCGCTGGCCATCTGCCGCACCCGTGGCGGCGGCGATTCCGCGACCGTGATCACACAGCCCGGCCACGGGCCCGGCGTCGCTTACCCGAACGTCGTCGATCCTCCCAACGTCCTGAACCCGGGCGATGCGTTCACCATCGACTTCTGGCCGGACCCGGCATCCGTCGGTGACGGCCTGTACGGCCCGGAGGGCAAGCTGGAGGCCGCACCACCGGGCCAGGGCTACCCGGTCCCGGGCCTCAACAAGTACAGCCTGCTCGTGAGAGCCAACAACAACCCCACCGGCTGGATCGGTGACTGGCGCCAGGCGACCGAACTCGGCGGATGCCAGGGCACACCCGCCGTCCACGCCCGGCTGCTGTTCGCGATCAACGACTCCAACCTCAGCGACAACACCGACCACTGGAGAATGACGATCCGGCACTACCGTGCCACCCCGGTGAAAACCAGCGCTTCCGCCGCCATGGCCCGCTGCAAGTCCGGCGACGAAGGCACCGTCACCTTCACCGACATGCTCTGGTGGGGCGCCGAAGGCGGCCTCACGCTACGCCCCGGCGACGTCTACCGCGTCACGGTGCGGGGCCAGATGCGGATCGGCCCGTGGCCCTGGGACGGCAAGTACACCGCGGACGGGACAGGCTGGTCGGATCTGGCACCCCCCGGCGGAACCTGGCCCCAGCCCGGACTGCCGAAATACGGACTGCTCGGCTCCTGGAGAGGCCTGCCCAACCACTACTGGCTGGGTGCCAACAGCCTCTGCATCCAGTGGACGGGCATCAACCCCGTCCAGGTCGCCTTCACCCTCAACGACTACTACCTCAATGACAACGACGGCCGATGGGACATCTTCATCCACAACTACCTGGCTCAATGAGCCGCTGTTCTTGATTTCGGCTGGTCGCGGGCCTTGGCGTGATGGTGGCTGGGGCTGCTCTGGCTGGTGGTGGGGCGGTGTCCAGCATGTAGATCATCTGGCTAGCGGGTGACTTCGAGGTTCGTGAGGACGAGCAGGGCGCGGCGGAGTCCGGTCGCGCGGGCCGGGTCGATGCGGAGTTTGGTGAGGATCTGCCAGTTCTTGAGGTGGGCGAAGCCCTGTTCGACGGGTGTGCATCCGGCGGCCAGGACGCGGTTCGCCTCCTTCTGCCCGGCGGTCGGCTTGCGGTAGCGGGTGGCCTTGAAGCCGGAGACGATGACCAGGTCGTCGGGATCATCGGGCTTGTCCACGCCGAGGAAGCCCAGGTCGGCGAGCGCACCGAGGCCGGCCGCCTTCAGGTGTTCGACGAGCTCGTCGTGGCGGGCGGCGGTGGCGTCGTGAGTGCGGCCGGGCCGGGCGGCGGAGATCCAGATCAGCCGTCCCTTCTCGTCGGTCAGGGCGAGGAAGTGCAGGCCGTGGTGGTGGTGCTTGCCGGAGAAATTCTTCCGGTCCTCCCGTCCGGTGCGGCGCCGGGTGGAAATGAGAGTGCCGTCGACCAGGACGACTTCCCCGCCCCGCTTCGCAATCTTCTTCAGGGCCCGGTCCAGGCGCGGGGTCTTCGCGGCGAGCAGGCCGATCATCTCGTCGCGCCAGCGGCGCACGGTGGATTCGGCGACATGGTTGCCGCCGGCCATGTCGGCCAGGCGCTGGTCGTGACGGAGCACGGCCAGTCGATCTCGCCCTCAAGGATCGTGAACATCTCCTCGTCGGCGACGACGTCGTTGGCTTCCTGCCGATGGACGGCAATGGAGCCGCCGCGGAGTAGGTCCTCGCGTCGGCCGAGGTCCTGACGCCGCACCCGACAGCGTCCCGTTGCCCGACGCCGCCGCACTGCCGCTCGTGGGCCTCACCGCGTACCAGGCGCTGTTCGACCACGGCAAGCTGACGGCCGGGCAGCGCGTCCTGATCAACGGCGCCGGCGGCGCGGTCGGCGGCTACGCCGTGCAACTGGCCAAGAACGCCGGTGCCCACGTCATCGCCACGGCCGGCCCGCGCAGCAGCGAGGCGGTCACGTCCGCCGGCGCCGATGAGGTCATCGACCACACCACCACGAGCGTGACCGCGGGGTCACGCTGGTCCGTCCGGGCGGCGTCGTGGTCAACACTACGGTGTGGATGCCCGCACCCGCCGACGAGGAGCGCGGCGTGCGGGGCATCGACCTGTTCGTCCGCAGCCACGCCGAGCAGCTGGCGAAGCTGGTGGCGCTGATCGACCGCGGCGAACTGCGCGTCGACGTCGCCGAGCGGGTGCCGCTGGCCGAACTGCCGACGTTGCACGCCCGCGCCGCTGAGGGCGCGGTGCACGGCAAGGTCATCGCCGTCCCCTCCGCCGTCTGACGGCGATCCTCCATCGAATGGAAAGGGCCATGGCTTTCAGCTTGGACCCCGAAATCGCCGCGGCCTCGGCCCCGATGGCCTGCGCGACGGCGGACGCCACACCACCGGCCGTAGGCGATATCGCGGCGCGCCGCGCCATGTGGGAGCCGATCATCGGCGCCGCCTCAACGGCCCAGCCGATCCCGGCCGACGTCACGACCAGCGAGCATGTTGCGACCGCCGGCGACGGCACGCAGATCACGATGCGCCGGTACGTCAAGGACGGGGCGACGCCGGGCTCGGCCGTGCTGTTCTTCCACGGCGGCGGGTACATCTTCGGCCACATTGACCTGTTCGACGGCCCGTGGCCCGCTACGTGTCCGCCAGCGGCGTGCCGATGCTGTCGGTCGAGTACCGCCGCGCCCCCGAACAGCCCTTCCCGACACCGCTCGAAGACGCCCACGCGGCGCTGCGCTGGCTGCACGAGCACGCCGCCGAACTGGGCGTCGACCCCGACCAGATCGGCGTGATGGGTGACAGCGCCGGCGGGGCATGGCAGCGGCCCTGACCATCCTCACCCGCGAGCGCGGCGGCCCGAAGAACGCCCGCCAGATCCTTCTCATGCCGATGCTCGACGACCGCACCACCACCCCCGATCCGCACATCGCGCCCTATGCGCTGTGGTCCTACGACGACAGCCTCACCGCCTGGTCGGCACTGCTCGGTGACGACGCCGGCGGCCCCGATGTCCCGCCCACGGCGGCTCCCGGCCGGCTCGAGGACGCCACCGGCCTGCCGCCGGCCTACATCGAGGTCGGCCAACTCGACGTCTCGACGTCGAAGGAGGGGCAGGGTACCATCTCGGCCCAGGCATCGGACCACAGCTTGACCACGGCCGGATGCATGGTGCCCCACGACTTGGAGAAGGGGCGGGCCGGTCTGGAATTGACGGCCGGTTCCGGGGGGGGGAGAGAGAGGCTGCTTGACGCCTTGTGGTTCGGGAGTGGCAGCGCGGGCGTGTGCCGGATTACCGATGAGGCGTTTGCGTTCGGCAGGATGGGCGTATGACCGAGATCCGCACTCCCCGTCTCCTCCTCCGCAGCTGGCACGACGACGACCTCGTGCCGATGGCGGACATCAACGCGGACCCACGGGTGATGCGCTGGATCGACGACGGCTCGGTGCGCGACCTGGACCACACGGCCGAGGCCATCGAGCGATGGGAGGAGGAGTGGGACGAGGAGGGCTTCGGACTCTTCGCTGTCGAGCTGCTGGCCTCGGGCGAACTGATCGGCTTCACGGGGCTGTCCGTGCCCGAGTTCCTGCCGGAGGTGATGCCCGCCGTGGCGATCAGCTGGCGGCTCGGCTCACAGTTCTGGGGCCAGGGATACGCGTCCGAAGCCGCGCACGCCACGCTGGAGTTCGCGCTTCAGGACCGCGGCCTGGACCGCGTCATCAGCATCAACCGGGTGGGGGACAACGCCTCCGAGAGTGTCATCCGCAAGCTCGGCATGGTGCCCGAGCGGGAGACGGTACACCCGGTGTACGGCTACCCTCTGCGCGTTCACGCCATCGATCTCACTGAGTTCCAGGCGTGAATCGGCCGAACCGTCGATCATCGCAAGACAGCCGACCAATGTCCTTCCCTCCCCGAGCGCATTGATCGCGACGGTACGGACACCGAGGACGGATGGTGTCTTCCACTCGCTGACCTGTGCTTTCACGGAACTCGGGGTGAGGCTGCCGGTCAGCCCAGCGAGGCGCTCGCCGCACGCAGTTCGTCCAGGGCCGTCAGGGTGTACCCGGCGAGCTCGTCCTGGCCGTCACGGTCGCCCTCGGACCATTGGGCGAACCCCCGTTTGAAGGCGCTCCCCCGCGAGCACGGTCAACGGTGTCTGGGAGGAGGACACCGACGGCCTCTACGCCGCGCTCCTGGACCGCCTGAAGGGGCTGGACCTCTCCTATCTGCACCTGGTGCGCTCCGACCCGGCGACCGGCTGGTACCGGCGGATCCGCGCCGACTGGCCCGGCGTCCTGATCGGCAACCCGGACCTGACCGACCTGTCCACGCAGGCCGTCACCCGGGCCACGCGGGAGATGCTGGCGGCCGGCGCCGACCTGGTGGCCCTCGGCCGACCCTTCCTCGCCAACCCGTCCGACCGCGGCGAAGCACACGTCGGCGCCACCCGGGTCAGGCGGGCTCGCCGAGGAAGTCCAGCGCCCGGCGATACTGCTCTTCCACCCGCTCCAGCCCCTCCGCCTGCTCCGGAAGAACGCGGACGACCTGCTCGTAGAGGGCCACAGCCTCCCTGCCCAGCCGGTTGATCTCCCCCCAAGCGCTCGGGCCCTCGGCCTCAGCCAGCAAGGGACACAACCGCGCCTTCACATCCGCCGCCCACATGGCCACCTCCAGAGGAGTCGGCCACTGTGGGCGCAGCACCGCCTGCCGGGAGGAGTGGTGGACCGGCTCCGCAACCCCCTCCGCAGAGCTGTCCGGTAGCAGCGACTCATACAAGGCCAATGAGGTACGTGCCGCCCGGACCCCTTCAGCGGGAGTACCGGACGCCGCAAGGAATGCCGCATGGTTGTAGAGCACCGATGCCAGAGCCAGCGTGTGGTCGACATCCCCCGGCTCAGCTTCCCGCAACTGCTGCACCGCCTCCAGCGCCTTACTGCTGCTCGCCAAGGCGCGCTCGGGGTAACCGCGCTGCAGGTACCGGATCGCCGCTTGGCTCTCGCGGTCCGCGATCTTTTGCAGCTTCCTCGGACTCGCCGCCATACGCCCCCCTGCTCCACGGACCGGGAAGACCCCCGGTCGGTAAGACAACGACTTCTGCGATCACGCGTGGGGGCAGCGTAGGCGGCCAGGACGGTGACACGCTACGGTCCCGCGAGGCTCAACCGTCCTCTGCACCTCGGGGCCGTCGGGCCGGTACGGTTCGGCCCCTGACTTCGTATCCCTGCGACGAGAAGGCAGCCGTCCGGGACCAGAAGCACCGGCATAAGAGGCACAGGGCGGCCATGGTCGTAATGGCCGAGTGGACTGCCTGCCGGACGCGCAGAGTGCCGGCGAGCCAAGGAGTCCAGGCCCCAGCCGTCATCGCGAAGGCCCTCGGTTACCACGAGAAGACCGCCTCACGGCTGGGCACCAAAGCCGGAGAGCCTGGTGCCGATGCCCCTCCGGGAACCACACGGTCACCGGCGGGTGGGCTCCCCAGGGAACCGGCGACAGTTGGATAGGCGAGCTCACCACTACACCGAGGCGATACGCCCCGACAACCACGGTAGCCGCCACCGGTCTCACCGAGGAACGCGCGACACCTCGACATGCGAGCCCAATATTCCGAGACCGTAGTAGCTACCGCCCAGGTGGGCGGGCTGATCGTCACGTACAGGCAAGGCCGGTGACGCCGTTCGCGCAGCGTTCGACGTCCGGCTTGCCACCTGGGCGGGCCCGCGCGCCGCCCTGTGCAGGCTCGGGGGCGATGAGTTCGCCGTCGTCCTGGCGCTGCCCGCCGCCCGCCGCGCGCACCGCCTGGAACAACTGGTCTCCGCATGCTGCGCGCCCCGCTCGTTCTGGACGATGGCCGCTCGTCGCCGTTACCGCCTCGGTCGGCGCCGCGACACCCGACACGATAAAGACGAGCAACTCCGTGGCCACACGCAACCGCTCCACAGCCGCCCCATCGAGCGGGCCAAGGTCATAAAGTCCGGAAACAGCAGCCCATACCTGCTTCACCGGACCGCTCAGATCGATAGGAACAGTCTCCCAGTCCAACGGAGCGAAGCCTGCTGGCCTGAGAACTTCATCGAGCCCGTCGCGGCTGCGTGTTCGTCAGGACCGACAACGAAGCCCTCGTCTCCTGCTTAGGTGACCCGCAGCGCGCGGTTGCGGCCTATCACGCACTGCTGCGGCGCGGTGAGGACGCATTGAGTGCTATCCGCGCCGGCCTCCACCATGAAGATCCGGCAGTCCGTGAGGGCTGCTGCCGCCTCCTCGATCACCTGGTCGACACCGGTTCCATGGGGAACTCATCGCCATGGCGGACGACCCCGACGCCCAGGTCAGGATCTCAGCCTTCCACGCCCTTGCCTGCGAACGGTGCAAGGGCGACACCTGCGCACCGGGCCCGGAACGGGTTCTCGAACCCGCATTGCGTCATTTGGCCTCCGACCCGGACCCGCACGTCCGGAGCATGGCCGCCGAACTCGTCGGCAAGTTCGCTCACACCGATGCCCGCGCCCTCACCGCCTTGGAGGCATCCCGCGCCCGGGAGCCGAGCCCGGCCGTCCGCAAGAAGGCAGGCTGGTACACACCCGGCGGGACCATCTATGAACGGACCCTCTCACGCGTTCCCAAGTAATGCGGCAACCCCTTCGCACGCCGGGCTTGCAGGCTTGCGTGCCGCCGGCCGGGGTGCGAGGCTGACGCTGCTGGTCAGTGGCCGAGGTAGACGTATTCGTAGCCTTGGTTTCCGTTCCACCAGCCGCTTCGTTCCCAGGCTGACCATGCGCCTGTGGTGCAGCTGCGGGCGAAGACTCGGGGGTAGGCGCTGTTTTTGTCGTTCCCGATGTCGCCTCTGCCGAATGCGCACATGCCGTCGTTCGTGGTGTCGATGACGCGGATCTTGATGCTGCTTTGGATGCGGCCCTTGTAGGTGCGGCGGCATTCGTAGTACTGCATCTTGGCGCCGCCGGTGGTGTGGGTTCCCCCGTACCAGCAGTTTTGGCTCGTGGTGGCCATCGGGCTGGCGAGGGAGCTGGCTGTGGGGATTCCGGTGGTCCCTGTGCCCAGAGCAAGGCCGGCGACTACGGCGACGATGCCTTTACGGATGTTCATTTTCTGTGTCTCCTTCGGACTCGACCGGAACGGTTTCGCAGCGCGTCGCTGGGTGTTTGGTCGCTATCGGTGACCGCCAACCGCAGTCGTCTTCGGCTGGAATTGATCAGGTGCCCGCCAGTCGGCGCGGCTGGAGAGGGCCTTGGACAAGCGGTGTGAGAGGAGCGAAACGGTGACAACGCCAGGGCGGTGCCGGTCGCCCTCGGTGCGCGTGTCCGGCCCCTGTCTGTGGCGGCGCGCTCTTATTCGCGGCACCAGTGCAGGAGGGCGTCCCAGGTGCTGATGCCTACGATTCCGTCTGCCCGCAGCCCGCAGTGCTCTTGGGTGACGATCACTGCGCGGTGCGTCTGACGGCCGAAGATGCCATCGGCGGGGACGGCGAGTTTGCTCTGCAGGTACTTCACACACGCGCCCGTGCTGCCCTGCCTGAGAACGTTGGTGGGCAGGCCGTTGACCCAATGACATCCATGGGCCGTGGAGGAAGACGCTGCACCTGCGTCGGCGGCGCCGGGAGCGCTGAGGAGACAGGCGCCGGCCAGAGCGACGGCGGCAAAGGCTCGCCGTATGGCAGGTGGTTTGCGTATGGGTTGTTCCATGGGGGACCCCGGTCAGGTGAGGAGGACGTGGACTGAACCGTGGCCTCGTCGGCTCGCGCTCGCGATCGACTTGGCTGCTGGTGGTCCGCCGGGCGCTGAGGCCCGGCGGACCACAAGGTGGCACTTCACACCGTCTGGTGACGCTGCAAGCAGATGCCGGCTGGTGCCGTCAGCACTTCGGCAGTCCGGCCGGGGGGTCGTGCGGCGTGTTGACGTTGCCGCCCCACGAGTACACGCCGTAGTAGACGTGACTGGGGCTGTCGTGCGTGTCGATGACGATGCCGTAGTACCAGACGTTCGTGTGGTGCTTGCCGTCGTTGTAGTAGTCGCCTCGCTTGTAGCAGTCGACGGCGAAGCTGCTCTTGCCCTTGGTCGTGCCGACGAGACGGCTGTTCAAGTGAGGGCCGCCACGCAGGTTGCTGCCACCGTCCACGGTCGTCTCGATCCCGCTTGCGGCGGCCGGGATGGCTGTGGCCGCGTTGGCAGGTACTGCCGGACTGAGCGGTCCGGCGGCCATACCAACGGCAATCGCCGCGGTAGACAGGGCCACACGCACAGATGTGCGCATAATGATGCTCCAATCTGGTGTTCTGATAGCTCATGACTCGACACGCACGCAACAGGGACACCGGCGGTGCCGGAGTTCCAGAGGCAGCAGCCGTCCGCCTGGCGCTGTGGAACGACCACGCCGCAGCGGTCGAAGCAGGGTGAGGTGCGGGCGTCCACCCCCGTGGGACGCCCGGTCGGTAGGTCAGTAGTTCCAGGCGGGGTGGCCGTAGCCCCAGATGAGGTGGCTGGTGCGGGGGTACTTCAGCCGCTTGACCTGGTCGGAGCGGTTGCCCTCGACCGTGTAGACGTAGGTGTCGTCGTAGGAGGTCACGATCCCGATGTGGTCCTCGCCGTTGTGCCCGTTGAGGTCGAAGAAGATCACGCAGCCTTCGCGCGGGCCGCCGCCGGTGGCTCCGCGGCGGTAGAACCGGTGGTGGTTCTTGAACCACTTGAGGTGGTCGGGAACGTACGCGTGCTTGCCGCCGATGGCCCCCAGCTGGCCGACCTCGTGGAAGACCCAGCTGACGAAGATGTCGCACCACTCCTGTCCGTCGGAGCCATACCAGCGACCGTACTTGGTGTGGTTGGTTCCGCTTTCCCGGTATCCCACCTCCCTCTTGGCGATTCGGGTGACCTTCACCGGCGGCACGTTCGGATCCATCGGCGCGACGGCGTCCAGAACGGCCAACTCGGCCGGCGACAGTTCCTGGCTGGGGTCGACCGGCTTGGTCACCGCAGCGAGTCCCGCTACCTGCTCGCCGGGGACGAGCGGCCTTTCCTGCGGGGTGAGCGGTTCGGACATGATCACTCCTTCTTGCTGTCCACGCGGACAGCGATCGACTGACGGGTGACGGGCCGGACGAGGTGAGCGAGTCCGTGCCGTCTGACCTCGACTCTTCCGGCCGAGGAATTGAAGGGGCAGCCGGTTCGGCCACCCTGATCAATGGCTGCACCGCTGCTGGTCCTTGGTCCGCCCGTGTGGCTGAACCAACCGGTGCCAGGCGACGACTGTGGCAGCGAGGGGCTGTGGAGAAGCTGAAGGTTTCTGAAAGGCCCGCGGGTGACTCTGATGCGCTGTGCGGTCTTCAGGTTGGCCACAGGCGTTCTCCTTCATGCTGGAGCCATGCGCTTACTGGTGGTTGAGGACGACCGGCGGATGGCGGAGCTGCTGCGGCGCGGCCTGGTCGGTGAGGGATGGGCGGTGGACGTCGCGCACGACGGGCCGTCAGGGCTCGAGCGGGCGGGCGAGAGTCCTTACGACGCGATCGTGCTGGACGTGATGCTGCCGGGCCTGGACGGATACGGAGTGTGCGGTCGGCTGCGTGAGGCGGGCATCTGGGCGCCGGTGCTGATGCTGACCGCGATGGACGGCGAGTACGACGAGGCAGAAGGGCTGGACGTCGGGGCGGACGACTACGTGACCAAGCCGTTCTCGTTCGTGACGCTCCTGGCCCGGCTGCGGGCGCTGATGCGGCGCGGCCAGCCGCAACGCCCCGCCGTGCTGCGCGTCGGGGACCTGGAAGTGGATCCCGCGGCCCGGCGCTGCCGTCGCGGCACGGTGCCGGTGGACCTCACGGCGCGGGAGTTCTCGGTCCTGGAGTACCTGGCGCGGCGCGGCGGTCAGACGGTCACGAAGACGGAGATCCTGGAGCACGTCTGGGACGACCGGTTCGACGGAGACGTCAACGTGGTGGAGGTCTACGTCAGCACCCTGCGCCGCAAGATCGACACCCCCTTCGGGCGGCAGTCCATCCGTACGGTGCGGGGGATCGGCTACCGGTTGGACAGCGTGCCGGAGACGGCATGCTGAGGATGCCTCGGCTGCGTCGAGACGCGCGCGGCCCGCGGTCCGGCAGTGTGCGGCTGCGGCTGACGCTGGCCGCGACCGCCGTAGCCGCCGTCCTGCTGACACTGGCTGCTGTTGCCTCCGCCGTCGCCGTGCGCAACTCACTGGTCGCCTCGGCGATCCAGGTGGTCACGGACGGCACCACCGTCGAGGTGGTTGAGCCGCCGTCGTGTGAAGACGGTGCCGACGAGACGTCATGCGTCGAAACCCAGGGCTCGTGGTCCAGCGACCAGCTCAACTCCTACATCGGCCAGCACCACAAGCTTCCCCTGATCCACGGCGAACGCCTGTCCCTGTGGCCGTGGTCTGACCCGGGCGATGCGACGCCCGCGGAGTTGATTCAGCCCGACGGGACATCCCTGTGGTTGGCTCGGGAGGACTCCAGTCCCTACCCCGACTCCTGGACGGACCAGCAGCGGCTGAACACCACCGTGTGGTGGCTGGCCGGCGGCACGCTGGTGCTCACCCTGCTGACGGCCGGCGGGACATGGCTGCTCATCGGCCGGGCCCTGAAACCGGTGGAGGGCATCCGGACGCAGTTCGCCGCGCTCAGCCTGAGCCGCCTCGACCAGCGCATTCCGACGCCGCGCGGCGGCCGGGAGTTCACGCAATTGGTAGCGACGATGAACAGCGCCCTGGACCGCCTCGATGCGGCGGCCGCCCGGCAACGGCAGTTCACCTCCGACGTCGCCCACGAACTGCGCACCCCACTCGCCTGCTTGCGCGCCGAACTCGAACTCGCGCTCACCCCGTCCGCACCCGCACATTGGCCCGATGCCGCCCATGACGCCCTGCACGACACCCTTCATCTCCAGGACATCACCACGAACCTGCTGCTCCTGGCCCGCCTCGACGCTCAGAGCGCACACACGAAAAGCCTCCTGACTGAGCAAGTCGACCTGGCCGAGCTGATCCGGGACACCGTCGCCCGCCGCGACGTTCCCGATCACCTGAGTCTCGTCGTCACCGCACCCGACGAACCCGCGCCTGTGACCGGCCACCCAGGCCTGCTCGCTCGCGTCCTGGCCAACCTTCTCGACAACGCCGAACGCCACGCGGCCACCACGATCACCGTCACGCTCAGCCCGGACGACAAACGCCGACAAGCCGTACTCGACGTGGCCAACGACGGCCCGCCCATCCCGCCCGAACACCAGGAGACGATCTTCGAACGCTTCAGTCGGCTCGACGAAGCCCGCACACGCGACGCCGGGGGCACCGGCCTCGGCCTGGCCATCGCCCGCCGCATCACCACACTCCACCACGGCACCCTCACCCTCGCCCCCAGCCGGGAAGACCTGTCGGGCGCCCGGTTCACCGTACGACTGCCCCTCACCAACGAGGACGCCCAGCCGCTGGTCACCGAACTCCTGCACGCCTGGGACCAGCCCGACGACATCCCGGCGCTTCTCACTCACAACGCCGGACACCAGCCCCTCGAAGACGTCGTGCCCGACCTGGCACGCGCCCTCATCACGGCCGGACGCGACCGCCACCTCCATGCACTGCTCCTTCACGTCGCACGGCAGGCACCCGCCTGGGAAGTCACCGGCCTCGCCGACATCCTCCGGGACGAAGGCATGCCCGCAGCTGCCGACGAACTGCTCGCCGCCCGCACCGCGCAGCGCAGGTCCGCACGGGGCGCCCGTGTTCGTTGAACCGGTATGCACACGAGGTCATTTTGCGGCCCCGACGGCGAGCGCGTTGACGGACCGCGTGGTGTGGAGCGCGACGTCGACGGCCCCGGCCCGGGAAGTGCCGAGCGCACTTCGACCGATTCGGCGGGCTCGATCCCAGGGACCGGCTCACCCCGCTGTACACAAGCGAGGGCAGCGTCGACGCAGGCGACCACTCCCTGCTCAGCGTCTTCGTGTGTGCGATCTCTCGGTTTCGGGACAGTAGGGGAGTGACAGCGGGCCTGGGTGTGTTGCTGCTGTTCAGTGGTGGTTCAGGGGGCTTGGGGCCAGTGTTCTGGACGCGAGATTTCCGTGGGGGTTTCGCTGTCCCGGGGCGTTGTCCCAGGAGGGGTGACGCTGTCTCAGTTTGGTGAGTTCTGATCCGCTGGCCGGTGCGTGTTGGTGTGCTCAGGGGTGGGGATCAGGGAGAGCAGGGCCCGGCCCCGGAAGGGGCGGGTGGTGGTTCGAGTGGGGCTTTGCCGGCTGTGTCGCTTCGGGCGTTGCGGGGACCGGCGGTGCGCCGTCTGTTGGCCCTGCGGCGGGAGGGGAAGCTCACCACTGGGCAGGTGAGGTCGGCGGCGGACGTGCTGGGGGTGCGGGAGCGTGCGGTGTGGCGGTTGCTGGCGGCCGCCGATCGGGACGAGGCTGCGGCCCGGGCACTGGGGGAGCGGGCCGCGTATCCCGGGCGGTTCACGGTTACTGATGAGGTCCGGGCTCTGCTGGGGCTGTGGAAGGGGAACGTCGCGGCGGTGCATCGGGAGAGCGGGGCCGACACCCGTACGCGGACCGGATCGAGGCCGACCGGCTCGCCATGGGCGACTCCCCGAAGAAGGCGTGGAGGGTCACCGCCCTCGGACGGCGGGCGACGGTCACCGGCGTCGACTTCGTCTTCCGGCCGCAGCCGACGATCTACCTGCTGTGGGCGCTGGGGGATGAGGAGACCCGGCGAGTGATCGAGGCCGCGCACGAGCGCGCGATCGAGCGGGTGCTGGAGTGGATCGAGCACGAGGTGGGGGTGATCCGGTACGGCAAGGACGGCATCTACCGGGTGCGGCCGCCCGGCGGTCTGGTCGCCGCCCGCTTTCGCCACTACGAGGCGCGGTCGGGGATGCCTTTACTCCATGACCATCTGCTTCTCTCCGTGAAGGGACAGCGAATGGACGGGAAATGGGGCTCGATCCACACCACGGCCCTGCACGAGAACACCGTGGCCGCCTCAGCGCTCTACAACGAGATCGTGGCCGCTGAGGTCTGCGAGGCGCTGGGGCTGGCGACCGAGCCGCGCACCGTCACCCCGGGGCGCCTGCCTGTGATGGAGATTGCCAGGGTGCCGCACGAGCTGATCCGCTGGACCTCCCGGCGCAGTGACCAGATCGCTGACTGCCTGGCGTCACCGCCCGCTGGGCATCAGTGACCGACAACGGCGGAATCTTCGGACCTGGACGATTCATACCCGACTGACGACGAACCTCTGTCTCCGGTCACTAGGTGGTCACACAGGGCGGTTCGTACGGCAGTTGGGGAACATATCGGCTCCATTCCTGCCGGCTCAGGGCGCCGGAGCTTCCGGCGCAGATACGGCTGATGGCGGACTCGACGTTCAGGTCCCAGAGCGTGGCCACGCCGTCGTCGGTGGTGGCGGCCAGGGTGTGACCGTCTGGGCTGAACGCCAGAACGGCGACGAATCCGGTCTCCACGGTCAGCGGCCGGCCGATGGGAGTGGGGTGGTCGGGATCGGTGACGTTCCACAGGTTGATGGTGCCGTTGTCGGTGTGGCCGGCCGCTGCGAGGGTGTGCCCGTCCGGGCTGAACGCCACCGACCACAGGCTGCCGCCGGGTACGGTCAGGGGACTGCCCCTGTGCGTGAGGTGGTTGGGGTCGGCGGCATTCCACAGGGTGACGGTGCCGCGGCTGTTCCCGGTGGCGAGCGTGCGGCCGTCCGGGCTGAACGCCACCCGGGTGCTGGTGGCGGTCGGCTGGTCGATCTGCTCCCCGATGCGGACCCCGGGGTCCGTCGTACTCCACAGTCCGACGGTGCGGTTGCTGCCGTCGCCGCCGACCGCCAGCATCGTGCCGTCGCGGCTGAATGCCAGGGATGCGACGGACCGCGTGTCGGAATTGGAGATGCCGGGCTGGGCGACGGGGTGTGCGGGGTCGCTGACGTCCCACAGGGCGATGCTGCCAAGCTCGTCGTCGCCGGCCGCGGCCAGGGTGTGGCCGTCGGGGCTGAACGCCAGGGCGAAGATGCTCCCGTCCGCCCCGGTGAGGGCCTCACGGAGGCGAACGGGATGGCTGGGATCGGCGGTGTTCCACAACGTGACGGTGCCGCCGCCGTCGCCTGCGGCCAGGGTGCGCCCGTCCGGGCTGAACGCCACGGCGTCGACCGGGTCCTTGGGGCCGGTGAGCGGATCACCGCGGGGAGCGGGGTGGTCGGGGTCGGCGGTGTTCCACAGCGAGACGGTGTTGTTCTGGTTCCCGGCGGCCAGGGTGCGCCCGTCCGGGCTGAACGCCACGGATGCCACATTGCCGCCGGCGCCGATGATCCGGGTCGGCGGCAGATTCCACAGATCGACGTTGCCGTCGGTGTTCCCGGCGGCGAGGGTGCGGCTGTCCGGACTGAACACCACGTCGGTCACCGCGTCCCCGGGACCGGTCAGCGGCCGGCCCAGAGGGCCGATGGCCCCGGGGTGGGTGACGTTCCACAGATGGATGGTGTGGTCGGCGCTGCCGGCCGCCAGCGTGTGACCGTCCGGGCTGAACGCCACCGACATGACGGGCTGGGCGGGACCCGTCAGCGGCTTGCCCAGAGGGGCCGGGTGGCCGGGGTCCGCGACCTTCCACAGATGGACCCTGCTGTCCTTGCATCCGGCGGCCAGGGTGCGGCTGTCGGGGCTGAACGCCAGGGAGATGACGGGGTGCCCGGCCTTCAGGGAACGGCCGCGGCCGGGGTGGGCCGGGTCGGTGGTGTTCCACAGGCGGATGGTGCCGGCGTCGTCGTCGCATGCGGCGGCCAAGGTCTGCCCGGTGGGGCTGAACGCGATGCGATGGGAGAAGACGTCGGGGCAGTCGAGGTCCAGGGGCGCTCCCGCAGGGGGGACGTCGCCGGGTCGGGTGACGTTCCACAGGCTGACGAATCCTGCGTGCCATCCGGCGGCCAGGGTACGGCCGTCCGGACTGAACGCCAGCGATTCGATGGAGGTCGCCGCGTCGAAGCCCTGAATGGCGGGACTCTTCGGTCGGCCGAGCAGGACGGGGTGGCTGGGGCTGGTCAGGCTCCACAGGTCGACGAATCCGCCGGAACCGGCGTCGCCGTTGTGGCTGGTGTGGCCGCCGACGGCCAGCACCCGGCCGTCCGGGCTGAACGCGAGCGACAGGATCGAGTTGACGGAACGGTCCACGGGAACGGGTCGGCCCAGCGCCACCGGACGGCTGGGATCGGAGACGTCCCACAGCCGGACGAGGTTCTGGTTGACGTTCCCGGCCGCCAGCATGTGCCCGTCGGGGCTGTAGGCCACGGTGTACACCGCGCCGCGCGGGCCGGGAAGCCGGGTGTCCAGCGGTGTGTTCTCGGTCGTGATGAGCCGGGACGCCGCCTCCGGGGTCGGGTCCATTCGGTAGGCGGTCAGCGCGAGTTGAGCGGACAGCGAGGGATCGGTCGGTGCCAGTTGCACGGACGCGGAGGTGACGGCGGCGTTGACGGCCTGGTCGCGGGCTCGCAGGGCCCGGGCGGCGGCGGCCCGGGCGTGGGACTCCTGCAGGAAGGCGAACACCGCGGCCAGCGAGGCGACCACGGCCAGGACGGTGATGGTGGCGACTGCGCCGCGCCGGAGCCGTTGCCCGCGCCGCTGGTGGTGGCGGGCGGCGGCCAGAAATGCCCTGGCGGCGCCGCTCAGTTCCGGCCCGTGCGTCTCGGCCCAGGCGAGGGCGGTCTCCAGGCGGTTGCCGCGGTACAGCGCGGCTGCCTCCCGGCCGGCCTGTTCCCAGAGCGCGGCCGCCTCTTCCAGGTCCTGTCGTACGAGGTTCCCGTTGCGGTCGTGTTCGATCCAGTCCCGCAGCCGGGGCCAGGCGCGGATGAGCACCTCATGTGTCATCACCACCGTGTCCTGGTCCCGGGTCAGCAGCCGGCCACGGGTGAAGTCGTCCAGGACTCTGACGGCCGCTTCCCGGTCCGGCGCGTGACGCAGCAGCTCGTCGTGCCGGACGCGCCGGCGGCTGTCGTCGGCGTCGCGTCCCACGATGACGAGCCGCAGGAACACCCACCGTGCGGCCTCGTGGCAGGGCGGCGGCAGGGTGTCGTAGAGCCTGTTCGCCGTGGTGGCGATGGCGCCCTGGATGCCGCCGGTGACGCGGTATCCGTCCACGGTGAGCGTGTGGCCGTGGCGCTGCTGCCAGGTGGCCCGCAGCGCGTGTGCGAGCAGCGGAAGCCGGCCCGTGGTACTCGTACCGACCGGTCCCCCGACCGCGCCCAGGTCCGCCAGCAGCACCTCGACCAGGCCGTCTTCGACGTCGAGTCCCACGTTGCCGGCCGGGCGGCGGATCGCGTCCTTGAGTTCGTCCTCCGTCATCGGCTCCAGCAGGACCGGTCCGGCCTGGAGCGCCGCCCGGAGCTGCGGATGGGCCGTGCACGCGGCATAGAAGTCCGCGCGCACTCCCAGCACCACGACCGCACCGCCCGTGGGCCGGGCCAGACGGTCGAGCACGTCGATGAGCCACTGCCGTTCGGTCTCGTCGCCGCAGGCCGTGAAGATCTCCTCGAACTGGTCGACCACGACGACCAGGCCAGCGGAGGGGGACTCCCCGGTGGGCGCCGGATCGCCGGCTCCGGTGATCTCGCGCAGCTCGGCAAGGCACCGTGCGGGATCGGCCCGCCATGCCGGTGCCGTGCGCCGGGCGGTCTCGGCGTCGAGCCCGGCGGCGGCCGCCAGTGCCAGGGCCGGGGATGCCGTCGGGGTCAGCAGCAGCCGCGGCCAGGTACTCGAGCCCGCCACCGGAAGCCGGCCGTCGTCCAGGGCCGGCAGCACCCCGGCCGCGAGCAGGGACGACTTCCCGGCCCCCGAGGGGCCGATCAGCACCAGCGGGCCGCCCTCACGCATCCGGGCGTCCATCCGCTCGCACACGAGGTGAACCATTCGCTCACGGCCGTAGAACCACTGCTTGTGCCGCGCGCCGAACGGGGCCAAGCCCGGGTACGGGCACAGCACTTGGTCGGCGCCGGGGCCGGGCACGGTTCTGCGCCCCTCGTCACCGAGGCGAACGTGGAGGTCGCGGCCGGCCTGGAAGACGCTGCCGCCGCCGGTCGCGCTCGCCTCCTGCCGTTTCGGCTGCCAGAGGGGCGGCCCGTCGGGGGGCGAGGCACCGGTGCTGCGTTCCGTCACGCCTGTCCGCCCCTGGTGACGGTCATGTCCCGGCCGGCCAGGAACGCGTCGCCGCCGGAGACGTGTGCCTCCAGCGTCATCGAGCCCGTGATCTGCTGTTCCGGGGTTCCGGCAGCGCGCAGTTCCTCGCCGAACAGCGCGCGCAGCTCGTCGACGGCGTTCGGCCGCGTGGCCATCAGCCGGATGATGCGGGCCTGCCACTCGGCGATCAGCAGCCCCTGGAGCTCCTGGCCGTCGCCCGTCTGCTGTGCCTGAAGCAGCTCGCCGCGCGCATCGGCGAGTTCCTCTTCGACGCGCTCCGGGTGCGCGGACCGCCACAGCGACAGGACCGAGGACTTGACCGCAACCCAGCCGTCCGTCGCCAGCAGATCGATCAGGCGCGCCGCGGCCGCCGATGCCAGGCCGGCGAGTTCCACACTCGTCTCCATGTCTTCTCCTTGTCCCTTACCGCCCGTGGGCCGCGATCGCGGTCACTGTCAGGTGGGAGGCGATGAACACGTGGTCGCCACCCACCGTCCACAGGAACCCCACGTCCGGCTGCCCGGGGTCGCTGTATTTCCACCGGGCCCTGCCGGTGGCCGCGTCGATGGCCCACAGCGTCTTGGCGCTGTCGGTGGCGAAGACGGTGTCGGCCGAACACTGCGCGCTCTTGCCGGAAATCCTGAGGGCGGCATTGAACATGTTGGAACCGCCCATGTCGTTGGCCCCGTCGAGCGTCGCGACCCACTGGAGCGTGCCGTCGGCCGCGGCCAGGGCGGCCAGGTCACTGCCGACCGGTACGTAGACGGCCCGCCCGTCCAGGCTGGAGAACGGGGCGCCGATCTGGACCTGGTCCCCGTTCTTCGCATCGAAGCGCTGATGCCACTTCTCGTTGCCCGTGGCCGCGTCGACGGCGAACAGCGTGTCGCCGTTGCCGCCGGCGAACAGGAACAGCCCGGCGGCGTAGCACGTCAGCGGCCAGCCGGTGGTGAAGTAGAATGCGGCGTGCGGGACGGATACGTTCCAGCCGCGGGCTCCTCTCCTGCCGGCGTCGATCATCTGAACGCGGCCAGGTTTCTTGCCCGGAACGGCCGAGGTGGCCAGCAGGCGAGAACCGGAGGGCGGCACGAGCACGTTGTTGATGTCCGTGCCCTTGACCCGCCACCTTCCCTTCCCGGTCGCGGCGTTGAACGCACGGATGTAGCCGGTGCTCGGAGACTTGGCCGAGAACGACCCGGATGTCTTGAGCAACTGCCCGCATACGTACACTGTGTTCCCCGCGACCGCCACGTAGTGGCTCAGGTACATCGCTGCATGCGCGCCGCCGCCGGGATCGACGTCGGCCATCTTGGTCGCCCACTTCACCTTCCCGCTGGCGGCGTCGAACGCCGCCAGCATGCCTGACTGACTCGGTGTGTCGCAGAGCAGGTAGAACACTCCGTCCGCGTACGCCGTCGGGTACTTGGCGCTGGTCGTGCCGAAGTCGTTGGTCGTGTTCAGCTGGCGGAACACGGATTTTCCGGTCGCGGCGTCCAGGAAGGACGTGGCAGTGTCCGTGACCACCATGACCACCCTGTCGGACGCTTCGAGGCAGGTGGGGGCGTGCTTTCCGGCGCCTGACCATGCCTTGGCGGCGTCGGGTCCGGCCAGGACGATCGATTCCGGTCCGTCCGTCGAGGACGGCGACGCAGAGGAGGCCGACGTGGATCGCACGCCTGACGGAGAGGCCGCCCGCGCGGTGGAGCCGGGCCCACCGGCCCGGCCGTCGGGTGCCGGCGACGAGTCGCCGGAAAAGGCGAGTGCCGCCGCGGCTCCGCCGAGTACGGCCGCGCCCCCGGCCAGACCGATGATTAGCTTCCGGCGGCTGACACTCGTGTCGGCAGCGATCATCGGCGGCGGAGGAAGCGGGCCCCGGCCGCCGCCCCCGGCGGACACCGATCCCACCGCCGCGGTCGCGGCGGCCATGTCGGCGGTCACCGCCGGCGGCAGCCAACTGCCCCCTGGGGCCGGCAGGTCCTGACGCCTCAGGTAGTCGACGAGTTGCTCCGCGGTGGGACGGTCCGGCGGTTCCGGGTACAGGCAGCCGCCGATCACCTCGCGCAGCGACACGGGGAGGGCGCCCGTGTCCGGCTCGCCTCCGGAAGCTGCGAACAGCACGGTCGACCCGAGGTCGAACATGTCGTCCGTCGGTGAGGGTGCCGGATTGCCGGTGGCTCCCACGATCCCCAGGGCGGTGATGCGGGGCCCGTCCATGGTCAGCAGCACCGAATCCGGGCTCACCTCACCGTGGACCGTCCCGGCCGCGTGGAGTGCGGCCAGCGCCTGGGCGAGGCCGTCGGCGAGCACCCGCAGAGCCGGTTCGGACAGCGGGCCGTGCCGGTCCACCGCCTGCCGGAGCGGCAGTCCGGCGGTGAACTCGGTCGCCAGCCAAGGAACCGGCGCGTCGGCGTCGGCATCCACCACCGGTACGAGGAAGGTACCGGACAGCGTCTGTGCCGCCTCGACGGCGGCTCGGAACCGGTCCCGGAACCCCAGGTCCGCGGCGAGCTCGGGCCCCACGACCGTGACCGTGACGAGTAGCCCCTCGTCCGTGCGGGCCGCGAAGACTTCGCCCCCGCCGACCGTGCTCTGCCTCCCGAGCAGCGCATACGGCCCGATCCGATGAGCACCGTCTGCTCCGGGATGATCCATCGTCCGCCCCTCACGCCAGCTTGATCGTCTGATCACGGGCCGCCTGGTAGGCGCTGCCACCGCCGGACACATGGGCCGTCATGGTGATTGATGGCTCCGGATCGGCGGCCGGCACCGTGCCGTGCCCGGGTTCGATAGCGGGGTCGGTATCGGTACCGGACAGGAGAGCGGTCACCGCGTCGCCCAAGTGCTCTAGCCCGTCCGGCAGATGGGTCTCCGGAACGCGGAGGAACTGCAGGCGCGCCAGCTCCGCGATCTCGGCCGGCAGCGCCGAGGCGTCGGGCAGCATCGTCGCGTCACCCAGAAGGACCGGGACGACGCGGTTTCCCGCCCGCAGAGCTGTCGCGATCTCCAGGCGGACCCAGTCGTGGGCCCGGTCCAGGAGCCGCGCACCGTCCTCGCCCCGCGCGTCGAGCCAACCTGGCCCGATCAGTACGCACATGAGCTCACATTCGGCGGCCTGCCGCCGCAGGATCTCGGCGAAATCGGCCCCGGGCGGTATCGACTGGCCCGACTTGAAGATCTCGTTGGCACCTAAGCGGTCGGACAGCGCGCGGTAGACGCGGTCTCGCATCCACCGGGAGTCCGGTTTGCGAAAGTTGAGGAAGACGCGCGGCACAATTGCCCCCTGTCTGGCAAGCCTTGACGTCAGGGATCGTGCTCACCCTAGGGGTCGAGTACACGCTCGGTGGCTATTCGCCGGGGATTGAATAGCGGCCGCAAGGCTCCGTACGCTGGCCGGTATGGACCCGGCGGACAGCGCGGCAGGGACGGCCTCGGCAGGAAGATCGACCAGCACGCGGCTGCCGCCGGGCGACTTCGGCGTCGTCCTGGCCACACTTCGGGCACGCCGGGGGTGGAGCGTGCGCGAGTTCGCCCGGCGTGCGAACGTGTCCGAAGGGCAGATCTGCAATCTAGAGAGCGGGTTGCGCAACCCGACGCCCGCTGTGGCGGCGGCATGCGACGCGGCTTTCGGCACCGGCGGGGAACTCGTCGAGCTGGCCGGGGCCGGCCGCCGCGGCGCCCGGGCCGAGGGCGTCGTCGAGGCTGGCCCCGTGGTCGCCGGATACGAGCGGGTCCTGCGGGAGCTGAAGGACATCGGCAGATCCACCGGACCGAGGTTCGTCACCGCTTCGATGAAGTCGATCACGCGTATTCTGACGGACGCCGGTCCGCACGCCGTTGGCGAGCAGCGTGCCGAGATCTGGCTGCTGGCCTCGAGGTTCGCCGAATACACGGGGTGGATGGCACAAGAGGCGGGAAATCCCGCGGAGGCGTTGCGCTGGACGAATCTCGCTGTCCGCTGGGGCGCATACGGCGGGGACGAAACGGTGGCCGCGTATGCTCTGGTCCGCAAGGCGTTCATCGCTCAGCACCGCGGTGACACCTTTGCGGCGATCGGATTCGCTGACCAGGCGGCCGGACACCCGGCGGCCAACCCGGTGATCCGCGCGCACGCCGCGCGACGCGCGGCCCAGGGGCATGCGCGCCGTGGCGATGCGGGGGCCTGCCAGGAGGCACTGGAGCGGTTCAGAAGCCACGCTGCTGAGGGCATCGGCGACCGGACCCCTCACTGGGGCCCGCGCATCGAGAACGGCAACCCTCGGCTCATCGAGGCGTCCTGCATGCTCAGCCTCCGTCGCTTCGAGCTGGCCGCCGACCTTTTCGCCGTCGAGCGTCGGCGCCGGCCAGCCGTCCCGGCGGACAGCAACTCCCAGGCCCGCTTCGCGGTTCGGCAGGCGATAGCCCTGGCCGGTCTCGGCCGCCTGGACGACGCCTGTCAGATCGTCGAGGCCACGCTGCCCGTGATCAAGCGCATCGACTCGGCCACCGTCCGCGCGGAGCTGGGCCGTTTCGTGGAACAGGCCCGGGCCCGGAGAGCCAGCCCGGGCCAACTCGCCCTCATCGACGCATCGGCCGCCCTCGCGATCGGCTGACAGTCGCGATCGGCTGGCAGTGCGGACAGATCTAGCGGCAGAGCCCCGATCGAGGCCGGCTGGTCGACCACGGCCAACACCGTTCCGTGCATGGCCTGGAGTTTCGCGAACAACTCGCGGAGCTTGGGTTCGGTGTTGGGCAGGCGCCTGTCGAAGGCTTTCTTCCCGGCCGGCACCACCGAGCCGGTGCCTCTGCGGATGATCCGCAGCAGGCGCCTGCCCTCGTCGTCCTCGATCTCGCGGGCGCGTACTGGTTCTGCCACCCGGACAGCCTGGCGACACGGCGCCTCCCGGACGAGCATCCAAACGGCGCGTCATGTGACAACAGGGGTATCGGCGCTCGCGTCACTATGCGTTGGGGTCACGGAGGCCGACTGCGTCATGCCGCCAGAACGGCTCTGCATAGACCAGCGTCCCCGTCATCCACGGCTCACACTCTGGGAACCTGATGACCTGGAAGGCACCGTCCGGGATACGCAGGGATAGCTTTCGGAAGCCCAGGCCACCACCGGGCGCGAAGCCGAAACGAACCTGGATGAACTGCAGGGTGGGCGGCATCTGGCGGGCCCGCACATCCTCGACGGTCGGCACCCAGGAACCGATCTCGGCCTTGCCCTCGCTCCGGTCGATCACCTTGAAGTCCAGGACCGCGCACCAGAACGCCGCGAGCCTCTCCAGATCACGGCAGTCAACGGTCAACTCAGATCAGGTCTGCGTTGAACAGCACTTCGGGTGCTGAGGGACATAACACGTTGCCCACCATCACCTTCAACGGCGTGCTTGATGTCATTCGGACACTGCTCCGGCCCTCGCGTAGTTGTTGCTCGGACGTTGCGGACGTCCCGGGGCCCATGAGGGCGCCCGCGCCCTGGGCCGTTCAGACGTCTACGGCCTGATGGAAACCGCAGTCGTGCGACGGGCTTCATGAGGATTTCCCCATGCCGCTGAAGAGGGCGTGGAGGACACGGTCGACGTACTCGTGGGTCAGGGGTTCCTGGGTGATCAGGAATTGGAAGTAGAGCGGGCCGGAGAGGATCGCCATGGCGAGGCTCAGGTCGAAGGCGGGCGACAGCTGGCCTTGGTCCTGAGCCGCTTCCAAACGGGCGACAGTCATGTCGGTCTGGGGGGCGATGAAGCGTTCGTTGAGCGCGGCGGCGACCTGTGGGTCGTACAGGGCCTCACCGACCAGGGCTTGGTACAGCGGGCCGAAGGGCGGGTTGCCCAGCAGGTCGACGGCTGCGTGGATCTGTGTGCGCAGGTCGGCGACGATGTCGCCCGTGTCGGGGTAGGCCAGGCTGGACTTGTGTAGAGAGAGCAGTGAGTCCAGGAGCAGGGCGCCCTTGGAGGGCCATCTGCGGTAGATGGTGTGCTTTCCCGCGCCGGCTCGGGCAGCGATCGCTTCGATGCTGAGCTTGGCGTAGCCGATCTCCTGGCCCAGTTCCAGCGTGGTCCGCATGATGGCCTCGGTCCGGGCGGCGCCGCGGTGGGGGTCGGTCATGCCGTCACCTTACCGGCACGGCACGTGCCGTACTTGACGGGACGCCGACTTGTGCGTTCTTCTTGCGGCACGACACGTGCCGTTCTGATGGGGGAATGTATGGACAACGACGTGATCATCGTGGGAGCAGGCCCGACCGGCCTGATGCTGGCGTGCGAACTGCGCCTGGCCGGGGTGCACCCGCTGGTGCTGGAGCGCTATCCGCACCGCCGGGACACTCCGAAGGCCGGCGGCCTCGGCGGACAGATCCTGGAATTGCTGCGCTACCGGGGCCTGCTGGAACGATGCGAGGCCGCCTGCGCCGGCCCCCTCCCCGCCCCTCGGTTCCCGTTCGGCGGCGTCCATCTCGACCTGACTCAGCTCGCCGATCCTCCGTTGCACGCCCTACCGCT
The DNA here is from genome assembly GCF_055639495.1 of Streptomyces sp. NPDC039424. NCBI lineage: Bacteria > Bacillati > Actinomycetota > Actinomycetes > Kitasatosporales > Streptomycetaceae > Streptomyces > Streptomyces sp. NPDC039424. The sequence continues at coordinate 96,403 of NZ_JBVKAI010000026.1, forward strand.
TCCGCAACAGCAGCTCGAAATACTGCTCGACGAACGCGCCGATGAGCTCGGTGTCGAGATCCGCCGCGGGCACCAGGTGGCCGGAGTCGTCCAGGACGAGACAGCCGTGACCGCGGAGGTGCTCGGCCCGGACGGAACCTACCAGGTGACCGCCCGGTACCTGGCGGGCTGCGACGGCGCCCGCAGCCGGGTCCGCGACGCGGCGGGCATCGCGTTCCCTGGCACCACCTATCCGGAAGTCAACCGGCTGGCCCAGGTCACCCTGCCCGACACCGTGACCGTGCTCGGCAACGGCGATCTCGACGTCGCCGGCTTCGGCACGGTCCGCGGGGGCTTCACCCGAACCGACCGCGGTCTCCTCGGCGTCGGCGCGTCGCCCGACTCACCCGTGGTCTCCCTCTACACCACCGAGGACGAGACCGGCGAGTACGACGACGACATCCCGATGTCCATGACCGAATTCCAGGTCAGCCTTCGGCGCGTCTTGGGCGCGGATCTCCCGGTGGCCGAAGCGATCCGGCTGTCGCGGTTCACCTTCAAGGCCCGGCAAGCCGAGCACTACCGAAAAGGGCGGATCCTGCTGGCCGGTGACGCGGCGCACCTGTTCCCCGCGACCGGCGTGGCGATCAACGCCGGCATGCTCGACGCGGTCAACCTGGCCTGGAAGCTGGCCGCCGACGTCCACGGCAGGGCCCCCGACGGACTGCTGGACACCTACCACGACGAACGGCACTTCGCTGGCGCGCGCACCATGCTTCACACCCGGGCCCAGGTGGCGCTGCGGCGCGGAACCGACCCGGCCGCCGAAGCGCTCCGCGAGGTCTTTCAGGAACTGCTCGCCGACGAGCAGCCGCTGCGCCGCATGGGGGCGCTCGTCGCCGGCTCCGACATCCGCTACCCGATGCCCGGATCACCCGGCCACCACCCGTTGGCCGGAGCGGTCGTCCCCGATCTCACCTTGCACAGCGACCGGGGAGTGACCGGCGTCGGCGAACTCCTGCGCACCGCAAGGCCCCTCCTCCTGGACCTCGCCGACCGCGAGGACCTCCGCCGGGCGGCCGGAGACTGGCGAACCCGCATCGACGTCCACACCGCCAAGACCGACGACCGTCCTGCCGACGCCATCCTGATCCGCCCGGACGCGCACATCGCCTGGGCCGCGGTTGTCGAGGAGTCCCCCGACGCCGCCGTGCCGGCGCTACGCGAAGCGCTCAGCCGCTGGTTCGGCGCCCCCGACAACCACGCCTGACGTCCACGCCCTTCACAAAGGATTCCGCGTCTGCGCAGGTAGGAGCGGTTGCTGCGGGAGTCGTACGCCTTGTCGGCACGCACCCGGTCCGGCCGTTTGCGCGGCCTGCCGCGTCCAAGCCGGGAACTCGGATCGCCTCCAGGACCGGCTCGAACTGCGGAGAATCGCTCCGCTGGCCGGCCGTGATCACTACCGACAGGGGCTTCGGTCCCTGCTCAACCGCGAGGTGAATCTTGCTCGTCAGTCCGCCCCGAGACCGCCCGAGTCCATGGTCGGCCGCCTCGACGAAGACTCCGCCGGGGCGGCTCCTTCTGGAGACCCCCCTTTTCGACGCCCCGGCGGCGTGCTGATGCGCCCTGCACACCGTGGAGTCGACGTTCACGTCCCAGGTGATCAGCCCTTTCGTGTCCGCCTCGGCCTGCAACTGGGCGAGGATCCGGGCCCACGTCCCATCCCGCTGCCAACGCCGGAACAGGTCATAGACCCGGTCCCACGGCCCGTAACGCTCCGGCGCATCGCGCCACGGAGCCCCGGTCCGCGTCGGCGCAGGTAGGCGCGGAAGCCACGGGAGCTGTAGGCCTTGTCCGCAAAGACCTGGTCGGGCCTGCAGCGTGGCCGGCCAAGGCCGGTGCGCGGGACCCGGGTGCGTTCCAGGAGGGGGTGTGCGCAGATGCTGTCGTGGCGTTGGCCAGGTGTCAGCAGGATCGCGAGGGGCCGGTCGTGGCCGTCGCGGGCGAGGTGGATTTTGGTGGTCAGTCCTCCTCGGGGTCGGCCGAGGGCGTGATCGTCGGGTTCTTCCGGCCGGTGGATCCCCCTCTTTCGGCGCGTCGCTGCGGCGTGCTGGTGGGCGCGGACGATCGTGGAGTCGATCTGCACCAGCCAGTCGATGTCGCCGACCGCGTTCGCGCGAGCCTGTATCTGCTGCAGGGCACGGGTGAACACGCCGTCCAGAGTGTGGCGGCGGAAGCGGGTGTAGAAGGTCTGCCATGGGCCGTAGCGTTCCGGCAGGTCACGCCAGGAGATCCCGGTGCGGATCTTGTAGACCATCCCGTTGATGACCTGCCGGTCCGACACACGCGGACGTCCCGTCGCGGCCCGCGGTATGAGCGGAGCAAGTAGCTCCCACTCCAGATCGGTGAGTTCATGACGGTGTATCACCCCGCCATGATCCGCCAACAGATGATCTTTGAAGACGGACCCTAGCAGGGGTGAAGCGGCTGCCCGCTCTGGCGGGGCGCCGGGTGTCGGAGAAGCCGCTGCTGCCGCGTGAGATCGACGACAAGCTGGTGGCGCCGGTGTGGCCCGGGCCGAGGCATCTGCTCCGTCTCGGGCCGGTCAGCCGTCAGGTCCGAGGACCCGCCTGGCTCGAGGAGCCGGCGGCTTTGGACAGCTCGACTTGGTCCCCCGCGGACCAGGTGCGGACGGCCGGACCATGCGGCCCGCCGACCAAGCTGCTCAGGATCTGAGTGTGGGCGCTCAGCGCCGGGGGGCTCAACACCGCGTCGTGAACGAGGAAGACCTCGCCGGGTCCGACTTCCCTGACGTAGTCGACGACCTCGGCCAGTTTCACCCACGGCGCACCTGCCGGTGCGAGGAGCGTGCGCACGTCCTCCTCCGGGACGGTGAGCGCGTCGCCCGGGTGGAAGACTCCGTCGACCATAAAGCCGACGTTGTCGAACTCGGCGAAGTCGCGGTGGATGGTGGCGTGTTTTTCCCCGTACACGTGGAATTCCAGAGGGCCGATGTCGAAAGTGTCTCCGTGCCGGAGGGTATGGACGCGTCCGCCGAGGTCGGTGAGGTGGCGGGCGACCGCCGGGTTGGTCCAGATCTCGATGTCGCCGCTGGCCTCCCGCAGCCGGTCGGGGACGAAGTGGTCGATGTGCTCATGCGTGACGAGCACCGCGTCGGCTCCCTCCAGCGCGTCCGGATCGCTGAAGCAGCCGGGGTCGATGACGACGGTGCAGCCCTCGTGCTGCAGTCGTATGCAGGAATGCCCAAGCGAGGTGATCTGCATGACTGGTCTCCCTTGTGTTTATGCAGCCAGACTGTACAGCATTGCTGTATAGCTATCCTGTGGGTACGGTGATGCTGTGAACGAGCATGAGATCGCCGGCGACCTGCGAGCCGCCGTCGGAAACCTGGTGCGGCGCGCACGGGCCACCGACGCCATGCCGCAGACGCAGGCCGCGGTACTGGGCTACCTCGACCGCGAAGGGCCCATGACCACCAGCGAGCTCGCGGCCCGGCAGCAGGTCCGCCACCAGACGGCGGCGCGGGTCGTCGGTCAACTCGTGGAACTAGGCCTCGCCCGCCAGAAGCCCCATCCGGATGACAGGCGCAAGGTCCTCGTCATGCTGACCGATCCAGGCCTGCAGGCACTCCAGGCACGCCGCGGCCGCCGAGCCGACTGGCTCGCCGAGGCCATCAGGGCAGAGCTGTCCCCCGCCGAACAGCAACAGCTCGCGGAGTCCGTCGCCCTCCTCAAACGGCTGGCCCGGCACGGCGATCACAGCTGACCGTCCCCAGCAGGTACAGCACCTCCCGGCGGCCCCGCCGGGCCTGTCTGAAGGCGGCGCAGGGCGTCCTCGGACTCCCGGTCGTCGGGCAGGTAGAGAAGCGGCCCCGCGACGGCGCGGGCCTGCTCCCGCTTGCGGGGGTTGGTCATGGGAGTAATTGTCAAGAGTTGTGGGTCAGTAGCGGCTCACCATGATTCGCGGCTCAGGTGCACGAGACCTTGGATGGTGCCCAGGCGAGTGTGCAGGGTGGGCTCTGGGGCAGGGGTGTCGGTGAGCAAGAGGACCCGGACCGCCGGGTGTTCCGGGGTGTAGAGGTCGTCCTGGCCGTCATCGCCGGGGATGGTGTTCGGCTGGATCTCGATGCGTCCGTAGGCGCCCTGGGCGAGGTGGTAGACGCCCCGGTAGTCACTTTCGCGCTCGGTGAAGACCACATCGAGGTGGCCGGTGACGAGGCGGACCAGTTCACTCGCGGTGTGTGTGCTGGTGCCGTAGGTGTCGTAGTCGGTCATGGTGGTCTGACCTTAGGCCGCGAGCGCCTCGGAACGTTCGAGGAGCTCGCCGCGTTCGAAGCGGGCGCCGGCCCTCACCAGGGCGACGAGGTGGGGCGCGTTGACGGCCCGCCATCGTGCCTGGGCGGACTCGACAAGCTTGAACACCATCGCCGGGGCAGCCGCGCGGGAGCCGGCACCCTTGGTGACCTTCGTCCGCAGCCGCACGGTCGCGAAGGTCGACTCGATCAGGTTCGTGGTCCGCAGATGGATCCAGTGCTCGGCGGGGAAGCCGTAGAAAGCCAGCAGCTCGGCCTCATCGTCCGTGATCTTCTTGACGGCCTTGGGGAACTTCACCTTGTACTGCTTCTCGAACGCCTTGACAGCCCTGGCCGCGTGCTCCTTGTCCTCGGCGTCGTAGATGTCTTGGATGGCCTTCTTCGCCGCGGGCTGGGCCGACTTGGGCAGGCTGTCGAGGACGTTGGCCATCTTGTGAACCCAACACCTTTGGTGGCGGGTTTCGGGGAAGACTTCGTGAAGCGCCTTCCCGAAGCCGAAGCCGAGGGCGCCGTCGCCGACGCCGAGGACGAGAGCGCGCATGCCCCGCCGGGCAGCATCTCGCAGCAGGCTCGCCCAGGACTCCGCGGATTCCCGGTAGCCGTCGGCCATGGCGATCAGTTCCTTGGTGCCGTCCGCGCGCACGCCCATCACAACCAGGCCGGCGGCCTTGGCCTCCTCCAGGCGTATGCGCAGGTGGATGCCGTCGGCCCAGACGTAGACGTAGTCCGTGGCGGACAGGTCGCGCTCGCCGAACGCGATGGCCTCAAGGGCCTGCCCGACGCGGTGGAGACCGTCTGGCCCCGCACCACGGTGCAGACCTGTGTGGTCCACCTGTTGCGGAACTCCTTCCGCTATGCCGCCCGCCAGGACTGGGACAAGATCGCCTCGTGTCCTCAAGCCCGTCTACACCGCGCCGACCGAAGAGGTCGCACTCGAGCGGTTCGCCGAGTTCGCCGAGTTCGCCGAAGCCTGGGGCAAGAAGTACCCGGCGATCGTCCGGCTCTGGCACAGGGCAGCACCCGGCGGCGCGCCCCCGCGCCTACCGAGCGGGGTAGCGCCCCGAGAATCGAGTCGCGCTGGTCGACGCGTCGGTGGAATCGCCGGGCCTGGTGCCTGTCCGAGTCAGCCCCCGATGCCAGTGGCGGCATCGAGCGCGTACACCGTGCCTTTGTCGTCCCCGACGTAGACGCGGCCACCTGCCACCGCAGGTGAGGAGATCAGTTCCCCGTCCACGTCGTGGGACCACTTGTTCTCGCCAGTGGCTGCATTGAACGCGTACACGGTGTGGCCGGCGCTGCAATACACCGTGTCCCCCGCCACGACGGGCGGGGAGACGACCGTGCCGCCCGTCGCATGGGACCACTTCTTCGCACCGGTCGCCACGTTCAGCGCGTACAGGTTGTGGTCGGCGGCGCCGTAGTACACGACGGTGCCCGACACGACGGGCGGTGATGCCGGCTTGGCCCCGGTACGGTGGGTCCACTTCGTGGTACCGGTGGCCGCGTCGAGCGCGTTCACGCTGCCCTTGTCGTTCGCGACGTAGAGCCGGTTGGCTGCCACCGCCGGCCTGAGGTGAATCTCGCCGTAGGAACGGGTCGACCACTTCTTCGTCCCGGTGAGGGCGTTGAAAGCGTACAGACCATGCTGGATACCGACGAAGAGCGTGCCGTTGGCCACAGTCGGCTGGGAAACGTCCGTGGCGGAACGATAACCCCACTTCTGCTTGCCTGTGACCGTGTCCAGCACGTCCATCGCCGAGATATCAGGGTCATAGATCGACGCCTTGTGGGTCATGCCGATATAGACCATACGGCCCGATACCGTGAGTGCGGAGTGCGGAAGGTCCAAGAGAACACTGCCCCGTATGCCCCACTTCTTGTCACCGGTCGCCGCGTTCAAGGCCACGACCCCGTTGCCGCCGACGAATACCGTGCTGTTGTGTACCGCCAAGGAACTCGCCTCGGTCTCCACAAACCCGGCGTAGACCCATTTCCGCTTGCCCGAAGCGGCGTCCAGGGCGTAGACCTTCCCTCCAGCCGTTCCATCAATGCCGGTCACGTACACCGTCCCGTCTGCCACTACCGGTGTGGCCCCTACCGACCCGGAGGCAGTCTCGTAACGCCAGGGCTTACGTACGGGCTTGCCGGACCCCTGACCCGTGAGGTCCCCCAGAAAAGCGGGATACCAGACCGCCGTCGCGGCGGCGGCACACGCGATCAGAATCGCCAGTGCCAGCCGACGACGCCTGCTACGGCGGGGGCGTTTGTAGTTCTCATCCAGGTCCCAGGGGGCGGGGGCCGGGCGGTCAATCGTGGTGGCCAGGACGGGAGCCACTTCTGCGGGATCGACGGAGGTCGCTGGTGCCGGCCTGGCCGCGGCAGGTGTGCCGGCCTCTGCCGGCCTCGTGGTCACCTTCTCCAGTGCCCTCACTTCGGCCTCTCTGCTCCCGGCGGGGGAGGCCGGCGTGGCCGCTTCGTCTACGGCGCGGGTCGGGGACAGCTCGCCTGGCAGCTCGGCTTCGCCGTCCGGCTCGCGCGCCGCAGCGGATGCCTCCACGACGGTGCCGACCACGACATCCGAAGATTCCGGCAGGTTCTCCTCAGGCAGCCGGGCCACTTCCACGAGGGCACGCTCGAGCAGGCTGCCGCCGGCCGCTTGCCGCTCCTCGACCGCGTCCAGAAGGCTGTCCACGCTGTCCATGGACACCGCGGTGCCGTCAGGAAAGGCCAGCTCACCGCCCATACGCGTCGTGTCCATGGACAGCGCAGACTGGGCTGCTGCCGCTTCCACAGCCAGCGACGCACGCAGTCGGGCGATCTGGTGGGAGAGCTCAAGACTGAGGTGCTGCGCGATGGAGCGGTGATCAGCAGCCTGCTGCCTTCGTGACCGAGTGCGCTGCAGCCGTAGCTCGATCGCGGCGATGGACCCCTGCAGCACGGACAGCGCATCAAGGAGCAGTCGCTGGTCCTTTCCTGCCTCCTCCAGCTCTTCCCGCGTGCGCCGCAGTGTGCGCTCGCGTGTGCCCCGCTCGGTGAGCAGCACCTCCGTCAGCCGGGTGAGTCCGTCGATGATCCCGTTCTGCGCGTGGACGAAGTCCTGCAACTCCAGCTGTGTCTCCAGCGCGCTGCTCAGCTTCCGCTGCAGGCTGAGCTCCACCTGCTGGCGGTCGGCGCCTTCCTGCCGCTGCTCGCACTCTGCCTTGGCCTGCTTCCACGTCCGCTCGGCCTCCTGGCGCACCCGGCCCGGCAGCGTGCCCCGGTGCCGTAACTCCAGGAAGGCGATCAGCAGCTCGAACGGGATCAGCTTGCTGCCGTTGAGGTATTTGGCCCACTGGGAATGCTTCGGCCAGCCCTCTAATCCAGCCTCTGTCCCCATCTGTTCCAGCGCACGCACTCCGCCGCTCGCCGGCTTGTATCTGCGCAGCAGCGCGAGCAACTCCTCTTGCGCCGACTGGGCGGGCTGGTGTGCCCCCGATGCCATGAGTCCCCCTCGTCCACGTCCGTGGACAGTCCTGCCTTCCACCCACGCGGCCTGCCGGTTCTTCACCGCGTCCAGGATCACGTGGAGTCATCGCGCGGTGACACAACTATGGCGTTGCTCGCACTCGCAGGTACAGCGAACAGCCAACTTCGAGCTGCGGGCGGGCCCGCCGACCAACTTCCGACAATCCACTGACGCGACGGGCCCCGGCCCTCACGAGGAGGAAACCGCATGCCCAACCGTAAGACGCCGCGCACCGACCTGATAGTCTTCCTGGCCGTCCTGACCGCTGGCGTCATCCTGATCGCCATCGTGCACATGCCCGTCGACTCGATTGCCCAGTTCGCCATCGGCCTGTCCGCGCTGTACGCCGCCTACACCCAAAACGGCGGCAACGACAGTCAGTGACCACCACTGCCCTGGTGAAGAACCTTTATCAGGGCAGTACACACCTCTGGCTACCGCCCCCGCGGCGGGTCGTGCGCACTTGGGACAGACGGGCTGCGTTCGCGTGGGCTATGGAACCGATGGCTGCGCATCACCCGCTGGGCAGCGATTGCGCACTGACCGCCGCCACTGGGTGTCGGGTGCTGAATCGTCGCAAGTCCACCAGGTGGTTATGTGCGTGGCTACGGGAGCCGTTTCGAAGTGACTGTGGGAGTCACCATCTGACCGAGTTTGCGATGTCAGTTTGTTTTGACGTCACTTGGGGGCTTGCGGTGGGACTGTGAGGTGTGCTTCTCCCGCTGGGGGCCTCATGGGTAACTCGCAGTCGAAGGTCGAGTTGTACGCGGCGATTCGCCGGGATCACCAGATGGGCATGTCGCTGCGGGCGCTTCAGCGCACGCACAACGTGACGTGGAGGACCGTCCGGCGGGCTCTGGACGGGCAGTGGCCGGAGCCCCGGAAGAAGCAGCGGCGCAAGGAGTCGAGGCTCGATCCCTACAAGCCGTTGATCGACGGCATGCTGCGGGCTGACCTGGACGCTCCGCCCAAGCAGAGGCACACCGCACAGCGCATCTTCGACCGCCTGGTGGAAGGCCACGGCGCCGACGACATCTCGTATTCCATGGTCCGCCTCTACGTGAAGGACCGCCGCAAGGAGGTCCGCCGGCAGGCTGGGGTGGGCCCGGACACGATGTTCGTGCCGCAAACTCATCTGGCCGGGGCGGAGGCGGAGGTCGACTTCGGCGACGTCCACGTGATCGCGCGCAAGATGACCAAGGTCTATCTGTTCTCGATGCGGCTGTCCTACTCCGGCAAGGCAGTGCACCGGGTGTTTCTCCGCACTACTGATCTGGGGCCGATGGAGGACCCGAGGAAACATGTAGCAAGATGTCTGGGATGACTCCCCTCGACAACGCCTGGGACGAGCTGCGCGGACGGCTTCGGCTTGGCCAGCGGCTGGCCGGAACAGTGGACTGGGTTCGCCATCCCGGCGTCACCGGGATCGGTGTCGACCTGGGGCTAGCCGTCACCGGCTTCGTCGACGTACTCATGCTGCCGCGGGACGCGACGCGCTGGCCTGCCGTCGGCACAACGACGGACTTCGAGATCTGGTGGATGGATGACCGTCCGCAGATCAGGCTCATGCCCCTAGACCCAGGCTTCGTGCGTGAAGACTTCGACAGCTGGGTGCTCGTGGAGGACTCCCGGGCAGCAGCGCTGTGGCGTGAGCGCCATCGGGGGCTCCCGGAGGTTGCTGGCAAAGGCCCGATCAGCTGAGTGCGTTTTCCCGCAAATCACCTTGCTCTGCTTGATGTTGACGTAGGCATTCGGGGGCTTGGCGCTTCTTGTCAGAGATGTGACGCAGACTTTCCTGAAGGTTGGCGACCTCGCCGAGCCATTGCAGCCGTCTGGCTTCGTCCAGTCGCTCGTGGGTGTTGCGTTCGATCTCCAGCAGCCGGGGGACCTGGCTCAACGACATGCGAAGCATCGGGCAGCGCACGCATGCTGATTCATGTTGGCAGGGTGTCCCATATGGCCGGTCGCATCGGCCGAGCGCGACCTTTCGCAGGCTGAAGTGGTCCCGGAATTCCTCCCATTCGGTGTCTGTCGGCTCGCGGTATTCCTCGCTGGGCCGATGGGTTCGGCGCTGGTCAACGAAGTGGCGGTAGTGGCGGATCACCTCTTCTGGATAGACCGCGACATACCCCTGGGTGGTATTCAAGTCGAGATGCCCCAGCAGCTTCGCCGCGATGTGGATGGGCAGTCCGCCGTTGACGGTCTCCGTGGAGAAGATCCGCCGGAAGTCATGCGGGGTGAACTTCAGCGGGGTGCCGTCGACGTCGGTGATGTCCGCTCGCCGGGCCAGACCGGCGAGGAGTTCCCGGATGCGGTCCGGCGGGACGACCTGCAGCTGGTGGTGGGTGACGCGCTGGAACATATGCGGCATCAGCGGGCCGAAGCTGCGCTCGTAGCCATCGTATCGGCTGAGCAGCGGCACGGAGCCGTCGCGCTTGACCCGGCGGATGATGCGGGCGAGCACCGCGACCAGGTCCGGGTCGGCCGGGATGACCCGTTCGGCGTCCGTCTTGGACGGGCTGATCTGCAGCAGTGGCACCATCTCCCCGGTCGGGGCCTGATACTGGCGCAGGCTCAAGTGGGTCAGCTCAAGCAGTTCCTCGATGCGTGCTCCCGTCCTGCGCAGTACCTCGATGGCGGCGAAGGTCCAGAAGGCGTTGTCTCCAGACGTTCGACGTCGAAGCGGGGCCCGGGCTGGTCGACGGGGCTGACGAACAACGCGCTCGGACGCCAGGTGCTGGCGCCGCGACCGGTCCGTCGGAACCGCCGGACATCGATGGTGAACTCCTCGCCGGCTGCTGCGTCGCGGGCAGCGGACAACATCCGTCCGGCCGTGTCGAGTTCGTCCTTCGCGGCGGTGATGAGCCGTGGCAGCACGGGAATCAGGGTGCGGGTCCGCTGCTGCAGCGGGCCTGACGGCGCCGACTCTCCTTGATGTAGCCGCGGATATCGGCCTCGCCGACGGGGGGCGGTGCGGCCCACCGGGCCCAGCGGGCAGGGTCCTCCAAAGACCACTGCAGCAGGTCGCGGTAGAACGGCGCGGACCGCCAGCAGCACCGAGTGATGCGCGCCACCCGCCCAGCGGGAAAGGTCGTCCCCTTCGGGGACGGCTGTGTTGTCGGCAGCGGGTTGGGGGACGGCCCGCTGGCGCGTTCCGTCCCCCAACCCGCGGCGGTCGGCGGGGCCGTTCGTCCCTCACGGCCCCGCCGACGGATTGACACCCTGCACCGAATAAGGCAAAATTTAATATTAGGGAAGCGTTAACGGCGGCTGGTGAGGTCCCAGGCTCTGCTCCGTAAGCGCACCGAGTAGGCGCCAAGCAGGCGGCCGACGGTGAAGATGGCAGTCCGCCGGCCGCCCTGCGCTCTCCAGTCACAGACCCCTTCAACCACAGGCCCGCACCTCAGAGCGGTAGTGACATGCTAATCGGCCGTCTCCTGGACCCGACAGCGCACTCACCCCTCCGTCCACATCACCCGTGTCAGACCTCAAACGTGCAGGAGGAGCACATGACGACGCTGAACGGCCGCAGCGTGTACACCCGCCAGGACCTGATGAGCCGATACGGAATGACCCTCACCCCGCTGGAGAAGTGGTACCGCAACCGGCATGCAACCGGGCATCCTGCATCCGTCGGCAAGATCGGGCTCGAACTGGTCTGGGATGCCGAGGAGTGGGACCGCTGGTACGAGGAGCGCCAGGACAAGGCCGGCCTTGAATCGCGCGCCCAACTGGCAGCCCGACACGGCCTCGCCCAAGGAACCATCGCTCAACTGTGGAGCAGGCGTCAGGAGAACGGCCATCCGCAACCGGTGAAGACCGTCAATCAGACGATGTACTGGAACCCGGCGGAGTGGGACGCCTGGTACGCCGACTACAAGAAGCTCGCCCAGCGCACCCAACTCGACGTCAACCGCAGTGGCAATCCCGATGACCTGATCACCTTGTCCGAAGCGGCCAGGGTTCTGGGGGTGGAACCCACCAGCATCACCAACTACCCCAAACGCCCGCCTCGCGGATGGCCTCAGCCAGTCCAGGAGGAACAGCTCCCCAGCGGCCGACTACGCCGCTGGTACCGCCGCGCGGACATCTGGCACTACGCCGACACCCGCACCATGGCCGGCCCTTACCGCACCAGGCAACCCAGCGGGAAGCCCCAGTCGGAGGAGGAACCGAGTACATGAGCCGACCCAGAGACGACTTCGGACCGGTCCAACTCGCCCGCTGGCTGGGACTTACACCATGTCCTACATGGTCAGTTTGAGGAAGCGTTTGTAGCAGCAGAGGGCTGCAGCGAGGCCGAGAAAGGCCAGGTAGTTGCGGGGGTGGCACTCGTAGCGGGGTGACAGGCGTCGGCAGCCGGTCAGCCAGGAGATCGTGCGCACGATGACCCACCGCCGGCGGCCCAGTCGTTCGCTTGAGTCGATTCCCTTGCGGGCGATACGGACGCCGATGTGCTGACTGTGAAGCCATTGTCGCAGGTCAGGAAGGTCGCAGGCTTTGTCGGCGTGCAGCCGCTGGGGCTTGAAATGGTCGCTGTGGGATTCGTGTCCTATGTGGAAGTGGGCCACCA
>NZ_JBVKAI010000027.1:0-100311 GCF_055639495.1 Streptomyces sp. NPDC039424
CCGTCGAACTCATCGGCGGAGTCCGCTTCCCCGCCATCGGCGAACTGCCCTACCTCCTCACCCTCGCGGGCCACGGCTTCTACTGGTTCCGGCTCCGCAAGGAAGGCGCATAGAAGCCCGGGGTGGGGCGGTTTCCCCCGCCCCACCCGGGGCACGCAAAGGTAACCACCCCGACGACCCGGGGAAAGGACGTGACGCCATGGCGGAAACGGTCACCCCTTCCGGCACCACCAGTCCCGGCCAGATCCTCGCGTCGCTCGACCCACTGCTGCGCGAGTGGCTGCCGAGGCAGCGCTGGTTCGCGGGCAAAGGACGCCCGGTCACCGGCTTCACACCGGTAGCGGCCACCGAGCTGCTGCCGGCCGACGGCAAGCTCGGCCTGTACCACCTGCTCGTGGACGCCCACCAGCCGCCCGCGCCGGGCTCCGCCGTGCACCCCGGCGACTGCTACCAGCTGCTGATAGGCGTGCGCGAGGCGCTGCCGCCCCGGCTCGCGCCCGCGCTGATCGGACACGTGGAGGAAGGGCCGCTCGCCGGACGCACGGTGTACGACGCCCTGTACGACACCCGGCCCGCCGAGGTGTTCCTGGAGGCGCTGCGCTCCCGGGCCCGCATCGGCGGGCTCCGTTTCGACCGCGACCCGCGCCAGGAGATCCGCGACGGACTCGTGGCCCGGCTGATGACCGCCGAGCAGTCCAACACCTCCGTGGTCTACGGAGATACGTTCATTCTGAAGCTCCTGCGCCGGGTCGTGCCCGGCGTCAACCCCGACCTGGAGATACCCCAGGCCCTGGCCCGCGAGGGCTGCGCCCGGGTGCCCGCGCCGACGGCCTGGCTGCACGCCGAGCTGGACGGCGGCTCGTACGTGCTGGGCGTCCTCCAGCCGTTCGTGCGGGGCGCCACGGACGGCTGGGAGCTGGCGCTGCGCGAGCTGGCCAAGGGCGAGGACTTCGCCGCCGAGGCCCGGGCGCTCGGCCGGGCCACGGCGGAGGTGCACACCGCGCTCGCCCGCGCGCTGCCCACCGCCACGCTGGGCCACAGCCATCTGCGGGTCCTGGTGGACGGCATGGCCGAGCGGCTGACGGCGGCCGTGCAGGCGGTGCCCGCGCTCGTTCCGTACGAGAAGGGGCTGCGCTCCGCCTTCGAGGCGCTGGCCGACCTGGCCGCCGAGGGCCGCACCTGGACCGCCCAGCGTGTCCACGGCGACCTGCACCTCGGCCAGTGCCTGCGCTCGCCGTCCGGCCAGTGGTCGTTGATCGACTTCGAGGGCGAACCGGCCAGGCCCCTGGCCGAGCGGCGCATGCCGCAGCCGGCGGTGCGGGACATCGCGGGGATGCTCCGCTCCTTCGACTACGCGGCCCACTCCGTCAGCCCGCCGGCGCCGGACTGGGCGACGACCTGCCGGGCCGCCTACTGCTCCGGTTACGCCGAGGTCGCCGGCCAGGACCCGCGCACCGACCCGGTGCTGCTGCGCGCCTACGAGACCGACAAGGCGATCTACGAGGTCGTCTACGAGGCCCGGCACCGCCCCGACTGGCTCGCCGTACCCCTCTCGGCGGTCCACCGCCTCGCCACGTCCGACCTGACCTGACCCTCGCCCGGGAGACGCGTCCGTGACGTCCAAGAAGCCAGCGCCCGACAAGTCCAAGTCCGCCAAGAAGTCCGGCAAGAACAAGTCGGCCAAGAAGACGGCCGAGGCGGCCACCCAGGCCGCTCCGGCCACCCCGGTCATCAAGATCCCCGAGCCCGCGCCCGCCCCGGACGCCGAGATCGCCGTCTCCCCCGCCGTCGACGCCGGCGACCGGGAGCGGCTGCTGAACGGCACCCATCACGCCCCGCACGGCGTCCTCGGCGCCCACCCGGTCCCCGGCGGGATCGCCTTCCGGGCCTTCCGCCCGTACGCGCGGGCCGTCACCGTCGTCTCCGGCGAGCTGCGGGCCGCACTGCACGACGACGGCGACGGCTTCTTCTCCGGGCTGCTGCCGCTGCGCGAGGTCCCGGACTACCGGCTGCTGGTGGCGTACGACGGGAACGTCCACGAGACCGAGGACGCCTACCGCTTCCTGCCCACGCTCGGCGAGCTGGACCTGCACCTGCTCGGCGAGGGCCGGCACGAGCAGCTGTGGCAGGTGCTCGGCGCGCACCCGACGACCCACCAGGGCGTGACCGGCACCCGCTTCGCGGTGTGGGCGCCGAACGCGCGGGGCGTGCGCGTGGCGGGGAGCTTCAACTTCTGGGACGGCACCGGGCACCCGATGCGCTCGCTCGGCTCCTCCGGCGTGTGGGAACTGTTCGTGCCGGAGCTCGGCGAGGGCGAGCTGTACAAGTTCGAGATCACCCGCCCGGACGGCTCCCGCACCCTGCGCGCGGACCCGCTGGCCCGGCGCACCGAGGTCCCGCCCGCCACCTCGTCCGTGGTGACGGCCTCGCACCACGAGTGGGGCGACGCGGACTGGCTGGCCCACCGCGCGGACACACCGGTGCACGAGGCGCCGTTCTCGGTGTACGAGATCCACCTGCCCTCCTGGCGCCCGGGCCTCACCTACCGCGAGCTCGCCGAACAGCTCCCCGCGTACGTCAAGGACCTGGGCTTCACCCACGTCGAGCTGATGCCGGTCGCCGAGCACCCCTTCGGCGGCTCCTGGGGCTACCAGGTCACCGGCTTCTACGCGCCCACGGCCCGTCTGGGCACCCCCGACGACTTCAAGTACCTGGTGGACGCGCTGCACCAGGCCGGGATCGGCGTGCTGATGGACTGGGTGCCCGCCCACTTCCCGCGCGACGACTGGGCGCTGGCCGAGTTCGACGGCCGCCCGCTGTACGAGCACTCCGACCCGCTGCGCGCCGCCCACCCCGACTGGGGCACGCTGGAGTTCGACTTCGGCCGCCGCGAGGTGCGCAACTTCCTGGTCGCCAACGCCGTGTACTGGTGCGAGGAGTTCCACATCGACGGCCTGCGGGTGGACGCCGTCGCCTCCATGCTCTACCTCGACTACTCGCGCGAGCCGGGACAGTGGACGCCGAACGAGCACGGCGGCCGGGAGAACCTGGACGCGGTGGCCTTCCTCCAGGAGATGAACGCCACCCTGTACCGGCGCTGCCCGGGCGTGGTGACCGTGGCCGAGGAGTCGACCGCCTGGGACGGCGTCACCCGCCCCACGCACCACAAGGGGCCGAGCGGCTTCGGCGGCCTGGGCTTCGGGCTGAAGTGGAACATGGGCTGGATGCACGACTCGCTGGAGTACATGAGCCACGAGCCGGTCCACCGCAGGTACCACCACGGCGAGATGACCTTCTCGATGGTGTACGCCTACAGCGAGAACTACGTCCTGCCGATCTCCCACGACGAGGTGGTGCACGGCAAGCGCTCCCTCGTCTCGAAGATGCCCGGCGACTGGTGGCAGCAGCGCGCCAACCACCGCTCCTACCTGGGCTTCATGTGGTCCCACCCCGGCAAGCAACTGCTCTTCATGGGCCAGGAGTTCGCCCAGGGAGCCGAGTGGTCGGAGGCCCACGGCCCCGACTGGTGGCTGCTCGACCCCGCCTACGGCGCCGAGGCCGACCACCGTGGCGTCCGCGACCTGCTCCGCGACCTCAACACGGTGTACCGCCACACCCCGGCCCTGTGGCAGCGCGACACCGACCCGTCCGGCTTCCAGTGGATCGTCGGGGACGCCGCCGAGGACAACGTACTGGCCTTCCTCCGGTACGACGCCGAGGGCAGCCCCCTGCTGGCGGTCTCCCACTTCTCCCCCGTCGTCCGCCACGACTACCGCCTCGGCGTCCCCGACGACATCCCCGCCTGGCACGAGGTCCTCAACACCGACGCCGCCCGCTACGGCGGCAGCGACATCACCAACCCCGACCCACTCAAACCGGAGGCCACCCCGTGGCACGGCCACCCGGCGAGCATCCGGCTGACCCTGCCACCGCTGGCGACCGTGTGGCTCCGGCCCGCGTAGGTCTCCCGGCCCTTACGTCAGCGCCTCGGCGAGCGGCTTCGGCAGCTCCTCGGTGTGCACCACGCCGAGCCGCTGCGTCGCCCGGGTCAGGGCCACGTACAGGTCGCTGGTGCCATAGCGGGCAGGCTCGACGACGAGTACGGAGTCGAATTCGAGGCCCTTGGACTGGCGCGGGTCGAGGAGGACGACCGTGTGGGTGAGGTCGGGTTCGGTGCCCGCTGTGACGCCGTCCAGTCGGGCGGCCAGCCGGCGGTGCAGCTCGCGTGGGGCGATCACCGCCAACCGGCCTTCGGCGGGGGTCAGTTCGGTGACCGCCTCGGCGACCGCGCCCGGCAGGTCGTCGTACGCGCGGCGGGCCCAGGGCCGTACGCCGGTCGAGCGGACCGAGCTCGGCGGGTCGAAGTCCGGGTTCTCGGCGCGGACCACGGCCGCCGCCACGTCCATGATCTCGGACGGGGTGCGGTAGTTGACGCCGAGGCGGGTGTGCTCGTAGCGGTCCTCGACGTAGGGCTGGAGGATCTGGGACCAGGAGCCGACGCCCGCCGCCTCCGCGGTCTGCGCCGGGTCGCCGACCAGCGTCATCGAGCGGGTCGGGCTGCGCCGCATCAGCAGCCGCCACGCCATCGGCGACAGCTCCTGCGCCTCGTCGACGATGATGTGCCCGAACGCCCAGGTCCGGTCGGCCGCGGCGCGCTCGGCGGCGCTGCGGAAGTCCTCCTCCTCGTGCCGCTCGGCGAACCGCTCGGCGTCGATGATGTCGTGCGCGGACAGCACCTCGGACCCCTCCGGGTCGCCGTCCTCCTTGTCCTCGAACTCGTACGTCCGGGAGGCGTACGACACGTCGAGCACGCCCTGCGCGTAGGCGATCTGCGTCTCCCGTTCCCGCTCGGCGCGGGCCCGGGCCACCCGGTCGTCCTCGCCGAGGAGTTCGGCCGCCTCGTCGAGGAGGGGTACGTCCGCCACGGTCCAGGCCCGGGTCACCGGGCGCCGGACGGCGTCGGCGTCGGCCTCGGACAGGTACCCGTCGGGTTCGGCGAGGAAGTCGGCGACCAGCCGGCGCGGGGTCAGCCGGGGCCACAGCCGGTCGATGGCGGACCAGACTTCGCGGTTCTCGGCGAGTTCGTCGCGGATCTGGGTGATGTCGCTGGCGTCGAGCAGGCTGCCGCCGTCATAGGGGTCGGTGCCCACGCGCTCGGAGTACAGCTCGGTGAGCGTGTTGAGGATGTGGCCCTCGAAGTGCTCGCGGGCCACGTTGTGCGGCAGCTTGGCGGCCCGGGTGCGCTCGCGGGCGACGTTCACCAGGCCGTCGTCGAGCATCAGCACCTCGCGGTCGTGCTCGACGGCGATCACCGGGTCGGGCAGCGCCTGCCGGTCGCGTACGACGGCGGCGAGCACGTCGGCCATGTCGGCGCGGCCCTTCACGGCAGCCGCCTCGGGGGTGTCGGCGGCCGTCGCCTTCACGCCGGGGAACAGTTCGCCGACCGTCGCCAGCAGCACCCCGGTCTCGCCGAGGGAGGGCAGCACCTCGCCGATGTACCCGAGGAAGGCGGGGTTGGGGCCGACGATGAGAACGGCCCGCTTGGCCAGCAGTTCCCGGTGCTCGTAGAGGAGATAGGCGGCCCGGTGCAGGGCCACGGCCGTCTTGCCGGTGCCGGGGCCGCCCTCGACCACCAGCACCCCGCGGTGCGGGGCCCGGATGATCTCGTCCTGTTCGGCCTGGATGGTCTGCACGATGTCGCTCATGCGGCCGGTGCGGGCGGAGTTGAGCGCGGCCAGCAGCACGGCGTCGCCGGTCGGGTCCTCGTGGCCGGTGCGGGTGGCGTCGCCGAGGTCGAGGATCTCGTCGTGCAGGGAGGTGACCCGGCGGCCGTCGGTGGCGATGTGCCGGCGCCGGCGCAGGTCCATCGGGGTGTGGCCGGTGGCCAGGTAGAAGGGGCGGGCGACATCGGCCCGCCAGTCGACGAGGACCGGGGTGCGCTCGGCGTCCTCCTCGCGCAGCCCGATCCGGCCGATGTGGTGGGTGGTGCCGGAGGTGAGGTCGATGCGGCCGAAGCAGAGCGAACCGTCCACCGCGTTCAGCGCGGCGAGCAGCCCCGAGCGCTCGGCGACCAGGATGTCCCGCTCGAGCCGGGCCTGCATGGGCTTGTCGCCCTGGGCGAGGGCGTCCGTGACGGAGGCCTCGGTGTCGCCGCGCAGGGCGTCCACACGCGCGTACAGTCCGTCGATGAATTCCTGTTCGTGGCGCAATTCATCGTCTGGAAATTCGGTGTTTGACAATTCCGCTCCCGCCCGGATATACTGTGCTCACTGAACTTCTCCGTGACTCGACCGTGTTGAAGTCACGAACCATTGAATATACGCAAAGAAATCCCCCGAGCGCAATTGCTCGGGGGATTTCTTCATGGTCCGGACCCAGGTCACAGCACGTCGGACAGCTCCTCCAGGAGCCTGCGCTTCGGGCGCGCCCCCACCATGGACTTCACCGGCTCACCGCCGCGGAAGACCATCAGGGTCGGCGTCGACAGCACGTTGTACGCGATCGTGGTCCGTGGATTGTGGTCCACGTCCAGCTGGACGATCCTCAGCCGGTCGCCCTCCTCGAAGGCGATGTCCTTCAGCACCGGCGCCAGCTGCCGGCACGGCCCGCACCAGTCGGCCGTGAACTGCACCAGCACCGGGAGATCGGCGCCGATCACCTCGGCCTCGAAATTCTCGTCCGTCACCTCGTCCAGACCGCTCGCCTTGATCATTCCTTCGGCCCTCCCAGTTCGCACCCCGGTTCCGGACCCCCCGGAACCAGCGCCTCGGCGGCCAGCTCACCCATGGCCCGTTCGGCCCGCGCCAACTGCCCGGCCACCGTCTCCCGGACCGCCGTCAGCTCGCCGATGAGCCCGTCGAGCTCGGCCAGCTTGCGCCGGTAGACCGCCAGCGAGGCCGGGCAGGAGTCGCCCTCCGGGTGCCCGGCCCGCAGGCACTCCACGAACGGCCGCGTCTCCTCCAGGTCGAACCCGAAGTCCTGCAGCGTCCGGATCTGCGTGAGCAGCCGCAGGTCGCGCTCGTCGTAGGTGCGGTGGCCGTTGTCGTCGCGGCGCGCGGGCAGCAGCCCGCGCGTCTCGTAGTACCGCAGCGTGCGCGTGGTGGTCCCGGCGCGTGCGGCCAGCTCGCCGATTCGCATACCGCGACCGTAGGCCTTGACGCCGACGTCAACGCAAGCCCCTCATCCCGGCGGCAGCAGCGGCTTGTGCCGCACCGGGGAGGACAGCACGATCGATGTCGTCGTACGCCCCAGCGCCGAGGCCTGTTCGAGGATCTCCTCCAGGTGGACGGTGTCGGTGACGGCGACCTTGAGGATCCAGCAGTCCTCGCCGACCACGTGGTGGGCCTCGGTGACCTCCGGGCGGTCGAGCAGCTCCAGGGTCCGGGGGTGCCCCAGGGTGTAGCCGCCGTGCGGGTTCACCCGGACGAAGGCCTGGATGCCGTAGCCGAGCCGGGCGGGGGTGACCCGGGCGCCGTATCCGCCGACCGCGCCCGCCGCCTCCAGCCGGCGCACCCGCTCGGCCACGGCCGCCGGGCTGAGACTGACCCGCCGCCCCAGCTCGCTCAGCTTGATCCGCCCGTCGGTCTGCAGCAGCTCCAGGATCTGCCGGTCCACCGCGTCGAAGGCCACCGGTGTTTCGTGGGCGATGGCGCGCAGCTGCCGCGGTTCTTTCGGTGTGGTGACCGGATCTCCCATGTCTTCCCCTTCAGACCTCGCGGGTGCACCGGGAAAATTATGGTCCATGCGAGACGTTGGGGATGTGCGAGACGTATTGGTGATCGGCGGCAGCCGCTATTTCGGGAAGCGGCTGATCGCCCGGCTGCTGGCCGCCGGGGACCGCGTGACGGTGCTCAACCGCGGCTCCTCGGCCCCACCGCCGGGCGTGGTCCACCTCGTCGCCGACCGGGACGACGAGAGGGCGCTGACCGAGGCCCTCGGCTCCCGCACCTTCGATGTCGTCGTCGACCAGGTCTGTTACTCGCCCCGCCAGGCGGCGATCGCCCGCCGGGCCCTCGCGGGCCGCACCCGCCGCTACGTGATGACGTCGACGGTCGAGGTGTACGAGCACCAGGACTCCGCCACGCCGGTACCGGAGACCGCCGTCGACCCGGGCACCGTCCCGGTCGACCTCGGACTCCCCTGGTCGGACCCGGAGTTCCTGGACGCCCACTACGGCGAGGGCAAGCGGCAGGCGGAGGCGGTGCTCGCGGCCGGCGGGGACTTCCCGTACGCGGCCGTCCGGGTGGCCCATGTCCTGGGCGGGGAGGACGACTTCACCGGGCGGCTGGCGCACTACGCCGAGCGCGTCCGCACCGCGACACCGATCGTCGTACCGCCGGTCAACCACCCGGCGACGTACATCCACGTCGAGGAGATCGCCGACTTCCTGTTCTGGGCGGCGGGCGAGGACTTCACCGGGCCGGTCAACGCGGCCTCGCACGGTCTGCTGAGCACCGAGGAGCTGGGCGCGGCGGTGGCGGGGCACCTGCCGGGCGGCCGGGCGGTGTACCGCACCGCCGAGGGCGACGGCGAGACCTCCCCGTACTCCTTCACCCGCTCCTACGGCATGGACAACTCCCGGGCGGCCCGGCTCGGTTTCACCTTCGGCGACGTACGGGACTGGCTCCCGAAGGCCGTGGCCGAGACCCTCGGGAGGGAGCAGCCCTAGACCGCGACTCCGGCCGATTCCTCCACCTCCATCAGTGAGGCGCTGTGCCGCTCCTCGTCGAAGGCCTTCCGGCCGCCGCGCAGGCCGAACAGGCGCTTGGTGAGGGCGATGTAGAGGACGGCGAGGATGTTGAGGACGAGGGTGGTGATCTTCAGCCAGCTGATGTGCTCGGTGAGTTCGTAGATCTCCAGCGGGAGGAAGGCGGCGGTGGCGACCACCGTGAGGTACTCCGCCCAGCGCTTGGCGTACCAGAGGCCGACCGCCTCGACGAGTTCGATCAGCGCGTAGGCCAGGAGCAGGGCGGCCACCAGCACCAGTGTGGAGTGCTTGTAGCCGAAGGCCTTCTGGAGGGAGCCGACCACGGGTGAGTGGTCGAGGTCGTAGTGGAAGTGCTTGAAGACCGGGCGCAAGGCGTCCAGGTAGTCGTTGAACAGCCGCCGTACCGCGTCCTGGCTGTTGCTGAACTTCCACACCGCCACCGCGACCAGCACGATGAACACCCCGCGCACGGCCCGCTCGATCGCCAGGAAGCGCAGGACGAACAGGTCCCGCAGCACCTTGCCGCGCGGCACCAGCGGCGCGTCGGCGGCCGGTCCCGAGCCGTGCGGCTCGCCGAGCGCGAAGTCGCCGCAGCGCAGGCAGCGCCAGACGTCGCCCAGCGCGGTCTGGGCGTGCAGCCGCACCCGCAGCCGCGGGTCGTCCGGCGCGTAGGTCACATGGCCCTTGCGGGCGCAGGTCCGCCGGTCCCAGTCGATCTTCATCCCCCGTGCCTCCGTGCGAGCATACGAACGTGCCGTTCCGGTTGATCCGGAGACGGCACGTTAGTGGATGAGGGTGAGAGACCGGCGTGAGGGGCCGCGGATCAGCGCGCCCCGCTGTCCACCAGCTCCTTCTCCTCCTCGGCCGGCTCCTCCCGTGCGGCGGCCTCCCGGCGCGGCAGCAGCACCGCCACCAGGACCGTGCCGATGCCCAGGACCACCGCGCCGACCAGGCTGGTGTGGGCCACGGCGTCGGAGAAGGAGGATCCGACCGCGTCGGCCATCTGCCGTGCGCCGGAGGAGAGTTCGGCCGCCTGCTGCTTCAACTGGGCGGCCTGCTGCGGGTCGTCGGTCTGCGCGGCACGCGCCGCGACCTGCTGGGCCTTCTCCCCTATGCCCTGCGCGACCGCGTACCCGGCACCGACCGAGTCCTGGGCGGTGTCCAGGGCGCTCGCCGGGAGCTTGCCGCCGGCGGTGGCGTCGGTGAGGTGGTCGGCGTACGAGGTGGACAGCAGCGAGCCGAGGATCGCGATGCCGAGCGAGCCGCCGAGCTCCAGAGAGGTGTCGTTCACCGCGCCGCCGACGCCCAGCTCGGACTCCGGGAACGCGCCCATGATCGCGTCCGTGCAGGGCGAGAGCGCCAGGCCGATGGCCAGGCCGAGGATGACCAGGGGCGCGACGAAGTCGCCGTACGAGGAGGCGGCGTCGACCCGGGTCAGCAGCGCCAGCGCCGTCGTGCCGCCGACCATGCCCGCGGAGACCGTCCACTTCATGCCGACGCGCGGGGTGAGGAAGCCGGTGAGCGCCGAGCCGGCGAACACGGCACCGGCCAGCGGCAGCATGCGCAGTCCGGTGCCGAGGGCGTCGTAGCCGAGGACGAACTGCAGGTGCTGGGTGAGGTAGTAGAAGGCGCCGAAGACGGCCAGGAAGAACAGGGCCACGGCGAGGTTGGAGCCGGCGAACCGGCGGTGCGCGAAGCGGCGTACGTCGAGGACCGGGCGCGGGTGGCGCAGCTCCCAGGCGACGAAGCCCAGCAGGGCGAGGCCCGCGACGACCGCGGCCGTCACCGCCTTGACGCCCCAGCCGAAGTGCGGCCCCTCGATGATCATGTAGACCAGCGAGCCGATCCAGATCACCGACAGCAGCCCGCCGACGTAGTCGATCCGGTCGTGGTGATCGGCCCTGGACGGCGGTACGAGGACGAAGGCGCCGACGATCGCGACGGCGGCGACGGGCACGTTGATCAGGAACGTCGAGGACCAGCCGTGGTCCTTCAGCAGCGCGCCCGCGACCACCGGACCGGCGGCGATGGCGAGCCCGGCGGTCGCCGTCCACAGGGTGATGGCCTTGGCCCGCTCTGCGCGCGGGAAGGTCGCGGCGAGCAGCGAGAGGGTGGCGGGCATGATGAGGGCGGCGCCGACGCCCATCACGGCGCGGGCCGCGATGACCGCCGTGGCGCTGTCCGCGAAGTAGCCGGAGACGGCACCGCCGGCGAACACCACGAGCCCGAGGACGAGCGCGCCCCTGCGGCTGTACTTGTCGCCGATCGCGCCGAGCAGCAGCATCAGCGCGGCGTACGGAACGGTGTAGCCGTCGATCACCCACTGGAGGTCGGCGCTGGACAGGCCGAGGTCCTCGGTCATGTCCGGCGCCGCGACCGTGAGGGCGGTGTTGGCCATCACGATGATCAGCAGGCTCAGGCAGAGCACCAGGAGCGCCCACCAGCGCCGGGCGTAGGGGCGGTCCATCCTTTCGACCGGTTCGTTCATGACGAGTCGCATGCGCAGGGGTCGCCTTCCTCAACGTACTTGCACAGCTCAGTGCAATTGCACAACGATGCGCAATGTACGTCGTTGCACAACACTGTGCAAGTCGACGGGAGTGCGGTGGCCGAGGGGAGTGCAGAATGAGGGCCATGACCATGGGTAGCACCAGCCGCGCCGACGCCAACCGGCGCCGCATCCTCGACGTCGCCCTCGCCGAGCTGCTGCGCGACCCCGATGCCTCGATGGATCAGATCGCGCGCGCCGCGGGAGTCGTGCGGCGGACGGTGTACGGGCACTTCCCGAACCGTGAGGCGCTGATCAGCACGCTCGTCGACGGCGCGGTGGATTCATTGGCGGCGGCGCACGCGGCGGGCCGCGAGGGGGTCGGCGACCCGGCCGAGGCACTGGCCCGGTCGGTGCTCGCCCTCTGGGAGATCGCCGACCGGTACCGCCTGCTGGTCGCGCTGGCCCAGCGCACGGTCACCGTGCAGGGCATCCGGGACCGCCTGGCCCCGGTCCGCCAGGCCTGCGCCGAACTGCTGCAGCGCGGTATGGACGAGGGCACCTTCAGCTCACCGCTGCCGGCGCCGGCCCTGGCGCATGTGCACGAGCAGATGCTGTTCGCGGTGATGGAGGCGGTCAACGACGGCCTGGTGACAGCGGAAGAGGCGGGCAGCTCCGCCGCGGTCAGTGTCCTGACCGCGGCGGGCGTGCCCGCCTCGGCGGCCACCGCGCTGGTGGCCGAGCTGAGCGAGTAGAGGACCGGGCGGCTGAGCTTACGGGGGGAGTCTCAGCCGCCCGGAGACGGTGGTCCGGGCGCCCGGCCCGGGTTCAGGCGGGGCCGGGCGCCCGGGGTAGGGGGCGCTCAGGCGGCGACGGTCAGGCCTTGGCCAGTTCCTTCTCGCCGTCCTCGCGCGGAGCGGGCACCCCGTCCGCCGGAGCGGCGGTCCGGCCCTCGTCCAGCAGGGTCGTCTCGTCGAACGGCAGCTCACCGGCGAGGACCCGCTTGACCCGGTCCCGGTCGATCTCCTTGGTCCAGGTGCCGATCAGGACGGTGGCGACGGCGTTGCCCGCGAAGTTCGTCAGGGCGCGGGCCTCGCTCATGAAGCGGTCGATGCCGACGATCAGGCCGACGCCGTCGACCAGCGCGGGCTTGTGCGACTGCAGGCCACCGGCGAGCGTCGCCAGACCGGCGCCGCTGACGCCCGCCGCGCCCTTGGAGGCGAGCAGCAGGAACAGCAGCAGCGGGATCTGCTCGCCGACGGACATCGGCGTGCCCAGCGCGTCCGCGATGTACAGCGAGGCCATGGTCATGTAGATCATGGTGCCGTCGAGGTTGAAGGAGTAGCCGGTCGGGACGGTGATGCCGACCACCGGCTTGCTGACGCCCAGGTGCTCCATCTTCGCGATCAGGCGCGGCAGCGCGGACTCCGAGGAGGAGGTGGACAGGATCAGCAGGAACTCCCGGCCCAGGTACTTGAACAGCGAGAAGATGTTCAGACCGGTGATGGCCCGCAGCAGCGCGCCGAGCACCACGAAGACGAACAGGAAGCAGGTCACGTAGAACCCGAGCATCAGCACGGCGAGGCTCTTCAGGGCGTCCAGACCGGCCGAGCCGACCACCGCGGCGATGGCGCCGAAGGCACCGATCGGGGCGGCCCACATCACCATGGAGAGGATGCGGAAGACGAGCCGCTGGATGTGCTCGACACCACGCAGGATGGGCTGGCCGACCGGCCCCATCGCCTGCAGCGCGAACCCGGCGAGCAGCGCGACCAGCAGGGTCTGCAGCACCTGGCCCTGGGTGAAGGCGGAGACGAAGGACATCGGGATGATCGACAGCACGAAGTCGACCGGCGGCAGCGCGTCGGCGGACACCTGCTCGTGCCCGGTCGCCTTGAGCGCGTTGGTGAGGTGCAGCCCGTCGCCGGGGTGCAGGATGTTGCCGACCACGAGGCCGATGCCCAGCGCGACCAGAGACATCACCAGGAAGTAGCCGAGCGCGATACCGCCGACGGCACCGACCTTGGCGGCCTTCCGGACCGAACCGATGCCGAGCACGATCGTGCAGAAGATGATCGGCGAGATCATCATCTTGATCAGGTTCACAAAGCCCGTACCCAGTGGCTTGAGCTCGACCCCTGCATCGGGCCAGATCAGACCGACCGCGATACCGAGCGCCACCGCGACGATCACGGCGATGTACAGGTAGTGAGTACGGTCCCGCTTCGCGGCGGGTGCGGCAGGTGCCGTATCGGGAGTGCTGGCGGCCACGGCTGCCCTCCTTGACGTCTTCGTCGGCTAACACCGGCGTGCGGCTCACGTCCGGGCGTTATGGGGGAATGCCGTGAGCATCTCCCGCCCTTGTGAGGGCGGTCACCCTTCCGTTCATTTAGTTCACACTTATCCGGAGGCAGACTGACGACATGCGTATTCCAGCCATCTGGCGACCTCGCAGCCTGGCCGGCCAGTTGTTCGGCATGCAGGCCGTGCTGATAGCGGTCGTCGTGGCCGGATATGCGCTGTTCACGTACGTCAACGACCGCGAACAGGCCAAGGAGGCGGCGACCGGCCAGGCCACGGCGGTGGCCCGTTCGATCGCCGACGCGCCTTCCGTACGGGCCGCGATCCACACCTCCAACCCCTCGGGGCAGCTCCAGCCGTACGCCCTGCGGGTCATGCGCGACACCCAGGTCGACTTCGTCACGATCATGAATCCGGACGGGATCCGCTGGACCCACCCGGACAAGGACGAGATCGGCAAGCGCTACCTGGGCCACATCACCGCCGCCCAGCAGGGCCACACCTACACCGAGACCTTCACCGGCACCCTCGGCGCCTCGGTCCGCACGGTGACGCCGGTGGAGGAGAACGGCAGGGTCATCGGCCTGGTCAGCGCCGGCATCCGGGTGGAGGCGATCAGTCGGCGGGTGGAGCGCCAGGTGACGGCGCTGGTCGGCGTCGCGGGGGTCGCCCTGGCCCTGGGCGCCATCGGCACCTACGTCATCAACGCGCGCCTGCGCCGCCACACCCACGGCATGAACGCCACCGAGCTCAGCCATGTGCACGACTACCACCAGGCCGCGCTGCACGCGGTGCGCGAGGGGCTGCTGATGCTGGACGGGCAGTACCGGGTGGCGCTGATCAACGACGGGGGGCGGGAGCTGCTGGGGGTCGGCCCGGAGGACGAGGTGGTGGGCCGCTCGGTGGCCGACCTCGGCCTGCCCGCGCCGCTGACGGGTGCCCTCCTGGCGTCGGAGCCGCGGGTGGACGAGGTGCACCTGACGTCCTCGCGGGTCCTGGTGGTGAACACCTCGCCGGTGTCCGGCGGTGAGCGCCGGGGCACGGTCGTGACCCTGCGCGACGTGACCGAGCTCCAGTCGCTGATGGGCGAGCTGGACTCGGAGCGGGGCTTCACGCAGGCGCTGCGCTCACAGGCGCACGAGGCGGCCAACCGCCTTCACACGGTGGTGTCGCTGATCGAGCTGGACCGGTCCGAGGAGGCGGTGGACTTCGCCACGGCCGAGCTCGAACTGGCCCAGGCCCTGACCGACCAGGTGGTCGCGGCCGTGAGCGAGCCGGTGCTGGCGGCGCTGCTGCTGGGCAAGACGGCCCAGGCCAACGAGCGGGGCGTGGAACTGGTGGTCTCCGAGGACAGCCGCCTGGACGACGGCCTGCTCCCGGAGAGCCTCTCGGCCCGCGACCTGGTGACCATCCTCGGCAATCTCATCGACAACGCCGTGGACGCGGCACAGGGAAGCGTGCGGGCCCGGGTGACCGTGACCGCGTACACGGAAGGCACCGAACTGGTGATGCGGGTCGCGGACACGGGTTCCGGGGTGGACCCCGGCCATGCCGAGCTGGTGTTCCAGCGGGGCTTCTCCACCAAGCCGGCCGGACCGGACGGGCGCGGGCTCGGGCTCGCGCTGGTGCGGCAGGCGGTCACACGACACGAAGGGACGCTGTCGGTGAGCGAGGCGGCCGGAGGCGGGGCGCAGTTCGAGGTGCGGTTGCCGTTGGCGGGCGCGGTCACCGGGGACGCGGCACTGAGAGGTGACGCATGACGGCGGCCGGGGCGGCGGGGCAGCCCATCCGCGTTCTGGTCGTGGAGGACGACCCCGTCGCGGCCGACGCCCACGTGATGTACGTCGGGCGGGTGCCGGGGTTCGTGGCGGTCGGCAAGGCGCACACCGGGGCGGAGGCGCGGCGCCTGCTGGACCGTACGGCGGTGGACCTGCTGCTGCTCGACCTCCACCTCCCCGATGTGCACGGGCTGCAGCTCGCGCGGTCCCTGCGGGCCGCCGGGTACCACGCCGACGTGATAGCGGTGACCTCGGCACGGGATCTGACGGTCGTGCGGGAGGGGGTCTCGCTGGGCGTCGTGCAATACGTTCTGAAGCCGTTCACCTTCGCCACGCTGCGGGACCGGCTGATGCGCTACGCCGAGTTCCACGCGGCGGTCGGCGAGGCGAGCGGCCAGGACGAGGTGGACCGCGCACTGGCCACCCTGCGCGCGCCCGGCCCCGCGGCGCTTCCGAAGGGGCTGAGCGGCCCCACCCTGGAGCGGGTCACGGGGGCGCTGCGCGAGGTTTCGGAGGGGCTGACCGCGGCGGGGGTCGCGGAGGCGGTGGGGATTTCCCGGATCACCGCCCGGCGGTATCTGGAGCATCTGGTGGACGGGGGCCGGGCCGAGCGGAAGCCGGTGTACGGGCAGGTGGGAAGGCCTGAGCTGGTGTACCGGTGGGTGAGTGGGGTGGAGCAGCGGGGGCGGTGAGCCGGCGCTGCCGCCGAAGCCCGATCCGCCGCAGACGCATTGACCTGACTAGACCACTCCTCTTACCTTCACACGGCAGCCATCCCCGCGCCACGACGAAGTGCGTCCGCAGGAGGTCATGCCCGTGCGCCCCACCGCCGTCTTAACCGCCCTCCTCACCGCCACCCTCGCCGCAACCGCCCTCACCGCCTGCGGCGGCGGATCCGGTAGCAGCGCGAACACGCTCAAGGTCTCCTTCAAGCAGTCGACGGACAACTCCGTCAAGGTGATGGACACCTACCTCGCCGACATCAAGAAGCAGTTCGAGAAGCGGTACCCCGGCAAGAAGGTCCGGCTCGTCCCCATCAAGGCCCCGGACTCGGAGTACTACACCAAGCTCCAGCAGATGCTCCGCTCGCCGAGAACCGCGCCGGACCTGGTCTACGAGGACACCTTCCTCATCAACTCGGACATCACCAGCGGCTACTTGAGGCCTCTGGACCCGTACCTCGCCAAGTGGAAGGACTGGGAGCGGTTCATCGACACGGCGAAGTCCGCGGCGAGGGGCGAGGACGGGAAGACGTACGGCGTCCCGGACGGCACCGACACCCGCGGACTCTGGTTCGACAAGCGGGTGTTCGCGCGGGCCGGTCTCCCCGCGGACTGGCAGCCGAAGACCTGGGAGGACATCCTCACCGCCGCCCGCACCATCAAGCGGAAGGTCCCCGGCGTCACCCCGATCAACGTCTACACCGGCAAGCCCGCCGGCGAAGCCGCCACCATGCAGAGCTTCGAGATGCTGCTCTACGGCACCAACGACGGCAAATCGGACCCCCTGTACGACCGGACGGCCAAGAAGTGGATCTCCGGCAGCAAGGGTTTCAAGGACGCCCTCACCTTCGTGGAGACCGTCTACCGGGAGAAGCTCGGCCCCGAGGTGTCCGACGCCCTCGACCCCAACTTCAGCACCCGCGTCCGCGGTGAACTCCTCCCCCAGGGCAGGCTCGGCATCGACCTCGACGGCTCCTGGCTCCCGCAGGACTGGCTCCCCGGCAGCGGGCACGCCTGGCCCGACTGGTCCGAGCGGCTGGGCCTCGCCGCCATGCCCACCCAGCACGGCCAGGCCCCCGGCAGGGTGAGCATGTCCGGCGGCTGGACCTGGGCCGTCCCCGCCAAGGCGGCCCACCCGGACCTCGCCTTCGACTTCATCAAGACGATGCAGACGACAGCGAACGCCAAGAAGTGGTACATCGCCAACTCCGGCATCGCGGTCCGCGAGGACGTCGCGAACGACCCCTCGTACGCCACCGCCCAGCCCGGCATCGAGTTCTTCACGGATCTCGTCGCGAGCACCCACTACCGGCCCGCCTACCCGGCCTACCCGAAGGTCTCCACCGCCGTCCAGGAGGCGATGGAGAGCGTGACCACCGGTGACGCCTCCGTCGCCGAGGCGGCGAGCGGGTACGACGACGAGCTCAAGCAGGTGACGGACGACCAAGTGATCCGCAAGTGATCCCGCGTCGCCTCCTGCGGGCGCTGCCGGTGGCCCCCGCTCTCGCCCTCCTGATCCTCTTCCTCGCCGGCCCGATCGCCTACTGCGCCTACATCGCCTTCACCGACCTCCAGCTCACCGGCCAGGCGCACGCCTCCTTCGTGGGCTTCGACAACTTCCGTACGGCTTTCGGGGACGAGGCGTTCCGCAACGCCGTATGGCTGACCCTCGTCTTCACCGTCCTGTCGTCCCTCGTCGGCCAGAACACCCTGGGCCTGGCCCTGGCGGCGCTGATGCGGCGCGCGTCGAAGCCCGTCCGCACGCTGACCGGCGGGGTGGTGATCACGGCGTGGGTGCTGCCGGAGGTGGTGGCGGGCTTCCTGCTCTACGCCTTCTTCCGGCGGGAGGGCACGCTCAACGCCGTCCTCGACCGGCTCCATCTCCCCTCTCAGAACTGGCTGTTCACGCTCCCGATTCTGGCGGTGTCGTTCGCGAACGTGTGGCGGGGCACGGCCTTCTCGATGCTGGTCTACTCCGCGGCGCTGAACGAGATCCCCCAGGAGATCACGGAGGCCGCCGAGGTCGACGGCGCGGGCGGCTGGCGCCGTTTGTGGCACATCACGCTGCCGATGATCCGCCGCTCCATCGGTACGAACCTGATGCTCAACACCCTGCAGACCCTCTCCGTGTTCGGCCTGATCTGGGTGATGACGAGAGGCGGGCCGGGTGACCGCAGCCAGACCCTCCCCCTGTTCATGTACGAACAGGCGTTCCAGAAGAGCATGATCGGCTATGGCACGGCGGTGGCCCTGCTCCTCCTCGTCGTCGGCTCCCTGTTCTCCGTCGTGTACCTGCGGCTGCTGCGGGCGGAGGTCTGAGATGTCCCGTCGTCGTACGTCCCGCCGCCTGGCCGCCGACGCGGGTCTGCTGACCGTGGCCGCCGCCTTCGCGCTTCCGCTGGCGTGGGTGGCCCTGTCCGCCCTGGACGCCCGCGCGGACCTCCGGGTGAAGGTGCCGGACGGTGTCACCCTGGACAACTTCGACACCGTACTGAAGCCGGACATCACCTTCACGCCCCTGCTCAACAGCCTGATCCTGTGCGGCGGCGGGACGCTGCTCACGGTGGTGTGCGCGGCGCTCGCGGCGTATCCGCTGTCGCGGTACCGGTCGCGGCTGAACCGCCCGTTCCTGCTGACGATCCTCTTCGCGACGAGTCTGCCGATCACCGCGATCATGGTTCCGGTGTACGCGCTGTTCGTACGGGTGAACCTCATCGACACCACCCAGGGCACCATCCTGTTCTTCGCGGCGTCCCAACTGCCGTTCGCCGTCTGGCTGATGAAGAACTTCATGGACGGCGTGCCGAAGGAGCTGGAGGAGGCAGCGTGGACGGACGGCGCGGGCTCCCTTCAGTCGCTGGTGCGGATCGTGCTGCCGCTGATGGGGCCGGGGGTGGCCGTGGTGACCGTGTTCTCGTTCGTGATGATGTGGGGGAACTTCTTCGTTCCGTTCATGCTGCTGCTCACGCCTGAGCAGATGCCCGCGTCCGTGAGCATCAACGAGTTCTTCGGGAATCGGGGGATGGTGGTCTACGGGCAGCTGGCGGCGTTCTCGGTCGTCTACTCGACGCCGGTGATCCTGTTGTACGTGCTGGTGGCCCGGCGGGTGGGTGGGGGGTTCGCGTTGGGCGGGGCGGTCAAGGGGTGAGGGCAGGGGCCCGTACGCGGGCTCGATCGCCTCCTCCGCCCGGCCCGGCGAACGTACAGATCGCGCCGCCGGTTTCCACCCCTATCGCAGACCGTGACCGGGTAGATGCGGTGCGCACATACCCTGCCCGGACGCCCCGGCGGGCGCGGGGTGCGGCTCGCGCATATGCCGCCTTACCTTGCCGTTCACCCGTCGCACACCACCGGAACGATCAATTCCAGCCAGCCCCGCCATCGGGCCGGAACCGCCCGTTCCCACACTGTGTGATCCTGGCCGAACAGCCCGTAGTCACGGCACACCGCCTCGCCCTACGTTGTGCCGCGTGCGCAGTCCCTCAGACCGAACGAACCAGGCAAGCCCGCCGTTCGACGCCCCCGCCGCCCGAAGACTCCGTACCGCTCTCGGTATGGGACCCGAGCATGTCGCCTACGGCATGCGGGCCTCGTACGGGCTGCCGTATGTCACCCCGGACCACGTAGCGGACTGGGAGCGCGGGATCGCCTCCCCCAGCGGCCCGGAGCTCACGGCACTCGCGGGGGTGCTGTGGTGTTCGCCGGGGGAGCTCATCGGCAGGCCGAGGACGCTGCGGGAGCACCGGATCGCGCGCAGGCTCGCCGCCGAGGACGTCGCGCTCGCCGTAGGGCTGGAGCTCCTCGCCTATCTGCGCATGGAGGAGAACGACGAGTGGCGCGGCACCGACCGGCAGTCCGCCGTCCTCGCCGACCTGCTCGCGCTGTCCCTGCCCGACTTCATCACCGTCGCCGGGCGGGAGCCGAAGCTGGCCGCGCTGTTGCGCAGCGCGGTCACCACACGGTGGCAGGGCTGTGTCCGGCCGGTGAGCCGCGTGGTCCCGCTGGACCGGCGGCTCCTGGTCGCCACGCTCCAGGAGCTGCACCGGGACTACCAGAGGCAGAGGGCGGCCACGCCGAGCTGGGGAGCAGGCGAGCGCGCCGACGACGGCGGCCGTGACTTCGTGGACCGGATCGTCGAGCACTTCTGGACGGCGGTCCGCCGGCGCACCGCCTAGGCGCTGTCCGGCGCAGGGCTCCGGCTGCGCCTAGAAGACCGACTCCGCCTCGTCCATCCGGCTCCTCGGCACCGTCTTCAG
Source organism: Streptomyces sp. NPDC039424 (assembly GCF_055639495.1). Taxonomy (NCBI): domain Bacteria; kingdom Bacillati; phylum Actinomycetota; class Actinomycetes; order Kitasatosporales; family Streptomycetaceae; genus Streptomyces; species Streptomyces sp. NPDC039424. Next base: position 20,253 of record NZ_JBVKAI010000027.1, read on the forward strand.
CTCCGTCACCGCCTCCGCGAGCGGCACCATCACGATGTCCGTCCCGCGCAGGGCGGTCATCCTGCCGAACTCGCCGCGGTGGGCGGCCTCCACCGCGTGCCAGCCGAAGCGGGTGGCGAGGACGCGGTCGTACGCGGTCGGGCTGCCGCCGCGCTGGACGTGGCCGAGGATGACCGGCTTGGCCTCCTTGCCGAGGCGGCGCTCCAGTTCGTACGCCAGCGCCGTGCCGATGCCCTGGAAGCGCTCGTGACCGAACTGGTCGATCTCGCCCTTGCTGTAGTCCATGGTGCCCTCGGCGGGGTGGGCGCCCTCGGCGACGCAGACGACAGCGAACTTCTTGCCGCGGGCGAACCGCTCCTCGACCATCTTGACCAGGTGGGCCGGGTCGAAGGGACGCTCGGGCAGGCAGATGCCGTGCGCGCCGGCCGCCATACCGGACTCCAGGGCGATCCAGCCGGCGTGGCGGCCCATGACCTCGACGACCATCACGCGCTGGTGGGACTCGGCCGTCGTCTTCAGCCGGTCCATGGCCTCCGTCGCGACACCGACCGCGGTGTCGAAGCCGAAGGTGCGGTCGGTGGAGGAGATGTCGTTGTCGATCGTCTTCGGGACGCCGACCACCGGCAGGCCCGCGTCGGACAGCATGCGCGCCGCCGTCAGCGTGCCCTCGCCGCCGATCGGGATCAGGGCGTCGATGCCGAACTCGCCGACCATGTCGGTGGCCCGCTCGCAGGCCTCGCGCAGCCGGTCGCGCTCCAGGCGGGAGGAGCCGAGGATGGTGCCGCCGCGGGCCAGGATGCCGCTGACCGCGTCCAGGTCGAGGGAGCGGTAGTGCCCGTCGAGCAGGCCCCGGTAACCGTCCTCGAAGCCGATCACCTCGTCCCCGTACTGCGCGACCGCCCGGTGCACGACCGACCGGATCACGGCGTTCAGGCCGGGGCAGTCGCCGCCTGCGGTGAGAACTCCGATGCGCATCGTGCTGTGTCTCCTGCTCGCTGTGGGTACCGGTCCAGCCAGTCCGATTGTTTCACGTCGCCCGGGCGGCGGTCGAAGCTTGACGGGCGCCTTATCTATCGCCAGAGGTATTGTCAAGAGGGTTCTGCTCACCTCGGTGGGCGATTTTTGTGCCACCCCTTCTGCCCTCGAGAGACGGAACGGAGAGTACGCGTGACGCGCAGCGTGTACGTGACCGGGATCGACCGCGGTGACGGCCGCCAGGTCGTCGAGCTGGGAGTCATGGAGCTGCTGACCCGGCAGGTCGACCGGGTGGGTGTGTTCCGGCCGCTCGTCCACCACAGCCCGGACCGGCTGTTCGAGCTGCTCCGCGCCCGGTACCGGCTGTCCCAGGACCCGGCGACCGTCTACGGCATGGACTACCACGAGGCGTCCGCGCTCCAGGCGGAACAGGGCGCGGACGAACTGGTGTCCACCCTCGTCGAACGCTTCCACCTGGTCGCCCGCGAGTACGACGTCGTCCTCGTCCTCGGCACCGACTACGCCGACACCCAGCTCCCGGACGAGCTGTCCCTCAACGCCCGGCTGGCGAACGAGTTCGGCGCGTCCGTGATCGCCGTGGTGGGCGGGCGCAAACAGCCCGCCGAGTCGGTGCTGGCGGAGACGCGCAACGCCTACCGGGCGTACGAGGGGCTGGGCTGCGACGTGCTGGCGATGGTCGCCAACCGGGTGACCCGCGAGGACCGGGACGAGATCGCCGAGCGGCTCGTCTCCCGGCTGCCGGTGCCCTGCTACGTCATCCCGGACGAGCCCGCGCTGTCCGCGCCGACGGTCTCCCAGATCGGGCAGGCCCTCGGTGCCAAGGTGCTGCTCGGGGACGACTCGGGGCTGGCCCGGGACGCGCTGGGCTTCGTCTTCGGCGGCGCGATGCTGCCGAACTTCCTCGGCGCGCTGACCCCGGGCTGCCTGGTGGTCACCCCGGGCGACCGGGCCGACCTGGTCGTCGGCTCGCTGGCGGCGCACAGCGCCGGCACCCCGCCGATAGCCGGCGTGCTGCTCACCCTGAACGAGCGGCCCACCGACGAGATCCTCACCCTCGCCGCCCGTCTGGCCCCCGGGACCCCGGTGCTGTCCGTGGCCGGCAACAGCTTCCCCACGGCCGAGCAGCTGTTCTCCCTGGAGGGCAAGCTGAACGCGGCCACCCCGCGCAAGGCGGAGACCGCGCTCGGCCTGTTCGAGCGGTACACCGACACGGCGGAGCTGGCCAAGCAGGTCTCCGCGCCCAGCGGCGACCGGCTCACCCCGATGATGTTCGAGCACAAACTGCTCGAACAGGCCCGCTCCGACAAGCGGCGGGTGGTGCTGCCGGAGGGCACCGAGGAGCGCGTACTGCACGCCGCCGAGGTGCTGCTGCGCCGGAACGTGTGCGACCTGACCCTGCTGGGCCCGGTCGAGCAGATCCGCAAGAAGGCCGCCGACCTCGGTATCGACCTCGGCGACACCCAGGTGATCGACCCGGCCACCTCCGAGCTGCGGGACGCCTTCGCCGAGCAGTACGCCCTGCTGCGCGCCCACAAGGGCGTGACGGTGGAGCTGGCGTACGACGTGGTCTCCGACGTCAACTACTTCGGCACGCTGATGGTCCAGGAGGGGCTCGCCGACGGCATGGTGTCGGGTTCCGTGCACTCCACGGCCGCCACCATCCGGCCCGCCTTCGAGATCATCAAGACCAGGCCGGAGTCGTCCATCGTCTCCTCGGTCTTCTTCATGTGCCTCGCCGACAAGGTGCTGGTCTACGGCGACTGCGCGGTCAACCCCGACCCCGACGCCGAGCAGCTGGCCGACATCGCCGTCCAGTCCGCCGTCACCGCACAGCAGTTCGGCGTGGAACCGCGGATCGCGATGCTGTCGTACTCCACCGGCACCTCCGGTTCGGGCGCCGACGTGGACAAGGTGCGCGAGGCGACCGAGCTGGCCCGCACCCGGCGGCCGGACCTGAAGATCGAGGGGCCGATCCAGTACGACGCCGCCGTGGAGCCCTCCGTCGCCGCCACCAAGCTGCCCGGATCCGAGGTCGCGGGACAGGCCAGCGTGCTGATCTTCCCCGACCTCAACACCGGCAACAACACCTACAAGGCCGTGCAGCGCTCGGCCGGCGCCATCGCCGTCGGCCCGGTGCTGCAGGGCCTGCGCAAGCCGGTCAACGACCTGTCCCGGGGCGCGCTCGTCCAGGACATCGTCAACACCGTCGCCATCACGGCGATACAGGCCCAGTCCCCGAACGAGAAGGCAACCGCCCAGTGAGCCCCACCCGCGTCCTCGTCCTCAACTCCGGCTCGTCCTCGGTGAAGTACCAGCTGCTGGACATGCACGACAAGATCCGGCTGGCGGCGGGCCTCGTCGAGCGCATCGGCGAGCAGTCCTCGCGGGTCCGGCACAGCCCGGGCGGCGGGGAGCCCCGTGAGTGGACCGGGCCGATCGCCGACCACGACGCCGCGCTGAAGGCCGTGGCGGGGGAACTGGCGAAGGACGGCCTGGGCCTGGACTCGCCCGAACTGGCCGCGATCGGCCACCGGGTGGTGCACGGCGGGAAGTCCTTCACCGAGCCGACCGTGATCGACGACGCCGTGCTCGCCGAGATCGAGCGCCTGATACCCGTGGCGCCGCTGCACAACCCGGCCAACCTGACGGGCATCCGCACTGCCCGGGCGCTGCGGCCGGACCTGCCCCAGGTCGCGGTGTTCGACACCGCCTTCCACACCACCATGCCGGAGTCGGCGGCCCGCTACGCGATCGACGTCAAGACCGCCGACGAGCACCGCGTCCGGCGCTACGGCTTCCACGGCACCTCGCACGCGTACGTCGCCCGGGCCACCGCCGAACTGCTGGGCAGGGCGCCGGAGGAGGTGAACATCATCGTGCTGCACCTGGGCAACGGGGCGTCCGCCTCGGCCGTACGGGGCGGCAGGTGTGTGGACACCTCCATGGGGCTGACGCCTTTGGAGGGGCTGGTGATGGGTACGCGCTCCGGAGACATGGACCCGGCCGTCATCTTCCATTTGATGCGTGTTGGGGGAATGTCCGCCGACGAGATCGACACTCTTCTCAACAAGAAGAGCGGTCTGATCGGACTGTGCGGTGACAACGACATGCGGGAGATCCGCCGCCGGATCGACGAGGGCGACGAACAGGCACGACTCGCCTTCGACATCTACATTCACCGCTTGAAGAAGTACATAGGCGCCTATTACGCGGTGCTGGGGCGGGTGGACGCGGTCGCCTTCACAGCGGGAGTCGGGGAAAACGCGAGCCCCGTGCGGGAAGCTGCCGTCGCGGGCCTGGAGGAGCTGGGCCTGGTGGTCGACGAGGAGCTGAACGCCGTGCGCGGTGACCAGCCGCGGCTGATCTCGCCGGAGTACGCGCGGGTGGCCGTCGCCGTCGTGCCGACCGACGAGGAACTGGAGATCGCGACACAGACCTACGCACTGGTCGAGAAGAACGGCTGAGTGAACAGCCGAGTAATACACGGCGGTAACACGCCTGAGCGCGGAGCCGCGCATTTGTATCTTCCACCAGACGGAATATTCCGTAGCGAAACAAACCGATAGGATCGCCCCATGCGCCGTTCGAAAATCGTCTGTACTCTCGGCCCCGCGGTCGACTCCCACGAGATGCTCGTCTCCATGATCGAGGCCGGCATGAACGTGGCCCGGTTCAACTTCAGCCACGGCACTCACGCCGAGCACCAGGCGCGGTACGACCGCGTCCGGGCCGCGTCCAAGGAGACGGGCCGCGCCATCGGCGTCCTCGCCGACCTCCAGGGCCCGAAGATCCGTCTGGAGACCTTCGCCGAGGGTCCGGTCGAGCTCGAACGCGGTGACGAGTTCGTCATCACCACCGAGGACGTCCCGGGCGACAAGCACGTCTGCGGTACGACCTACAAGGGCCTGCCGGGCGACGTCTCGCGCGGCGACCAGGTCCTGATCAACGACGGCAACGTCGAGCTGAAGGTGCTGGACGTCGAGGGTCCCCGGGTGCGGACGATCGTCATCGAGGGCGGCGTGGTCTCCGACCACAAGGGCATCAACCTGCCCGGCACGGCCGTGAACGTGCCCGCGCTGAGCGAGAAGGACATCGAGGACCTGCGGTTCGCGCTGCGCATGGGCTGCGACCTGGTCGCGCTGTCCTTCGTGCGGGACGCCAAGGACGTCCACGACGTCCACCGCGTGATGGACGAGGAGGGCCGCCGCGTCCCGGTCATCGCCAAGGTGGAGAAGCCGCAGGCGGTGGAGAACATGGAGGACGTCGTGATGGCGTTCGACGGCGTGATGGTCGCCCGTGGTGACCTCGCCGTCGAGTATCCGCTCGAAAAGGTCCCCATGGTGCAGAAGCGCCTGATCGAGCTGTGCCGGCGCAACGCCAAGCCGGTGATCGTGGCGACCCAGATGATGGAGTCGATGATCACCAACTCCCGGCCGACCCGCGCCGAGGCCTCCGACGTGGCCAACGCGATCCTGGACGGCGCCGACGCGGTCATGCTGTCCGCCGAGTCGAGCGTGGGCGCGTACCCGATCGAGACCGTCAAGACGATGTCGAAGATCGTCGCCGCGGCCGAGCAGGAGCTGCTCTCCAAGGGCCTGCAGCCGCTGGTCCCGGGCAAGAAGCCGCGTACGCAGGGCGGTTCGGTCGCCCGTGCCGCCTGTGAGATCGCGGACTTCCTCGGCGGCCGGGGCCTGGTCGCCTTCACCCAGTCCGGCGACACCGCCCGCCGCCTCTCGCGCTACCGCGCGGCCCAGCCGATCATCGCCTTCACCACCGACGAGGGCACCCGCAACCAGCTGGCGCTCAGCTGGGGCGTGGAGTCGCACGTCGTGCCGTTCGTGAACAGCACCGACGAGATGGTCGACCTGGTGGACCAGGAGATCACCAAGCTCAACCGCTTCAACCCGGGCGAGATCGTCATCATCACCGCCGGCTCGCCCCCCGGCGTCCCCGGCACCACCAACATGGTCCGCGTCCACCACCTCGGCGGCGACGGCAACTGACCGCCCCGCCAAGGGGCTTGTACGGCGCTGAGGGCGCCCCCTGTGGCCAGGGGGCGCCCTCAGATTGTGCGCGGCTCCCGAACGGGTCTGTGCGGCCGCTCAGTCGGTGGTGTACACGTGCATCCCGGGGATGTGCAGGTTGCCGCCGAACTGAGCCGCCTGGACCACCTTGACGTCGGTCATGTAGATCAACGGGATGTTCAGCGGCGGCGGGCTGTCGGGGCTGAACGTCACGTGGATCAGGCCCAGCAGGTTGCCCGAGATGCTCTCGGTGTACATCGTGGTCGTGCCGCCGGTGATCTCCGACTTCGATCCCTTGGCCGCCTGCACGTGGTAGGTCTTGCCCGACTGCTTGTCCTGCACCGTCTGGTGCAGGTCGCCGATCTCGGTACCGCCGGAGATGACGTACTTCAGGACCTTCTTCTTCGTCCCGTTGGCCGTCTTCACCTCGACGATGCCCTGGTAGTCGGCGCCCTTCAGCGTCAGCGAGCTGGCGTTCAGGTACCAGGGGTCGTCAGCGACCGTCACCTTGTTGTCGACGCCGCCCTCGTCGTCCGTGGCGACCGGGCAGTCCTCGGCGGACGTGCTCGGACTCGATGACGGGCTGGGCGAGGCGGAGGCCGCCTCGGCCGCCTTCTCGACCGCCTTGGTGGTGTCGTCGGCCGCCTTGGACGCCGTGTCGGTGGTGTCCTTGACGGTGTCCTCGACCGTCTTGGTGGTCTTGTCGACCGTTTCCTTGACGGTGTCGGAGCCGCCGGAGTCCTTGGTGTCGCCGGAGGACGACGAGGACGGCGCGGAGGACGACGCCGAGGGGGTGGGGGCCGGGCTCGCGCTCGACGAGGAGCCGGAGTCACCGCCGCCCGTGAAGATGTCACCGATCGTGTCGCCGATGGTGTCGAGCAGGTCGCCGCCGCTCTCGGACGCCGACGGGGTCGGCGAGGCCGTGTCGCCGGACGAGGTGTCCTTGTCCTCCGAGGAGGAGGACGAGGACGCCGACGGCGTGGGCGTGGCCTTGTCGTCGGAACCTGAATCCGGCGAAGAGGGCTTGCCGGACGAGTCGTCGCTGCCGGAGGACGAGGTGTCGGGCGTGCCCGTGTCGGCCGACTCGCTCGCGCTCGGCGAGGCGGACGGCGACGGCGACGCGGAGGAGTCCTTGGAGTCGTCCTCGGAGTCCTCGGAGTCCAGGGCCTTGACGCAGTCCTTGTACTCGTCGGCCGTCAGGCTCTTCGACGAAGCCGACGGCGACGGCGAGGAGTTGTTGTCGGCGAGGGCGAGGCTGGACGTGAATCCCATGCCCATGAGGACCGCGGTCGGCATGGCCACGGTGGCTATCGCCTTGCCGGCCGGCATCTGGAACCTGGTGAACAGCGGCTTCTTGGGTGCCGCGTGGCGCGGCCCGGTTCTCACACGGGACTCGTCCACCTCAGTCCCGTGGGTCACCTCGTCAGCCGGCACTGTGCCTCCCGTTCGCCCCGTTGCCCGGGCTCGTTCCTGACAGGTCGTTCTTCCCCAGCGCCTCGAAGGGCTCGGAGGGGCCCCCGTTTCCGGCCCCGAACGCGTCCGCGGTGGGCGGCGCGGTCTCGGGGGCGTCGTCCGGCCCCGCGGCGGCACCCGGCTCGGCGAGCTGCGGCCCGGGCTCCGCGCCCGGCGCCCAGGAGACGGCCATGGCCCCGCCGATCAGCGCGAGCATGAAGCCCAGAAGGAAGCCGCCGAGGTTGGAGACGGGGATGGACACCAGCGCCAGCAGGATCGCCGCGACACCCGCGAAGACCCGTACGTGCTTCTGGAACCAGAGGCTGATGCCCAGGACGACGAGCAGCACACCGATGATCAGGGACCCGGCGCCCGCGGTGGTGGACATCGCCAGCGTCAGATGGCCCAGCTGCAGGTGCGCGTACGGGAAGTAGGCGATGGGGAGTCCGCCGAGCAGGACGAACAGACCCGCCCAGAACGGCCTCGAGCCCCGCCAGACGCGGAACTGCTGCCTCCTGCGGGTGAACTGGCCGGATGCGGCAGGGGTCTCGGCGCTCATGGAAAACAGCTCCCTGGTGCGGCGTTGCTGTGGTGGTGATGTGTGCCGCCTGTGAAAGCGCGGCAGGGAAGGGGACGGGCGGGGGCACCAGAGGCTCCCCCGCCCGTCATCGAGTGCCTAGAAGCACTCCTTGGCACCCGTCGCCAGCGACATCTTCAGACCGCTGAGCTTGAAGGTTCCGGCGGTGGTCGCCCACGCCGTCTGCTTCACGCCGACCAGCGTGGCCGAGTCGGCCTGCTGGGCGAAGCCGAACGGGTTGGCCTGCTCGCCGCCGCCCTTCATGCCCGGACCCTTGGAGGCGTCCTTGGCGGCCACACCGATGTCGATGCCCTTGAACGTGGCATCGGCTTCCAGGTCGGCAACATCGATGTAGATGTTGTCGGCCTGGACCGGCGTGCTGCCGCCGCCCGCCTTCAGGATCAGGCTGACCGAACCGAAGACCGGGATGTCCGGGGTGACCACGGACTGGCAGAGGTTCGTGATGTCGGCGTGCTTGAACGCCGAGACGGCGACGGGGTGAGCCGTCTTCTTGCCGTCCATCGTGTAGCCGGAGTCGATCGCACCGTACTGCGAGAAGCCGGTGCCCTCGAGCTTGTCGGCCGACACCTTGAACGACTGGCCGGACACGCTGAAGGACGCGGCGAGAGCGCCCTGCGCGAGGGCGACACCTATCGCGGCCGTAGCGGCGACGCTGGGCACCATGACCACAGCGAAGCGCTTCCATCTGGTCCCGCCACGCACCTGGGACTCCATATTTCCTCCTTCTCGGACGTACATCTCCTGGCCCGGGCTCGCCGCCACGTCGGCGGCTCGGTGCCGGGCAGGGATGGGAGAAGTGCTACGTCCTCGGGAAGGAGAGCGCCCGCGCCCGATGGCGCGAACCGCGCCCGAGTCACCGGCGATCACCCCCGAGCGACAACCACTGGTCGCGCCTGACACGCATCACGCACAACCTTGCTGGACAGGCTTCACCGTGTGGTGAAGACCCCCCTGTCCTAGAGCCGGCGCCACTGCCGCCGGCTCTGCTCGGTGGGGACCCAGATTGCCCCGTTGACCCGACCGGCTGTCGGGGTACGGGAATGGACCGAGCGTCGCCGATCGTGGTGCATTCTCGCCGCCCGCACAAGGGGGTTCGTTACTGGCTAGTAACGGCCGGATAACCGAACAACGACCCGCAGGTCTCGGAGTGCGACGCTGGGTGTCATCCAAGGGCAGAACAAAACTATTGATCCTTGGACGGAACCAGACAGATCAACGCCCCTGTTTTACTGCGAGTAACAGCGGCCGCGATTACCAAGATTTGGTAAAGCGCGGCCGCCGTGGCGCCTCACTGGCGAATCTTTCACCCCGGCAACAGATGCCCGGACGTTTAGCGACTGGTCAACAGCCGCTTCAGAACAGGGCGCGCGCCAGCGCCCGTCGCGCCCCCACGACCCGCGGGTCCTCCGACCCGACCACCTCGAACAGTTCAAGGAGCCGGCGCCGAACGGCGTCCCGGTCGTCGCCCGCCGTGCGCCGCACGGCCTCGATCAGCCGCCCGAACGCGTCCTCGACGTGCCCGCCCACCAGGTCCAGGTCGGCGGCGGCGATCTGCGCCTCGACGTCGTTCGGCTTGTCGGCCGCGTCCCGGCGCACCCGCTGCGGGTCGACACCCTGCACGCGCTGCAGCAATTCCGCCTGCGACAGACCGAGTTTGGCCTCGGTGTTGCCGGGGTCGTCGCTCAGCACGTTCTTGTACGCCTGGATCGCCCCGCCCAGGTCGCCCGCGTCCAGGGCCTGTACGGCGGCTTCGAGGAGCGCGTCGTACGGTCCCGCCGGCACCCTGGCCTCCGTCGGCGCGGCGCCGCCCGGCTGGGCGTCCGGGTCGACGGTCAGGCCGGTCAGCCCGAAGCGCTGCTCGGCGACCTGCACCAGCTGGTCGAGGGTCTGCCGGATCTGCGTCTCACTGGCGGCCCCCTGGAAGAGCGGCAGCGCCTGCCCCGCGACGACCGCGAAGACGGCCGGGATGCCCTGCACCCCGAACTGCTGCATCAGCATCTGGTTGGCGTCGACGTCGATCTTGGCAAGCAGGAAGCGGCCGTTGTATTCGACGGCCAGCCGCTCGAGGACCGGGCTCAGCTGCTTGCAGGGCTGACACCACTCGGCCCAGAAGTCGATGACGACCGGTACCTCTGCGGAGCGCTGGAGGACGTCGCGCTCGAAGGTGGCCTCGTCGGCGTCGATGACGAGATCGGCCGGGGAGACGGCATCCGGCCCGCCCTGACGGGAAGCATCGGCACGCGCCTGCTCCGCCTTGGCCTTGGCCTCCTGGGCCGCCTTCACCGCGGCGAGGTCGACGACGCCGCTCATGGACATGTTCCGTGGCTGCATGCGTCTATCCTCCCCCGTTCCCGCGCGTGTGTGAAAAGCGTTGTGCAAGCCGGCCGGCTGTGTGGCTTCGGCGCCGGGTCCCCACCCCACGCCCATGTGGTCGTCGCCCGTGCGGTCTCTCACGAGCTTTCGCTACGAGTCGTAGCGTAATGCCATCGGGGGTCCGCGCGACACCACGCCCCGGTGATCTCCCTCACGGCCGCACAGGAACCGCCGGTTATGGTCGGGGAATGCAGAGCCGCACCCCCGCCAGCCGCCCCGGACGCCCGCGCAGCGCCGCCGCGGACACCGCGATCCTGGCCGCGACCCGGGAGGCCCTGGTCGAACTGGGCTGGTCCAAGCTCACCTTGGGAGACGTGGCGATGCGCGCGGGGGTTGCGAAGACGACCCTCTACCGCCGCTGGGCGGGCAAGAACGAACTCGTCGTGGACGCGGTGGCCGAACTCTTCGACGAACTGGAACTCCCCGACCGCGGCACCCTCGCCGCCGACATCGAGGGCGTCGTCCTGCAGTTCGCGGCCATCCTGGCCCGCCCGGAGGCCAAGAGCGGCCTGATGGCGGCGGTCGCCGAGTCCACGCGGGACGACGCGCTGCGGGAACGCATCCGCGACTCCATCGTGGACCGGCAAAAGCGCCTCGTCCGGGAGGGCCGGGCGAGAGCGCAACTACGCGGCGAGCTCCCCCTCGAACCCGACCCCGCGGAGGCCGCCCGCACGGTCGACCTCATCTTCGACGTGGTCGCCGGCGCCGTGGTCCACCGCACCCTGGTGAGCGGCAAACCGGCGGACGAGGAGTGGGTACGGAGCTTCACCCGGGTCCTGCTGCACGGACTGGCACCCTCCGCGTAGCCCCGTACCGCGGGCTAGAAACCGGCAGGCTCCGTGTACACCCCCCACTCGTCGCGCAGCACTCCGCAGATCTCCCCCAGCGTCGCCTCCGCACGCACCGCGTCGAGCATCGGCTCGATCATGTTGGCCCCCGAGCGCGCGGCCGCGAGCATGGCGTCCAGGGCGGCGCGTACGGCCCCGTCGTCCCGCCCGCTCTTGCGGTGCCCGAGCACCCGGACCTGCTCCCGCTCCACCTCGTGGCTGACCCGGAGGATCTCCAGGTCCCCGGTGACGGAGCCGGTGGCGACGTTGACGCCCACCACCTTCTTGTCGCCCTTCTCCAGGGCCTGCTGATAGCGGAACGCCGACTCGGCGATCTCGCCGGTGAACCACCCGTCCTCGATGCCCCGCAGGATGCCGGAGGTGACCGGCCCGATCGGGTGCCGCCCGTCCGGGTGGGCCCTGAGGCCCCGTTCCTTGATGCGGTCGAAGATCTTCTCCGCGTCCGCCTCGATCCGGTCCGTCAGCTGCTCGACGTACCACGAACCGCCCAGCGGATCCGCCACGTTGGCGACCCCGGTCTCCTCCATCAGCACCTGCTGCGTGCGCAGCGCGATCTCCGCGGCCTGTTCGGAGGGCAGGGCGAGGGTCTCGTCCAGGGCGTTGGTGTGCAGCGAGTTCGTCCCGCCGAGCACCGCCGCCAGGGCCTCCACGGCCGTACGGACCACGTTGTTGTACGGCTGCTGGGCGGTCAGCGAGACACCGGCGGTCTGCGTGTGGAAGCGCAGCCACTGCGCCTTCTCGCTCTTCGCCCCGTACACGTCCCGCATCCACCGCGCCCAGATCCGCCGCGCGGCCCGGAACTTGGCGATCTCCTCGAAGAAGTCGAGGTGCGCGTCGAAGAAGAAGGAGAGCCCGGGCGCGAAGACATCCACGTCCAGGCCGCGCGACAGCCCCAGTTCGACGTACCCGAACCCGTCGGCCAGCGTGTAGGCGAGCTCCTGCGCCGCCGTCGAACCGGCCTCGCGGATGTGGTAGCCGGAGACGGACAGCGGCTTGTAGGCGGGGATGCCGGCCGCGCAGTACTCCATCAGGTCGCCGATCAGCCGCAGATGGGGCTCGGGCTGGAAGAGCCACTCCTTCTGGGCGATGTACTCCTTGAAGATGTCGGTCTGCAGCGTGCCGTTGAGGACCGACGGGTCGACGCCCTGCCGCTCGGCGGCGACGAGGTACATGCAGAAGACGGGCACGGCCGGTCCGCTGATGGTCATGGACGTCGTCACGTCGCCCAGCGGGATGTCCTTGAACAGGACCTCCATGTCGGCGGCCGAGTCGATGGCCACCCCGCAGTGGCCCACCTCGCCCAGCGAGCGCGGATCGTCGGAGTCGCGCCCCATCAGCGTCGGCATGTCGAAGGCGACGGACAGACCGCCACCGCCGGCGGCGAGGATCATCTTGTACCGCTCGTTGGTCTGCTCGGCGTTCCCGAATCCGGCGAACTGCCGGATGGTCCAGGTGCGCCCGCGGTAGCCGGTCGGATACAGGCCGCGGGTGAAGGGGTACTCCCCCGGCCAGCCGATCCGCTCGAAGCCCTCGTAGGTGTCCCCGGGGCGGGGTCCGTACACCGGCTCCACAGGATCCCCGGAGAGCGTGGTGAAGTCAGCGTCGCGCTTGCGCGCGGCGTCGTAGCGGGCCTGCCAGCGACGGCGGCCTTCCTCGATGGCGTCAGCGTCCATACCATCGAATTTACTAGGACGTCCTAGTAAATGTCGACGGCTGACCGCCGCGCGGCGCTCGCGCGGCGGTGGAAGCCGGGGTCGGGCCGGCGGCCTTTACGCCTTGGCGACGGCCGGGGCCCGGTCCTCGACCTTGGCCTCCAGCTCGTGGCTGATCTTGCGCTCGACGAAGAAGGCGGCGGTCGGAATCGTGCCCGCGAGCAGCACCCACACCTGCTTGCCGACCGGCCACTTCGCCTTGGAACCCAGGTCGAAGGCGAAGACGAGGTACACGACGTACAGCCAGCCGTGCGCGATGGCGACGACCCGGGTGAAGTCGGCGGCACCGTCGATGTCCAGCCCGTACTTCGCGATCATGCTCAGGCACAGCAGCACCAGCAGCACACCGGTGACATAGGCCAAGACGCGGTAGCGGGTCAGCACGCTTTTCTTCATGCCGACGAGCGTAACCGCCCGTTCCGGGAGATCTTGCCCCGGGTCAGTCCTCGTCGAAGTCGTGCGCGGCGATCCTCAGCGGCCGCAGCATCGCGAAGATCTCCCCGCACTCCTCAGCGTCGTACGCCCCGAGCCCGAAGTCCATCGCCATCAGGTCCCGGGTGGCCGCGTCGACCACCTCGCGCCCCTTGTCGGTGATGCTGGCGAGCGTGCCGCGCCCGTCGTTCGGATTGGGGCGCTTGGCCACCAGACCCGACCTCACCAGCCGGTCGACGGTGTTCGTCACGGAGGTGGGATGCACCATGAGCCGCTCACCGATCTTGGACATCGGCAGCTCGCCGGCCTTGGAGAAGTTGAGCAGCACCAGCGCCTCGTACCGCGCGAAGGTCAGCCCGTACGGCTTGACCACCGCGTCGACCTCGGCCAGCAGGATCTGGTGCGCCCGCATGATCGAGGTGATCGCCGCCATCGACGGCACGTTTCCCCACCGCTGCTTCCAGAGCTCGTCCGCACGGGCGATGGGGTCGAAGGGAAGACTGAGAGGCTTGGGCACGTCATCAGACATTACCGGCCGGTCATATGGCGGTCAGCTCCGTCTCGGCTTTCGGTCAGCGCGGCGCAGGCGGTGGCGGACCGCCCGCTGTGCGACGGGGCCGAGGTCCTCCAGGGCGGCCACGAGGTCGGCGAGCTGCTCCAGGGCGTCGAGGGCGGCGTGTGCACCCGCCTCGTCCACGCCTTCGTACAGCTCGATGCCCACGAACGACGCGGCGACGGCGCGGGCCAGGCTCGCGGGGTCGGTGAACTCGCCGAGGGGCGTCGCCGCGAGCACCCTGCCGAGCACCCGCTCGATTTCCGTGATCCACAGGTCCAGGCCCGCCGCCGCGGCGGGGCCCAGGGCGGCGTGGGTCTGGGCGCCGGCCAGGAGCTGGCCGAGGAGGGCGACATGGCCGCCGGCGCGTTCCTGGGCGTGGATCTCCCGGCCGACGGCCAGGAGCTCGGAGAGGGAGGAGACGGCGGCGAGACGCGTACGGTACCGGGCCACCGCCTTCTCGGCGCCGTACCGGCAGGCCGCGGCGAGGAGTTCGTCCACCGAGCCGAAGTGGTAGAAGACCAGCGCCTGGTTGACCCCGGCCGCCGCCGCGACCGTGCGGGCGGACGTCCTGGCGATCCCCTGCTCGGTGAGCACCCGCAGGGCACCCTCCAGGAGCTTGGTCTTGGTCTCCTGGGACTTGGGCGCCGCCTTGTCCCGGGGCTTGGCCGGCTCGGGACTCATGCGCGCGCCTCCTCCCGCACCGCCCGCGGTCCCCGGGGGCCGGGAACCGGCCGGGTGTCGCGGCGCCGGGTACGGCCGGGCAGGTCTAAGGTGCGCACGCACCTCACCGTCTCACGGCCGGCGGTGTCGGTGTACGGCACGGTCAAGACCCGTTCTCCAGGGTGCGCAGGAGCCGGGGCGCACTCACCCGCATGGGCGGGGTGCGCAGGCAGCGGCGGGCGGCCGGGGTGCAGGACAGGGGCGCCTTGAAGAGGGCGAGGGAGATGCCGACGACGAGGAGCAGCGGGCACAGGTAGGCCACGGCGGGGGCGAGCGGGCCGAAGACGCGGATGAAGCGGCCGAGCCCCAGGCCGGTGCAGCAGGCGGTGAGCACCAGCGCCCGCACCACCAGCTCCGCCAGCCAGTAGCGGCGGGCCCGCTCCGGCGTGATCCCCCGTTCCAGCCACAGCCTGAGCCGGTCGAAGGACCACGCCGTCGCCCAGCCCATGAAGGGGCGCAGCAGCAGCCGGTCGGCGAGCGCGCCGGGGGTGCCCCAGCGGGGGCGGTAGTCGTAGCCGGTGAGGAAGCGGACGCCTTCGGATTCGGGGACGTAGCGCCAGTAGCCGCTGCCCTCGGCGATCAGGGAGAGCGGGTCCGGGGAGGTGAAGCGCAGGGCGGAGGTGCGGGTGCCGTCCGGGCGCTCCCTCTCGCCGGCCAGGACGCCGGTGCCGGAGAGGGTGAGGAAGGGCGGGACGCGGGTGGTGTACCGGAAGCGCTGCGGTTCGCCCTCCGTGCGCGGGAGGTGGGCGATCTCGGTGAAGCGGAGGTCCCAGCGGCTGCGGTCGGACGGTTGCTGGGTGCGGGTCCAGAGCTCGTCGAGGTCGGCGCGTATGCACGTCTCCACATAGAGCGCCACTGTGTTCCCCCAAGTAAGCCCACTGCCCTAGCCATTTGAGCAGTCGCTCAAACCAAGTCGCGAAAATACACCCCCTTGAGCGGTCGCTCAAACAGCGGGCATGGGAAGACCCCGGCGCCCGCTGTCCGGGGCGCCGGGGCCGGCTGTCGGGGGCGGGTTCGTCAGCCGGTGGCCAGGTGCCGCTCGACGGTCTCGACCTTGGAGGTGAGGCCGTCGGTCACCCCGGGTCGGATGTCGGCCTTGAGCACCAGCGACACCCGCGGGGCCCGCTCCTCGACGACGGCGACGGCCCGCTTCACGACGGCCATGACTTCGTCCCAGTCACCTTCTACGGAGGTGAACATGGCGTCGGTGCGGTGGGGCAGTCCGGACTCGCGGACCACCCGGACGGCGTCGGCGACGTACTCCCCCACCTCCTCGCCCACACCCAGGGGCGTCACGGAGAAGGCGACGATCATGCGTTCACGACCCCTTCCTTACGGGCCCGGGCGGCGATGACCGCGTCCTCGGCCTCGCGACGGAGCCTGCGCTCGGCGATGAAGCCGCCGCCGGGGATGACCGAGTAGGAGAAGTAGAGGGCGGCCGTCCCCTTGCCCCACTTGGTGCGGTTCCAGGCGTCGGCCCAGAAGATCACGTAGAGGATGAACAGCACGCCGTGGATCGGGCCCAGCACGGGGGCGACGTCGAACCCGGAGGCGACCGTGTACTTGATGACGGTGCAGGTCGCGAGCACGATCCAGGAGATGCCCTCCGGCACGGAGACCAGACGCAGGCGGCGGATGGCGGAGGCTGTCTTGAGGTCCACGGGTCACCTTCGGTGGAAGAGTCGCTGACGAGGCGGTCGCCTTGTGAACGGAAGCACAAGCGTTCGTCCATTGTGACAAACGACCGGGCATGCCCCGCGAGAGGGGTCTGTCGGTCGCCCCCGCCCGCCGCTACCTTCACTCCGTGGCGATGTTCCGACTGCAAGGCAGCAAGGTGCTCGCCGTCGACATGACCGGGGACGCCGTGAAGGCGAAGAACGGCTCCATGGTCGCGTACGACGGGCAGATGGCCTTCAAGAAGATGAGCGGTGGCGGTGAGGGGCTGCGCGGGATGGTGACCCGGCGGCTCACCGGTGAGCAGATGACCGTGATGGAGGTGAGGGGGCAGGGGACGTGCTGGTTCGCCGACCGCGCCTCCGAGATCAACCTCGTCAGTCTCCAGGGGGACAAGCTGTACGTGGAATCGAGCAACCTGCTGGCGACCGACGCCGGACTGAGGACCGGCACGAGCTTCACGGGGCTGCGCGGCGCCTCGCAGGGCAACGGACTGTTCACCACGACCGTCGAGGGGCACGGCCAGGCGGCCATCACGTCCGACGGGCCGGCCGTGGTGCTCCGGGTCAGCCCGCAGTACCCGCTGATCGTCGACCCCGGCGCCTACGTCGCCCACCAGGGCGACGTCCGGCAGTCCTTCCAGTCCGGTGTGACCTTCCGCACCTTCCTCGGGGAGGGTGGCGGCGAGGCGTTCCAGATCCGGTTCGAGGGGGACGGGCTGGTGTACGTGCAGCCCAGTGAGCGGAATACCGTCGCGGGGGACGTGTGAGATGGGGCTGCGAGAGATCAACTCCAAGATGATCGAGGCCACGGTCCTGCCCGGCCGGCGGCTGTTCAGCCAGCGCGGCGCCATGCTCGCCTACAAGGGCGACGTCTCCTTCACCCCCAACACGCAGGGTGGCCAGGGGGGACTGATGTCGATGATCGGGCGGCGGGTGGCCGGTGAGGCCACTCCCCTGATGACCGTCGAGGGCAGCGGCACCGTCTTCTTCGGGCACGGCGGCCACCACGTCCATGTCATCAACCTCTCCGGCGACACCCTGTACGTGGAGGCCGACCGGCTGCTCGCCTTCGAGGGCACGCTCCAGCAGGGGACGATGTTCATGGGCTCGCAGGGCGGGGTCATGGGCATGGTGCGGGGCCAGGTCACCGGCCAGGGGCTGTTCACGACCACCCTGAAGGGGCAGGGGGCGGTGGCCGTCATGGCCCACGGGGGTGTCTTCGAGGTCCCGATCACACCGCAGCGGCCCGTCCACGTCGACCCTCAGGCGTACGTCGCCCACCACGGCGACGTGCGCAACAAGCTGTCCACCGCCCTGGGCTGGCGCGACATGGTGGGGCGCGGCTCCGGCGAGGCGTTCCAGCTGGAGCTCAGCGGCAGCGGCACGGTGTACGTGCAGGCCTCGGAGGAGAAGCTGTGAGCACCGTGATCCACGACCCGATGACGCTGCCCGTCGACGACAACGTCAACAAGTACACCTTCTGCGTCGAGCTCAAGGGCACGCAGTGGTTCCTGCAGAAGGGGAAGATGATCGCCTACTACGGGGCGATCGAGTTCAACGGCATCGGGCAGGGGCGGCTCGACCGACTTGTCCGTACGTCCTTTCATTCGCCTCTGCACGCGAGCGACTGGGTCGTGGCGGAGGGCTCGGGCAAGATGCTCCTCGCCGACCGGGCGTTTGATGTGAACTCGTACGACCTGGACGAGGGCAATCTGACCATTCGCTCGGGCAACTTGCTCGCTTTTCAGCCAACTCTTGCCCTCAAGCAGTCGATCGTGCCGGGTTTTCTGACACTGATCGGAACCGGAAAGTTCGTGGCCGCATCTAACGGGCCGGTGGTGTTCATGGAACCCCCGATCCGGGTGGATCCGCAGGCGCTCGTCGGCTGGGCCGACTGCCCCTCGCCGTGCCACCACTACGACCACGGTTACCTCACGGGCGTAATGGGCGGTCTACGTGCGATGACGGGCCTCGGCGGGGCTTCCGGGGAGGAGCACCAGTTCGAGTTCGTGGGAGCCGGGACGGTCCTGCTGCAGTCGACCGAGACGCTGATGGCGGAGCAGGCCACCGGGGCGGTTCCACCGGAACCCGGGGTGCCCGGCGGTGGCGCAGGGGCACCTGGCGGACACGGAGCGCAACCGCCGGGGGTACCGCGCCTTCCCGGACAGCTGGGGGACCTCCAGCGTCGCTTCGGGCTGTGAGCGGTAGTCTGCGGAGTGTGACGTCGAACGCGTGCGCACTGTCACACCACCCTCACTAGTTCGCCTTTCAACATTTTAGGTAGACTTCACTTATGGAGACCGAGACGGCCACGCGCTGGCTGACGGATGCGGAGCAGTGCGCCTGGCGCACCCACCTGGAGGTCAACAGGCTGTTGACCTACCAGCTCGAAAAGGATCTGCAGCCGTTCGGCCTGACAATGAACGACTACGAGATCCTGGTGAATCTGTCCGAGTCCGAGGACGTACGGATGCGGATGAGTGACCTCGCCTCCGCCACGCTGCAGTCCAAGAGCCGGCTCTCGCACCAGATCACACGCATGGAGAACGCGAACCTGGTGCGCCGGGAGAACTGCGAGTCCGACCGTAGAGGGCTGTACGCCGTCCTCACCGAGCACGGCATGGAGACGATGCAGAAGGTCGCGCCCCATCATGTCGCTTCCGTCCGCAGGCACTTCATCGATCTGCTGTCGTCCGAGGCCCTGGTGGAACTGGACAAGGCCCTGAAGCCGATCGCGGAGCACCTGCGGGGGCAGCGGGGGCGTCCCTGACCCTTGGTCCGGGGGCGGAACGGCAGGCGGGTGTTCAGGTCCCGCCTGCCGTTCCGTTTCCGGCGCCGCCCACGGCCAGGCAGGTGACGCCGGCTGCCAGCGCCACCCCGCCCGCCAGTGCGAAGCACACCCCGATCGGCACCCGGCCGATCAGCATCCCGGCCGCCAGCGCACCGCTGGAGCTGCCCGCGTTCACCGCGGTGTTCACCCACGCCCCCGCCTGCGTCCGGGATCCCGGGTCCGCGGTCTCCTCCGCGAGGAGGTACGCCGTCGTCAGGGCCGGGGCGATGAACAGGCCCGCGGCCGCCATGGCCGCCATGAGGGTCCACAGGCCGGGGGCGAGACCCGTGACGGCGAGCACCAGACCGAGAGCGGCGGCGAAGCAGGCCAGGCGCACCCGGGCGGACCTGTGCCAGTCGACCGCCCCGTTGAGCAGTCCGCCCACCGCGCTGCCCGCCGAGAGCGCGGCCAGGATCCAGGGGACCACGGCGTCGTCGTACGAGCGCTCGGTCGCGAAGGCCATCACCAGCAGCTCCACACCACTGAGCGCGAGGCCCATGCCCGCGGCCACGGCGACCGGGGAGAGCAGCCTGCGGTCGAACCGGCGCCCGGGCTTGTCCTTCGGCGCGGCGGGCCGGGGGCCGGGCATCGCGGGGGAGGCCACGAACGCGTAGGTCCCGGCCACGATCAGCAGCGCGCTCAGCGCCACCCCGGCCGGCGGTGGGGCGAAGCGGACGAGGACGCCGACCAGCATCGGGCCGGAGACGTACAGCAGTTCCTCCGCGACCCCGTCCAGGCTGTAGGCCCGCTGCACCAGCCGGGGGTCGTCCAGGAGTTCGGCCCACACCGTACGCATGGTGGGGCCCAGCGGGGGCGCGCAGGCACCGGCGAGGGCGGCGACCGTGCCGAGGAGCGCCGGCGGGGCGCCCGGGCGCCAGGCCAGCACCGTCAGGGCGCACAGCAGGGCGCCGTACAGCGACGCCATCGGGATCAGGGCCCGGCGCGGGCCGTGCCGGTCGACCAGCGCCGCCCGCAACGGCATCAGGAAGACGGTGGCGGCGCCGAACAGGGCCATCACCGTCCCGGAGACGGCGTACGAGCCGGTCGCCCGGGTCACCGCCAGCACCATGGCCAGCCCGACCGTGCCGTACGACAGACGGGCCGTCAGCGCGGCGGCGAAGGTGCGGCGGGCGTGCGGGACGCGGAGGACGGCGGCGTACGACGGCCGCGGGGCGGAAGAAGTGCGCGACGAAGTGAGCGCGGACATGAGTCGATTCCTCGCTGAGGGCGGAAGAGGGAACACCGAAGTCCCGCGTCACCGACGGCCGACGGGCCACCCGGGCGCGGGCGCGGCGCGCGCTCTATGCCAAGAGGAGGAACATGCCGATCAAGCTAGCAGCGCCCCCACCCACCAGTCACCCGAATTACCCCTCCACGAGCGACGCCGACCGTCCCCACCTCACCAGCAGGACAGCACGGCGCAGACGCCCCGGCCGGCCCGTGACAGCAGGTCAAGTCCCCCGCCCGGTCCGCTCCGCAGCGCGACGACGGCGATACTCCACACCTCTCCACCCCGCCAGCCGCACAGGCACCGCAGACGGCGACGACTCCGCGTCGGCCCGTGCCGCCAAGGGGCGGCCCCGGTCAGCTCTCCATCAGGCCTGCCACCGGCTCATCCGCAGCCCGACAGCGGCCAAGGCCCCCCACCCGAGCAGACGGCGGCGCCCCGCCGACCGCACAAGCACCGCAGCGCACGGCGGCGACTCCGCGTCGGCCCGTGCCGCCAGGGGACGGCCCCGCTCACCTCTCCGAGAGGCCCGCCCCCAGCTCACCCGCAGCCCGACAGCGGCCAAGGCCCCCCACCCGAGCAGACGGCGGCGCCCCGCGAGCCGCACACGCGCCGCGGCGCGCGGCGGCGGCTGCGTGTGCCGGTGTCGGTCAGTTCTCCGTGAGGCTGGTGACCAGTTCGTCGGCGGCTCGGTAGGGGTCGAGTTCGCCTGTGATGATCTTTTCCGCGAGTACGCCGAGGCGGCGGTCGCCGTGGAGGTCGCCGATGCGTTCGCGCAGGGCGGTGACGGCGATGGTCTCGACCTCGCGGGCGGCGCGGGCGCGGCGGCGTTCGGTGAGGACTCCGCGCTCCTCCATCCAGGCCCGGTGCTTCTCCAGGGCCTCGACGAGCTCGTCGATGCCCTCGGACCGGGCCGCGACGGTCTTGACGATGGGCGGGCGCCAGTCGCCGGGGCCGCGGGACTCGCCGAGGCCGAGCATGTGGTTGAGCTCACGGGCGGTGGCGTCCGCGCCGTCGCGGTCGGCCTTGTTGACGACGTACACGTCGCCGATCTCCAGGATGCCCGCCTTGGCGGCCTGGATGCCGTCGCCCATGCCGGGGGCCAGCAGGACCACCGAGGTGTCCGCCTGGGAGGCGATCTCGACCTCCGACTGGCCCACGCCCACCGTCTCGACCAGGATCACCTCGCAGCCCGCGGCGTCCAGCACCCGGATCGCCTGCGGGGCCGCCCAGGCGAGGCCACCGAGGTGGCCGCGGGTGGCCATGGAGCGGATGTAGACGCCGGGGTCGGAGGCGTGCTCCGACATCCGGACCCGGTCACCGAGCAGGGCACCGCCGGAGAAGGGCGAGGAGGGGTCCACCGCGAGAACCCCCACCCGTTTGCCCTGTTTGCGGTACGCCGTCACCAGCGCCGAGGTGGATGTCGACTTACCGACCCCCGGAGAGCCGGTGAGACCGACCACATAGGCGTTGCCGGTCAAGGGGGCCAGCGTCGCCATGACCTCCCTGAGCTGTGGGGACGCCCCCTCCACCAGGGAGATCAGCCGGGCCACGGCCCGCGGCCGGCCTTCCCTGGCCTGGGCCACCAGAGAGGAGACGTCCTGCATCACAGCTCCGTTCGCATACGAGACGTACGCCGTACCGGCAACGACGTACGGGGAACTACGAGACCTACCGGAAACTCACGCCTTCGGCACCCGGACGATCAGCGCGTCACCCTGACCGCCGCCACCGCACAGCGCCGCCGCGCCGACCCCGCCGCCCCGGCGCTTCAGCTCCAGCGCCAGGTGCAGCACCAGACGGGCACCGGACATGCCGATCGGGTGACCCAGGGCAATGGCGCCGCCGTTGACGTTCACCTTTTCCGTGGATACCCCGAGGTCCTTCATTGACTGCACCGCGACGGCGGCGAAGGCCTCGTTGATCTCGATGAGGTCGAGGTCGGAGACCTCCAGGCCCTCCTTCTTCAGGGCGTGCAGGATCGCGTTGGAGGGCTGGGACTGCAGGGAGTTGTCCGGGCCCGCCACATTGCCGTGCGCGCCGATCTCGGCGATCCAGTCCAGGCCCAGTTCCTGCGCCTTGGCCTTGCTCATCACGACCACGGCCGCCGCGCCGTCGGAGATCTGCGAGGACGAGCCCGCGGTGATCGTGCCGTCCCTGGTGAAGGCCGGTCGCAGCTTGCCGAGGGACTCCGCCGTGGTGTCACCGCGGATGCCCTCGTCCTTGCTGAAGACGACCGGCTCGCCCTTGCGCTGCGGGATCTCCACCGGGGTGATCTCGGCCTCGAAGATGCCGTTCTTCTGGGCGGCGGCGGCGCGCTGGTGGGACAGGGCGGCGATCTCGTCCTGCTCCGGGCGCTTGATGCCGAGCCGCGTGTTGTGCTTCTCGGTGGACTCGCCCATGGCGATGTTCTCGAAGGCGTCGGTGAGGCCGTCGTACGCCATCGCGTCGAGCATCTCGACCGCGCCGTACTTGAAGCCCTCCCGGGACTTGGGCAGCAGGTGGGGCGCGTTGGTCATGGACTCCTGGCCGCCGGCGACGACGATGTCGAACTCGCCGGCCCGGATCAGCTGGTCGGCGAGGGCGATGGCGTCGAGGCCGGACAGACACACCTTGTTGATGGTGAGCGCCGGGACGTTCATCGGGATGCCCGCCTTGACCGCGGCCTGGCGGGCCGGGATCTGGCCCGCGCCGGCCTGCAGGACCTGGCCCATGATCACGTACTGCACCTGGTCGCCGCCGATCCCCGCACGGTCGAGGGCGGCCTTGATCGCGAAGCCGCCCAGGTCGGCTCCGGAGAAGGACTTGAGCGAGCCGAGCAGCCGCCCCATCGGGGTGCGTGCACCCGCGACGATGACGGAGGTCGAGCTGTTCGTTGCTGACATGAGGGGGATCCCCTTCCAGCTGCACAAAGCTGAGGAGTGAACGAGGGTTTACTTCGAATGTACTGAGCGGTAGTGCACCCCGTCATCGGGCCGTCGGTGTGATCGCGCGCACGTTGCGTAACCACCGGAGGCGCGCTGCACTAACACCATGCTGACGCGAATCGACCACATCGGGATCGCCTGCCACGACCTGGACGCGACCGTCGAGTTCTACCGGGCCACGTACGGCTTCGAGGTGTTCCACACCGAGGTCAACGAGGAACAGGGCGTGCGCGAGGCCATGCTCAAGATCAACGAGACCTCCGACGGCGGGGCCTCCTACCTCCAGCTCCTCGAACCGACCCGGGAGGACTCCACCGTCGCCAAATGGCTGGCGAAGAACGGGGAGGGCGTCCACCACATCGCCTTCGGTACGGCGGATGTGGACCAGGACGCCGCCGACATCCGCGAGAAGGGCGTACGCGTTCTGTACGAGGAGCCACGACGCGGCTCCATGGGGTCGCGGATCACCTTCCTGCACCCCAAGGACTGCCATGGCGTACTGACAGAACTGGTCACATCGGCGCCTGTTGAGTCACCTGAGCACTGACCCTCGTACATAAGGGCCGGTAGGGTTGGGGGCGGTCGCCCCGGGAACCCGGGACGACCGCATTCCGGGGTCCGGGTTTCGGGGGACGAGCGTCGGGGCAGCAGCCCATGCTCCGCCGTTGATCTGACACCATTCCCCGGGGGCCCCGTTCGGCGGATGGACGGAGCTCGTTTGGACAGGCTTGCGACCAGGGGACGGATGGGACCGCGCAGTGCGGGGCTACGAGAGCCAGGAGCGAGAGCCGGCGGCTGACGTCGACCACCTCTCTCGGTTCGAGGCCGAGATGAAGCGGCTGAAGACCGAGCGGGAAAAGGCGATCCAGCATGCCGAGGACCTCGGCTACCAGGTCGAGGTGCTGCGCGCCAAGTTGCACGAGGCGCGCCGCACCATCATGTCCCGGCCCGCGTTCGACGGCGGTGACATCGGCTACCAGGCCGAACAGCTGCTGCGCAACGCCCAGATCCAGGCGGATCAGCTGCGCCAGGACGCCGAGCGTGAGCTGAGCCAGGCCCGGGCCCAGACCCAGCGCATCCTCCAGGAACACGCCGAGCAGGCGGCCAGGCTCCAGGCCGAGCTGCACGCCGAGGCCGTGGCCCGCCGCCAGCAGCTGGACCAGGAGCTGGCCGAGCGGCGCCAGACGGTCGAGTCGCACGTCAACGAGAACGTGGCGTGGGCCGAGCAGCTGCGGGCGCGTACGGAGTCCCAGGCCCGCCGGCTCCTGGAGGAGTCCCGAGCCGAGGCCGAGCAGGCCATGGCCGCCGCCCGCGCGGAGGCCGAGCGGCTGACCACCGAGGCCCGCCAGCGACTGCAGAGCGACGCCGAGGCGGCCCGCACGGAGGCCGAGCAGATCCTGCGCCGCGCCCGTACGGACGCCGAGCGGCTGCTGAACGCCGCCTCCACGCAGGCCCAGGAGGCCACCGACCACGCCGAGCAGCTGCGCACCTCCACCGCGACGGAGTCGGACGCCGCCCGCCGCCAGGCCACCGAGCTGAGCCGGGCCGCCGAGCAGCGCATGACGGAGGCCGAGGAGGCGCTGCGCAAGGCGCAGTCCGAGGCCGAGAAGCTGGTCACGGAGGCCAAGGAGGCCGCCGCCAAGGCCCTCTCCAGCGCCGAGTCCGCCAACGAGCAGCGCACGCGGACGGCGAAGGAGCAGGTCGCCCGGCTGGTCGAGGAGGCCACCAAGGAGGCCGAGAACACCAAGTCCGAGGCCGAACACCTGGTCGCGGACGCCCGCGCGGAGGCCGAGAAGATCCTCGCGGAGGCCGCCGAGAAGGCCCGCACGGTCACCGCCGAGGAGAGCGCCACCCAGCTGTCGAAGGCGGCCAAAACGGCCGAGGACGTGCTGAACAAGGCGGCCGAGGACGCCCGGAACACCACCAAGGCGGCGGCCGAGGAGGCCGAGCGGATCCGGCGCGAGGCCGAGGCCGAGTCGGACCGGCTGCGCGCCGAGGCGCACGACATCGCCGAGCAGCTCAAGGGCGCGGCGAAGGACGACACCAAGGAGTACCGCGCCAAGACGGTCGAGCTGCAGGAGGAGGCCCGCCGGCTGCGCGGCGAGGCCGAGCAGCTGCGCTCCGACGCGGTCGCCGAGGGCGAGCGCATCCGCGCCGAGGCCCGGCGCGAGGCCGTGGCGCAGATCGAGGAGGCGGCCAAGTCCGCCGAGGAGCTGCTGGCCAAGGCGAAGGCGGACGCGGACGAGCTCCGGCAGAAGGCCACGACGGACAGCGAGAAGGTCCGTACGGAGGCCATCGAGCGGGCGACGACACTGCGCCGGCAGGCCGAGGAGACCCTGGAGCGCACCCGCAAGGAGGCCGAACGGCACCGCGCGGAGGCGGTCGAGCAGGTCGAGGCGTTGCAGGCGGACGCCGAGCGGGCCGCGCGCGAGCTGCGCGAGGAGACCGAGCGGGCGGTCGCGGCCCGGCACGCGGAGGCGGCCGAGGACCTGACCCGGCTGCACACCGAGGCCGAGGAACGGCTCGCGTCGGCCGAGCAGGCGCTGTCCGACGCCCGCGAGGAGGGCGCCCGGATCCGCCGCGAGGCCGCCGAGGAGACCGAGCGGCTGCGCGCCGAGGCCGGTGACCGGATCCGTTCGCTCCAGCAGCAGGCCGAGGCGGAGGCCGAGCGGCTGCGCGACGAGGCCGCCGCGGACGCCTCCGCGTCCCGGGCGGAGGGCGAGGCCATCGCCGTACGCCTGCGGTCGGAGGCCGCGGCCGAGGCCGAGCGGCTGAAGTCGGAGGCCCAGGACACCGCCGACCGGGTGCGGGCGGAGGCGCAGGCCGCCGCCGAGCGGATCGCCACGGAGGCGTCCGAGACGCTGGCCGCCGCGCAGGAGGAGGCCGCCCGGCGCCGCCGCGAGGCCGAGGAGCTGCTCGGTGCCGCGCGTGCCGAGGCCGACCAGGAGCGGGAGCGGGCCCGGGAGCAGAGCGAGGAGCTGCTGGCCTCCGCGCGCCGGCGCGTCGAGGACGCGCAGGCCGAGGCGACCCGGCTGGTGGAGGAGGCGGACCGGCGCGCCACCGAGATGGTGTCGGCGGCCGAACAGCACGCCCAGCAGGTACGGGACTCCGTCGCCGGTCTGCACGAGCAGGCCCAGGAGGAGATCGCGGGCCTGCGCTCCGCCGCCGAGCACGCGGCGGACCGTACCCGCCGGGAGGCCGAGGAGGAGGCGGACCGGGTCCGGGCCGACGCCTACGCCGAGCGGGAGCGGGCCAGCGAGGACGCGAGCCGGCTCAGGCGCGAGGCGCAGGAGGAGTCCGAGGCCGCCAAGGGGCTCGCCGAGCGGACGATGGCGGAGGCGATCGCCGAGTCCGAGCGGCTGCGCACGGAAGCGGCCACGCACGCCCAGCGGGTGCGCACCGAGGCCTCGGACACCCTCGCCGAGGCCGACCAGGCCGCCTCGCGTACCCGTGCGGAGGCCCGGGAGGACGCGAACCGCATCCGTTCGGACGCGGCGTCGCAGGCGGACACGCTCATCACGGAGGCGCGGAGCGAGGCCGAGCGGCTGCAGTCGGAGACGATCGCGGAGGCCGACCGGGTGCGGGCCGATGCGATCGCCAGGGCGGAGAAGCTGATCGCGGACGCCACCGGCGACGCGGAGCGGCTGCGTGCCGAGGCCGCCGACACGGTCGGCTCGGCGCAGCAGCACGCGGACCGGATGCGCGGCGAGGCCGATCGGGCCGCGGCGGAGGCGGCCGAGGAGGTCGAGCGGCTGCTGACCTCCGCGCGTGCGGAGGCGGAGCGGACCCTCGACGAGGCCCGCAAGGACGCCAACAAGCGCCGCTCGGAGGCGGCCGAGCAGGTCGACAAGCTCATCACGGAGACCACCGCGGAGGCCGACAAGCTGCTGACCGAGGCGCAGCAGCAGGCGCTGAAGACCACCGCGGACGCCGAGTCGCAGGCCGACACGATGGTGGGCGTGGCTCGCCGGGAGGCCGACCGGCTGGTGTCGGAGTCGCGGGTCGAGGGCAACTCGATGGTGGAGAAGGCCCGGACGGACGCGGACGAGCTGCTGGTCGGCGCCCGCCGGGACGCCACCGCCATCAGGGAGCGCGCGGAGGAGCTGCGCGACCGCCTCACCGCCGAGATCGAGGAGCTGCACGAGCGGGCCCGCCGCGAGGCCGCCGAGACGATGAAGTCCACCGGTGACCGCTGCGACGCGCTGATCAAGGCCTCCGAGGAGCAGCTCGCCAAGGCGCAGGCCAAGGCGAAGGAGCTCGTGTCGGAGGCCAACTCCGAGGCGGGCAAGGTCCGTATCGCCGCGGTGAAGAAGGCGGAGGGGCTGCTCAAGGAGGCCGAGCAGAAGAAGGCCACGCTCGTCCGGGAGGCCGAGGAGCTCAAGGCCGAGGCGATCCGCGAGGCGCAGCGCACGGTCGAGGAAGGAAAGCGCGAACTGGAGGTCCTGGTGCGCCGGCGCGAGGACATCAACGCGGAGATCTCCCGTGTCCAGGACGTGCTGGAGGCGTTGGAGTCGTTTGAGGCCCCGTCGTCCGGCAAGGACAACGGAGTCAAGGCGGGCGCCACGGTGGGGGCCCCTCGTTCGGGTGGCAAGTCGTCAGACGGCTAGCGGGCAGGGTGGGTTCTGGTGTCTTCTGGGCGCTTTGACCATGTCCTCGGCGAGGTCCTTGGCAAGTCGTCCGGCGGTTCGCCACCCAAAAGAAGGTGTCATTCTCCAGATCAAACCCGTATCCGCTCGATGACACACCGCTTCGGCCCCTAGGATTCCATCTATCACCTCACCGGTCTCATTCGACAGGAACCCCATGAGCGACACTTCCCCCTACGGCTTCGAGCTTGTGCGGCGTGGATACGACCGCGCTCAGGTGGACGAACGAATCTCCAAGCTCGTCTCCGACCGTGACAGCGCTCTCGCCCGCATCACCGCTCTGGAAAAGCGCATCGAAGAGCTCCACCTCGAGACGCAGAACGCCCAGGCCCAGATCACCGACGCGGAGCCGTCGTACGCGGGTCTCGGCGCGCGGGTCGAGAAGATCCTCCGCCTCGCCGAGGAGGAGGCCAAGGATCTGCGTGAGGAGGCCCGGCGCGCGGCCGAGCAGCACCGTGAGCTCGCGGAGTCGGCGGCGCAGCAGGTGCGCAACGACGCGGAGTCGTTCGCGGCGGAGCGCAAGGCCAAGGCCGAGGACGAGGGCGTCCGGATCGTCGAGAAGGCCAAGAGTGACGCCTCGCAGCTGCGGTCCGAGGCGCAGAAGGACGCGCAGTCGAAGCGTGAGGAGGCGGACGCCCTCTTCGAGGAGACCCGCGCCAAGGCCGCGCAGGCCGCCGCCGACTTCGAGACGAACCTCGCCAAGCGGCGCGAGCAGTCCGAGCGGGACCTGGCTTCGCGTCAGCAGAAGGCCGAGAAGCGCCTGGCAGAGATCGAGCACCGGGCGGAGCAGCTGCGCCTGGAGGCGGAGAAGCTGCGCACCGACGCCGAGCGCCGCGCCCGCCAGACCGTCGAGACGGCGCAGCGCCAGGCCGAGGACATCGTGGCCGACGCCAACGCCAAGGCGGACCGCATCCGCTCGGAATCCGAGCGCGAGCTGGCGGCTCTGACCAACCGCCGCGACAGCATCAACGCCCAGCTCACGAACGTGCGCGAGATGCTCGCCACGCTCACGGGCGCCGCGGTGGCCGCCACCGGTGCGCCGGCCGAGGACGAGCCGATCTCCCGGGGCGTCCCGGCCCAGCAGTCCCGGTAACAGCGGGGACGTACCGAGGCCGCACTCACGCGAAGCCCTCTGCCGCTCCGGTGGCAGGGGGCTTTGTCCCGTTCTAGCGTGGGCCCATGATCGAGCTCGAAGGGCTGACCAAGCGGTACGGCGAGAAGGTCGCGGTGGACGGCCTCAGCTTCGCCGTGCGGCCGGGGATCGTCACCGGGTTCCTGGGGCCCAACGGCGCAGGGAAGTCCACCACCATGCGGATGATCCTCGGGCTCGACCACCCCACCGCCGGGGACGTCCGTATCGACGGCAAGCACTACGACCAGCTGAAGGACCCGCTGACGTACATCGGGGCGCTGCTGGACGCCAAGGCCGTGCACGGGGGCCGGAGCGCGTTCAACCATCTGCTGTGCCTCGCGCAGAGCAACGGGATCCCCGGGAGCCGGGTGCGTGAGGTGCTCGACACCGTGGGGCTGACGGCGGTGGCGCGGAAGAAGGCCAAGGGGTTCTCGCTCGGGATGGGGCAGCGGCTCGGGATCGCGGGGGCGCTGCTGGGCGATCCGCGGATCCTGATGTTCGACGAGCCGGTCAACGGCCTGGATCCCGAGGGCATCCACTGGATCCGCACCCTGATGAAATCGCTGGCCGCCGAGGGGCGGACGGTGTTCGTGTCGAGCCATCTGATGAGCGAGATGGCGCTGACCGCCGACCACATCGTCGTCATCGGGCAGGGGCGGCTGCTCGCGGACACCTCGATGGCCGAGTTCATCCGGCGCAACTCCCGCAGTTACGTCCGGATCCGCACCCCGCAGCGTGAGCGGCTGCTGGACGTGCTGCACGACGCCGGGATCACGGTCGTGCAGGCGGGCGGCGGGGTGCTGGAGGTGGATGGCGGGAAGGCCGAGCTCATCGGCGAGCTCGCGGCCGGGCACCGGATCGCGCTGCACGAGCTGAGCCCCCAGCAGGCCTCGCTGGAGGAGGCGTTCATGCGGCTGACGGCTGAGACCGTGGAGTATCACGCGCACTCCGGCCCCACCCGGGTCCCGCAGGAGTGGGGCGCCGGCTGGAACGACGACTGGCGGAAGGGGGCCTGAGCATGGCGGCCGTCCAGGTCATCCGGTCCGAGTGGACCAAGATCCGGTCCGTCGCGTCCACGGTGTGGACGCTGTCCCTGGCCGTGGTCGTGACCATCGCCCTCGGCATGCTGATCTCCGCGCTGTCGAGGAGCCAGTTCGACAGGATGCCCGTGCGGGAGCGGCTGTCGTTCGACCCCACGTACGTCAGCTTCGCCGGGATGACCCTCGGGCAGCTGGCGTTGATCGTGTTCGGGGTGCTGGTCGTGTCGAACGAGTACAGCACCGGCATGATCCGCACCTCGCTGGCCGCCGTGCCCCGGCGCGGCACCTTCCTGTTCGGCAAGATCGCGGTGGCCACCGGGCTCGCGCTGGTCGTCGCCTTCGCCACCAGTTTCGCCGCCTTCTTCCTCGGGCAGGCCGTGCTCGGCAGCCACCGGACCCACCTCGGGGACCCGGGCGTGCTGCGGGCGGTGATCGGCGGCGGGCTCTACATGACCCTCATCGCCGTGTTCTCGATGGGTGTGGCCGCGATGCTGCGCTCGCCGATGCTGTCGCTGGGCATCCTGATGCCGTTCTTCTTCCTGATCTCCAACATCCTCGGCAACGTCGACGCGACCAAGCGGATCGGCCGGTATCTGCCCGACCAGGCGGGCAGCCGGATCATGCAGGTGGTCCCGCGGCTCGGCGACGACACCCCGTACGGCCCCTGGGGCGGGCTGGGGATCATGGTGCTATGGGTGGTCGCCGCGGTTGTGGGCGGTTATGTCCTGCTCAGGAAAAGGGACGCATAGCATTCGCAGCTTTACTTACCCTTGGGCGGAACCGTCAGCGCCCGGATATCCTCCTAACCCTTACGGGGGCGTGTGCCCCGCTGTCCTGAACCTTTCGATGGGTGCGGAGCATGATCGAGGCTGTCGGCCTGACCAAGCGCTACGGCGACAAGACCGCCGTGTACAACCTTTCCTTCCAGGTGCGGCCCGGAGCCGTCACCGGCTTCCTCGGGCCCAACGGCTCGGGCAAGTCGACGACCATGCGGATGATCCTGGGCCTGGACAACCCCACCGCGGGCACGGTGACGATCGGCGGCTACCCGTACCGCAAGCTGCCCAACGCTCCCCGCCAGGTCGGCGCGCTGCTCGACGCCAAGGCCGTGCACGGCGGCCGGCACGCCCGCAACCACCTGCTGTGCCTGGCCCAGCTGTCCGGCATCCCGGCCCGCCGGGTGGACGAGGTGCTCGGCGTCGTCGGTCTGCAGGACGTGGCGAAGAAGCGGTCCAAGGGCTTCTCGCTGGGCATGGGGCAGCGGCTCGGCATCGCCGCCGCGCTGCTCGGTGACCCGCAGGTGCTGCTGTTCGACGAGCCGGTCAACGGCCTCGACCCCGAGGGCATCCTCTGGGTGCGCAACCTGATGAAGGCGCTGGCGGCCGAGGGCCGTACGGTCTTCGTCTCCTCGCACCTGATGAGCGAGATGGCGCTGACCGCCGACCATCTCATCGTCATCGGGCGCGGCCAGCTGCTCGCCGACATGAGCGTGCGGGACTTCATTTCGGCCAACTCCGCCGACTTCGCGCGGGTACGGACGCCGGACACCGAGCCGCAGCTGCGCGAGAAGCTGACCTCCGCGCTCACCGAGGCGGGCGGGCACGTGCTGCCCGAGCAGGACGGCGCGCTGCGCGTCATGGGGCTCCCGCTCCCCCGCATCAGCGATCTGGCGCACGAAACCGACGTACGTCTGTGGGAGCTGTCGCCGCATCAGGCCTCGCTGGAGGAGGCGTACATGCGGATGACGCAGGGCGCCGTCGACTACCGCTCGACGATCGACCAGAAGGCGGGCCTGCAGCAGCCGCTGCCGCCCGGCGCCCAGCCGCCCATGCCGGTACCGGGCCAGGGCCAGCCGGGCTGGTACGCCCCGCCGCCGCCCCAGCAGGGCGGCCAGCCGTTCGCCATGGCTCCGGGACAGCCGGTGCCGCAGGGGCAGGTCCCCTCGGGGCCGTACGGCGGTCCCGCGGGCGCGCCCAGCCCGTACGGTGCTCCGCCGGCGCCGGCCGCGGCTCCCGGCGCCGGGCAGCCGAACCCGTACGCCGCCCAGGCTCCCGCCGCCCCGGCCCAGGCGCCGGCCGCCCCGGCGGCACCGCCCGCGCCGCAGCAGCCGCCCGTGGCCCAGGCCGCGGCTCCCGCTGCCGAATCGTCTCAGCCCTCCGCCCCCGCCGACCTGACCAAGCCCGAGGACGCCCGATGAGCACCCACCAGCCCCCGATGCAGCAGGCAGCCGCCGCCGCGCCCGAGTGGCAGGCGGCGCCCGGAGCCTCGTACCCCGGATACACCTCGCCGATCCCGGTGGTGCGCACGCACCTCGGGCACGCGGTGGCCTCCGAGTGGACGAAGATCAAGTCGGTGCGTTCGACGATCTGGACGCTGGGCGTGTTCGTCCTGCTGGTGGTGGGCATCGGGCTCGCCGCCGGCGCGCTGGTGTCGGGCAACTCCTCCTCCTCGGACCTGGAGGGCGAGAACCCGCTGGGCCTGGGCTTCTTCGGACTGCTCCTGGGCAGCATGTGCATCATCACGCTCGGCGTGCTGACCACGGCCTCGGAGTACGGCACCGGCATGATCCGTACGACGATGGTCGCCTGCCCCAGCCGGGCGCGGGTGCTCGCGGCGAAGGCGATCGTGTTCTTCGTCGTCGCCTTCGTGGTCACCCTGGCGTCGGCGTCCTTCGTGGCCATGACCCAGGTGTCCATGCTCGACGGCACCGGCGCCAAGGACCCCTCCGGCGGGGAGTGGCTGAAGGGCACGGTCGGCGTCAGCCTCTACATCGCCCTGCTCGGGCTGCTCTCGCTGGTGGTCGGCTCGATCATCCGGCACTCGGCGGGCGCCATCACCATCATGATCGGCGCCGTGCTCGCCCCGCTGGTGATCGCGCTCTTCATGTTCTCCCAGTCGCTGGAGGATCTGCGCCAGGCGCTGGTCGAGTACTCGATCCCGAACCAGCTGAGCGTCTTCTACTCCAACTCCCTCTCCGAGTCCGGCCCGTCCGGCTGGGACCCGCTGTGGGTCATCCTGGGCGTGACGGCCGCCGCGTTCGCCGGGGCGTACGCGCTGCTGCAGAAGCGGGACGTCTGATACCTCGGACCTCCCAGGAGCCTCAGAACCTCGGCGCGTTACGGGACCGCTGCACCCGCGTGGTGCGGCGGTCCTTCGCGTTCCAGCACGCCTTGTGCCAGTGGCGGCGGTCGTCGATGCCCGAGTGCTCCGGCCAGGCCACGACGTGCGGGACACCGGAGGGGATCACCTGGTCGCAGCCCGGGCAGCGGTAGGTCTTGCCCTGCGCGCTGGCCCCGGCCACATGGCGCACGCTCCACTCCTCGCCCCGCCAGCTCTCCGTGGACTCCCAGCCGCCGTACCGGCCGGCGCGCTCGTCCTCGGCGCTCGGGCCGGACACGGCCGCACCCTTGGGGCCCTTGGGTCGGTTGCGACGCGGGGACACGGGACACCTCACGGGGCTATACAGGAATCACGGGCTGTGTCCAGCCTACGCGGCAGAGGGAGGGGTACGCGTAGGGAACCAACCCCCACAAGTCCCCCTGCCGGCCGCCTCATTCCGCAGACAATCCGCAAATCCCTTCGCCAGGCCGTGTCCTCGGCACGTGTCACCCGGTTATGCCGGGTGGGGGAGCTCCGTGTCGGAGCCAAGGAAGCAGGAAATGCAATGCGCGTAGGAAGTTTCGTGCTGGCCGCCCAGTTCCCGGGCCAGGGCCAGGGGGAGGCGCTGCACCGGGCGGTGCGCACCGCGGAGGTCTCCGAAGAGGCGGGCCTCGACGCCGTGTGGCTGGCCGAACACCACTTCGTGCCGTACGGCACATGCCCGTCGGCGGTCACCCTGGCCGCCCTGCTGCTGGGCCGCACCAGCCGTATCCGGGTCGGCACCGCGATCAGCGTACTGCCCACCGTCCACCCGGTCGCCCTCGGCGAGCAGGCCGCGCTGCTGCACGTGACCAGTGGCGGGCGCTTCACGCTCGGCGTGGGGCGCGGCGGGCCGTGGGTGGACCTGGAGGTCTTCGGCACCGGCCTCGCGGCCTACGAGCACGGGTTCCCGGAATCACTCGATCTGGTGGTGCGCTGGCTGCGCGAACCGGCGGTGGCGGCCTCGGGTGAACGATTCGCCTTCCGTGAGGTCCCCGTCGTGCCCCGCCCGTCCGAGGCGCTGTCGGACGCCCCGGGACCCGAGGTCGTCGTCGCCTGCACCTCCCCCGCGAGCGTGCGGCTGGCGGCCGAGCGCGGGCTGCCGATGCTGCTCGGGATGCATGTCGGGGACGAGGAGAAGGCCGAGATGGTCGCCCTGTGGCGGCGCCACGCGCGCGCGGCGGGACGGCCGGCCCAGGAGATCGCCCGCGCGGCCCATGTCTCCGCCGGCGTCTGCCAGATCGCGGACCGGCGCACCGACGCGGCGGAGACACTGCTGAAGGTGATGCCGGGCTGGCTGAAGCAGGGGCTGGAGGCCCATGTGACGGTGGACGGCCGACCACGGGCGATGCGCGACCCCCTCGCCTACACCGAACTGCTCTGCGGGCTGCACCCGGTGGGCACCCCCCGCCTGTGCGTCGACCGGCTCGCGGCGACCGCGGAGCGGACCGGCATCTCCCGCTTCGCGCTGCTCGTCGAGGGCTCGGGGGACCTCGCGGCGACGGAGGAGAACGTGCGGCGGCTGGGCGCCGAGGTACTGCCCCAGCTGCGCTGAGCCCGCCAGGACCACCGTGCCGGGCAACTCCTCTGCCCGGCCGGAAGCTTGCCGCCCCTCGTACTGATCGCACCTCCCCCGGATGGAGCGGCAAGCAAGCGGCTCACTGCGTCGGCAGTCCCTGAGCTCCGCGTCAGCAGTCCCTGAGCTCCGGGGACTGGTTCAGCAGTTGACCGCGTACCGAGGTGAAGCGGGCCAGTCGTGCGTCGGCCGAGGCGTCCAGCGGGAAGACCGCCACCCGGTGGCAGTTCTGGAAGGCCAACCGCACACCGAAGTGCCGCTGCAGCGCGCCGCGTATCGCGTCACTGGCGAGCGCGCGCAGCAGCTGACCGCGTGCCTGCTCGTCCGGCGGGGGCGTCTGGTTGTCGGCGAACTCTCCGCCGTCCACCTTCAGCTGGGCCACCAGGGAGCTGATCATCTCCCATGCGTAGGGCAGGGAGGTCCGGACGCAGTCGACGAAGGCAGCTTCGTCGACCTCGCCTCGCTCGGCCTGTTCGAGTAGGGCCGGTGAGACGTCGAGCGACATGGGTACTCCTCTCGCACCCCCGACCAGCAGGGGTTGCCGGACAGATAAGGGGGTTCGCGATACCGGACACGCTGAGTACACACATCGCGACCTCCCGTTTACTACCGTAGGCAACGGACGGTGACCGCACCAGGAGAATGCGTACATGGGCCGATCCCTTTAGGCACACAATCGGCCAAGGATGAACAAGGGTTTCCAGGGCGAATCGCGTGGGCCGTGGGACGTCGAGTAGCGTTGCCGACCATGCGTCTCGTCATTGCCCGGTGCTCGGTCGACTACGCCGGCCGGCTCACCGCCCACCTCCCCTCGGCTCCCCGTCTGATCCTGGTCAAGGCGGACGGCAGCGTCTCGATCCACGCGGACGACCGGGCGTACAAGCCCCTCAACTGGATGTCGCCGCCCTGCGCGCTGAAGGAGGGCTCGGGCGAGGAGGAGGGCGTCTGGACCGTCACCAACAAAGCGGGCGAGAAGCTGATCATCACAATGGAGGAGATCCTCCACGATTCCTCGCACGAACTCGGCGTGGACCCCGGCCTGATCAAGGACGGCGTGGAAGCGCACCTCCAGGAGCTGCTCGCCGACCGCATCGAAACGCTCGGGGAGGGCTACACCCTGATCCGGCGTGAGTACATGACGGCCATCGGCCCGGTCGACATCCTGTGCCGGGACGCCGAGGGGCAGACCGTCGCCGTGGAGATCAAGCGGCGCGGTGAGATCGACGGCGTGGAGCAACTCACCCGCTACCTGGAGCTGTTGAACCGCGACCCGCATCTCGCCCCCGTCCGGGGCGTCTTCGCCGCCCAGGAGATCAAGCCTCAGGCCCGCGTCCTCGCCACCGACCGCGGCATCGGCTGCCAGGTGCTGGACTACGACGCGCTCAGGGGCATCGAGGACGACAAGCTGCGGCTGTTCTGAGCAACGGCGGTACGAGGGTGGGGGCCGGGTCCTGAGGAGGGAACCGGCCCCCACCTGCGTCACATCAGCGAGCCCGTGCCGCTGCTCTCGGGGGCGCCGGCCGAGCTGCTGGATGCCGCCGGGGCGCTGGAGGCGGGGCCGCTGGCCGAGTTGGAGGTGGACGGTGTCGACGGCGCCGTCTGCGTGGGAGTGGGCGTCGTGGTGTCGGTCGGCGTCGGGGTCGCCGACTTGGTCGGTGTCTGCGAAGGGGTCGTCTTCGTCGGGGTCGGGTCCGGCGTCGACGGCTTGGTCGTCGACGGCTTCGACGGCGTACTCGACGAACCCCCGCCCCCGGAGCCCTTCGTACCGCTCGGGTCGTCCGAAGGCTGCACCGGCTCCTGGGTCGGTGTCGGGTCGTCCGCCGTGCCGTAGGCGCCGTCGGGGCCGGGGTCCGTCGGGCGGCTGACCACCGTGTCCGTGTCGCCCTTGCCGTCGTCGCCGTCCTTCTGCGGTGTGTCCGCGCCCAGACCGCCGCCGTCGTCGGTGCCCTGGCTGGCGGACGGGTTGACGCTCACGTTGTCCGCCGGGTTGTCGGCGTTGTCGTGGGAGGTCATGCCGAGGGTCACGACCGTGCCGAGCACGGCGGCGAGCAGCGCGCCGGAACCGGCCGCGACGAGGTTGCGCCGGGCCAGCCGCCGGATGCCGCTGCCGCCGCCTTGGGCCTTCGGCAGCCGCGCGGTCGCCGCGGTCCGGTGGGTGACCAGCGTGTCGGCGGGCAGCTGGAGCGGCGGGAAGGGGGCCGGGACCCCGCCGGGGGGCGAGGCCGACTCCTCGTAGCGCGCGTCGGGCACCTCCTCGCCCGCCGTCGCGCCCAGCCCGGGCACGTCGCCCGCGCGGTCGGCGACCAGGGCGAGGGCACGGCGGCCGGCGACGGTGCCGCGCTTGTCGGCGAGGGCGCCGCGCAGCCCGATGGAGGATTCCAGTTCGGCGCGGGCCCGGTCGAGCTGTCCGCCGCAGAGCGCGAGGATGCCCAGCTCGTGGTGGAAGTAGGCCTGGTCGGCGATCTCCCCGGCGAGCCGGGAGGCCTCGGCGCCGGCGCGCAGAGTCCGCTCCCAGGCGCTCCAGTGCAGGCCCGCGGCGAAGGCGGGCGCGGCGGTGCGGGCCAGCCGGACGGCGGCGCTCTCCTCACCCTCGGCGGGGGGTGTGGTGAGCGGCACCAGGACGGTCAGCGCGGCGAGTACGGCGTCGGCCTCGGCGCACACCCGCTCGGGCGTGACCGAGGGGTGACCGGCCCACCAGGCGTAGTGCTGGGCGGCGGCGAGGGCGCCGGCCGCGATGTCGTCGGCGTATCCGGCGGCCTCCAGCTGGGTCCGCACGCCGGCCGCGAGGCGGTAGCGGGAGCCGACCGGGGAGACCAGTCCGCAGGCGACGAGTTCACCGAGGGCGGCGTCCGCGTGGGTGTCGCCGACCAGGGCGGGCAGGTGTGCCTGGTGCGGGACCTCGCCGCCGAGCGCGACGGCGAAGCGCAGGGTGGCGCGGGCGGAGGCGCTCAGCCGGGAGGCGAGCAGCCGGGCGGGCGCCGCGGTCTCGCCGAGCGAGGGCAGGGGTACGTCCTCGCCGTCCTCGGGGTCCGTGTCGAAGGGCGCGTCGGCCGACGGTCGTACGTCCTCGAAGACGCCGAACTCGTCCACCGCGCCCGCGCTGGCCCGCAGCTGTTCGCGCTGCCTGAGCAGTGCCCCGGCCTGGACGAACCGCAGGGGCAGGCCCTCGGACTCGAACCAGAGGTCGCCGGCCCAGTTGGCCTCCTCCTCGGTGAGGACGCGGCCGACGGCCCGTTCGAGGAGCTCCACGCCACCGGTGCGGTCCAGGCCGCTGAGGAAGACCTCCTCGAGGGGCGAGTCGGCGGACGGCGCGGGCACCTCCGGAGTCGCGGAGATCAGGAACGCGCACTCGGGGGTGGCGTCGAGGAGCTCGTCGAGGGCGGCGCCGCCGAACTCGATGTCGTCCAGGACGACGACCGCGCCGATCTCGCGGACCAGTGCGAGCAGTTCGTCGTGGCCGGGGCGGTACAGGGGCGCGTCGTGGACGGCGTGGCAGAGGTCGTACAGCAGGTCGGTCGCCGTGCGGTGGTAGCCGGTGAGCCGGACCACGCCGTCGGGGGCGAGGTCCGCGCAGTCCTCGGCGACGAGGTCGAGCAGGGCGGTACGGCCGGACCCGGAGGGACCGGTGAGGCGTACGGAGCGGCCGCGGGCGAGCAGGCGCACCAGGCGCTCCCGCTCGTCCTGGCGTTCCAGGAGCGGCAGCGCGGACTGGGCCGGGCCGGGCGGTACGGGTGGCCGGGCCGCGCGGTCGGCGGCGGCGCGCTTCCCGGGCGTGCCGGGCTGTGCTCCCGGCGGGCAGGGCTCGATCTCGCTGCCGTCGACCGGATTGACGGTCAGCAGGAAGTCGCCGGTGACGAGCCGTACCGTGCGGGCGAGTGCCGGTGCGCTCTGGCCGAAGTCGGTGGTGAGGGATTCCCTGGGCGGGCGCTGACGCGGCGGGCTGCCGTCGCCGTCATGGCCGTGGTCCTCGGGTCCCCGGTTGATCGGGTCCATAGGTTCAAGCCCCCCAAAAGCGTCGTGTGCCCGTGTCCGGCCCCTCCCGGCCTGCTGCACACCGCGCTGTCGCTTCTGGTCCGGGCCCGCTCGAGGGTTGCGAGGCAGCGGGCGACCGAACCCTAAACCTTCGCACAGTATCTACGACAGTCCGGGGTGCCACGCCGTCCGAGACGTCACGGTCTCGTGAGGATTGCACGCGACGCTCGGAGGGACGTGTCCGCCCGGGTCTCCCCCGTCGCCGGGTTCACACCCGCTCGCGGCGTCCCGTGCGGGGCTCACACCCGGGGCAGCGACTCCACGCCGATGCCGCCCTCGATCGCCAGGATCCGGTGCAGCCGGGTGGCCACCAGCAGGCGCTGCATCTGCGGCGGTACGCCGCGCAGCACCAGGCGTCGGCCGCAGCGGCCGGCCCGCCGGTGGGCCCCCATGATCACCCCGAGTCCGGTGGCGTCCCAGGAGTCCAGCTCGGACAGGTCGAGCACCAGGTCGCCGACTCCGTCGTCGACGGCCGAGTGCAGGACCGTACGGGCGTCCGCCGCGCTGCGGACATCGAGGCGGCCCCCGACGACCAGCTCGGCGTGGTCGCCCCTGATGTACATATCCGCTCCCCGTGAGTGCGTCTCGTGCTCGGCGATGTCTGTTGATGCAACCTCTGACGGCGTTGAGCGGTCAGAGGTTGCCGTCTGTGAGCGAACCGATACCGAATTCACCCGCGGGAGTGATGCCCGGGGGTAGAGCTCAGTACTTGTAGAAGCCCTGCCCGCTCTTGCGCCCGATGTCACCGGCGTCCACCATCCGGCGCATCAGCTCCGGCGGGGCGAACTTCTCGTCCTGCGACTCGGTGTAGATGTTGCCGGTGGCGTGCAGCAGGATGTCGACGCCGGTCAGGTCGGCCGTGGCCAGCGGGCCCATGGCGTGGCCGAAGCCCAGCTTGCAGGCGATGTCGATGTCCTCGGCGCTGGCGACGCCCGACTCGTACAGCTTCGTAGCCTCGACGACGAGGGCGGAGATGAGCCGGGTGGTGACGAAGCCGGCCACGTCCCGGTTGACGACGATGCAGGTCTTGCCGACGGACTCGGCGAACTCCCGCGTGAAGGCGAGGGTTTCGTCGCTGGTCTTGTAGCCGCGTACCAGCTCGCACAGTTGCATCATCGGGACCGGCGAGAAGAAGTGGGCGCCGACGACGCGCTCCGGGCGTTCCGTCACGGCCGCGATCTTGGTGATCGGGATGGCGGAGGTGTTGGAGGCGAGGACGGTGTCGTCGCGCACGATCTTGTCCAGGGTGCGGAAGATGTCGTGCTTGACTTCGAGCTTCTCGAAGACGGCCTCGACGACGATGTCCGCGTCGGCGGCGGCGTCCAGGTCGGTGGTCGCGGTGATGCGGGCGAGGGCGGCGTCGGCGTCGTGCGCCTCCAGCTTGCCCTTGCTGACGAACTTGTCGTACGAGGCCTTGATGCCGTCGGTGCCACGCCTCAGTGCCTCGTCGGTGACGTCCCGCAGAACGACCTCCCAGCCCGCCTGC
Organism: Streptomyces sp. NPDC039424; assembly: GCF_055639495.1. Lineage (NCBI taxonomy): Bacteria > Bacillati > Actinomycetota > Actinomycetes > Kitasatosporales > Streptomycetaceae > Streptomyces > Streptomyces sp. NPDC039424. The sequence continues at coordinate 60,675 of NZ_JBVKAI010000027.1, forward strand.
GCGGAGACCTGGGCGATGCCGGAACCCATGAGACCGGCCCCGATGACGGCGAGCTTCCGTGCCACTCCGACTCCCCTTACACGCTGTATACGTCTGCCTCTTCGGCGGACCATAGCGCTCGTGAGGGGCCGTGTGACCGGTAAGTAATGCGCGTCACGTCTCATTTGACGGACATCACACCGGCAGGGGTCACGCCTCGCCCCGGACGGCGTAGTTGAGCACCGTGTCACTCAACATGTCCTCCATGTCATCGAGGAGGGCCAGTGCCTCTCGTGACACTTCGTGCGGATTGCGCCCCTTGACCATCTCGCGCCCGATGACCGCCATGACCGTACTGTGCACCCAGCCGATCTGACCGGCCATCAGATACGGCCGCTCGTCGCCGTCCTCCGCGCCGGTCTCCTCGCGCAGGACCTGCTCCAGATTCGCCTGGACCTCCTGTGCGATGCACCACAGCCGCGAACGCAGAGTGGGCGCCCCCTCGACGACCCGCATGAAACGGGCGTATCCAGGCATCAGGCCGACCCGGGGAGAAACCGCCTCGACCTCCTCGCGCAACTCGCGCAGGACGGCCCCGGCGGCCGACTCACCCTTGCCGCGACCGCGCACCCAGCGGGCGAGCCGGTCGACCATCCCGCTGGAGCGGTCGAAGAAGAGGTCCTCTTTGGCCGGGAAGTAGTTGTAGACGGTGTTGACGGAGACGTCGGCGGCTTCGGCGATCTCCGCGACCGTCACCGCGTCGAAACCGCGTTCGACGAACAGTCCCGTGGCGACATCCGAGATGTACTGCCGCGTCTGCCGCTTCTTCCGCTCCCTGAGTCCCTCGGCCATGTCCCCATCCTAGCTTCGCTGGGCTCCCTTGAATTTTGGAGTCATTGCAAAATTTCAGGGACTCTGTTTTTCTGGTGGCCATGACCCCAGTCATCAGTGCGGCCGGACTGGCCCACACCTTCCAGACGAAACGCGGCCCGGTGCGGGCCGTACGCGGAATCGACCTCACCGTCCGCGAGGGCGAGATCCTCGGCTTCCTCGGCCCCAACGGAGCGGGCAAGACGACCACCCTCCGGATGCTCACCACCCTGCTGGCCCCTACCGGCGGCACGGCCACCGTCGCGGGCCACGACCTGGCCACCGACCCGGCCGGTGTACGCGGGACGTGCGGGTACGTGGCCCAGTCGGGCGGCGCCGACCCGCAGATCTCCGTACGCGAGGAACTGGTCACCCAGGGCCGCCTCTACCGGCTGACGAGGCGCCAGGCCGAGGACCGGGCAGAGGAGTTGGCGCGGGACCTGGACCTGACCGGATTACTCGACCGCAAGGCGGGCGCGCTCTCCGGCGGTCAACGGCGCCGCCTGGACATCGCGATGGGCCTCACACACCGCCCGAAGGTCCTGTTCCTGGACGAGCCGACCACGGGTCTCGACCCCGGCAGCCGCGCCGGCCTCTGGGCCCTGATCCGCCGCCTGCGCGACGAGCACGGCACGACCGTCTTCCTCACCACCCACTACCTCGACGAGGCGGACGCCCTCGCCGACCGGCTGGTCGTCGTCGACCAGGGCGTGGTGGCGGCCGAGGGCACGCCGGGCGCGCTCAAGCTGGAGCACGGCGGCTCGATCGACGCCACGCTCCAGGACACCTTCCTCGCCATCACCGGCCGCGGGCCCTCCCCGGCCGACACCGCCCCCGTAGCCGTATAGGACCCCGATGCTCCTCCACGACACCGCGCTCATCTACGGCCGCTGTCTCCGCCAGTCCCTGCGCTCCCGCTTCGCGCTGCTGTTCGGCGTCCTGATGCCGCTCCTCTATCTCCTCTTCTTCGGCCCCCTGCTCACCGGCCTGCCACTGGGCGCGCGGGGCAGTTCCTGGCAGGTGCTGGTGCCCGGGCTGCTACTGCAACTCGGCCTGTTCGGAGCCGCCTTCGCGGGCTTCTCGATCATCATCGAGAAGGGGCAGGGGGTGGTGGAGCGGATGCGGGTGACGCCCGTCAGCAGGCTGGCCCTGCTGCTCGGCCGCGTACTGCGGGACGCCACGGTCTTCGTCTTCCAGGCCGTGCTGCTGGTCCTCGCGGCCGTGGTCATGGGCCTGCGCGCGCCGCTGCCCGGCGTCCTCATCGGCTTCGTGTTCGTCGCGCTGCTGACGATCTCGCTGGGGTCGCTGTCATACGCGCTGGCGATGAAGATGCGCACCCCGCAGGAGTTCGGGCCCACGATCAACGCGCTGACCATGCCGTCCATGCTGCTGTCCGGCCTGATGCTCCCGATGACCCTGGCGCCCGCCTGGCTGGACGTGCTCTCCCACTTCGTGCCGTTCCGCTATCTGGTGGACGCGGTGCGGGACGCGTACGTCGGCTCGTACGCGTCGGCCCACATGCTGTACGGCGCGCTGGTCGCCCTGGGCTTCGCCGCGCTGGCCGTGACGGTGGGCACACGGGTCTTCCGGACGTCCGGAGCGTAACTACGCTGGCCTCATGGTCAATCTGACGCGCATCTACACCAGGACCGGCGACCAGGGCACCACCGCCCTCGGCGACATGAGCCGGGTCGCCAAGACCGATCTGCGGATCTCGGCGTACGCGGACGCCAACGAGGCGAACGCGGTGATCGGCACGGCGATCGCGCTGGGAAACCTGGACGAGGAGATCGTCAAGGTCCTCACCCGCGTGCAGAACGACCTGTTCGACGTGGGTGCGGACCTGGCGACGCCGGTGGTCGAGAACCCCGAGTTCCCGCCCCTTCGGGTCGAGCAGTTCTACATCGACAAGCTGGAGGCGGACTGCGACCGCTTCAACGAGGAGCTGGAGAAGCTCCGCTCCTTCATCCTCCCCGGCGGCACCCCCGGCGCGGCCCTGCTCCACCAGGCGTGCACCGTCGTACGGCGGGCCGAGCGATCGACGTGGACCGCCCTGGAGGCCCACGGCGAGACGATGAACCCCCTCACCGCGACCTACCTCAACCGCCTGTCCGACCTGCTGTTCATCCTGGCCCGGACGGCGAACAAGGAGACGGGCGATGTGCTGTGGGTACCGGGCGGGGAACGCTGACGCGGGCATCACATCCGGCGGTAGATCTCCCTGCGGTGCCCCACCTGGACGACGAGGCGCGTACACGGTGCCGCCGGAGACGTCAGCGGCGGCGCACCGGCTGCCGCTTCGGGAACAGTGTGTAGCTCGCGGCAATGAGCACATTGATGCCGATCAGCCACAGCATCCGCACCTGCCACGCCCGCAGCGAACCGGTCTCGCCGTCGCCGCCGACGTACCAGACGGCGGCCTGCAGCAGGACCGTGGCCACCAGTGCCGCGAGGATCCAGCGGCCCGCGACCTTCCATTCGTGGACGGCGCGGGCCGTGCCGTACTTCGGGGGGCGTACGGGAGGCGGGCCGCCCGCGAAGCGGTGGGCGACCCGGGCGTCCGCCCACCGGATCGTGGAGTGGCCGAGGCCGGCGGTGAAGCCGATGTAGACGGCGGCCAGGCCGTGCCGCCAGTCGGGCTCGGCGCCGTTCTTGAGGTCGATGGCGGTGACGGCGAACAGCACGGCCTCCAGGAGCGGCTCGCACAACAGCAGGGCGAGGCCCAGGCGGGGCATCCGGAACACGTACCGGAACGCCAGCCCCCCGGCCAGCAGCACCCAGAAAGCCACCTCGCAGGCGACGATCAACCCGACGATCACGGTTCGCTCCTCTCGTTCCCTCCAGGCTCCCGCCAGGGGGCGCACCCGTCGTCGTCGCCTCCGACGAACCCGCGGTACATCGAAAGTTGCAGTTCGGGACCCTTCCCGAGGAGCAGGCGGGCGGCACCCGGCCCGTGTTGGGATGGGGGCATGCCCGTACGACTGACCCGCCCGCACCCCGACGACGTGTGGATCGCCGTGGGCGGGCTGCTCGGCGGGCTGCTGCTGTGGGCGCTGGGGATCTTCCCGCGGGTGTCCTCGGACGACACGGTCCTTCTGCACCAGCGGTGGGCGGCCCTGCTGCCGCTGGCCGTGACCGCCGCCTGCGAGCTGCTGCGCCGCACCCGGCCCCGGCCCGCCCTGGTGGCCGGCACGGCGGCGCTGGTCGTGGACACGGTGACCCGGGGCAGCATCGTCACGGTCGTGCTCTACACGGACCTGATGTACGCGGCCGTCCTGTACGGCACTCCGGCCGCCGCCCGGCGCATCCCCTGGGTCACCGGACTGCTCACGGTGGTCTGCGGGGTGGTGCCGGCCGCGCTGTGGCGCGATCCGCAGGGGCTGCTGATCGGCGTGGCGGTCGGCGTCGTCGCACTCGCCCCCGCCGGCACCGGCTGGGTGGTGCGCAACCACCGCGACGCGGCCGAGGCAGCCCGGCTGCGCGCCGAGCAGACCGCGCTGCTCGCCGAGATGGACCGGGTCCAGGCGGTCACGGCCGAGCGGGCGCGGGTGGCACGGGAGCTGCACGACATGGTCGCCAACCACCTGTCCGCGATCGCCATCCACTCCACGGCCGCGCTCTCCCTCGACGCCCCGGAGACCTCCAGGAACGCCCTCGCCGTCATCCGGGAGAACAGCGTCGACGGGCTGGCGGAGATGCGGCGGCTCATCGGCATCCTGCGGGACCGGGGCGGCGACCGGGAACCCGTGGCCACCCCCACCCTCGACGGCCTCACCGCCCTGGTCGACGGCGCCCGCGCCAACGGCCTCGACGTCACCCTGCACACCGACCACGCGCACGTGCCCGCACCGGTCGCCCTGGCCGCCTACCGGATCGTGCAGGAGTCGCTGACCAACGCCCTCAAGCATGCCGCGCCGGGCCGCGTCCGGGTCGGGCTGCGCCAGGTCGGCGAGGCCCTGCACATCCGGGTGACCAGCCCGTACGGCCGCGGTGACGGCCCGCGCGCCCCCGGCTCCGGCGCCGGTCTGGTGGGGATGCGGGAGCGGGCCGCACTGCTGGGCGGCGGTTTCGAGGCCGGCCCCGACGGCGCGCTGTGGGCCGTACGCGCCGAACTTCCGCTCACCGAGGGAGACCCCGCATGATCCGTGTCCTGGTCGCCGAGGACCAGTTGGCCGTCCGCGCCGGGCTGGTGCTCATCCTGGGCAGCGCGCCCGACATCGAGGTGGTCGGCGAGGCCACGGACGGGCGGCAGGCGGTGACGCTGGCCCGGGAGCTCAGGCCGGACCTGGTGCTGATGGACGTGCAGATGCCGCGGCTGGACGGGGTGTCGGCGACCCGGGAGGTGGTCGCGGAGCGGCTCGCGGACGTGCTCGTGCTGACCACCTTCGACCACGACGAGTATGTGTTCGGTGCGCTGCGGGCCGGGGCGGCCGGGTTCCTGCTCAAGAACGCCGAGGCCCGTGACCTGCTGGAGGCGGTGCGGACGGTGGCGCGCGGGGAGGGCGTGGTCGCCCCGGCCGTCACACGGCGGCTGATCGCCGAGTTCGCCGCCGGGCCGGTGCGGGAGCCGTCCGTCGACCCGGCCGTGCTGGAGGCGCTGACGCGCCGTGAGCGCGAGGTGCTGGCGTGCATCGGCGAGGGGCTGTCGAACGCCGAGATCGCCGGGCGGCTGGAGATGGCCGAGGGGACCGTGAAGACGCACGTCAGCCGTCTGCTGGGGAAGCTGGAGCTGCGCAGCCGAGTGCAAGCGGCGGTGCTGGCGCAGGAGTTGGGGATCTAACGCGCCACCGGAGGAGTGGTCCAGACCTATTGACCTATGGTCCAGACCTTTCTATTCTCGCGGCACGTTGGGCGTGAAGGCTCAGTCACGCCCCCACACCCCCGAGGAGGCGCACGATGCGCTTCAGACACAGAGCCGCGGCAGGGTTCGCGACACTGTTGCTCCCGCTGGCCGGACTGGTCGGCCTCGCGAGCCCCGCCCAGGCCGCGACGACCGCCACCGCCACCTACACCAAGGCCTCGGACTGGGGCACCGGCTTCGAAGGCAAGTGGACCGTCAAGAACACCGGCACCACCACCATCAGCGCGTGGACCGTGGAGTGGGACTTCCCTTCCGGCACCTCGGTCACCTCGGCCTGGGACGCGGACGTCACGTCCTCGGGCACCCACTGGACGGCCAAGAACAAGTCCTACAACGGCACCCTCGCCCCGGGCGCCTCCGTCTCCTTCGGCTTCAACGGCGCGGGCTCCGGCTCGCCGTCCAACTGCAAGCTCGACGGCGACAGCTGTGACGGCACGACGGTCCCCGGCGACGCGGCGCCCTCCGCGCCCGGGACGCCGACCGCCTCGAACATCACCGACACCTCGGTGAAGCTCGGCTGGAGCGCGGCCACCGACGACAAGGGGGTCAAGAACTACGACGTGCTGCGGGACGGCAAGACGGTCGCCACCGTGACGACGACCTCGTACACGGACACCGGCCTGACCGCCGGCACCGACTACTCCTACACCGTCCAGGCCCGGGACACCGCCAACCAGACCGGCCCGGTCAGCGGCGCGGTCGCCGTGCACACCACCGGCGGCGGTACCACTCCCCCGACCACCGGCAACAAGGTCAAGCTCGGGTACTTCACCGAGTGGGGCATCTACGGGCGCAACTACAACGTCAAGAACCTGGTGACCTCCGGCTCCGCCTCGAAGATCACGCACATCAACTACGCCTTCGGCAACGTCACCGGCGGCAAGTGCGCGATCGGCGACTCCTACGCCGACTACGACAAGGCCTTCACCGCCGACCAGTCCGTCAGCGGCACCGCCGACACCTGGGACCAGCCGCTGCGCGGCAACTTCAACCAGCTGCGCCAGCTGAAGGCCAAGTACCCGAACATCAAGGTGCTGTGGTCCTTCGGCGGCTGGACCTGGTCCGGTGGCTTCGGCGAGGCCGCCAAGAACCCGGCCGCCTTCGCCCAGTCCTGCTACGACCTGGTCGAGGACCCGCGCTGGGCCGACGTGTTCGACGGCATCGACATCGACTGGGAGTACCCGAACGCCTGCGGCCTGTCCTGTGACACCAGCGGGGCGGCGGCCTTCAAGAACCTGATGTCGGCGCTGCGCGCCAAGTTCGGCTCGAACAACCTGGTCACCGCGGCCACCACCGCCGACGGCTCCTCCGGCGGCAAGATCGACGCCGCCGACTACGCGGGCGCCGCCGCCTACGTCGACTGGTACAACGTGATGACGTACGACTTCTTCGGCGCCTGGGACGCGCAGGGCCCGACCGCCCCGCACTCCCCGCTCACCTCGTACAGCGGCATCCCGAAGGCGGGCTTCACCACCGCCGACGCGATGGCCAAGTTCAGGGCCAAGGGCGTGCCGGCGAGCAAGCTGCTCATCGGCATCGGCTTCTACGGCCGCGGCTGGACCGGCGTCACCCAGGACGCCCCGGGCGGCACGGCCACGGGCCCGGCGGCCGGCACGTACGAGCAGGGCATCGAGGACTACAAGGTGCTCAAGACGTCCTGTCCGGCCACCGGCACCGTCGCGGGCACGGCCTACGCGCACTGCGGCAGCAACTGGTGGTCGTACGACACTCCGGCCACCATCGGTACGAAGATGGCGTGGGCCAAGACCCAGGGTCTGGGCGGCGCCTTCTTCTGGGAGTTCAGCGGCGACACCGCGAGCGGCGAGCTGGTGAGCGCCATCAACAGCTCACTCGGCTGATCTCCGTCCCCTTCCCCCCCACCGCGGGCAGGCCCTCCGGGTCTGTCCGCGGCGTCTTTGAGGTCTCCACCAGTCAGGCCACGTTGACGCGCTGACCGGGAGGTGCCGCCTCCAGCCAGGCGAGGAAACCGGTCAACGCGTCCTCGCTCATGGCGAGTTCCAGGCGCGTGCCCCGGTGGGTGCAGGCGAGGATGACGGCGTCGGAGAGCAGTGCCAGCTCCTCCTCGCCCTCGGGGAGGCGGCGGCCGGCCACCTCGATCTGCGCCCGCTCCAGGATCCGGCGGGGACGGGGGGCGTAGGAGAAGACGCGGTACCACTCGATGCGGTCGCCGTTGTAGCGGGCGACGCCGTAGCTCCAGCCCTTGCCGCCGGTGTCGGGTTTCTCCGGCACGTCCCAGCGCAGGGAACAGTCGAAGGTGCCGCCGGAGCGCTGGATCAGCCTGCGGCGCAGACCGAACAGGAACAGTCCCACCACCACGAGCGCGACCACGATCCCGCACACAGTCAGAGCGAGGACCATCGGCACCGACCTCCTCGTCTCCTAGGTAACGGAACGGAAAAAACACCCGCATTCGCCTCAGCCGCGGCCGGGTCCGGATTGCTCCGGTCCCAACCGCGGCTGAGTGACGTCATAGCACGGCGCGCTGGTTCAGCGCGCCGCCGCCGCGCGCAGTCGGACGTCCGCGCGGCGCTCGGCGGTGGCGTCGCCCTCCGCCTTCGCGCGCTCCAGCTCCCGCTGCGCGCGCTGGACATCGATCTCGTCCGACAGCTCGGCGATCTCGGCCAGCAGCGACAGCTTGTTGTCCGCGAACGAGATGAAACCGCCGTGCACCGCGGCGACGACCGTTCCACCATCACTCGTACGGATGGTCACCGGGCCCGACTCCAGCACACCGAGCAGCGGCTGGTGACCGGGCATGACGCCGATGTCGCCGGACGTGGTGCGCGCGACGACCAGGGTGGCCTCGCCGGACCAGACCTCTCGGTCGGCCGCGACCAGCGCGACGTGCAGCTCAGCAGCCAAGGTTGGCTCCTCGGGTCACCACCCGGCGGTAGTGCCGGGTGTTGGGGTCAATTCTAGTAGGCGTGGCGAGAGGGGCAGGACACACCCCGCTGGGGTGCGTCCCCGCCCCTCTCACAGCGAGCGCGGGGCTCAGGAGACGCCCAGCTCCTTCGCGTTCTTGCGCAGGTCCTCGAGACCACCGCACATGAAGAACGCCTGCTCGGGGAAGTGGTCGTACTCACCGTCGCAGATCGCGTTGAACGCGGCGATCGACTCGTCCAGCGGAACGTCCGACCCGTCCACGCCGGTGAACTGCTTGGCGGCGTGGGTGTTCTGGGACAGGAAGCGCTCCACACGACGGGCACGGTGGACGACGAGCTTGTCCTCCTCGCCGAGCTCGTCGATACCGAGGATCGCGATGATGTCCTGCAGGTCCTTGTACTTCTGCAGGATCGTCTTCACGCGCATGGCCGCGTTGTAGTGGTCCTGCGCGATGTAGCGCGGGTCCAGGATCCGGGACGTGGAGTCCAGCGGGTCCACGGCCGGGTAGATGCCCTTCTCCGAGATCGGACGGGAGAGCACCGTCGTCGCGTCGAGGTGGGCGAAGGTGGTGGCCGGCGCCGGGTCGGTCAGGTCGTCCGCGGGGACGTAGATCGCCTGCATCGAGGTGATCGAGTGACCGCGGGTCGAGGTGATGCGCTCCTGGAGCTGACCCATCTCGTCCGCCAGGTTCGGCTGGTAACCCACCGCGGAGGGCATACGGCCCAGCAGCGTGGAGACCTCGGAACCGGCCTGGGTGAAGCGGAAGATGTTGTCGATGAAGAACAGCACGTCCTGCTTCTGGACGTCGCGGAAGTACTCCGCCATCGTCAGACCGGCCAGGGCGACGCGCAGACGGGTACCCGGGGGCTCGTCCATCTGACCGAAGACCAGCGCGGTCTTGTCGAGGACGCCGGACTCCTCCATCTCCTGGATGAGGTCGTTGCCCTCACGGGTGCGCTCGCCGACGCCCGCGAAGACGGAGACGCCCTCGTGGAGGTTGGCGACACGCATGATCATTTCCTGGATCAGCACGGTCTTGCCGACACCGGCGCCACCGAACAGACCGATCTTGCCGCCCTTGACGTACGGGGTCAGCAGGTCGACGACCTTCAGGCCGGTCTCGAACATCTCGGTCTTCGACTCGAGCTGGTCGAACGCGGGGGCCTTGCGGTGGATGGACCAGCGCTCGCCCTCGTAGGTCTCGTCGACGTTCAGCACCTCACCGAGGGTGTTGAACACCTTGCCCTTGGTGAAGTCGCCGACCGGGACGCTGATGCCCGAGCCGGTGTCGGTCACCGGAGCCTGGCGGACCAGGCCGTCGGTGGGCTGCATGGAGATGGCGCGGACCAGGCCGTCACCCAGGTGCTGGGCGACCTCCAGGGTCAGCGTCTTCTTCTCGCCGGCGTTCGCCGGGTCGGCGACCTCGACGTGGAGGGCGTTGTAGATCTCCGGCATCGCGTCGACGGGGAACTCCACGTCGACGACCGGGCCGATGACCCGGGCGACGCGGCCCGTAGCCGTCGCGGTCTCAACAGTGGTGGTCATTAGCGGTCACTCCCCGCGGTCGCGTCGGCGAGAGCGCTCGCGCCACCGACGATCTCGCTGATTTCCTGGGTGATTTCGGCCTGGCGGGCCTGGTTGGCAAGCCGGGTGAGCGTCTCGATGAGCTCACCGGCGTTGTCCGTGGCCGACTTCATCGCGCGCCGCGTGGCGGCGTGCTTCGAAGCGGCCGACTGGAGCAGCGCGTTGTAGATACGGCTCTCGACGTACCGCGGCAGCAGGGCGTCGAGGACGTCCTCCGCCGACGGCTCGAAGTCGTACAGCGGAAGGATCTCGCCCTGCGGCTTCTCCTCCGCCACCTCTTCGAGGCGCAGCGGCAGCAGACGGGCGTCGAGCGCCGTCTGCGTCATCATCGAGACGAACTCGGTGAAGACGATGTGGAGTTCGTCCACGCCGCCGTCCGCCGTCTCCTTCTCGATCGCCTCGATCAGCGGCGCCGCGACCTTCTTGGCGTCCGCGTACGAGGGCTCGTCGGTGAAACCCGTCCACGACTCCGCGACCTTGCGCTCACGGAAGTTGTAGTGGGCCAGACCGCGGCGGCCGACGATGTACGTGTCGACCTCCTTGCCCTCGCGCTCCAGGCGCTCGGTCAGCTGCTCCGCCGCCTTGATGGCGTTGGAGTTGAAGGCGCCGGCCAGACCGCGGTCGCTCGTGAGGAGCAGGACCGCGGCACGGGCCGGGTTGTCCGCCTCCGTGGTGAGCGGGTGCTTGGTGTTCGAACCGGTGCCGACCGCCGTGACCGCTCGGGTGAGCTCGGTCGCGTACGGCGTGGAGGCCGCCACCTTGCGCTGCGCCTTGACGACGCGCGAGGCGGCGATCATCTCCATCGCCTTCGTGATCTTCTTGGTCGCGGAGACGGATCGGATGCGACGCTTGTAGACCCGGAGCTGGGCTCCCATGAGTCAGGTCCCTTCCGTCGTCACTTGCCGGAGGTGGCCGGGGCGTCCTCGCCGAGCAGCTTGCCGTCCGAAGTCTCGAACTGCTTCTTGAACTCCGCGATCGCGTCGGCGATGGCCTGCAGGGTGTCGTCCGACATCTTGCCGCCCTCCTTGATGGAGGTCATCAGGCCCTGGTGCTTGCGGTGCAGGAACTCCAGCAGCTCACGCTCGAACCGGCGGATGTCGGCGACCGGGACGTCGTCCATCTTGCCGGTGGTGCCGGCCCACACGGAGACGACCTGGTCCTCGGTGGCCATCGGCTCGTACTGGGCCTGCTTCAGCAGCTCGACCATGCGCTGACCGCGCTCCAGCTGCGCCTTCGACGCGGCGTCCAGGTCGGAACCGAAGGCGGCGAACGCCTCCAGCTCACGGAACTGGGCGAGGTCGACACGCAGACGGCCGGAGACCTGGCGCATCGCCTTGTGCTGCGCGGAACCACCGACTCGGGAGACGGAGATACCGACGTTCAGCGCGGGGCGCTGACCGGCGTTGAACAGGTCCGACTCCAGGAAGCACTGGCCGTCGGTGATGGAGATGACGTTGGTCGGGATGAACGCCGAGACGTCGTTGGCCTTGGTCTCGACGATCGGCAGACCGGTCATCGAGCCGGCGCCCATGTCGTCGGAGAGCTTGGCGCAGCGCTCCAGCAGACGGGAGTGCAGGTAGAAGACGTCACCCGGGTAGGCCTCACGGCCCGGCGGGCGGCGCAGCAGCAGGGACACGGCGCGGTAGGCGTCGGCCTGCTTGGACAGGTCGTCGAAGATGATGAGGACGTGCTTGCCGTCGTACATCCACTGCTGGCCGATGGCCGAACCGGTGTACGGCGCCAGGTACTTGAAGCCGGCCGGGTCGGACGCCGGGGCGGCGACGATGGTCGTGTACTCCAGGGCGCCGTTCTCCTCCAGCGCGCGGCGGACGCCGGCGATGGTGGAGCCCTTCTGGCCGATGGCGACGTAGATGCAGCGGACCTGCTTCTTCGGGTCGCCCGAGCGCCAGTTGTCGCGCTGGTTGATGATCGTGTCGACGGCCAGGGCGGTCTTGCCGGTCTGGCGGTCACCGATGATCAGCTGACGCTGACCACGGCCGATCGGGGTCATCGCGTCGACGGCCTTGTAGCCGGTCTCCATCGGCTCGTGCACCGACTTACGGACCATGACGCCCGGGGCCTGCAGCTCGAGGGCGCGGCGGCCGGACGTCTCGATCTCGCCGAGGCCGTCGATCGGGGCGCCGAGCGGGTCGACGACGCGGCCGAGGTAACCCTCGCCCACTCCGACGGAGAGGACCTCACCGGTACGGGTGACCGGCTGCCCCTCCTCGATACCGCTGAACTCGCCGAGGACGATGGCACCGATCTCGCGCTCCTCGAGGTTGAGGGCGAGGCCGAGGGTGCCGTCCTCGAACTTCAGCAGCTCGTTGGCCATGGCGGAGGGAAGACCCTCCACCTTGGCGATGCCGTCGCCGGCAAAGGTGACCGTGCCGACCTCCTCGCGCGAGGCCGCGTCCGGCTGGTACGACTGGACGAAGTTCTCCAGCGCGTCCCGGATCTCCTCCGGCCGGATCGTGAGCTCCGCCATCTGGGTTCCCTGCTCTCCTTGTTGGGCCCGAAGTTTCACTTGGGGGGTTGGGGGACTCCCCCCAATAAGAGGTGAATCCTCTGCACGGCCCAACCAGGGCCGTCGTGTACGTCTTGCGTGTTGAGTTGCGGCTAGCCCGCCATGCGGCGGGCGGCGTCCTCGAGCCGGTCCGCGAGGGAGCCGTTGATGACCTCGTCGCCGACCTGTACCCGGATGCCGCCGACGACATCGGGGTCCACGTCGAGGTTGAGGTGCATCCGACGCCCGTAGAGCTTCGCCAGGGCGGCGCCCAGGCGCTGCTTCTGCGTGTCGCTCAGCGGCACCGCCGAGGTGACGACGGCGACCGCGCGGTCCCGCCGCTCGGCGGCGAGCTTGGACAGGGACTCGAGTCCCGCTTCCAGGCTACGTCCCCGCGGCGCGGTCACAAGGCGCGTCACCAGACGCTCGGTGGTCACCTTGGCCCGGCCGCCGAGCAGCCGGTGCAGCAGCTCGATCTTGGCCGAGGCGGTGGCCCTGCGGTCGGTCAGCGCGGCGCGCAGCCCGGTGTTCGAGCTGACGATGCGGCCGAACCGGAACAGCTCGTCCTCGACGTCGTCGAGCGTGCCCGCCCGCTGAGCGGCGGTGAGGTCGGCGACGCCGGCCAGCTCCTCCAGCGCGTCCACCAGGTCGCGGGACTGCGACCAGCGGGCACGCACCAGGCCGGACACCAGGTCGGCGGTGGCACCGCTGACCTGGCCGCCGATCAGGCGCTGGACCAGGGTGGCCTTGGCCTCGCCGGGCTGCGCCGGGTCGGTGAAGACCCGACGCAGCGACACCTCGCGGTCGAGCAGCGCGGTGACGGCCGCCAGCTCGTCGGCGAGCGAGCTCGCGTCCACGGACGTGGCGTCCGTCAGCGCGTCGAGACGCTCACGTGCGGCTGCCAGGGCCTCGCGGCTCGCTCCGTTCATCGCGTGGCCTCGGCCTTCTCCTCGAGCTCGTCGAGGAAGCGGTCGATGACACGGCTCTGGCGGGCGTGGTCCTCGAGGGACTCGCCGACGAGCTTGCCGGCCAGTTCGGTGGCGAGCTTGCCGACGTCCTGACGGAGCGCGGACGCCGCGGCCTTGCGGTCGGCCTCGATCTGGGCGTGACCGGCGACGACGATCTCCTCGCGCTGCCGCTGGCCTTCGGCGCGCATCTCGGCGATGAGCGCGGCACCCTGCTCCTGAGCCTCCTGGCGCAGGCGCGCGGCCTCGTGCCGGGCCTCGGCGAGCTGGGCCTTGTACTGCTCAAGGACGCTCTGGGCCTCGGTCTGCGCGGCCTCGGCCTTCTCGATACCGCCCTCGATCGCCTCGCGGCGCTGCTCCAGAACCTTGTTGATGTTCGGAAGGAGCTTCTTGGCGAGGAAGCCGAAGACGATGACGAAGGCGATCAGGCCGATGACGAGCTCTGGGATCGGCGGGATGAGGGGGTTTTCGGCCTCCTCCGCCGCCAGCAGAACCAGGGGGCTCATATCAGTGCCTTTCGTCTAATGGTGCGCGTGGGTCGGATCAGCTGCTCGGGTAGACGAACGGCATGACCAGACCGATCAGGGCGAGCGCCTCACAGAAGGCGAAGCCGAGGATCTGGTTGGCGCGGATCAGGCCGGCCGCCTCGGGCTGGCGGGCGAGGGCCTGCGTGCCGTTACCGAAGATGATGCCGACGCCGACGCCCGGGCCGATCGCGGCGAGGCCGTAACCGATCGAGCCGAGGTTGCCCTTGATCTCGACGCCGGCGGCAAGGGTCTGGAGAGCGGACATGCCGGTTCTTCCTTCTCTTTCAATGACCGGTGGGGGTTGGCCACCGGATGTCTGGGTGGGTGGTCGGGGTGCTCAGTGGTGCTCGGCGAGCGCGCCCTGGATGAAGCTGCAGGTCAGCAGTACGAAGACATACGCCTGGACAGCCTGGATGAAGAGTTCGAAGGCGGTCATCACGATGACCATCACGAACGAGACACCGGAGTACGCGATACCGATGCCGTTCAGCATGTACCAGCTGGCGATCGTGAAGAGCAGCAGCAGCGTGTGACCGGCGAACATGTTCGCGAAGAGTCGCACGGCGTGCGTGAAGGGCCGCACCAGCAGGTTCGAGAAGAGCTCGATGGTCATCGACAGCGGGAGCACCGCGCCGAGCGACTTGTCGTAGCCGGTGAAGTTCTTGAAGGCGCCGACGAAGCCGTGGCGCTTGAAGGTCAGGGAGACCCAGAGGATGTAGACGATGCCGGCCAGGACGGCGGGGTACGAGATGATCGCCGTGACCGGGAACGCCGCGACCGGGATCACCGACCACAGGTTCATCATCCAGACGAAGAAGAACAGCGAGACGATGAGCGGGACGTACTTCTCGCCTTCCTTCTTGCCGATGGTCTCGTAGACGACACCGCGCCGCACGAAGTCGTAGCCGGCCTCGGCCACCATCTGCAGCTTGCCCGGGACGACCTTCGGCTTGGCGAAGGCGGCCCAGAAGAAGCCGACGATGATGATCGAGCCGAGCAGCGCCAGCAGCATCGTCTTGTTGAAGTACAAGTTGCTGTCCGCGTCGCCCCAGAGCGGCTGGAAGAGGAACGAGTGCAGGCCCGGAGCCGGGAAGCCGCACCCGTCGAACAGGTGGCAGCTCGTGTCGAAAGCGAGCGTCTGCGTCGGATCAGCACTCACCGCGGGCTCCTTCATCGTGGCGCATGGGTACGGCAACCTCGTTGTGTCGGCGCGGCGCAGGGCCGCGGTTCGGCACGGGACTGGTGTTTCGGATGTGGGGGCGGCTGTGGGGCATCGTGCCTCGCGATTGAGCAGGCGTCAGCTCAGATGCCCGCGCCCGCGATGCCGCAGTTGGCACCGGACGATAGCAGGATCTCTCGTGCGCCTTTATCCCGGCCCTACCTCTCACGACGAGTGCCCCGATTTCTCGGGCTTGTCACCCTTCGCGGAGGCGGTCGAATCGGGTTCGACGTAGAGGATCTTGGCCTTCATATGGGCACGCGTCTGCGCGGCGATCCACGTGAGGGTGGCGACCACGAGCACGATGGCGAAGGCCCTGGGGTTGAACAGCGTCGTGTTCTTGAACGCGGCGAGGAAGATGAACAGCAGCAGCAGCTGGGCCGCGTAGAGCATCAGGCCCATCATCTGGAAGAGCTGCGGAAATGATTTGGCGGTGCGCTGCAGCACATAGAGGCCGACGCCCATGAAGAGGATCACGATCACCGTCGCGACGGCCGCCCCGACCGCTCCCTTGCCGCCCGCGACCACACCGCTGACGACGGCGGCGATCGCGCCGACGGCAGCCGTGGGTACGGCGGCCTGGGCCAGGATCCGGACGTCATTGGACGGCATGGCGGCAACTCCGCTTTCACAGGGGGGCAGGGTGTCGTCATGGACGAGCGTAGTCCCGGTCCGAGTTCAGAGACTCACGCCAATGGACCGGCGCACTGCGGTCCTTCGGCTCTGTCCGGGGTTCTCGTGAACCGTATCACAAACTATTTGATGAGGTCTTTACCTGAGGGTGTGCTTGCTGTCACACATGAGAGTGACAGCGCGCGTCTGTGCAGAGACCGGGCCGACATGTCTGGTATTAGGGAGCTTTGCTCCCCCACGACTTGGCAATGCTCTAGTCAGATTCTTACCTTGAGCCGCCGCCGACCCGGAAGCGTGAACGGGCGCCGACGGCGGTCGCACCGTTGACTCCCGTCACTCCGGCGGCGACCGGAGCGGGCTGTTCCTCCTCAACGGGCAGAGCGGGCTCGGCGGTTGCCTCGGGGGCCGCCTCGGGCGCCGCCTCCCGGCGGCGCCGGTAGCGCGGCGGCACGAACCGCTCGGCCCAGCGCGGAGCGCGCGGCGTGAACCGCGGCAGCAGGAGCAGCACCAGGCCGATCGCGCTGAGGAAGACGATCCCGAGCACGATCCACATCGAGGCGGAGTTCACGGAGTAGGCCAGCGCCCCGAACCCGATCAGCGCCGACCAGAAGTACATGATCAGCACGGCCCGGCTGTGCGAGTGGCCGATCTCCAGGAGCCGGTGGTGCAGATGGCCGCGGTCGGCGGCGAACGGCGACTGGCCGCGCCAGGTACGGCGCACGATCGCCAGCACCAGGTCGGCGGCCGGCACGGCGATGATGGTCAGCGGCAGCAGCAGCGGGATGTAGACCGGCACCGTCTGGTGCACGGCCGCCTTCTCGGAGCCGGTGAACAGGGCCAGCGCGTCCGGGTCCACCTGGCCGGTGATGGAGATCGCGCCCGCGGCCAGCACCAGGCCGATCAGCATCGAGCCGGAGTCGCCCATGAAGATCCGCGCCGGGTGCATGTTGTGCGGCAGGAAGCCCAGGCACATGCCCATCAGGATCGCCGAGAACAGCGTGGCCGGGGCGGCGGCCTCGATGCCGTACGAGTACCAGATCCGGTAGGCGTACAGGAAGAACGCGGCGGCGGCGATGCACACCATGCCGGAGGCGAGGCCGTCGAGCCCGTCCACGAAGTTGACCGCGTTGATCGTGATGACCACGAGCGCGACGGTGAGCAGCGTGCCCTGCCACTGGGTCAGCGCCACGTTGCCGACGCCAGGGATGGGCAGCCACAGGATCGTCAGACCCTGCATGACCATCACGCCGGCGGCGATCATCTGCCCGCCCAGCTTGATCAGGGCGTCGATCTCGAACTTGTCGTCGAGCACACCGATCAGCCAGATCAGCGCCGCCCCGGAGAGCAGCGCGCGGGGCTCGTTCGACTTGGCGAAGACCTCGTTGAGGTTGGTCAGGTGGTCGGCGACCAGCAGGCCCGCGCACAGGCCGAAGAACATCGCGATCCCGCCGAGCCGCGGAGTGGGTTCCCGGTGCACGTCCCGTGCCCGGATCTCCGGCATCGCCCCCGCCACGATCGCGAACTTCCGTACCGGTCCTGTCAGCAGGTACGTCACCGCGGCCGTGATGCAGAGCGTCAGCAGGTATTCACGCACGGGCTTCCCCACAGGTCTCGCTGGCCATCACAGCCCCACACCCTAGCGACGTACGCATAACTGTGGGGACTGCCGGGTAGCGACGATGGTTGCACGGGTGGCTGTGTGCCCCGCCCACGACCGTGCGCCTACCCCCGCTCAACTGGAATACGGCGGGAATCCGCCCGTGAGTTCCCGCACCTCGGCCCGCGCCGCTGTGGTCTCCGTCTCGCCCCGCAGCACGGCCCCGAGCAGCGCCGAGATCCGCGCCATCTCCGGCTCCCCCATGCCCTGCGTGGTCACCGCCGCCGTGCCCAGGCGCAGCCCGCGGGCGTCGCCGTGCGGCAGCGCGCAGCAGTCCAGGACCATCCCGGCGGCGGCGAGCCGGCCCCGCGCGGTGCGCCCGTCGACACCGAGCGGTGCCGGGTCCGCGGTGATCAGGTGGGTGTCGGTGCCGCCGGTGGTGACCGCGAGGCCCTCGGCGGCGAGCCCGGCGGCCAGCACCTTCGCGTTGGCGACCACCTGGTGGGCGTACACGGTGAAGGCCGGTGCCGCCGCCTCGCCGAACGCGACGGCCTTGGCGGCGATGGTGTGCATCTGCGCGCCGCCCTGGGTGAACGGGAACACCGCCCGGTCGACCCGCTCCGCCAGCTCGCCCCCGCACAGGATCATCCCGCCGCGCGGGCCGCGCAGCACCTTGTGGGTGGTGGCGCACACGATGTCGGCGTACGGCACCGGGCTGGGCGCCGCTCCCCCGGCGACGAGCCCGATGGGGTGGGCGGCGTCGGCGATGAGGTACGCCCCGACCTCGTCGGCGACCTCGCGGAAGAAGGCGTAGTCCATGTGGCGCGGGTAGGAGATGGACCCGCACACGATCGCCTTGGGCCGGTGCGTAAGGGCCAGGGTGCGCACCTGGTCGTGGTCGATCAGCCCGGTCTCCGCGTCCACTCCGTACCCGACGAAGTCGAACCAGCGGCCGGAGAAGTTGGCGGGCGAGCCATGGGTGAGGTGACCGCCGTGGGCCAGCCCGAGGGCGAGGACGGTGTCACCGGGCCGCAGCAGGGCCGCGTAGGCGGCGAGCACGGCCGACGATCCCGAGTGCGCCTGTACGTTGGCGTGGGCGGCCCCGAACAGCCGCTTGGCCCGCTCGACCGCGAGGCGCTCCGCCATGTCGACGATCTCGCAGCCGCCGTGGTGGCGGGCGCCCGGATACCCTTCCGCGTACTTGTTGGCCAGCGGCGAGCCCAGCGCGGCCATCACCGCCGGGGAGGTGAAGTTCTCCGCCGCGATCAGCTGGAGCGCCGTCGACTGCCGCTCCAGCTCCCCCGACAGGATCTCGGCCAGCTCCGGGTCCTGCCGCCGCAGGACATCCGCCTCAAGGGTATGGCTGACCGACATGACGCACTCCGGGCGGTCGACGGTGACGTGAGTCCAATGTAGGCCCGGACCGGACGGGGTGCGCGGCAGCGGCCCCCCGGGGGGTGGCCCGGCGGTCGCCTACGTCCGGGCGGGGACGCCGGTGAGCGCCGTCACCACCGGATCCAGCGCCTCGTGTATCTCGTCCCCCACCGAGCGGAAAAACGGCAACGGCGCCCCGTACGGGTCGTACACCTCGTCCGCCTCGGCGGTCGGCGCCAGCAGCCATCCCCGCAGCGCGGCGGCGGCCCGCACCAACGCCCGCGCCCGCGCCACCACCCCGTCCTCCAGAGGCGGCAGCGTCGCCGGGTCTATCGCCCGCACCAGACGCGTGAACTCCTTCAGCGTGAACGTACGCAGCCCCGCCGAATGCCCCATGGAGATCACCTGCGCCCGGTGGTCCCGTGTGGCGGTCAGCACCAGGTCGGCCATGATCACGTGCTCGTCGAGCAGTTCCCGCCCCACGAAGCCGGAGGCGTCCGCGCCGAAGTCGGCCAGCACCGCCTCCGCGTTGGCCTCCATCGGCGCACCCTCGTGGCCCCAGGTGCCCGCGCTCTCCACGATCAGCCCGCCGCCCAGGACGCCGAGCCGCTCCGCCACGAAATGGCGGGTCAGCCGCTCGGTGATCGGCGAGCGGCACACGTTGCCGGTACTGACGTGGAGTATGCGGAAGGTGTCGCGCGGAAACCCGAACGTCGTCGTCTCCTCCGCGCTGCCTTCCCCGCCGCCTATGCCACGCCCCGCGTCAGGGGCCGTCAATTCGCCACCTCGAGGTCGGGTACGACCTTCCGCAGCTCGTCCGGCGAGATCGCGCCCTCGCGCAGCAGCAGCGGCACCTCACCCGTGACGTCGACGATGGACGAGGGAACGTTGCCGGGGGTCGGGCCGCCGTCGAGGTAGACGGAGACGGAGTCGCCGAGCATGTCCTGGGCGGCGTCGCAGTTCTCCGGCGCCGGGTGGCCCGTGAGGTTCGCCGACGACACGGCCATCGGGCCGACATCGGTCAGCAGTTCGATGGCGACCGGGTGCAGGGGCATGCGCACGGCGACGGTGCCCCGGGTGTCCCCCAGGTCCCACTGGAGGGACGGCTGGTGCCTGGCGACCAGCGTGAGGGCGCCCGGCCAGAAGGCGTCGACCAGCTCCCAGGCCAGCTCGGAGAAGTCGGTGACGAGACCGTGGAGCGTGTTCGGGGACCCGATCAGGACGGGGGTGGGCATGTTGCGGCCCCGGCCCTTGGCGTCGAGCAGGTCGGAGACGGCCTCCGAGGAGAACGCGTCCGCGCCGATGCCGTACACGGTGTCGGTCGGCAGCACCACGAGTTCGCCCCGGCGGACGGCGGAGGCGGCCTCGCGCAGACCCGTCGCGCGGTCGGTCGCGTCGTTGGTGTCGTATCGCCGTGCCATGTCTAGCGGGCCTCCTCGTACACGTACTGCTGCGGGTCGAAAGTGCCGGTGCTCACGGCAGCGCCTTGCGCGCCGTGGCGAACCGGGGGCGGTTGTTCAAATCGGGGTGGTCGGCCGCGTCGGCCCAGCCCCGCTCCTCGGTGAAGATCCACGGCACCTGGCCGCCCTGCGTGTCGGCGTGCTCGATGACGACGACACCGCCGGGGCGCAGCAGCCGGTGTGCGGTGCGTTCGATGCCACGGATGAGGTCGAGACCGTCCTCCCCGGAGAACAACGCCAGTTCCGGGTCGTAGTCGCGGGCCTCCGGGGCGACGTACTCCCATTCGGTGAGCGGGATGTACGGCGGGTTGGAGATGACCAGGTCGACCTGGCCGTCGAGGTCGGGGAAGGCGGTCAGGGCGTCGCCCTGGCGCAGGTCGACCCTGGACCCGGCCACGTTCTTGCGGGTCCACACCAGGGCGTTCTCGGACAGCTCCACGGCGTGCACCCGGGAGCGCGGGACCTCCTGGGCGAGGGCGAGCGCGATGGCGCCGGAGCCGGTGCACAGGTCGACGATGCACGGCTCGACCACGTCCATGGCGCGTACCGCGTCTATGGCCCATCCGACCACGGACTCGGTCTCCGGACGGGGCACGAACACGCCCGGCCCGACCTGGAGTTCCAGGTAGCGGAAGTAGGCCCGCCCGGTGATGTGCTGCAGCGGCTCGCGCTGCTCACGGCGGGCGATGACCTCCCAGTAGCGGGCGTCGAAGTCGGCGTCCTTCACGGAGTGCAGCTGGCCCCGCTTCACGCCGTGCACGAACGCGGCGAGTTCCTCCGCGTCGTTGCGCGGCGAGGGCACGCCGGCGTCGGCCAGCCGCTGGGTGGCCTGCGCCACCTCCGCGAGCAGCACGCTGCGGGGGCTTGGGGGTCGCCCCCCAAAATCTTGCTGCACGCTCGTCCTCCGGTACTCGGTGCTTGGTACTGCCTGCCTTGCGCGCCCTACGCGGCCGCGAGCTTCGCCGCCGAGTCCGCGTCGACGCAGGCCTGGATCACCGCGTCGAGGTCGCCGTCCAGGACCTGGTCCAGGTTGTAGGCCTTGAAGCCGACGCGGTGGTCCGAGATGCGGTTCTCCGGGAAGTTGTAGGTGCGGATCTTCTCGGAGCGGTCGACGGTGCGGACCTGGCTGCGGCGGGCGTCGGCCGCCTCCCTCTCCGCCTCCTCCTGCGCCGCGGCGAGCAGCCTGGAGCGCAGGATACGCAGTGCCTGCTCCTTGTTCTGCAGCTGGCTCTTCTCGTTCTGGCAGGAGGCGACGACTCCGGTCGGCAGATGCGTGATGCGCACCGCGGAGTCGGTGGTGTTGACCGACTGTCCGCCGGGACCGGAGGAGCGGTAGACGTCGATGCGAAGATCGTTGGGGTTGATCTCCACGTCCACCTCCTCGGCCTCCGGAGTGACCAGGACACCGGCCGCGGAGGTGTGGATACGGCCCTGGGACTCGGTCGCGGGCACCCGCTGCACGCGGTGCACGCCGCCCTCGTACTTCAGGCGCGCCCACACGCCCTGGCCGGGCTCGGTGGCACCCTGGCCGCCCTTGGTCTTCACGGCGACCTGGACGTCCTTGTAGCCGCCCAGTTCGGACTCGGTGGCGTCGATGATCTCGGTCTTCCAGCCGACCCGCTCGGCGTAGCGCAGATACATGCGCAGCAGGTCGCCGGCGAACAGGGCGGACTCGTCGCCGCCCGCGCCCGCCTTGATCTCCAGGATGACGTCCTTGTCGTCGCTGGGGTCGCGCGGGACGAGCAGGAGGCGCAGCTTCTCGGTCAGCTCCTCGCGCTGCTTCTCCAGTTCCTTGACCTCGGCGGCGAAGTCCGGGTCGTCGGCGGCGAATTCACGCGCGGTCTCGACGTCGTCGCCCGTCTGCTTCCAGGAGCGGTACGTGGCGACGATCGGGGTGAGCTCGGCGTAACGCTTGTTCAGCTTGCGCGCGTTGGCCTGGTCGGAGTGGACCGACGGGTCGGCGAGCTTCTTCTCCAGGTCGGCGTGCTCGGCGACGAGTTCCTCGACGGCCTCGAACATCTTGGGGCTCCTGTACTGCGGGTGAAGGGCTGGCGGGCGACCAAAAACGCCGGTCCCGGCGCGCGCCTGAGAGGGGCGCGCGGCCGTGGACCGGCGGTTTGGGGCTCGCTACTTCTTGGAGCCGGCGGCAGCCTTGCCGAAGCGGGCCTCGAAGCGGGCCACACGGCCACCGGTGTCGAGGATCTTCTGCTTGCCCGTGTAGAACGGGTGGCACTCGGAGCAGACCTCGGCCCGGATGGTGCCGGACTCGATGGTGCTACGAGTGGTGAACGACGCGCCGCAGGTGCAGCTGACCTGCGTCTCGACGTACTCGGGGTGGATGTCGCGCTTCAAGGTGTCTCCTAGGTTTCGGGAGGGCGCCGGGTCGCCGCCGCGGGATGCGACAGGCGTGAACCGGAGCCGACGTACCAGTCTGCCAGGACTGGGGCCATCCCCCAAAACCGGGGGCGGGGGCCGGGTATTCCCCGGCGGTGCGGGACCGCCCGGTCCACACCCCTACGACGAGGTCACCACGCCCTTGGCCTCGCCCGTCGCGGTGCCCTTCGTGGCGCTCGCCGGGATCGGCCGGTCGTTCTTCAGGGCGGTCCACATCTGCTTGGCCTTGGCCTCGGCGACGATGACCCGGTTGGGGTTGGAGGGGTCGTACCGCACGGGCATCGTGACCATGCGCATGTGCGAGGCGCTGATGCCCTTGAGGCCGTCGGCGAAGTCCATGAGGGAGTTCACCGAGCCCAGGTCGGAGTCGGTGGTGACGGCCTTGGTGGCGGTGTCGGCGAGATCCAGCAGCTTCTTCGGGCTGGTGAGGACGCCGAGCTGCTTGGCCTGGTTGACCAGGGCCTTGATGAAGGCCTGCTGGAGCTGGATGCGGCCGAGGTCGGAGCCGTCGCCGACGCCATGCCGGGTGCGGACCAGGCCGAGGGCCTGCTGTCCGGAGAGCTTGTGCGGGCCGGCCTTGAGGTCCAGGTGGCTCTGCGGGTCCTTGATGTTCTTGGTGGTGGTCACCTGGACGCCGCCGAGCTCGTCGATGAGCTTCTCGAAGCCGGCGAAGTCGACCTCCAGATAGTGGTCCATGCGCAGGCCGGTGAGGGACTCGACGGTCTTCACGGTGCAGGCGGCACCGCCGGTGGAGTACGCCTCGTTGAACATGACGCCCCTGGCCGCCGGATGGCTGGTGCCCTTGGTGTCGGTGCAGGCGGGGCGGTTGATGAGGGTGTCGCGCGGCATGGAGACCACGCTGGCCTTCTTGTGCCCCTTGTAGACGTGGATGATCATCGCGGTGTCGGAGCGGGCGCTGCCGTCGTCGGTGCCGCCGCCGAGCTTCTTGTTGGAGCCGGAGCGGGTGTCCGAACCGAGCACCAGGATGTTCTCGGAGCCGTTGTCGGCCTTGGCCGGCCGGTCACTGCCCAGCGCCTGGTTGATGTCGACGCTCTTGAGGTTGCCGTTGAGCTTGAAGTACACGTACCCGGCACCGGTGCCGCCCAGCACGACGACGCCCGCTGCGGTCCAGGCGGTGACCAGCAGGGCTTTGTGGCGCTTGCCACGGGCCTTGCGGCGGCGCCCCTTGGATCGGTGGCGGCTCTTCGTGCCGGGCTCCGGTATGACGGGCTCCGGCGTGCTCTCGGCAGACATGTGCTCCTCGAATTCTCGTCCGGTCGGTTACCCCCTGCAGTCAGGGACAGGCCTGGTCCGTAGCGACCCTTACCGCACCATCGTCACTCCACCCGGTCAGACGGGGAAACTCGGGAAAGGGTTGCACAAACGGACTGTGCCCACCGCGTACGGCGGTGGGCACAGTCCGTAGTCGGCCGAGCGGGGCGCGCCCCGCTCACCTGCGGGTTCAGCCGAAGATGTCGTACTGCTTGAAATCGGTACCGACGGAAACCCTTGTGGCGAAGATCTCGCTGGTGGCCTTGCCGGTGCCCTTGTACAGGTACAGCGTGCCGCCGGGCGTCCGGGCCAGGAAGTCGGCCTTGCCGTCGCCGTTGACGTCTCCGACCGCGTCGAAGGCGTTGTACGTCGTGCTGCTCCAGGTGCGCACCTTGACCCGGGTGGAGAACGCCCCGGTGCCGGACTTGCCGGTGCCCTTGTACAGGTACACATCACCGGTGCTGCTCTGGCGGGCGAGCAGGTCGGCCTTGCCGTCGCCGTTGAAGTCGCCGTGGCCGCGCACCGAGTTGTACTGGTTCCAGCCCGTGCCGACCTGCACGCGCGCGGCGAAGGTGCCGTCGCCCTTGCCCGGGTAGATCCACAGGGTGCCGCCGGAGTCGACGGACAGCAGGTCGGGCAGGTAGTCGCCGGTGACGTCACCGGGCGCGAGGATGCGGGTGCGGGTCTTCCAGTTGTCGAAGATCTGCTTCGTGGTCCAGGAGCCGCTGGACGTCACGTAGTGCGACCAGAAGACGTCGCCGGAGGCGCTGTCGCGCACGATCAGGTCCTGGTAACCGTCCCGGTCGAGGTCGGTCTGCAGGACGACGTTCACTCCGTCCCAGTCGCCCCAGGACTGGCGGGCGCCGAACGCGCTGCCCGTGGAGTCCTTCTCGTAGCCGGTCTTGGTGGAGGAGTTGCGCACCCACAGGTCGGCCTTGTGGTCGCCGCTGAGGTTGGTGTCCTCGACGCGCGGGTAGGCCGCGCCGACGTAGGTGCTGACCTTCGAGAAGACGCTGTAGGCGCCCTTCTTCACGCAGTCCACCACGCCCCAGGAGACCACGCCCACGATCCGGTTGTTCACGATCAGCGGGCCGCCGGAGTCGCCGTTGCAGGCGGAGGTGGTGCCGGTGTCGCTGCCGGTGGCGGGCTGGCCCGCGCAGACCATGTGGCCCTTGATGAAGTCCGAGCCGTAGTAGCCGGCGCAGGTGCTGTCCGACTGGATGGGCAGCGTGGCCGTCTTCAGCGTGTCGGAGATGTCCTGGCTGGTGGAGCTGGTGCGGCCCCAGCCGTAGACCTTGGCGCTGGTGCCCGCGGCGTACGAGGCGGTGTCACCGGACGTGGTCATGCGGATCGGCGTGGCCTTGATGGCGACCGGCAGGGTCAGCACGGCGACGTCGTTGTCGATCGTGGTCGCGCTGTACGACGGGTGGTTCCACTGCCGCCAGACACCGGTGACCGTGCCGCCGTGCAGGTCGGTGTTGCCGGAGTCGTCGGTGGTGGGCAGCTGCGAGGTGCCGGTGATGACGGCGCCGTTGGCGTGCCAGTCGTAGCCCTTGACGCAGTGCGCGGCGGTGAGGATCTTCGTCGGCGAGACGACCGCCCCGCCGCAGAAGAAGCCGAGGTCGTCGCTCTCGTCGGTGGTGCCCTTGTCGTCGTAGTACCAGAGCTGGGCCATCCACGGCGCCGACGTGACGGTGGTCTCGGTGCCGCCGATGATCTTCGGGTCGACGGAGCCGCTGCCGGTGCTGGCGCTCATGGACGACTTCTGGGTCGTCTGTCCCGCGGTGTCGTCACCGGCGAGGGCGCCCGCTACCCGCTTCTCCAGCTCGGCGAGCGACGGCGAGCTGACGGCGGGCTTGACCTTCGGCGTCGGCGGTGCGGTGGCCGCGCCCGCGGACGAGGTCATCAGCGCTGCGGCCACGGCAGCGGCCACACCGGCGGCGGCGACGGGCAGGGCGATACGTATCCGGCGTCTGTGACGACCGTTGCCGGGCAAGGCTGTGGGCAAGGGAGTCCCCAGGGAGAGATGAGTCGGAAGGGGCGCGTGGTGCGTCCGTTCATAACAGCGCCAAAAGGCCGACCCCCGTCACTCATGTGACGGGGGTCGGCCTTCGGAACGCCCTGGAGGCTCCGGTTCAGGCTCAGTCGCCGTTGCCGGGGGTCGGGGTCGTCTTCTGGATCTGCATCAGGAACTCGGCGTTCGACTTCGTCTGCTTCATCTTGTCGAGGAGCAGTTCGACCGCCTGCTGCTGGTCGAGGGCGTGCAGCACCCGGCGCAGCTTCCAGACGATGGCGAGCTCGTCGCTGGCGAGCAGGATCTCTTCCTTGCGGGTACCGGACGCGTCGACGTCCACCGCCGGGAAGATGCGCTTGTCGGCGAGCTTCCGGTCGAGCTTGAGCTCGGCGTTGCCCGTGCCCTTGAACTCCTCGAAGATCACCTCGTCCATGCGGGACCCGGTGTCCACCAGCGCGGTGGCGAGGATGGTGAGCGAGCCGCCGTCCTCGATGTTCCGCGCGGCACCGAAGAACCGCTTCGGCGGGTACAGCGCGGTCGAGTCGACACCACCGGACAGGATGCGGCCGGAAGCGGGCGCGGCCAGGTTGTACGCACGACCCAGACGCGTGATCGAGTCGAGCAGCACGACGACGTCGTGGCCGAGCTCGACCAGACGCTTCGCACGCTCGATCGCCAGCTCGGCGACCGTGGTGTGGTCCTCGGCCGGGCGGTCGAAGGTCGAGGAGATGACCTCGCCCTTGACCGACCGCTGCATGTCGGTGACCTCTTCCGGACGCTCGTCGACGAGGACGACCATCAGGTGGCACTCGGGGTTGTTGTGGGTGATCGCGTTGGCGATCGCCTGCATGATCATGGTCTTGCCGGTCTTCGGCGGGGCCACGATCAGACCACGCTGCCCCTTACCGATCGGCGACACCAGGTCGATGATGCGGGTGGTGAGGACACCGGGGTCCGTCTCCAGGCGGAGGCGGTCCTGCGGGTACAGCGGGGTCAGCTTGTTGAACTCCGGGCGGCCACGGCCGTGTTCGGGCGCCATGCCGTTGACGGAGTCCAGCCGGACCAGCGCGTTGAACTTCTCGCGCCGCTCGCCTTCCTTCGGCTGACGGACCGCGCCGGTGACGTGGTCACCCTTGCGCAGGCCGTTCTTGCGGACCTGGGCGAGGGAGACGTACACGTCGTTCGGACCCGGCAGGTAGCCCGACGTACGGATGAAGGCGTAGTTGTCGAGGATGTCCAGGATGCCCGCGACGGGGATCAGGACGTCGTCCTCGGCCACCTGCGGCTCGGCGATCTCGTCGCGGCCACGCCGGCCCCGGCGGTCACGGTAGCGCCCGCGACGGCCCCGGCGGCCACCCTCGAAGTCGTCGTCGTCCTGCGGACCGGCGTTGCGGTCCTGACGGCCGCCGCCCTGCTGCTGGCCCTGCTGCTGGCGGTCCTGACGGCCGCCGCCCTGGCCCTGCTGCTGGTCGTCGCCCTTGCCGCGGCGGTCGCGGTCGCGGCCGTCCCGGTCACGGTCCCGGCCACGCTCGCGGCGGTCGCGGCGGCCACGGCCCTCGCCGTCACCGGCGTCGGCCTTGGCCTCGCCCTGCGGCTGGGCCTGGGCGGGCGTCTCGGCCTTCGGCTCGCTCTTCGCCTCGGCGGCGACCGTCTCGGGGCTGCTGCTCGCCGGCGCGCCCGCGTCGGCGGTGGCACGGCGGCGACGGCGCTCGGTCGGGGCGTCCTCGCCCCCAGCCGGCTGGCCGGGGATCTCGATCTGCTGCGGGGCCTTGTCGGCGGGCGCCTCGGTGGCCTTCTCGGCCTTCTTCTCGGCGGCCCCCTCGCCCGTACGGGCCTTGGAGGTGGCCCGGCGCTTGGGCTTGGTCTCGGTGGCCTCGCCCGCGGCATTCGAAGCCTTCGGGGCCGGAGCGGCGCCGCCGCCCGCCTGCGCCTCCTTGATGACCTCGATCAGCTGGCTCTTGCGCATACGCGCGGTGCCCCTGATACCGAGGCCGGATGCGACCTGCTGCAGCTCTGCCAGCACCATGCCCTCGAGGCCGGTACCGCGGCGCCGCCGGGAGCCGGCACCGGTGGCAGGCGCGGAGGCGTCCGTGGCGGGCGCGGCAGCGGTCTCCTCGACACGTGCGCCCATCAGATCGGTGGTGTCGCTCACGAAGGGTCCTTCCCTGGAGCGGACGTCGGCCTGTCTGGCTCGGCGACCGGTTGTGCTGTCCGGCTTCGGTCCTGTCTTTGTGGACGAAGCCGGGGCGGTAATCCGCCAAAGCGGCGTAAGAGATATCTGGTGATGGCGCTTCCTTAAGCCGTGGCACCCAGTGTCACGTGGCGTGGTCGCACCGATTCCGAAGCGTGCCCAGTGGCCCGCTCAGTGCCCGCGTACGGCGTGCTGCCCAGGTACGACGTACGGAACACGGAGTGGCTTGGGAGACTCCCGGAAGAATGTCTGTCCCGGACGGGGACACGAAGCACCTCGCCATGGTGGGGTCGGGTGCAGACTTGAGATTAACACTACCGGATCCAACAAACATTCCCCCTCTCGAAATCCGGCAACCGTGTGTCAGGTCGCAAGCGGCAGCACGCTCGCTCCCTGGACATCCAGGCTCAGCCGGTTGGCGGCCCAGCCGGCGCCCGCCAGCCGTTCCACCTTGTCGGCGGTTCCCGCGTCCGCCAGCGCCATGACGGTGGGCCCGGCGCCGGAGATCACCGCGGGAATCCCGTCCGCCCGCAGCCGTTCCACCAGCGCGGCGCTCTCCGGCATCGCGGGGGCGCGGTACTCCTGGTGGAGGCGGTCCTCGGTGGCGGGCAGCAGCAGCTCGGGGCGCCTGGTCAGGGCCTCGACGAGCAGGGCGGCGCGGCCCGCGTTGACGGCGGCGTCGACGTGCGGCACGGTGCGCGGCAGCAGACCGCGGGCGGTCTCGGTCAGTACCGGCTTTCCGGGCACGAAAACCACCGGAACGATGGAATCGTCGGGCTCCATCCTGATCGCCCGCGCGGCACCCGCCTCCATCCAGGAGAGGGTGAAGCCGCCCAGCAGACAGGCCGCCACGTTGTCCGGGTGGCCCTCGATCTCGGTGGCCAGTTCGAGCAGGGCGGTGTCGTCGAGCCGGGACTCGCCGCCTATGGTCACAGCCCGCGCGGCGACGATGCCGGCGCAGATGGCGGCGGAGGAGGAGCCCAGGCCGCGGCCGTGCGGAATGCGGTTGGCGCAGACGATTTCGAGGCCGCGGGGCTGTCCGCCCAGCAGATCGAAGGCGGTGCGCAGAGAGCGGACGAGGAGGTGGCCTTCGTCACGCGGGAGCGTCTCGCTGCCCTCACCCGCGATGTCGATGTGCAGCCCGGAGTCGGCCACCCGGACGACGACGTCGTCGTACAACCCCAGCGCGAGGCCGAGGGCGTCGAAGCCCGGGCCGAGGTTGGCGCTGGTGGCGGGGACGCGCACCCGGACGGCGGCGGCGCGGAACGCTGGACCGGCCATCGCTCGATGACTCTCCTTGAGCTGCGTGATGGTCGAATGACATTCGATAGGTACCTGAAGGCCCTCCGGGCCGCGCAGACGGCGCGGCACCCTGCCATATGCGGGGCATATGCAGTGGGCGGGTTCAGTACAGCCTATCGAAGGAAGGTTCTGTGGCGACATAGGGCGCACGGGAGGCGCACGATGCGTGTCGTGGGCCCCCTGTGCCCCCTCTGTAGGGACTTCCCAGGGATCCTTCAGGGATTCCCCAGGGACTCCCCGGACACTCCCCGGGATTCCTCGAGATTCCCCGGGATTCCTCGCGAGGCTGTCTCAGGCGAGGCCGAGGCGCTCCGCCGCCGTCGCCGCGTCGACCGGTACCGTGACCGGCTGCGGGGCGCCCGCGACGGCCCAGTCGGGGTCCTTCAGGCCGTTGCCGGTGACCGTGCACACGATCCGCTGGCCCGGGTCGACCTTGCCCTGCTCGGCGGCCTTCAGCAGACCGGCCACGGACGCGGCGGACGCGGGCTCCACGAAGACGCCCTCCTGAGCGGCCAACAGCCGGTAGGCGCGCAGGATTTCACGGTCCGTCACCTCGTCGATGAAACCGCCCGACTCGTCCCGCGCCGCCAGGGCGTACTTCCAGGAGGCGGGGTTGCCGATCCGGATCGCGGTGGCGATGGTCGACGGGTCCTTGACCACCTCGCCGCGCACGATCGGGGCACTGCCGGAGGCCTGGAAACCCCACATCCGGGGGGTCTTGGCGGCGATGCCGTCCGCGGCGTACTCCTTGTACCCCTTCCAGTACGCGGTGATGTTGCCCGCGTTGCCGACCGGGAGGACGTGGATGTCCGGGGCGTCCCCGAGCATGTCGACGATCTCGAAGGCGGCCGTCTTCTGGCCCTCGATGCGCACCGGGTTGACCGAATTCACCAGCGCCACGGGGTAGTTCTCGCTCAGGGCGCGGGCGAGCGTGAGGCAGTCGTCGAAGTTTCCGTCGACCTGGAGGATCTTCGCGCCGTGCACCAGGGCCTGGCCCATCTTGCCGAGCGCGATCTTGCCCTGCGGCACGAGTACGGCGGAGACCATCTGGGCGCGCACCGCGTACGCGGCGGCCGAGGCGGAGGTGTTGCCCGTGGAGGCGCAGATGACGGCCTTCGCCCCCTCCTCCTTGGCCTTGCTGATGGCCATGGTCATGCCGCGGTCCTTGAAGGACCCGGTGGGGTTGGCACCCTCCACCTTCAGGTGGACCTCGCAGCCCGTGCGCTCCGAGAGCACCTGCGCGGGCACGAGGGGCGTGCCGCCCTCGCGGAGCGTCACGACCGGCGTGGTGTCGGATACCGGCAACCGGTCCCGGTACTCCTCGATGATTCCGCGCCACTGGTGGGTCATTGCTGGTTACTCTCCTTCAACCCGCATGATGCTGGCGACACCCCGCACGGTGTCGAGCTTGCGCAGCGCCTCGACGGTCCCGGTCAGGGAGGCGTCGGAGGCGCGGTGGGTGACGACGACGAGGGAGGCCTCACCGCCACCGTCCTGTCGTCCTTGCTGCCGCACCGTATCGATCGATACGCCGTGCTCGGCGAAGACGGTCGCCACCTGGGCGAGAACACCCGGTTTGTCGGCGACGTCGAGGCTGATGTGGTAGCGCGTGACGACATCGCCCATCGGCGAGACGGTCAGCGCGGCGTACGCCGACTCGCCGGGCCCGGTGGACCCGCTGAGCCGGTTGCGGCAGACGGCGACCAGGTCGCCGAGCACGGCCGAGGCGGTGGGGGCGCCGCCGGCGCCGGGGCCGTAGAACATGAGCTGCCCCGCCGCGTCCGACTCCACGAAGACCGCGTTGTAGGCGCCGCGCACGGAGGCGAGCGGGTGGCTCAGCGGGATCATCGCGGGGTGCACGCGCGCGGTGACGGAGGCTCCGTCCTTCGAGCGCTCACAGATGGCGAGCAGCTTGATGGTGCAGCCCATCGCCTTGGCGGAGGCGAAGTCGGACGCCGTCACCTCGGTCATGCCCTCGCGGTAGACGTCGTCGAGGCGCACCCGGGTGTGGAAGGCGATCCCGGCGAGGATGGCGGCCTTGGCCGCGGCGTCGAAGCCCTCGACGTCGGCGGTGGGGTCGGCCTCCGCGTATCCCAGGGCGGTGGCCTCGTCGAGCGCCTCCTGGTAGCCCGCCCCCGTCGAGTCCATCTTGTCGAGGATGAAGTTCGTCGTGCCATTGACGATGCCGAGCACCCGGTTGACCTTGTCACCGGCGAGGGACTCGCGCAGCGGCCGGATCAGCGGGATGGCACCGGCGACGGCGGCCTCGTAGTAGAGGTCCTTGTCGTTCGCCTCGGCCGCCGCGTGCAGGGCGGCGCCGTCCTGGGCGAGGAGGGCCTTGTTGGCCGAGACGACCGAGGCCCCGTGCTCGAAGGCGGTGGTGATGAGCGTACGGGCGGGCTCGATCCCGCCGATGACCTCGACGACGACGTCGAGGTCGCCGCGTTTGACCAGGGCGGTGGCGTCGGTGGTGACGAGCGCGGGGTCGATGCCCTCGCGGACCTTGGAGGGCCGCCGCACGGCCACTCCCGCGAGCTCCACCGGGGCACCGATCCGGGCGGCGAGGTCTTCCGCGTGCGTCGTCATGATGCGCGCCACCTCTGAGCCGACAACCCCACAGCCCAGCAGCGCCACCTTCAGCGGACGCGTACGCATCATCCGACCTCGTTTCCTCATACCGAATACGGTTGGACCAGTCTCACTCACCGGACGGGAGTTTCTATCCCATGTCCGGATCGTGAGACATCGATTTCATTTCTGCCGGGGTGGGAGACAGGAGATCTTCCACCCGGCCAGTGCCGTGCTCCGTGCTCACCCCACGTCGAGGCGCAGCAGGTCCTCCTCGGTCTCGCGGCGGACGATCACCCGGGCCTCGCCCTCGTCGACCGCGACGACGGGCGGCCGGAGCACGTGGTTGTAGTTGCTGGCCATGGACCGGCAGTACGCGCCGGTCGCCGGCACCGCGATCAGGTCACCCGGTGCCAGGTCGGCGGGCAGGAACGCGTCCTTGACCACGATGTCCCCGCTCTCGCAGTGCTTGCCGACCACACGCGCGAGCATCGGCGCCGCGTCCGACGTACGCGAGACGAGGGCCACGCTGTACTCGGCGTCGTACAGCGCGGTGCGGATGTTGTCGGACATGCCGCCGTCGACGGAGACGTACGTCCGCAGCCCGTCGAGGGGCTTCACAGTGCCGACCTCGTAGAGCGTGAAGGCGGTGGGCCCGACGATGGCGCGCCCGGGCTCGACGGAGATCCTCGGGGTACGCAGCCGGGCGGCCTCGCACTCCCGGGTCACGATCTCGGTCAGCGCCTTGGCGATCTCGTGCGGCTCACGGGGATCGTCGTCGCTGGTGTAGGCGATACCGAGCCCACCCCCGAGGTCGATCTCGGGCAGTTCGACACCGTGCTCGTCCCGGATGACCTTCAGCAGCCCGACGACCCGGTGCGCGGCGACCTCGAAGCCGGACATGTCGAAGATCTGCGACCCGATGTGCGAGTGGATCCCGATCAGCTCCAGCCCGTCGAGCTGAAGGGCCCGCCGCACGGCCTCGGCGGCCTGCCCCCCGGCGAGCGGGATGCCGAACTTCTGGTCCTCGTGCGCGGTGGCGATGAACTCGTGCGTGTGGGCCTCGACGCCCACCGTGATACGGATCTGCACGCGCTGCCGCTTGCCCAGCGACTGGGCGATGTGCGCGACGCGGACGATCTCCTGGAAGGAGTCGAGGACGATCCGCCCGACACCGGCCTCGATCGCCCGGTGGATCTCCTCGCCGGACTTGTTGTTGCCGTGGAAGGCGATGCGCTCGGCGGGCATGCCGGCGGAGAGGGCGGTGGCGAGCTCGCCGCCGGAGCAGACGTCGAGGTTCAGCCCCTCCTCGTGCAGCCACCGCACGACGGCACGCGACAGGAACGCCTTGCCCGCGTAGAAGACGTCGGCGTCCTGCCCGAACGCGGTACGCCAGGCCCGGGCGCGGGCACGGAAGTCGGCCTCGTCCATGACATAGGCGGGGGTGCCGTACTGCTCGGCGAGCGTCTTGACGTCGACACCGCCGACGGTGACGACACCGTCGGCGTCGCGGGTGACGGTCTGCGCCCACACCTTCGGGTCGAGGGTGTTGAGGTCGGCGGGCGGCGCGGAATAGTGCCCCTCGGGGAGGACGTCGGCGTGACGGGGCCCGGCGGGGTGTGCGGAACGGCTCATGACTTCTGGTGGGCTCTCTGTTCGCAGTCTCAGAGGTATTCGGGTGCGTCGATGCCTAGCAGGGACAGGCCACCGGCCAGCACCGTCCCGGCGGCTTCGGCGAGGGCGAGCCGGGCACGGTGGGCGGCCGAGGGTTTCTCCTCCCCACGCGGCAGCACGGTCAGCAGAAAGGGCAGCGCGGCATCGGCGACGGTGACGAGATGCCGGGCGAGCCGGTCGGGGGCGCGGTGGGTGGCGGCCGCGGTGAGGATGCGGGGGTGGTCGGCCAGGGCGGTGACGAGTGCGCGGGTGTCGGCGGGGGCCGTGCCGGGGTCACCGGTCTCGGCGGTGAAGCCGAGGCGCGCGGCGTTGCGGGTCAGGGCCCGGGTACGGGCGTGCGCGTACCGCACCCGGAAGAGGGGGTTGCCCTCGCGCTGCACCAGGTGGTCGGCGGTGATCCGGGGCCGGTCGTGCGGCGCGGGATGCAGCAGGGCCCAGCGGGCGGCGTCCGGCCCGAGCGGGGCGGGGTCCTCCGGCGCGGGCACGGGCCGCAGATTGACGGGCTCCCCGTGCTCGACCTCGACGCGCCCGCCCTGCGTGGCGACGATCCGCACCAGCGCGTCGGCGACGACCTCGGCACGGGTGTCGTACGGCACCCGCAGGGTGACGACCTGCCCGGCAAGGGCGTCTCCGAACCCGTACGCCGTCCCGCGCCCCCGGATCTCCCGTACGAGCTCGGAGGTGGGATCGGCGTCCAGCAGCAGGCTGATGTTGAGGAACCCCGGCCCGGTGACGACGACGTCACCGACACCGTCCGCCGTGGCCAGATGCGCCAGCAGTATCTCGGCGACCCTCAGGGGCGGCTGCCCCGCCGGGCGCGCGAGCTGCAACGCGATGTTCGTCGCGTAGTCCCCACACCCTCCCGGCCCGGGCGGCGTGACCACGACCCGCTCCGGCACGGCGACACTCAGCTCCCCCTCGTCGACAGCACGACGCACCGCGTGCAGCACGGTGCGCGAGAGCTCGACGGGGGTCACGGGACCAGGGTAGGGGAGGAGGGGGGTGGGTAGGCGAGTCGGTTTCGGTGGGGGTCCGGGATATGGACGGGTGGGGCTCGGCACATCAGGAAGCCCCTTTTGGCGCACCTGTTAGTGCTCCTGGTACTTCTTGGTGCTCCTGGTACTTCTTAATGCTCCCGGTACTTCTTAATGCTCCCGGTACTTCTTAGTACTCCCGGTACTTCTTAGTGCTCCCGGTACTTCTTAGTGCTCCCGGTACTTCTGACGCTCAGCGCTCTTGGTACTCCTGGTGCTGAGGCCGGTCACCCGCCACCCCGTCCCCGTCCCCCCTCCCCCGGTCGATCAAGCGCCGGACGAGCTGCACGAGGTCGGCGGGCTCGAAGGGCTTGGCGAGAAAGGCATCGACGCCGACATCGAGGCCGGCCTCCACCTCGTGCTGCGTACAGGCACTGACGATGGCCAGCGGAAGGTCATGCGTCCGCGGGTCGGCCCGCAACTGCGCGGCGGTCCGCAGCCCGTCCAGCCGGGGCATCACGACATCGAGCGTGACCACATCGGGCCGCACCTGATGAACCACATCCAGACACTCGGCACCATCGGCCGCGGTCACGACCTCGAGACCCTCCAGCTCGAGATTGACCCTGATCAGCTGCCGGATGACCTTGTTGTCGTCCACAACAAGCACCCGACCCGACGCGCCCGGCACAACTCGAGAGTAGGTCCGGACCGGCCACCGCGTCCGGGTTTTCCCCACTTCCACCCCGTGCGAGCGAGCCGCCCCTCCCCGCGTGCGCAAACCCGTTCATGAACACCCCGACAGAGCTGGTAGTGTTCTACCCGTCGCCGCGAGCGAGCAGCTCCGCAGCCGACACGCCCCCGTAGCTCAGGGGATAGAGCAACGGCCTCCGGAGCCGTGTGCGCAGGTTCGAATCCTGCCGGGGGCACTCGCCAATCACCTAGGAACGTTCCTAGCTGACCAGGGCGGATGCCGACAGAAGAGGGCGGGAGTCAGTCTCACTGACTCCCGCCCTCTCTCGTTGTCTCTCACTGTTCGCGCACTATCTGCGATACACCCTGCCCCACCGCCACGTACACGCCCTGCCGTGCCAGACCCCTCTCAACTTGCCTTTTGATCGGCGAGGGGCGGGCTCCGCAAAATCCTGTGTGCGCACCCTCCGCCCGCTGCCATGATGAGCGGCGAACCGTGCCGCGGGCTACGCCGTACTTCTCGCTTAGCGCCGCTTCGCTCGGAAGACGCGCGTCGGCAGGCAGGTCGCCCCTCCGGATCTGCTCCAACAGGTCCGCCATGATCTGTTCGTACGGTGCGGTCCCTGCGTCCGCAGCAACCTTGGGCCGACGCCGGCAACGGTCTGGATGTCCCCCGACTCCTCAAGAGCCAGCAGGGCGCGCCGAACTGTCGTCCGGGCCACCCCGAACTCGCGCCCGATCTCCGCCTCGGACGGCAGCCCGTCCGAGTAAGCCCCAGCGGCGATCCGCTCGCGCAACGCCCGAGAGATCACCTGGTACGTCCCGCGTGGACTGGGGCTCGACACGCATTCCTCCTTCGGAAACCGACGCATCCCAGCTTCCCACGGGCGTCCATGCTGGTGGAGTGTCCTAGCTGTCCGGTTAGGCCTCTCACCTGTACAAACAGGCGGGACAGCTCAAAGCGCCGGTGTCCGGGCTGTCCGGTCACAAGCGGCTGCAACACCCCGGTGGTGTTACAGCCCGTCGGCGAAGCCGACCCATCAATGGACGCAGGAGCCGGAAGTGACTTCCGATCTACTCGCTGCAGCCGGGCTCCCAGCAGGGCCGAAAATTTCACTGCTTGCTCTAGACCGACAACTGTGAATTTCGGTGGGCGCCGAAAGACTGCAGTGAGCTACTAACAGGAGCGTGAACAAATCACCTATATTTATTATTTCGGAAGTCATGTCGGGATTCATCGCGACTCCTCCGGACACCCTCCCTCCACTCTCGGAAGGATTGAACTATCTGTGAGCGGAACGTAAAAAGTGCCAAAAAGGCGGCAGTGAGCCCACCGATAATACCCCCGACACCAGCAAGGAATCCCGTCATCGAGTGAATCCGATGCGAGGCAGTCTCCTCGACAACAAATTGCACATACACTGGAGGCCTCAATACGTCGAGAGCCCGATTAGAGTTACCTTGATAAGTAGTAACAGTGAGACACAGGGTGTAATTTCCAGGCTCCTTGGCGGAAACAATCCAAATCCAGCTGACGGAGTCACCTGGCTCTGCAATGACTTGCTTCGCCTTGGCTCCCGAAATTGGACGCACTTCGACGTTTCGGCTAGTAGGTTCGAGCTCCGCTCCCTCGATTCCGCCGACCCTAAAGGGTCGACAGCGCATGACCCTCATACCCCGCCCCTCAGATGACCAAGCCGTGGATGGCACGGGTGGGCAGCCAGCTGCAGCTTTCTTAGCCTCCTTCTGCCCAAACGCCGTAAGGTCGACTCTGTAGGAAAATTCACTACCAATCGATTTGGAGATAACGGGCCTATAACGCAATTCGCCACCGAATAACTTTTTCCGATCATTCACCACGCTTGACTGGAAAGTCACCTGGTCATCCGTTGAGAAGCCAGCCGTACCGCAGCCGGCAAACGGAGTTATCAAAACAACAACAAAAATGAGGAAGAAAAATAAGCCCGAGCACCCCGATACCGCACAGCCTTCTTTTAAGCTCTCGCTATTTCGCCCGAGCCAGCTGCTTTTACGCTCCCCCATAACTCCTCCGGCAGATTACATCTTCGCCACCCTGAGATTATTGCGCTCACTCGGACCGCTCGCCAGGGGCGGGCGCCGGAGATCTTGCAAGTTGAATATTTGCCGTAACTGTTACCATGAATGTTCGATTGCGACCATGAACATGACGCCATACGATCGCTGGTTCTGGTCACGAACCAAAACTGGCAACACGGCAAGGGCCGTCACAGCCCGGACAGCTCGATGGACCGCTGTCCGGGCTGTCCGGTCACAGAAGGCTGCAACACGCCCGGGTGTTACAGCCCGTCGGCGTGCCGACCTCTCCGTCGAAACAGCACAAGATGCCGGTGGCCACTCCTGCCGATGGAACTTGCGCTACGCCTTCGCCGGCCTGCACCTCGGACACGGGGAAAGGTTCGCACGCAAGGCTCGGTACAGCGTGATCTGCTCCGGGAGGTTAGTGGGGCGGCAGCGCTCATCTAGACCCGTGTGATAGATGCTGCCCCGCCCATACGGACCGCTAGGCCTGTCCCACCACTGAGACACGACTACCTGTGTGTCGAGTTGGATCAACTCGGCTTGCACCTGCTCAAGTTCGTCCAAAAGTTCCTGCTGTCGGACACTGAGGCGGGTGCGCGTGGCAGCGTCGGTTTCCATTGGTCGTTCGGCCCCTTCACCGTGGCCCACTCAGGCACCTGTGGCGTATTGGGCCTGAAGATATCTCCGGAACATGAGCCCGTCCTACCGACAGGGAGAGGACGTCACACTCTGATCAGTACCTAGCAGCATCTGACATCAACGTGGCGGACAAGGGCAGATAGCGACGACCTGGTACGACTATCACCACAAGCCAGTGTGCCTGATCTGCAGGAACCAACTTCCCGCGAGCACCCCTGCTGGTGGGGTCTCCTAGCTGTCCGGCCGTCCGGTTACACCTCGCACCTGCATAAACAGACCGGACAGCTCAAGGTGGCGGTCTCCGGGCTGTCCGATCACAAGCGGCTGTGACACCCCCGAGGGCGCACACGGTGCGTCGACGGGTCCACCGCACTGGGCTGGATCACGGCGCTCACGGGGCTCATTGCTGTAATCACCGCAGCACTGCTCGCGTGGAATGGTGCCGCTGGGGCTGCTGCAACGGTCGCTGCAATCGGCAGTGGGTCGTCCCTGGTGGGCAGCATCCACGTCAGGGTTACCGTTCGGAGAGGACTTCCGCGCGGTAACCAGCCGAGCACGTATGACGCCGTTGACCGATCCCTGTAGATCTATGGCCTAGGTGCTCGCCGCACCTCAAACTCCTGCCTGCGTGCCATAGCCGTGCCATAAACAGGGGTCAGCAGCGGTCAACGATCGTGGCTAGCGGGCGCGTCCGCGCCTGCTAGCTCAGCCAACGAGGCCGCAGGTCACCGGCCTGGCGCCCCAGCCTCTCTCCTAAAGTGGTCGTCCAGCCCGCTCACCGAGTCCACACCCGCTGGAACTCTTCGGGCGGGATGGCCTCCAGCGGATCTTGTACGGGGTCGATCGCTTGGTCTGTGAGGAAGCCGTGCTCGTCCTCCAGGTGCTCCCAGCTGTACCGGTGGAGTTGGCCGGCCGAGGTCAGCTCGGCTTGCTTGACGGCGATCAACTCACCGCGGTCGGGCACGGCCTCGAAGTACCAGAAGCCGCCATCCTCGTCAGTGCCGCGGAAGTGGTGCCGCAGTGTGGCGTTCTCATCGAGTGCTCGGAAGTACGCCACGGTCTCTGCCTTGATGCGCTCCAGGTCACCCACAGGATCATCGTGCCAGCGAGCGCGCGAGTTGCTCCGCTCTGACATCTACGAGTGACTTCAACGACGCCGGGCGCCAACACTGCTGGGCGGTCCGACGCGGCCAGTGTGACCGGGGAGGTCCCCAGCAGTGCCGAGCAGCGATCGAACTCCTAAAGCGAGTGTCGCCACTCCCGTCGGCCCCGACCACTCCTTGAGCCTTTTCCAACCTCATACCTGTGCTGCTCCTCGGCCTGCTGACGACTGCACGCACCGATCTGTAGCGAGGTCATGACCAGCAGATCCGCAG
>NZ_JBVKAI010000028.1:0-94363 GCF_055639495.1 Streptomyces sp. NPDC039424
AGAGGTTCGGCGAACTGATGGGCATGGAGACCTTCGTACGCGTCCAGGACGCCACCGGCGCGGCCATACCCGAGAACGATCTCTTCGCCGGACTGCGCTGATCCGCCCGTCCGACCGGCCGGGAAAGCGCATCGACCGCACGGCGCGATCGAGCGGGTCACACACCTGGAGGCTTGTCCACGCGTGTTCCGCTCCGGCAGCCCGTGTCCAGGCCCTCGCCGACGGCGTCGACGCGTGCCCGCACTTCCGACCCGGCACCGCGCTCGTCCCCAAACCACCTGGCAACCGCACAGGTGGGAGACCTGCGGGCTGCTGACTCGGAAGGTGCGCGACAGCCCAGGTCACAACCCGGCGGTCTGCTCCGATCAAGGCAGACCGCCGAGGAAGCGACACGAAACTGAGGCTCCGATGTCCGACACGCCGTGAGGCAACGGAAGGAGCAGCAGGTCACGAGGGCGGTGTCCGACACCAACCGCGAGACTCTAGAGACCTTCAGCCTAAAGGGTGTTGCAGAATGCTTGATGGCGGGCATTTTGCCTGTACGGGTGGGGTGTTGAGGGCTGAGCCGGTGTAGGTGGAGACGTTCACCGGGTTGCGGATGGGGCGGTTCGAGGAGCTGCTTCGGGTGGTGCGGGAACGAGGCGGCAACGGCCCTGGTGGCGGTCGGCCGTGGTGTCTTCCGCTGGCCGAGCGGGTGCTGCTGGTCGCGGTGTATTACCGCACGAACCTCACCATGCGACAGCTCGCCCCGCTCTTCGGCTGCTCACCCGCCACCGTCTGCCGGGTCATCCAGCACCTGCGACCGTTGCTTGCGCTGGAGCCGGCGCCCAGCCCCATGCCGGGCGTCGGCCGGTCATGGATCGTGGACGGCACCCTGATCCCGGTCCGTGACCGGCAGGTCGCAGCTTCCCCACGCACCTACCGGTTCTCGGCAAATGTGCAGGTCATCATCGACGCCGGCACCCGCCTGGTGGTGGCATCCGCCTGGCCGGCGCCCGGCCACAAGGCAGACGCGCATGTCTGGCGCGAGTCGGACCTGCCGGCCGTGGCGGCGGGCACGACGGTGATCGCGGACGGCGCTTACCAGGGCACCGGGCTGATCGTCCCGCATCGCAGAAGAGCCGGACGCCCCCTCCTGCGTGGCCAGGAGGAAGACAATGCCGAACACCGGCGCGTCCGGGCCCGCGTCGAGCACACCTTCGCCCGATGAAGAGCTGGAAGATCCTCCGCGACTGCCGCCAGAAGGACGACGGCCTCCACCACGCCGTCCAAGCCGTAGCCACCATGCACAGCCTCGCTATGGCAAGGTGAAACAGCAGGTCAGCCATCATCCCGACGTTCCCGCCACCAAGCCTTCTGCAATACCCTTTAGGTCTGTCGGCGGGATACGCACACTCGCGTTGCCGCCATCTGCCGTCGCCTCGCCAGGACCCGGCCGTCGTGGAGGCACGGGGTGATCGGGCACGGTGCGGGCGAAGCCTTCAGCGAGGTGGGTGCTGGGGCGTACGGGCTGTGGGAGGTGACGGTCGCAGCTGAAGCCGAGCATGCGGGCCACCGCCCGCCACAGCCGGGCGACGGAGCTGATGCCGACGGCGGCGTGGTGGGCGGCGAGCAGATGGGCGGCGATGGCGTCTTCGGCGCTGGCGGCGAACCGCCACCAGAACAGAGCGCTCTCCCAGCGGTCGCCGCCACCCGAAAGTGAGTAACGAGCGTCCGGAACAGAGACCGGCTGCACGTCAATCCCTAGTACTGCATCCGTGCTTGCGGTGCGGCCGGACGGGGCACTGAAGGAGCGTCGTGGCCGCGGAGCGGGGAAGCCATCAACGCGGACGGTCAGGGTAGGAGGTAGTGACCCCAACCGTTCGCACGAAGGTGGTGCCCTCCCATGGCCGAGACCCAGGACGTCGTCGAGCTCATCCTTCAGGACCACCGGCGCATGGAGGACCTGTTCCGCATGATGCGCAGCGTCGAAGCAGACCGGGCCGCCGCGCTCCGGGAGTTCGCGGACCTGCTGATCGCCCACGCGTTGGCCGAGGAGGCCAAGGTCTATCCCGCCCTGAAGCGGTACAAGAACATCGACGACGAAGAGGTCGAGCACGGCGAGCACGAGCACGACGAGGGCAACAAGGCCCTCCTGGACCTCCTGGACGTGGAGGAGGTCGGCTCGGAGGAGTGGGACTCGAAGCTGGAGGAGCTGGTGGAGGCCGTCACCCACCACGCCGACGAGGAGGAGCGCACCATCCTCAACGGAGCCCGCGAGAACGTGGCGATGGAGCGCCGCGAGGAACTGGGGGTGGCGTTCCGGGAGGAGCGCGAGCGTCAGCTGAAGGCCGGCTGCGGCTCGGTCGACAACGTACGGCGCATTGTCGAATCCTGACCGTGCCCCGGCGCGGGGCGCCCCGCGCCGGGGTCAGGGCCCTGGCCCCGGGTCCGGCTGCACG
The DNA here is from genome assembly GCF_055639495.1 of Streptomyces sp. NPDC039424. NCBI lineage: Bacteria > Bacillati > Actinomycetota > Actinomycetes > Kitasatosporales > Streptomycetaceae > Streptomyces > Streptomyces sp. NPDC039424. Next base: position 2,442 of record NZ_JBVKAI010000028.1, read on the forward strand.
GCCCGGCCCAGCCCGGCGCGGGCGGCCTCCAGTTGCGCGGCGAACGCGATGCCCAGGAACAGGGCGATACCCGTCAGGTTGGCCCACAGCAGCAGGGCCACGAACGCGGTGAGGGGCCCGTACACGACGCCGAAGGAGCCGCTGCGGGAGACGTAGAGCGTCAGCAGCCAGGTCGCGGTGACCCACAACACCAGGTGGACGGCGGAGCCGAACGCCAGCCAGGTGTACCCGGGCTGGTCCCGTCGCGGTGACCAGCGGAAGATGACGGCCGAGGCGACCCAGGCTAGGGCCGTGCCCACGGGCACCTCAAGGGAGCCCCACCACCCCGGCGGCCCGGACCGGTCCAGCGCCTCGGTCGTCGCGGAGGTCACGGCCTCGCCGGCGACCAGCACGAGGAAGCCCAGGACCATCGGTACGCCGGCGGCGAAGGCGAGCAAGACGGCCCTGCCGTACTTCCGGGGGAAGGGCCGGTCCCGTTCGATGCCGTAGATGCGGTTGGCGCCCCGTTCGACCTGGCCCATGGCCGAGGCCAGGTTGAGGACCGAGAAGACCAGCCCCAGGCACAGTGCGATCCTGCTCCAGGTGCCGGAGCCGGCGGTGCGGCGGGTGCCGCGCAGCGCGTCCTGGATCACGTGCGCGCTGGCGCCCGGCACGATCCTGCCCAGGGTCAGCTCGATGATCCGGCCCACGCTCTCCGTGTGCGCGGCCGTGGCCAGACCGACCAGGACGGCGGCCTGATCCGTCAGTACTCCCTGTGCGGGGACCCGGCCGAACGCGAGGCCTGGCAGATCGCCGTACTGCGCGAGCCGCACGGCCGCGGCGGCTCCGCGTACGTCCACGACCACTTGCGCGAAGGCACCAGCGTGCGGGTTCGCGGGCCTCGGAACAACTTCCCGCTGCGGCCCGCCGCCCGCCATCTCTTCATCGCCGGCGGCGTCGGCATCACGCCGATCCTTCCCATGGTCGAGGCCGCCGAGGCTGCGGGGGCCGACTGGCGCCTGCTGTACGGTGGCCGCGCCCGCACCTCCATGGCGTTCCTGGACCGTCTCGCACCGCACGGGGACCGCGTGCTCGTCCGCCCACAGGACGAGTACGGCCTGCTGGACCTCGCGGCCTACCTCGCCGTACCCGAGGACGGCACCCTGGTGCACGCCTGCGGTCCCGAGCCCCTGCTGCAAGCGGTACAGGAGCGGTGCGTGGGCTGGCCACCCGGCACGCTGGGTGTGGAGCGGTTCACCCCGGCGCTGACCTCCGGGTCCGGCCCGGTCGAGGCCTTCGAGGTCGAGCTCGCTCGTTCCGGGCTCACCCTCACGGTGCCGGCGGACCGCTCGGTCCTCGAAACCGTGGAGGAGGCCGGTGTCGCGGTTGACTTCTCCTGCCGGGAAAGTACGTGCGGCACCTGCGATACCGACGTACTGGACGGCAAGCCCGACCACCGTGACTCGCTGCTGACCGAGGAGGAGCGGGCCGCCGGCGACACCATGCTCATCTGCGTCTCCCGCTCGTGCGGAGCCCGGCTGGTCCTCGACCTGTGACGGCGATCACCTCCAGCAATTTACTAGGACGTCCTACTATCTCTTCCGTCAGCAGCGCCCCGCGCCATCCGGGAAGGCCCTCATGAGCGATCTGCACCGACCGGTGCACCCTGTCCGCCTGGTCACCGCTTCGGCCCTGTTCGACGGACACGACGCGTCGATCAACATCATGCGGCGGATCTTCCAGTCCCAGGGTGCCGAGGTGATCCACCTCGGACACAACCGCTCGGTGCGCGAGGTCGTGGACGCGGCGCTGGAGGAGGACGCGCACGGCGTGGCGGTCTCGTCGTACCAGGGCGGGCACGTGGAGTACTTCGAGTACCTGGTCGAGTCGCTGCGCGCGCGGGGAGCGGCGCACGTCCGCGTGGTGGGCGGTGGAGGCGGCGTCATCGTGCCCGAGGAGATCGCCCGGCTGCGCGACAGCGGGGTGACCATCTTCTCCCCCGAGGACGGCCAGCGGATGGGCCTTGCCGGGATGGTCAACTCGGTGGTGCGGGACTGCGACTTCGACCTCTGGGACGGCAAGCCGGCCGATGCGGCCGCAGTGCTCGCCGGTGACCGGTTCGCGATCGCCCGCGCCATCACCGGTGCGGAGCTGGGCAAGCTGCCCACCGGTCTCTTGCGACAGCTGCGATCCGCCGCGGCGGCACGGGTCGTGCCGGTGCTCGGCATCACCGGCACCGGCGGCTCGGGAAAGTCCTCACTGACCGACGAACTGGTGCGCCGCTTCCGTGTCGACCAGCAGGACAAGCTGCGCATCGCGGTGATCGCGGTGGACCCGACCCGCCGCCGTGGCGGAGGAGCACTGCTCGGTGACCGGATCCGCATGAACTCACTCGACGGCAACCGGGTCTTCTTCCGGAGCCTGGCCACCCGCGGCAGCCACGAGCTGCCCGAGCAGCTGTCCGACGTGATCGATGTGGTCAAGGCCGCCGGGTTCGACCTGGTGATCGTGGAGACACCGGGCATCGGCCAGGGTGACGCTGCGATCGTGCCGTTCGTCGACACCTCGCTGTACGTGATGACCCCGGAGTTCGGCGCCGCGTCGCAGCTGGAGAAGATCGACATGCTCGACTTCGCCGACGTGGTGGCGATCAACAAGTTCGAGCGGCGCGGCGCCCAGGACGCGCTGCGCGATGTGGGCCGTCAACTGGTCCGCAACCGCGAGGTGTTCGACATGAGGCCCGAGGACATGCCGGTGTTCGGCACCTCCGCGGCCACGTTCGACGACGACGGCGTCACCGCGCTCTACCAGCACCTCAAGACGGGTCTTGCCGAGAAGGGGCTGCCGCTGTCCGAGGGCATGCTGCGGCCCGTCACCGTACGCAACTCCTCCGGCATCCGGCAGGTGGTTCCCGCAGACCGGGTGCGCTACCTCGCCGAGATCACCGACACCATCCGCACGTACCACTCCGAGACCGCCCAACTGGCCGAGGCGGCCAGGCGGGTGCAGCACCTTCAGGCGGTCAGGGACGAGCTCGTCGAGGCCGGCTCCGACGCGACGAACGTGCAGTCACTCCTCGATGACGCTCGCGAGCAGCTCCCGCGCCACGTCACAGAGCACATCGGGAACTGGCCCGCCGTCATCGCCTCCTACACCGGCGACGAGCAGGTGGTGAAGGTGGGAGACCGGGAGATCCGCACCAGGCTGACCCGGGAGTCCCTCTCGGGCAACAAGGTTCCCCGCGTCGCACTGCCCGGTTTCACCGACCACGGGGAGCTGGTGCGGTTCTGGCGCCGGGAGAACCTGCCAGGCTGCTTCCCCTTCACCGCCGGGGTGTTCCCCTTCAAACGCGAGGGCGAGGACCCGGCGCGAATGTTCGCCGGCGAGGGCGATCCGTTCCGCACCAACCGGCGGTTCAAGCTGCTTTCCGAAGGGCAGCCGGCCACCCGGCTGTCCACCGCCTTCGACTCGGTCACGCTCTACGGCCGCGACCCGAACGAACGCCCCGACATCTACGGCAAGGTCGGCACCTCCGGCGTCTCGGTGGCCACCCTCGACGACATGAAGGCCCTCTACGACGGCTTCGACCTGGTCGCGCCGACCACTTCGGTCTCCATGACGATCAACGGACCCGCACCGGCCATCCTGGCGTTCTTCCTCAACACGGTCATCGACCAGCAGACCGAAGGGTTCCGGGCCGCCGAGGGCCGCGACCCGTCACCCGAAGAGGCGACCGAACTACGTACGCGCGCGCTTGCGAGCGTACGAGGCACGGTGCAGGCCGACATCCTCAAGGAGGACCAGGGCCAGAACACCTGCCTGTTCTCCACCGAGTTCTCACTGCGGATGATGGCCGACATCCAGGAGTGGTTCATCGCCCACAAGGTCCGCAACTTCTACTCGGTGTCCATCTCCGGCTACCACATCGCCGAAGCCGGCGCCAATCCCATCAGCCAGCTGGCCTTCACCCTGGCCAACGGATTCACCTACGTCGAGGCCTACCTGGCCCGCGGCATGCACATCGACGACTTCGCCCCGAACCTCTCTTTCTTCTTCTCCAGCGGTATGGACCCCGAATACTCCGTCCTCGGCCGGGTGGCCCGCCGTATCTGGGCCGTCGCGATGCGGGAGAAGTACGGCGCCAACGAGCGTTCCCAGAAGCTGAAGTACCACGTCCAGACCTCGGGCCGTTCTCTGCACGCCCAGGAGATGGACTTCAACGACATCCGGACCACCCTGCAGGCCCTCACAGCCATCTACGACAACGCCAACTCGCTGCACACCAACGCCTACGACGAGGCCGTCACCACGCCGTCCGAGGAGTCGGTACGGCGGGCCCTGGCGATCCAGCTCGTCATCAACCGCGAGTGGGGCCTGGCGATGAACGAGAACCCGCTGCAGGGATCGTTCGTCATCGACCAGCTCACCGACCTGGTCGAGGAGGCGGTGCTCGCCGAGTTCGAGAGGATCAGCGAGCGCGGCGGTGTACTGGGCGCGATGGAGACCGGCTACCAGCGCGGCCGAATCCAGGACGAGTCGATGCTGTACGAGCAGCGCAAGCACGAGGGCACACTGCCCATCATCGGCGTCAACACCTTCCGCCGCCCCAGCGGCGACAGCCGGCCCCCGGAGCTGGAACTCGCCCGGGCCACCGAGGAGGAGAAGCAGTCCCAGCTGGAACGCGTGCGGGACTTCCAGTCCCGCCACCGCGACCCTGCCCACGACGCCCTGGCCGCGCTCAAGGATGCGGCGACAAGTGGCCGCAACGTATTCGCCGTCCTCATGGACGCCACCCGAGTCTGCTCGCTCGAGCAGATCACCGAGGCCTTCTTCGAGGTGGGCGGCCAATACCGCCGCAACGTCTGACCCGGCCCGGACCACACCGCAGCGACTCATCAGATAGGACTTCAGATGGACTCGGCGACGGCCTCGAGCCGCCGCGCCGGCCGATGATCTCGGCGCAGCGGAAGCCGTGGCTGGTGAAGCGACTCGAAGGACTGCCAGCCCGCCTCGGTCACGGCCCACGGCCGCAACTCGGTGATCTCGGGCTCGTCGTCGCTGATCAGTAGGCTTGCTCCGATGCCGCCGCGAAATCCTGGGGAGGTACCAGGGCTTGCGGAGCGCTGGCAGGACCGGCCACCGGTACGGCAAGGTTGTGGGCCCGCTGTAACCGCCACGGAGGAGGCCACATCCACATGCACATGGGGGACGCCGCCGACTGCCCCGAACCAGGCCACACCCGCCCGACGCGAGTGCCGCCCACCGCGACCAGGGTGACGTGGAGGGAGATGGGGAATCCCCGCGACATTGCCCATCGATACGGCGTTCTCAGCACGCTGTTCGGGGCTGGTATCGACGCAGCCCGGACTGGGTCGCCACTCTGGACGGGGGGCGCACGGCCGTACTGACCGATGACACGGAGGAATATGTAGTTCACATGGAGGGGCCGTGGCCCTTCAAGGCCATGCTCCTCGGCCCGGATGGTGTGAGAACGAAGATCGATTACTCGATCGACAAGGTCGCTGTGCCGGCAGGTGGTCCCGCCGACCAAGGTCATACGTCCGCAGGCGGCGGCCGACGGCGTGCCGGCGACCGTGAATGCCTGGCGGCGATCATCTCCGTGGCCACTTCGGGCTGCACCTGGCGACAGCTGCCGTCGTCGCTGTGCTCCTGTACCCGACTTATTCGCAGTGGGTACCCATGGAGCGAACGCCACTGAACTTGATCGGTTGATGTCGGGGCGTTCTCCTGACGTCTCCGCGGTGGTCGAGTAGCTCGCTCCAAGGCACGTGGCGGCTGCTGAGGTCAGTAGCCCTGCCTGGCTCGGAGCTCGCCCGTGAACGACTCGCGGCATACGGCCGCTGCACGGTGGTCGTCGTCTGGCCCAGCCGCCTGGCCTGATCGGCGACTCCGTCACTTCGGGCCGTAGTACAGCCGGAGGAACTCCGCCATCGCAGCGTCGACGGCTGGGCGGTCACCGGTTGCGAGGAGGTCGAGCAGCAGACCGCGGACGGTGGCGAGTCCCAGCCTGGCGCGGTTCCGGGCCACGGCAGGGTCCGCCCCTGCGGCGACCTCGGCGGCCACGAGCGGCTCCAGCCAGTCGTTCACGAGCCCTTCGAGAACCGGGACGGCCTCGGGGCGGCCCCGCAGCGCGTGCCCGCAGATTTCGAAGAAGAGCCGCTCCTGACCGGCCAGTCGAGGGTCCGCCAGCTGCTGCCAGAGGAGCCGCGCAGCATCGGCGGGCGAGAGACCGGGTTCCAGGTGGAGCCGGGACAGAAGATCACGCTGGCGCTGCTCCGACGTCCGGACGATCTCGACGAGCAGCTGTTCCTTGGAGCCGAAATAGTGGATCAGCATGCGGTGGCTGACGCCAATCGCAGCGCCCAGGCCGCGCAGGCTCAGGTCCGCGATGCCGTGTGCCGCAACGTAGTCGACGGCCGCGTTCACCAGTTGTGCGCGCCGGTCCCCGTCCGTGCCGGGCGCGGCCTCGCTCTCAGGCTGCGAGCCGTCCATATTCACCACGTCGCGAGTGTACCAATTGGTACATGCCCTGTGTACCGTGTGGTACATGAAGTCTGTCACCGTGTCGATCGATTTACCGCAGACGCCCGAGCAGGTCTACGACTTCCTCGATGTCATGGCTCACCATGAGCGATTCACCAACCACTACCTGACCGGCTGGCGCTACAGCGGCCCCGGCCGCGGCATCGGATCGTGCGCCACAGTCACAGCCGCGCTGGGCGGCACGAAGACCGACGTCACCATCGAGGTCGTCGAGGCCGAGCCGTCGCGGTGCATCGTCGAACGGAACGTCAGCGCGGCCGGCCGACGCCTGGCCCACGGTACCTACACCATCGAACCGCTGCGGACCGGCGGGAGTCACGTGTCGTTCACGTACGCCTGGGCGCGCGCCCCGCTCACCGACCGCCTGCTGGCACCCATCGTCCGGGCCACGCTGCGGCGCGCCAACCGCACGGTCATGCTACGCCTGGGCACCGAGTTGGCTCGCTACGCGTCCGCTGCCGGATCCTGACGCCGCGGTACATGTCGGCTCTTCCGCCTGACGCATGGCCCCGAGGCGCATCGCCCCCGGAGCGACACACCCACCGGCACGCCGTCGAGGACGACGATGCAGGACTCCCCCGCCCTGGTCGGCCGGCATCTACAACCTCCCCGGTGGGTCCGATCTGCCCTGACCACAGCACCTGGGCGGCCCGCACCACCTCGCGAGTGCCTATGGCCCCGCAGGGGCGAGGATCATGGCAATGAGGTGCTCGAGCGCTGCGGCGGAGCGCGGGTCGGTGAGCCGCGTCTCGGGGGCGCTGTCGAAGGCGATCCGGCGCAGCTCCAGCCAGCCCAGATAGGCGGCGTATGCGGACAGGGCCCGATTCCGGGCATCGTCTGTCCCGAAGCCGACGTCGGTGAAGATGTCGGTGAGGTAGGCGATCCGGGTCCGGTTGACCCGGGCGACGACCTCGGCGACGGCGGGGTGCATGGTCTGGGCGACCAGGGCGGGTTCCAGCCCGCCGATCTCCTCGCTGCCGAGCGCCTCGTCGAACAGTGCTCTCGCGCGAACCCGGGCGTCCGTTAGCTTGCCTAGTGCGGCGATGACGTCGGTGGTGGCGCGTGCCTCCCAGGTCTCCAGAGCGGCGACGAGCAGGGCGTCGCGATTCTCAAAGTGCCAGTAGAAGCTGCCGCGGGTGACGCCCAGTTCCCGGGCGAGCTGGTCCACCGCCACCGCGGATACCCCGCCCCGGGCCAGCGCGCGGAGCGCGGCCATCGTCCACTCGTCTTTGCTGACCTTGCTCCTAGCCACGTTCCGTACAGTACTGTACGGAACATCCATACAGCACTGTACGGATGAGGCACCTCACGTGTGCCCGCGACAGGGCACAGGGAAGGGGAGAACGGGGATGAACGCCACGAACTGGCTGCTCGACGCACCCGCGGGCAGGACTGCCGAGGGCGGGGGCGGTACCGAGGGCGCCTCCGCGGGGGCCCGGGTGGCGGGGGTGTTGTCGGCGAGCGGTCTACTGGCTGCGGGGCTTCTCCATGGCGTGTGGGTGTTCACCCCGTGGCCGCTGGCCTCGCGGGCGGAGTTCGCCACCGTCGTGGTCGGCGTCGAGGAGTCCCAACTGCCCTCGAAACCGGCTACCTTCGCGGTTGCGGCGTTGCTCTGCACGGCCGCCTGGCTGGTCATCACCGCAACCCGGCCGGCAAGCCCGATCGGCGCCTCACGGCTGGTCCGTATCGGCCTGTGGACGGTGAGCGGCGCGCTGGCCGTACGCGGTCTCGGCGGCCTCGCGGCCTCCGGCCTCGCCCTGGGCAACGTCCCGCACGCATTCCGGCACTGGGACCTGGCCCTGTACTCACCCCTGTGCGTGACCCTGGCCAGCCTGACCGCCTATCTGGCCTTGCGCACCCGCCACCGTGGCAACTGCCCCACTGAGGATCGTTCAAGCTGAAATTCGCCCTCCCGGCAGGACCTGGATTGGTAGATCTTCTTGCGTGACGCGAATGCAACTGACTGACGAGGAGTGGGATTTCATCGGGCCGTACCTGCCGATCGGCGAGTACGCCCCGTATCCCGAGCGGCTGCGGCAGCAGTTCGAGGGTGTGATCTGGCGGTTCAGGACCGACGGACAGTGGCGGGAGATGCCGCAGGAGTTCGGCGCCTGGTCAACCGTCCACAACCGCTTCCGGCAGTGGCGTGACGCCGACGTCTTCGAGGCCCTGCTGGAGGGCCTGATCACGGAAGCCGCGAAGCGGGGTGAGGTAGACCTGCCCTTGGTCAGCGTCGACTCCACCACCGCGCGCGCTCACCACGACGCTGCCGGGATGCACCTGGGCGAGGACGTCCTCACCGACCTGGAGAAGGCTGCCGCCGAGGCGGAGAAAGCCAGGTCAAAAGGGGCAGCCTCGACGAACGGAACGGGCAGGACGCCGAGACCGGGCCCGAACGGGAGGAGCGCCGACGCATCCGGCGTCGGCGAAAACTCCGGCTGAAGGCCGCTCTCCTCGGCCGCTCCAGGGCGGTCAGACTAGCAAGGTCCACCTCGCCGCCGACCGCAAATGCCGCCCGCTGGCGTTCGTGTTGACCGCGGGCCAGGCCGCGGACAGCCCGCAGTTCATCCCCGTGCTGGGGAAGATACGGGTCCGCGGCCCCGTCGGCCGCGCCCGCTCCCGGCCGGACGCGGTCGCCGGGGACAAGGCCTACTCGTCCCACAGCAACCGAGCCCACCTGCGCAGACGCGGCATCAAGGCAGTCATTCCGGAGAAGAAGGACCAGGCCGCCAACCGGAGGAAGAAGGGCTCCGGGGGCGGTCGGCCCGTCAGCCACGACACCGGCCTCTACAAAGAGAGAAACACCGTCGAGCGCCTGATCAACAAGCTCAAGGCCTGGCGAGGCGTCGCCACCCGATACGACAAGACCCCAAACAGCTACCTCGCCGGCCTCCACCTGCGCGCCTCGATGATCTGGATCAAAGACCTCACCCGGACCGCCCATTGATCACGACTCGATACGCGCCCTAGGGGGCCGGGGAGGAACTGCCCGGCCGGTCTTGAACGGCTGAGACGCCGTCAGCTTGTCGATCACGGGGCTGCGGAGGGTGGCGCTGCTGCGCCGACTGAGTGTGCAGCGCAGTCATGGTCGACCCTCTCGGTACGGCGCGAGGCATCGGTGTGCGACCCTCGCGCCGTACGCCGTTGTGGCTGTGTCGGGCAGTCGGCGTGTGGCTACGCAGTCGACCTCGCCATGTCCCGGCTTGTGCCGTCGTTCGGCGTCTCCTCGGCGACCGTGCTGGGCTTGCCGGTACGGCGGAGCAGGAGGGTGACGGTGACGGCGGCCAGGACGGTGGCTCCAGCGCCGCTGATGAGGGCGAGGTGCATTCCGGAGGCGAAGGCGTCGCGGGCCTTGTCGATCAGTGCCGGGTTGCCCGTGGCGTGGCCCACGTGGTTGGCCGCGGCGAGGGAGGAGCGCGCCGCGTTGGCGACCGGGGCAGGAAGGCCCTGAAGGTCGAGCTTGTCGCGGTACTGGGCACTCAGGAGGCTGCCGAGAACGGCAATGCCCAGGGCGCCGCCGAGTTCGCGTGACAGGTCGTTGACGGCGGAACCCACGTTCTGCAGGCGAGGCGGCAGGGCGTCGGTGATGGCCGCGGTGGCCGGGGTCGTGGCCAGGCCCATGCCCGCCCCGAGCGGCAGGAGGCCGCCGAGGACCAGCCAGTACGAACTGCCGGCGTCGAGCTGGGCAAGCACCAGCAGGCCGGTGGTAACCAGGAGAAGTCCCACGGTCCAGGGACCGCGGTCGCCTCTCCGCGCGACCAGGCGCGGGCTGAGGCGGGCACTGGGGATCATCGCCGCGGACATCGGCAGCACGCTTACGGCGGCCAGCAAGGCGCTGTCACCGCACACCAGTTGGAGGTACTGCATGGTCACGAAGATGAACCCGAAGAACGCGAAGAACTGCAGCGTGGTCGAAATTGATCCGGCCGCGAACCGCTTGTGGCGGAACAGCCGCGGGTCGAGCAGGGGGTGCGGGTGTTTCAGCTCCCAGGCGACGAAGGCGAGCAGGACAGCGAGCCCGAGGTCTATGCCCGCCAGGGTGCGGGTGCTCCCCCAACCGTGCTCGGGCGCCTCGATGACCGAGTAGACCAGCACACCGAGTCCCGCCACCGTCAGAGCCGCTCCGGCCACGTCGACGCGCTGCCTGCCCGGCTGCGCGGACTCCGGCACGAAGACGTAGGTGCCGATGAACGCCACCCCCGCCATCACTGCGTTCAGCCAGAACACCGATCGCCACGCCCACACCTCGAGCAGCGCTCCGGAGGCGAGCAGTCCCAGCGCGGCGCTGGCGCCCGCGACCGCTGCCCAGATGCTGATGGCACGCGCCTGCTGGGTTCGGGGAAACGTGCTGGTGATCGTGGACAGGGTGGCGGGCATGACGAATGCGGCTGCCACGCCCAGCACCGTACGCAGGACGATCAGGACGCCCGGATCGGTCGTAAAGGTCGCGGCAAGCGACACTCCCGCGAACAATCCGACGCCGCCGAGCAATGCCCTGCGACGGCCGAACCGGTCGCCGAGGGTCGCTGCGAACAGCAGGAACGAGGCGAAGATCAGACTGTAGGAATCAATGATCCACGACAACTCGGTTTGGTTGGCGTGCGTCTCCTGGGCGATGTCGGGCAACGCCACGCTCAGCGATGCCATCGCCGATACGACGGTCGCCAGTGCCAGGCAGGTCACGGCCAGAACAGCACCGGGGCGCAGTGCGCGCACCGGTCCGCCGGCCTGGATCGGAATGGTGGAGCCGGTCATGAGGGAGCCTCCTGTGAACGAAACTGGTGAATAGGCGGTGCGCTGCGACCTGTCCCGAGGGAGGCGTGGGGCGCTCTGGCCAGTCGCGAGCCCTTTGCTCGCGAAGTGACCCTTCTCGTGAGGCGCGCCGGCACGTACAGGCCGAGCGGTGCCGTGCCCGGCCCGACTCCTCCACGGAGTCCGGCGAGCAAGGCGGGGACACTGGGCGGGGCCGCCTCTTGAGCGCGAGCCGCCCGCTCCCGTCCTGCAGTACTCATGGCGTTCCAAGCAGTGGTCAGGTGGTCATCACGTCCGACCTCTTCGTGGCCGCCCTGGACGATGAACGGCAGTGGTACCGGTGCCATCACCTGCTCCGCGACGTCCTGGCCCGCGAGGCCACCACGGACCCGCGGGAGGTCCTCGGTCATGCCGCGGCCTGGTTCGCCGACGAGGGCCGCATCGACGACGCGGTGCACCACCTGCTGCGGGCCGGCCGCGACGACGAGGCCGCTGAGCTGATGCTGCGCAACGCGGAGACCTGGTTCTTCCCACGCGGGGCCGCGGCGACCTACCTGCAGTTCGGCGAACGGCTGCCCATCCGGGCGGTGGGCCCCGCACTGGCGTTCTCACTGGCCTACACGGCGGCGCTCTGCGGCGATCAGGAGCGGGTCAACCGCTGGCTGGACGCCTGCGAGGCAGGTGGTGCCCCCGACACCGCCGTCCCCGGCTGGCACAGCTTCCGCAGCGCCGTGCTCTGCGTGCGTGCGGGCTTCGGCATGTCGGATGCCGAGGCCGCGCAATCCGTCGTCATGGTGCAGCAGGCGCTCGATGAGGAGATCGAGGCAGGCGCCGACGGGCATCCGACCGTCCGGGCGGCACTGGGGGCCATGCTGGCTCGCGACGGGCGGTTCGACGAGGCCGCCACGCTGCTGCTCACCCTTTGGTCGTCACCCACCCACCGCAAGGCGTGGCCGCCGTCGCTGATGCTTCAGGGCGCCGGCACGCTGACGATCAGCCTCGTCGAAGCCGGCCGCGGCGAAGACTGCGACCGGGTCCTGCGCGAGGCCGGTCCGCTCGCCGACGCCGTCGAGCGCGACGGGCGGGAGACGAGTACGCCGGGGCTGGCCCCGCTGCGCATCGCCCAGGCCAGGCGCAGCTACCAGAACGCCGACATGGAGACGGCCGCCGCTTTGCTGCGCCGCGCCGTCACCCTCGCCGAACTGCACCCGCGGCCGACCGTGCTGTTCCTCGGTCTGCTGTACCTCGCCGACGCCGAACTCGCCTGCGGGGACCGGCCCGCCGCCCGCGCCGCACTGGCGCGGGCCCGCGAGGTGGTGGACGAGGAGCCGGTGAGCGGCTATGCGATGCGGCGGCTCGAGGAGAGCGAGGCGCGGCTGGGCCGGGCCGGTACCCGCACCGCCGTACGCTCGGGTGCTCTCGCGGAGGAACTGACCGACCGCGAGTTGTCGATCCTGCGGGCACTGCAGGGGTCGGCGACCCAGCGGGAGATCGGGGCGGCACTGTTCCTGTCGATCAACACGGTCAAGGCGTACAACAAGAGCCTGTACCGCAAGCTCGGTGTGGCCTCCCGGCAGGACGCCGTCGCAGCTGCGCGCGAACTCGGCTTGATCTGACCCCACCCCGGGTGCTTGTCCGGGGCGGGTGGTGCGCTGCCGTCCGGGCGGCGGGTTCCCTGTACGCATGCCCCCTACCCGTTATGAGCTGAGGCTGCGCGGACCGATCGCCCGCACCCTGCTGGACGTGATCCGGACCAGGTTCGACCATGTGTCGACGCCCGGCGCGGACGGCACCGTGCTGGTCGTCGAGAACGTCGACCAGGCATCGGTACGCGCTCTGCTGACCCTGCTCTGGGACACCGGCCACGAGGTACTGGCCTTCGAGGAGATGACGGCCTGAGACGTCCCTCGACGTTCGCGACGACCCCGATGGAACGACGCACGGCTGTCACCCGGTTCGGACGTGTACAGCTTGGATTCGGTCGGCTGGAGCAGCACGGCGGACCGACGGTAGTGGTCTCTCCCCGGCATGCCGGCCGGTGTAGTCGGTGCGGGGGAGTCTTCGCCGACCGGGTTGCACCAGCGTCCGTTCCGGAGCCCTCCTGTGCGGGCGTACCGCACCGAGCACGCCGGTTCACCCTCACCGCAGCGAGGAGGGCGGGATCTACCGGTAGTTGAGCTCGGCGAGTTCGGTGGCGAGCTTCTTCGGTATGACCGTGTGGCCGAGCAGGGGAAGCGCGATGTTGCGCACCCCGCGAGCCATCGCGTTGCGGGTGGTGGCCACTCGGGTCATCCGGTCGGTGAAGGCGACCACCCGCTGGGCGACGGGGCGGCGTTGCGCCTCGTAGCCGTCGAGCTGCCCGGTGGCGAACGCCCGACCGAGGGCGTAGCCGTCCTGGATTCCCGTGTTCATTCCCTGACCGCCGGCTGGGCTGTGCACATGGGCGGCGTCGCCGGCCAGCAGCAGACGGCCGGTCCGGTAGCGGTCGGCGACCCGGTGGTGCACCCGGAACCGTGACGACCATGCCAGGCCGGTGACCTTGGCCTGGCCGGCGGCGCGCTCGTCGAGCAACTGCTGGACGAAGGCGAGATCAGGTGTGGCGGGCGCGTCGTCCACGGTGGCGACGACCCGGTAGCGGCCGCCGGGGAGCGGGGCGACGACGGTGAGGCCTGCGGTACCGAAGGTGAGGGAGACTTCGGCGGGGCCAGGCGTCCAGTCCATCACGACGTCGGCGAGCACGAAGGACTCGGCGTAGGCGTTGCCGGTGAACCCGATGCCCGCAGCTTCGCGCACGGTGCTGTGCATACCGTCGGCGCCGACGGCGTACGCGGCCCGCAGCTTCTCACCGGTGGTCATGGTGAGGGTCACACCGTTCTCGTCCTGGCCGGCCGATGCGACGTCATAGGGGCGGTGCACATCGCCGCCGAGCGCGCGGAGCCGGTCCAGCAGCACGCTCTCGGTCTCGTACTGGGGAACCATCAGCGTGTACGGGTGGGGCGTAGGCAGCTGGTCGAACGGCACGGTCAGCAGACGGCGGGCGCCGTCGCGGATGGCGAACCGGGTGACCTGAACGCCTCGCGCGATCAGCTCCTCGGTGGCTCCCAGCTCGTCCAGGACCTCCAGGGTGCGGGCGTGTACGACGGCGGCACGCGAGGTGTTCGCGCCCTCGGCCAGCCGGTCCAGGACGACGAAGTCGATACCCGCGGAAGCGAGCGTGACGGCGAGCGCAAGACCGGTCGGGCCGCCGCCGACGATGGCGACCTCGGTGCGGGAGGGGAGGGCGGTGGTGTTCATGGCGGAGTCTTCCGTTCTGATCCAGGGGGAGGCCAACGGCCGTTTGCCAACGATCGTGGGCCAACGCTCGTTGACATGATGCCCAGACTCCCCCTGGAAAGTCAACAGATGTTGGCATACAGTCGTTGACATGAAGCGAGACACCGAGATCACCAGCACGGACAAGCGTTCCGACCGCACCAAGGCCGCGATCCTGCGGGCCGCCCGCGAGCGATTCGCGGCCCAGGGCTACGAACGCACCACGATCCGCGCCGTGGCCTCCGACGCCGGCATCGACCCATCGATGGTCATGCGCTACTTCGGCAACAAGGCCCAGCTCTTCGACGCGACACTCGCCATCAATCTGCGGCTGCCGGACCTCACGGGCGTTCCGGCCGATGAGCTGGCACAGGCGCTGGTGCGGCACTTCCTCGAACGCTGGGAGGACGACCCGGCCGACGACGCACTGCTGGTCCTGCTGCGCTCGGCGGTCACCAACGAACAGGCCGCGGCACGGATGCACGAGATCTTCGCGGCCCAGGTCGTCCCGGCACTGGCC
This sequence comes from Streptomyces sp. NPDC039424, assembly GCF_055639495.1. Taxonomy (NCBI): domain Bacteria; kingdom Bacillati; phylum Actinomycetota; class Actinomycetes; order Kitasatosporales; family Streptomycetaceae; genus Streptomyces; species Streptomyces sp. NPDC039424. Next base: position 17,569 of record NZ_JBVKAI010000028.1, read on the forward strand.
TCAGCCCTGGGCCCGGAACTCGCCGCACGCCGCGCCGGCCTCATCTCCGCCCAGCTCCTCGGCCTCGGACTCACCCGCTACCTGCTGCGCCTCCCGGCCGTGACCGCCCTGACCCGGGACGAGATCAAAGACAGTCTCGCCCCAGCCATCCAGGCCGTACTCGACCCGAGCTAGAGCGGCTCCCCCACCGGCGGAGGGCGCATGCCGCGTGCGCTCACCGGCCCCTCCCCTTACCTCCCTTCCCTCTGCCCCCGATCGGTCACCGGGAGGTGCTGGCCGCGCTCGTGTTCGTGGCCACGTCGGGCTGCACATGGCAGCGGTTACCGTCGGCGTCGTTCGGCCCCTGGAGGGCGACGGCTCGACGATTCGCCGAGTGGACGAAGGCCAGCGTGTGGGCGAAGCTCCACCGCCTGGTCCTCGACGAGCTTGGCGCCCGCGGTGAGCTGGACTGGTCCCGCTGCGCGATCGACTCGGTGAACATGGGGGCCCTGAAAGGGGGAAGCCGAGAGGTCCGAATCCTAATGGGCGGCGAAGCGAGTCACCGCTATCCGAATCCGGAGCGAGAGCTCTTTCGACGGACCGCGAGGCTCGCTTCAGCAGCGGTTCCGGTCAGGACGACGATCTCATCCGCCCCCAGGGCAGGAAGTCCTCCACTGAGAGCGATCTGGTTCCGGCCGGAACCGTTCTCGCGAGGACAAAAGCACACGGTTCGCGTACTCGCGGCGGGCCTTGCGCTGTGCCGGGATCGCCGCGGTGTTGTCGAGTGGCTGGCAGCGGTCGACGAGCTGGCGGTGTACGGCGGGGACGGCGCTGACGCGCAGGGTATAGCCCTGGCCGCGCCGTACGGTCACGCCCTCGCCGAGCGCGGCCCGCTCAGCGGGCTCCAGGTCGGTGGTGCGGAGGAAGTCGGCGACCTTGCCCGGCATGTCGAGGGCGACCGGCAGCTCCGGGGCGGGGGCGTCCTCCTCGATGGCGATGTGGTCGGGCATGAGGTCGGCGACCGCCGTGCGGATCGCGCCGCGGCTGACGCCGTGGTCGCGGGCGAGGGCGGCGATCGAGCGGCCCTCCAGGTACGCGGTGCGGACGGCGTCGGTCTTATCGGCCCCCACGGCGGGGCGGCGTCCGCCTTTGCTGCCCTCGGCCTCGGTGGCGCGCAGTCCGTCGTACGTCAGCTCGCGCTGTAGGTCACGTTGCAGTTCGCCGGCAGCGGCGAGGGTCTGCACCATGACCTTCACGGTGGACAGCAGCTCGCCGGTGCGCGGGTGGCGGGCGGTGAGGTCCATGGCGGAGAACGCGCCGTCGTGGATGCGCAGGGCGACCTGGTCGCGATGGAGGACGTCGAGCACGTCGAGGATGTGGCCGGTGCCGCGTACGAGGCGGAACATCTCGGAGATGTGCACGGTGTCGCCCGGCCGCGCGTAGTTCAGCAGCTCGCGGAACTTCGGTCGCTCAAGCGGGTGGAGGCGACTGGATGTGCCGCCGTCCTCCTCGAACACGACCGGGTCCTCGATCCCGGCCTCGTCCAGGACGAGGTTCTGCCGGGCGGTCGACTGCTGGTCGGTCGAGACCCGCTTGTAGACCAGATTCGCCACCGAAGGGCCCCTTCCGCACGGAGGATTGGACCCTATCTGTCGTCAAACCCTGTCAGCAATGATCATCGGATCTGATTGGATTCGAGCCGCCGTGAACCCCCGGATTGCACGGGTTCATTGGACGTGTCGACAGCCTGTCCTCAAACGTTCGTTTGCCGACAGGTGCTGTGGGTCATGCAGCGGACTCGCCGGTCGTCGGCGTCGCGGTGCGGGCCGTTGGTTCGATACGGCGGCTCGCGGGCGTGGGGATGGTGATGTTACGCATGAGGAGGAGCGCTGCGAGGGCGAGCAGTCCGCCGACGGCACCGCTCCAGGCGATGGTGGAGCCGATCGCGGCCACGGGCGTGGCGTGATGGCTCATCAGAGACTGGCCACATGCCAGACCGAATGCGCCGCCGATCTGCTTGGTGAGGGCGGAGCCTGCGGTGGCGGTGCCCATGTCAGCGTGCGGGACGCAGTTCTGGGTCGCGATGGTGATGCCGCCCATGGCCGGTCCGGTGCCCAGTCCGGCGATAAGCAGCCATACGCACGTCCATGTCGGCGGTGTCGCAGTGTCCAGAGTGAAGAAGGCGGAGGTGCCGAGGGTGAGCAGCCCGGCGCCGGCCAGGAGTGCGGGCTTTGCGTGTCCGCTACGCAGGACGGCGGTGGCGGTAAGCCGGTTGCCCAGCGTCATGCCGATGAGCAGGGGGAGGAGCAGGAGGCCGGAGACGGTGGCCGAGTGACCGCGGACGTACTGGAAGTACAGCGGCAGGAAGACTCCGACCGGCAGCGCGGCGACCTGAAAGAAGAAGCCGGCGGCCAACAAAGCGCTGTAGGTGCGGTGTTGGAACAGTCGCATGGGCAGCACGGGAACGGCCGCGTGCCGCTCCACGGGAACGAGCAGGGCGAGCACAGCCAGGCCGCTGAGCAGGCAGCCCGCGACGGCGGGGTCGGTCCAGGACGGGGCATGCCCGGCGACGGTGTTGCCTTTGAGACTGAGGCCGGTCAGAGCCAGGGAGAGACCGGCAGCGAGCAGCGCGATCCCTGCCACGTCGAGGCGCCCGGATGGCGCTGCGGCGGGGCGCTGATCGGGCAGGAACCGGGCAAGGACGATCGAGGCGGCGAGGCCGATGGGGAGGTTGAGCCAGAACGCCCAGCGCCAGCCGGCGTGGTCGGCCAGCAGGCCGCCGATGATCGGACCGCCCACCATGCCGAGCACCATCATCGCGGCCAGGACCGTCTGCATCCGGATGAGGCCCTGCGTCCGGGAGGGCGGATAAAGGTCGCGGATCAGGGCCATGCCGAGGGTGAGCAGGGCTCCGGCACCCAGACCCTGCACGGCGCGGGAGGCGATCAGCACCGTCATGGACCCGGCCAGCCCGCAGGCGAGCGAGGCGACCAGAAACACGGTGAGTCCGCCGAGCAGTAACCGGCGGCGGCCGTAGAGGTCGGAGAAGCGGCCGTAGACCGGGACGCTGACCGAGGAGGTGAGCAGGTAGGCGGTGACGAGCCAGACGTACCAGGAACCGTCACCGCCGATCTGCTCGACGATGCGCGGCAGGGCGGTGCCGACCACGGTTCCATCCAGCATGGCCAGGAAGGCGCAGCCCAGCAGGGCAAATGTGATCGCCGTCCGGCGCCGAGGCACGAGCGCGTCGTACGCGTCAATTGTGGTCACCGGGCCTCCCCCGGGATGGTGAGCGCACCGTTGAGGAAGAGGTCCACCAGTTCTTCGGTGGTCAGCGGGTCCGGGGCGCCGGGACGGCCGGCAGACATGAGCATGAGCTGGAAGGCGTCCGCGAGCCGTTCCGGGGCCAGTCGCAGGGAGTCCTGGTCGGGTCCGAACAGGGCGGCCAGGGCCGCGCGGGGCGCTGCGAGGCCGGCTTCGCGATCCGGGGAGCGGCCGTCCTTGACGGGATCGGCAGGTGCAGGGCGTTCCAGCCGCCCGGCCGACGCGAGGGCACCGGCAACGGCGCCCATGCGCATCATGTAGCCGCGCATCACCTCGGCCGCCTCGGTGAGCCGGGCCGCCAGTGGCTGGTCCAGTGCGATCGATTCCAGGTGGGCAAGGGTGTCGTCGGGACGTACCGCCTCGGCCATGCAGGCCGCGAGCAGGGCGTCCTTATCGGCGAAGGCCCGGAAGATCGTGCCCTCTCCAATGCCTGCGGCGCGCGCGATCTTCGCTGTGGACACAGAGGCGCCGTACTCGATGACGAGGGGAAGGGCCGCGGCGACGATCATCGCACGGCGCTGGTCGGGTTCCATGGGCGCCGCACGGCGCCGGGAGGGAGCGGGAGAGGTCTCTGCCATACGTAAAACTGTACGGAGTGAGTATTCACTCCGTCAACGCGTTTCTGGTCGGCGGACCGTGGGTCATTCGTCGGCGCCGTCGTCCTCGTCGAGACCGTCGGCCCCCGGGTCGCGCAGCGGGCGCAGGCCGCCGTCGACCGGGGTGGAGGCGCGGAAGCTGTATCGGCCGAGCACGTTGACGTTGGCGTGCTTGAGCGGGGAGACGCGGGCGACGTCCTCGTCCAGGACGTCGTGCTCGCGCTCCTCGGCCGGCAGCGCCCGCAGCTCCTCGATGGCGGCGTCGAGATAGCGGGTCGTCCACAGCACGGCGGCATTCAGCACGAGACCGAGGGCGCCGAGTTGGTCCTCCTGGCCCGTCTTGTACGCCTGCATGATCTGCCCGCGCTTGCCGTGGCAGATGTCCCGGGCGAGCTTGTGGCGGGACTCCTGCACGGTGAGCTGCCGGTTCATCTGCCGCCGGTAGGTGTCGTCGACGGGATCGACCACACGCAGCAGGTGCAGGGTCTTGGCGATCCGCCCGTACTCCGCGAACGCGGTGCCCAGCGGAGTGGGGCGTCCCTCGCGGCCGAACATCCGCAGCAGGTCGTACGCCCGCACCTGCCCGGTGACCAGGGAGCCGACCACCCGGAGCATGTCCGGCCAGTGCGTGATCACCTTGTTCAGATTCACCTTGTTGCAGGCCAGCGGCTCCAACGGCCCGTATCCGCCGGTCTCTACCCCGGGCAGCTCCGCCCGCCAGAACCTCTGGTCGGCCAGGTCCCGGAAGCGGGGCGAGAAGTTGTAGCCGAGCAGGGAGAACAGGCCGAACACCATGTCGGAGTAGGAGGCGTTGTCGGTGGCCACCATGTCCGGCTTCACCCCGGCGTCGAGATTCAGCAGGGTGTCCAGGATGTGCAGGGAATCGCGCGGGGTGCCGGGCACGACCATCTGCCCGATGCCCGCCACCTGGTCGTTTACGGCGTTCTTGACCGGCGCAGCAAGACTCAGGTGTTGGAGGCGCCATAGTGGACTTCACCTTGTGGCAGCAGGTACCCGATGTCCCGCGTCTGCGGCAGCTTTCCTGCCAGCGTCGATGCGTCGGTGCAACCAGAGACCTCGAAGCCGATGACACCCAGGCTGAAGGAGGCGCTCTTGAAAGTCTCGGTCCCGATGGCGGCCAGCCAGTCGTCCATCACGTCGGACCCGAAGAACGGCCGACCGTCCCAGTACGTAAGACCCGCATGATCCAGCGCACCCAGGGGGACGTAAAAGTCCAGCCAGTCGCCGCTGTCATCGCCGCCGCGGATCGCCACGCAACCGCACACGACCAGTTGGCCCGTCGGCAGACGGACCTGACCGTGAAGGTGGCCGAGCTCGGTCAGAGAGCCAACCGTGCACGGCATACGGCGCGGGCAAGGCTCAGGAGACACCTCCGACGCCGGTCCGCGGGAAGGCGGCCTGCGTGCCGCGCAGACCGGGCGATGCGTGGGCGGCATCGGTCGGCGGTCACCCGTAGAGCGAGCGGCCTCCCGGGCTGTTGCCCGTGAAGCGCTGACCCATGGCGATCTCATCGCCGATCACCGACCAGATGGTCTCGTCGTCCTGGAAGGGGATCGGGTCGATGCTGCTCGTCTCCTCACGGATGCGATCGACCTCGCCGTCCAGGCGCTCGAAGTCGGCTTCCCCGTCGCCGTCGTCGCCGCTGAAGGTGAACTCCTCGAGCAGGCGCTGGAACCGGAGAGTGACCTGGACGAGGGAGGAGACGTCCGTGTGGAGTTCCCGCACGGTGTCCTCGTCCGGGTCGAAGGCGTGCACCTTGCCGGACACGGGGTCGAGGGCGAGGTGCGCGTTGAGCAGCCAGCCGATGACGGTCCAGTCGCCCGCGCCCTCCGCGGCGTCCTCGAAGTCCTCGACGCAGACGACGTCCTGGACGACGGGCAGCAGGCCGTCGTCTTCCTCGGGCTCACGCAGCCAGAGCGTCCCGGTGGGGACGCCGACGGTCTGCAGGAGGCGGGCGCCCTCCGTGTCCGCGGCGGCGGGCGCGAAGGCGATGGCGGGCAGGGTCGCGAGCCGGTCCTCGCCGAAGATGTCGACGAGTTCGCTGCGGGTGACGTCGAAAAGCACTACCAGAACTCCGAACTCGGCGGCGGCACGGGCGCCGTGGGACTCTCAGTGGACGTATGTGACGCAGCTGTCAAGGAGCCCGTGGCCCCATGCAATCAGTCATGGACAGGGCTGGGGGCGGTCCGTTGCCCGGCCGGACGTACGGCCGGGGCCTAGACGGGTTCGGCGGCGTTGAGGAGTCGCTGGGGCAGGTAGGGGGACTCGACCCGGATGTCCCAGCCCCGGCGGCGGGCGTGGCAGGCCAGGGCGAGGACGTTGAGGTCGATCGTGGCGTCGGGATCGTCGGCGCGGTCGGCGACCTGGTAGTGATCGCGGTGGGCTTCGAGGGCATCGGCCAGAGCCAGGTTGAAGCTCTCCTCGTCGCCCTCCACGAGTTGCGAGAGCAGTACGGCCGGTGGCGGGAAGAAGCCCCAGTCCTTGGCCTTCTCGACCTCCTGCAGTGCCCGCTCCGCCGCTGACTCGGGATCCGTGCCCCGCAGATAGGCGTGGAGGGCCTCCCGGTACGCGGCGAAGGCGGAGCCGTCCCTGCCGGCAACCGCAGGGCCCGTGAGGACCAGGGGGGCGAGGTCCTCGCGAACGCCGGTGATCAGGGCGAAGGCGGTGGCGTTCTCCCAGTTGCCGGCGCCCGCCGCCTCGCCCCGCGCAGCCGGGTAGCGCAGGTTCTGGCCGTCGACGGTCACCTCGGCCTCGGTGCCCGGCTCTGCCAAGGCGATGCGGAACAGGGCCGCCCCCAGCTGGGAGGCCAGCCGCAGATTCGCGAGCTGGGCGTCGGTGACATCGGCGGAGTTTCGAGCACGCCACTTGAAAAGGAGCTCCTGGTAGCGCATGGCGCTCCCCAGTCGCCATACGGCGAGGGGTTTTCCTTCCTCCGGGGTGAGGGCCTCCCGGGTGTACTGGTCGAACAGGGCCTCGCTCTCCGCGTTCACGGTCCCGTCGCATGCCGGCCGCTCGACCACCAGCGGGCCTGCGGCCAGCACGGCGACCGCGTCAGGGCGCCGGTCGCGGCCGAAGCCCGCGACCCTTGGGCCGCGGGTCTCGAAGCCTGTGACCAGGGCGTGCGGGAGGTAGTCGGTGTGGAGGGCCGGCGCCCAGCCCAGGGTCCGGTACGCGAGCGCGGCCAGGCCGAGCGGCAGCAGCGGGAGGAGACTGCTCGGCGAGGCAGAGGGGCCGTGCACAGTGGTGTACGCGAGCAGGAGGGCGGCCAGTCCGGAGTCGAAGGCCTCCCGGTCCTCGGCGGCCAGGGCGCGCAGGGCCCTCAGCGCCACGCTCTGAGGCCGATCGAGGAGGCCTTCGCCAGTCTCCTCGGCCCGGCTGCGGATCCGGGCCAGTGCGGCGTCGATGGCGGCGAGCTTCGCCTGCGCGCTCGGCGGGTAGTCCTGGTCGTTTCCGGTGTCGTCGAGTACCTGAGCCATGAAGCCCGTGACGAGCTCGCCGGCCGGGCTTCCTTGTGCTTTCTCAGCGAACTTCTCGCGAGCGAAGTGGAAGGCCTCACCGTGCCACTTGGCCTTGTCCCTGAGAATCGTCAGGCAGAACGCGTCGATCCACTCGCCGGCGGTGACACCTTCCTCGGCGTCGTCCTCGTCGCTCGGGTCGTAGCTGATGCCGAAGTTCACATAGTCGAGGAAGACCTGGAAGGTGCAGTGCGGGTAGTACGCCGCGAAGGAGATGGCACCGACCGCAGCCTCGGTCGCGTCCTTGAGAGCGGCCTTGGCCTCCGGGGTGTCGAGGCCGGGCGTCTCGACGGACAGGGCACCCAGGTAATCGAGGAACTCGTCGGCGATCGACTGCCATTCGTAGGTGGCCATCCGACCAGCCTTCGACATGGACCGGACCTGTCCCCCGATCCGGTTCGCAAAGTCCTCGCGCGCCGCCGAAACGACTGCATCGCCTACCTGATGACGCTCTATCCGCACTGCGCTGCTCCTTGATGCCGGTCCGTGTGAACAGCGTAGGCGCACCATCTGACAGGGGGGTCGGGCGCTGTTGGAGACAGCCGCTGCGAGAACGTAATCATCCAGCTCCTTCCGCCGGCGGCTGCTCGCCCCGCGTGTGCTCACCGACGAGGAGTTGCGCTCGGTGGAGGCGCCGGTCATGGTGCTGCTCGGTGGCGCCGGCCGAGCCACGGACCCCAGCCGCGCGCAGGTGAGGGCTCAGGAATTCCTGGCGGACGTGCGGCCGGAGATCGTCCCCGGGGTGGGTCATGCGATGCCGGCGAAGGTGCTCAACGACCGGGTGCCCGCGTTCCTCTGCGAGGTGGAGGCACGCATCCCAGGCGACGCTTCTCAGTGACATCCCCTGATGACGAGGCCGGAGTCGAGTGGACGCTGCTGTGGATCGAGAACACTGCCGGCCATCTGGCCGAGGGCAGATCGCGACAAGCCGGCGTACGGTCGGCAGGCCTGCCGCACGCTGAGCTGCCGTGGTCGGGCTCATGGTCGGGTGCGACCGCCAGGCCAACCGCGGCCGGCAGGCAGCGCCCGGCGATGGAGATCAGGTCAGACAGCACTCCACTTGTGTTCGCGGCCGCCGCGCCACTCGATCCACGCGGTCGTCGTCCAGGACGCTGTCGGGATCCTTCCGCAGTGAGGGGATCCCATCACCTGCATCCGCAAGCAGATTCAGTTCGCGCCCAAGGAAACAGTACGAGACCGAAGTGCGCCAGTACCTGGATGATCTGCGGTCAGCGCTACCCACCTGCTACCTGAGGCGGCAGCGATCACGGCCTGTCGGCTGGTGCTTCGCCTCGTGCGTCGGGCAGGTGTCAGGCCGTCCCTCCGCCGCCCGGAGATCTACGACAGTGCGGTCGTCCGCCCAGCTGAAGACCTGCGCGTTCGGCTGCAGGAGGATCTGGCGCCAGTTGTCGGGAGCTGCAGTGCCCCAGAGGTCTTCGGGAACATGACTCTGCTCACCCACGTCATCGACGTGGAAGGCGACGGCGCGCTGCGAGGACCTGTTCACGGTCAAGGACTCGCTGTTCCGCCTGCCTGAGGACATCGGGTTGTCTGCTCCGCCGTGGCGTCGTAGGCGGCCCGGGCCTCGGCTACGGCGGAGCGGTGGCGTTCGGCCCAGGAGACCAGTCCGGTCAGTGAGGCATGGAGTTCCTGTGCCATGGGCGTGAGGCTGTACTCGACCTTGGGCGGCACGGTCGGATACACGGTGCGGATGAGCAGCCCGTCCCGCTCCAGCCTGCGCAGGTTGAGGGTGAGCATGCGTCGGCTGATCCCGTTGATGGCACGTTCGAGTTCGGTGAAGCGAACCGGGCCGTGGGCGGCGGCGATCAGGATCCCTATGCTCCACTTGCCGGCGACGCGGTCGAGCACCTCGGTAACCGGGCAGGCCTCGTCTCTTACCGCTTCGGCAACACCGGTGTGACTGCGTGACACAAATGTGCCTCCTTCCGGCGAGCAGCCAGGTTACCGATGATGACGGTGTAACAAGTCGTCAACCAAGTGGGAAGACATGCCTGTTCGGGCACTCGTCGTCGATCCGTCCGCACCCGCCGCCGTCCGCCTCGCCGAGGTCGCCGACCCCGTGGCCGGGCCGGCTCAGGTACTGGTGGATGTGTCCCACGCGTCGTTGAACTACGGCGACCTCAACGACGCCCGCTCCGGTCGCGTCCCCAAGGGCGCGGTACTCGGTTCGGACGCCACCGGAGTGGTGGTGCAGGCCGCTGTGGACGGCACCGGCCCGGCGGTGGGCACCCAGGTGGTGGCTCTGACCTCGGGAGCGGCCACCGCCACCTTCGACGACCTGCACAACGCCTGAACGAGCAGCTGGTACCGGAGACTTCAAGCAGCGCGACAGCGGCATCGCACTTAGGGAAACCTGTATGAGGGAAACCTGCCCGCAGCCACCAGCTTCCTGGGCAGACGACAAGGCGTGGTGCGCGGGACATGGAGCGCGACAGCCTTACTCCAGCCGCACGTTCGGGCATGTTGGCCCCGAGGGGTGGTTCGCCGGGGCCTCGGCCTGGAGCGGCCGGGGCCCCGGCGAATTCACCGAGTCAGCGGATCATGACAGCGGCGGGTAGGCGTTCTGCATCAACTGCTGGAATTGGGCGGAGAACCAGTGCCCTGCCAACGGTGCGTTCGACAGTGCGCCCGTGGGGTTGTTGCCGTTGCGCGCGTTGCCGGCGTACGTCGGGTCGCACATCCGGTCGAAGCCCTTGCCCTCGTCGTTGGAGACGGCGGAGCTGGCCCCGTCCGACTCCCCCGGGGGCTTGACCCAGACGTAGGCATCGACACCGGCGGCGGGAGCCGCGGTCGGCCGTTGGCCGAGTCCGGCGCCGCTCTGGTTGCACCAGTTGCCGGCGTGGATGCGCCGGTCGACGCGACTGCCGTTGACGTAGCCGTCGACGGAGGTCTGCGGGCCGGGCCCGGTCGGCCGGGCGGAGCCGCCCCAGCCGTTGCGGGAGGTGTCGATCAGCATGCCGATGCCGGAGTTGAAGCCGGCCGCGACGAGCTTGTCGCGCAGCGCCTGGGCGAAGGACTGCTCGTCCACGTACTGGTTCCAGTCCACCCACTTCGACTGCCGCACGGTCTGTCCGTTGACGGTGTCGGTGACCTTGAGGTGCGGTTCCTTGGTGGGGCTGTAGTTGGCGGTGTTGACGATGAAGCCGGCGACGTCGTTGACGCTTGCGCCGTTGCTGGTGGCTACCTTCTGGAACTCCTGGACGGCGGGGGCGAGGTTGGAATCCCAGCCGAGCCAGCCGTGGTGGCCGGCGTCGATGTAGTTGTAGACGTTCGGGATGGCGCCGAGCTTGTCCAGGGCGTACGAGACGCCCTTCTCGTAGTTGCCGTTGGACTTCATGGTCACGCAGGCGTCGGTGGTGGTGTTGGTGCCGCCGGCGTTGGTGACCAGGTTGGGCAGCGAGTCCGGTTCTATGACGGTGGAGATCCGCAGGCCCGCGTACTTGGAGTCGGACAGGATCGACGCGATGGGGTCGATGTACTGGGACTTGTACTTGTCGAGGTCGTTGGGGCCGAGTTCGCCGTTGGAGGCGAGGGCGGCGCAGTCGCGACCGGGGAGGTCGTAGATGACGAGCTGGACGACGAGCTCGCCGGAGCCCTTCTGTTTCAGGGCCTCGTCGAGATGGGCGCGCAGGCCCATTCCGCCGCCCACGCCGTTGATGGCGGCGATGCGGTCGAGCCAGACCGCGGTGGGCTGGTCGGCGATGCGGCTGCCGCCCGGTTCGGCGGCGGCCTTGGCAGACCACTCGGGGTTCACGTACACCTTTGCGCCGGTGTAGGGGTTGTCGACGCGGTCGCCACCACCGCCACCATCGCCACCGCCGGTGCCGCCTCCGGTACCTCCGCCGCTACCGCCGCCGGTACCTCCGGCGCTGTCGACGTTGCAGGCGACGCCGTCGAGCGTGAACGTGTCGGGCACGCTGTTGGTGCCGCTGTAGGAGCCGTTGAAACCGAAGCTGACCGAGCCACCGCTCGCGAGGGTTCCGTTGTAACTCTCGTTGGCGGCGGTGACGTCGGCACCGTTCTGGCTGATCTTCGCGTTCCAGCCGTTCGTGACCTTCTGGTTGCCGGCGTACGACCACTTCACCGACCAACCCGACTTGGCGGCCGCGTTGTTGGTGATGGTCACGGCGGCGGTGAAGCCGGTGTCCCACTGGCTCTGCACCTTGTAGTCGACGGTGCAGGGGACGGACGAGGTGGCAGCGCCGGCCTGGCCGACGACGAGCGCTGTCCCCGACAACCCGGCGACCAGTGCCAGGGCGGCGAGCAGCGATGTCCTGGTGTGACTCATGAGTGGGGGTTTCCTTCTTTCGGTGGGGAGTTACGGGTTGAGGGCGCGCAGGTGGTCACGCGGCCCGACGCCGTACGCGGTGGGTGTGCCGTCGTAGGCGGAGATCAGGGAGGGGCCGGAGGAGCAGTCCCAGGTGTTCCAGGTCCAGCCCAGGTAGAACAGGTTGTGGTCGTCGAACCACTTCATGACCTGGTCGGCGAAGGAGTGCGAGCAGGTGTTCTCACCGATCTCCCCGGCGACCAGCGGTACCTGGGCGGCGACCGGGGCGAGGGTGGAGTTCAAGCAGCTCTCGCTCGCGCAGGTGTTGAAGTCGTAGACGTGATACGCGGCCGTGAGATTGCCGGCGAGGTCGGTGGGCTTGTGCGTCAGCCATTGGCTGAGGTCGTTGGAGTAGGCGAGCCCGCCGGTCATGATGACGTTCTTCGCGCCGGCTCCGCGTACGGCGTCGACCAGATCCTGCATACCGGCGACCTCGTAGGAGATCCCCGGGCAGGTGCCGCTGTCCCACCAGCAGTTCCAGACATCCGTCGCGCTGGAGGTAGCCCGGTCCGGGTGGGGCTCGTCGAACAGGTCGAACACGACCGCCTGGTCGCACTTGAAGGTGCCCGCGACCGAGGACCAGAAGGACGGCAGGCGTCCACGATCTTGGTGCCGGAAACGCGCAGCGCGGGGGCGGTGCCGTTCGACGGCGGCGGATCGGTCGGCGGGGGTGTGGTGGGACCGGTGTCGACGTTGCAGGTCGTGCCGTTCAGCTTGAACGCCGCCGGCACGGCGTTGCTCCCCGACCAGGAGCCGACGAAGCCCGCACTGACACTCGCGCCGGAGCCGAGGGGGCCGTTCCAGCTCTCGTCGCCGGCCGTCACGACGGTGCCGGGCTGGGACCACTTGGTGTTCCAGCCGAGTGGCCTTCTGGCCACCCGCGAAGTCGAACGTGAGTTTCCAGCCGCTCAGCGCGGCCTGGTTGTTGGTGATCTTCACTGAGTCCTGGAAGCCGCTGCTCCACTGGCTGGTGACGGCGTACTCCACCGTGCAGGCGGGCGTGGCTCCCTCGGCCGTGACCACCGGCACGACCGCGCCCGAGACGAGCGCGACCGCACCGACGACGGCTAAAAGTACTGAACGCGGGGGGTGTCGCATGAGCGAGTCCTTGCAGCTTGGCGCGTCGTGACGGACGCGTCGACTGATTGGAACCGCTCCCACTGGTGCCGACGAACGTAGCGTCAACCGGGCAAGTTTCATAGGGACCTTGTGAAATATTTCGGCTCGCCGATCCAGTTCGAACTTTCAACTCCTCAACGCTTGACCGCACCCGCCTTCGTCCTCACGATGGGAGCGCTCCCACTGGATTCAAGCCTTGGCATCTCTCCGTGAGTCGCGTGACGCAAGGAGGAACAGCACATGGATCCCGGACGCAAGCGCAGAGCCGTGCGGCGGTTGTGGACCGCTGTGTCGGTCGCGTTCGCCCTGCCTCTGTCGATGCTCGCCACCGGCGCAACCACCGTGCATGCGGCGGGTGTTCAGTGCAGCGTCGACTACAAGACCAACGACTGGGGTTCCGGCTTCACCGCCGACCTCACCATCACCAACCGCGGCACCACCGCGATCGACGGCTGGACCCTGACCTACGGCTACACCGGCAACCAGAAGCTGGCCAACGGCTGGAACGGCACCTGGTCCCAGTCCGGCCCGAACATCACCGTCAAGAACGCCTCCTACAACGGCACGATCGCCGCCAATGCCGCGGTCTCCACGGGCGCCCAGTTCACCTACAGCGGCAGCAACACCGCTCCGGCCTCCTTCGCGGTCAACGGCACCACCTGCGCCGGCGCGCACCAGCCGCCGGTCACCGTGCTGACCAGCCCCGCTCCGGGCGCGGTCTACACGCAAGGCGACGCGGTGCCGCTGGCGGCGACCGCGGCGGCGGCCGACAACGCGACGATCAGCAAGGTGGAGTTCTACGACGACACCACGCTGCTGGGCACGGACACGAGCGCGCCGTACACGTACTCGGCCTCCGGCTTGACCGTGGGCAGTCATTCCCTGGTGGCCAAGGCCTACGACAGCCTGGGCGCCTCCGCCGATTCCGCCCCGGTCGGCATCACCGTCGCCTCGGGCCCGGCCGTCGTCGCCTCGCCGGCCCAGCTCGGCGTCCAGCAGGGCAAGACCGGCTCGTTCGGTGTGAAGCTGTCCACACAGCCGAGCGCAAACGTGACGGTGAGCGTCGCCCGCACGGACGGCAACACGGGCCTGACGGTCACCGGAGGCTCCTCGCTGACCTTCACACCCTCCAACTGGAACACCGCGCAGGCCGTGACCATCCAGGCCGACTCCTCGGGCACGGGCGCCGCGACCTTCACAGCTTCCGCGACCGGCCACACCAAGGCCACGGTCACGGTCACGGAGCTGGCGGCGTCGAAGGCGTACGACGCCCGCTTCCTGGACCTGTACGGGAAGATCACCAATCCGGCGAACGGCTACTTCTCCCCCGAGGGCATCCCCTACCACTCGGTCGAGACGCTGATCGTCGAGGCCCCGGACCAGGGGCACGAGACCACGTCGGAGGCCTACAGCTATCTTCTGTGGCTACAGGCCATGTACGGCAAGGTCACCGGTGACTGGTCCAAGTTCAACGGCGCCTGGGCCCTCATGGAGAAGTACATGATCCCCACCCACGCCGACCAGCCCACCAACTCCTTCTACGGCCCCTCCAAGCCGGCCACCTATGCTCCCGAGGCGGACACCCCGGACCAGTACCCGACGAAGCTCGACCCGTCCGTGCCGGTCGGTTCGGACCCGCTCGCGGCTGAGCTGAAGTCGGCGTACAACACGGACGACGTCTACGGGATGCACTGGATCGAGGACGTCGACAACACCTACGGCTACGGCGACACACCGGGCGGCATCTGCGAGGGCGGCCCGACGGCCAAGGGACCGTCGTACATCAACACCTTCCAGCGCGGCCCCCAGGAGTCGGTCTGGGAGACGATCCCGCAGCCGACCTGCGACGCCTTCAAGTACGGTGGCACCAACGGCTACCTGGACCTGTTCACCGGCGACTCGTCCTACGCCAAGCAGTGGAAGTACACCGACGCCCCGGACGCCGACGCGCGTGCGGTGCAGGCCGCGTACTGGGCCAACGTGTGGGCGAAGCAGCAGGGTAAGGGCGGTGACGTGTCGGCCGCCGTCGGTAAGGCGGCGAAGATGGGCGACTACCTGCGGTATGCGATGTACGACAAGTACTTCAAGAAAATCGGCAACTGCGTCGGGGCCTCCTCCTGCCCGGCCGGTACCGGCAAGGACGCCTCGCACTATCTGCTGTCCTGGTACTACGCCTGGGGCGGCTCCACCGACACCTCAGGAGGCTGGGCCTGGCGCATCGGCTCCAGCTACGCACACAGCGGCTACCAGAACCCGCTCGCCGCGTACGCGCTCAGCGCGGACGCCGACCTGAAGCCCAAGTCGTCGACCGGGACGACGGACTGGACCAAGTCGCTCCAGCGACAACTGGAGTTCTACCGCTGGCTGCAGTCGGACGAGGGTGCGATCGCCGGTGGCGCGACCAACAGCTGGGCGGGCCGGTACGCGACCCCACCGGCCGGGAAGTCGACGTTCTACGGCATGTACTACGACGAGCAGCCGGTGTACCACGACCCGCCGTCCAACCAGTGGTTCGGCTTCCAGGCGTGGTCCATGGAGCGCGTCGCCGAGTACTACCAGCGGACGGGGAACGCCTCCGCGAAGGCCATCCTCGACAAGTGGGTCAAGTGGACGCTGTCCAAGACCACGATCAACCCTGACGGCACTTACCAGATCCCCTCCACCCTGCAGTGGTCGGGCCAGCCCGACACCTGGAACGCCTCGAGTCCCGGCTCCAACAGCGGGCTGCACGTCACCGTCGCCGACTACACCAACGACGTCGGGGTGGCGGCCGCATACGCCAAGACGCTGACGTACTACGCCGCCAAATCCGGTGACACGACGGCGAAATCGACGGCGAAGGCACTGCTGGACGGCATGTGGAACAACTACCAGGACAGCCTCGGCATCGCCGTCCCCGAAACCCGCAGCGACTACAGCCGCTTCGATGACAGCGTCTACGTGCCGAGCGGCTGGAGCGGCAAGATGCCGAACGGCGACACGATCAACTCCACGTCCACCTTCCTCTCACTGAGGTCCTTCTACAAGAACGACCCGGCCTGGTCGAAGATCGAGGCCTACCTCAAGGGCGGCGCCGCGCCCGTCTTCACCTACCACCGGTTCTGGGCCCAGGCGGACATCGCCCTGGCCATGGGCTCGTACGCGGAGCTCCTCGAATAAGTCCCCGCTGAACGCTCCGCGTGCACGACCCCGTCACACGGCGACGGGGTCGACCAGCCGGGCGGCCCCCACCCGCACAGGGGGCCGCCCGGTCCTCGCGAGCGGTTTCCCTGCCGGCCCGTCGGCGCCGATCCGGGAGCGCTCCCAGTTCGTGGATGTCAATCACGTCACCTCACCCTCGCTGACCACATGCCGACCCCGGACTCCGGTGACCGGCATGACGATCTCCGCGAGGAGGAATCGGTGTCCTGATCCACGCGCCCAGACGACCACCGGATCCCGCGCCGCCGGCGAAGTCGTGTGTTCGATTGCCTCCGCCCCGTAAGATCAGTGATCTCGTGGGGGAGGTGGTCATGGTCAGACGGCGCCCGGGGACGCCGACGCTGGAGGAGGTGGCCGCTCGTGCCGGAGTGGGACGGGGCACCGTCTCCCGCGTCATCAACAACGCGGCGGGGGTGAAGGAGTCGACGCGCCGGGCCGTTCGGCGGGCCATCGAGGAACTGGGGTACGTGCCCAATCTCGCCGCCCGTTCCCTGGCCGGGCGGCGGGCCGACGCCGTCGCCCTGGTCGTGACGGAGCCGGACTGGCGGTCGTTCGCGGAGCCCTTCTTCTCCGAGATCGTCCGCTCACTCGGGGACGCGCTGACGGACACCGGAATGCAGCTGCTGCTGACCTTGGTCCGTTCGGACGCCGAGCGGCAGCGCTTCCTCGAGTACGCGCGCGGCGGCCGGGTGGACGGTGTCCTGCTGATGTCCGTGCACGCCGGCGATCCGCTGCCGGACATGCTCGCCGAGGCCCGGTTGCCGACCGTGCTGCTGGGGCGCCGCTCGGGCGACGAGTACGTCAGCTACGTGGACGCGGACAACGTCGGCGGAGCCCGCAGCGCCGTCTCGCACCTTCTGGAGCGGGGCCGCAGAGTGATAGCCACCATCACCGGGCCGCTCGACCTGTACGCCGCCCAGTGCCGGCTGCGGGGCTACCAGGAGGCCCTGGCGCTGGCGGGCCTGGCGGGCGAGCAGACCCGTGTCGCCGAAAGCGACTTCACGGCGGAGAGCGGACGCCACGCCATGACCGAGCTCATCGAACGGCATCCGGACATCGACGGCGTCCTCGCCGCGTCGGACACCACGGCCGCTGGAGCTCTGGAAGCGCTGCGCGCGGCCGGACGCCGGGTGCCCGAGGATGTCGCCGTGATCGGTTTCGACGACTTTCCGCTCGCTCAGCGGACCGAACCGCGGCTGACCACGGTCCGTCAACCGATCGAGGACATCGGGCGGGCCATGGTTCGGCTGCTCCTCGAGGAGATGGAGGAGGGGGCCGTGGCCTGGCGTCACGTCATCCTCCGTACGGAGCTCGTCGTGCGCGAATCGACCTGACCGTAGCCCGGGCGTGTTCACCGGGAGCGCTCCCGGTCCCGGTGCGGTATGCCGCCGCGCCCCTCTCCCCCACCTGCGTCTTCGCAACCGCCTCGACACCTGCGCGCCGGAAGTCTTGTCAGGGACCTGATCCATCCCTACAGTCCCTGCCGAACGGGCTAATGGGAGCGCTCCCATTCACATGTTGAAGAGAGCTCCCCTGTCCCCATCCCTCACCAGAGGAGCCGCATGCGACCTTCACCGCACCATGCCCACAGAGCGCGTGGCCTGCTCGGCGCGCTGCTCACCTCGCTCGTCTCACTCGCCTCGCTTCTGACCACAGCGTCGATGGCGCAGGCCGACACCACGATCTGCGCACCGTTCGGGACGACTACGATCCAGGGCCGCTACATCGTCCAGAACAACCGCTGGGGCACCAGCGCCGGCCAGTGCATCGCCGTCACCGACTCGGGGTTCAGGATCACCCAGGCCGACGGCTCCGTCCCCACGAACGGCGCCCCGAAGTCGTACCCGTCGGTCTACAACGGCTGCCACTACACCAACTGCTCGCCCGGCACCAAGCTCCCCGCACAGCTCAGCACCATCGCCACCGCGCCCACGAGCACCTCCTACAGCTACGTGAACGACGCGGTGTACGACGCCGCGTACGACATCTGGCTCGATCCCACGCCCCGTACCGACGGCGTGAACCGAACCGAGATCATGGTCTGGTTCAACAAGGTCGGATCCGTTCAGCCCGTGGGCTCCCAGGTCGGCACCGCCACCGTGGCCGGACGGCAGTGGCAGGTATGGTCAGGCAACAACGGCTCGAACGACGTGCTGTCCTTCGTCGCACCGTCGGCGATCAGCAGCTGGACCTTCGACGTCATGGACTTCGTCCGGCAGGCCGTCTCCCGCGGACTGGCACAGAACAACTGGTACCTGACCAGTGTTCAGGCGGGCTTCGAACCCTGGCAGAACGGCACCGGCCTCGCCCTGACCTCGTTCTCCTCGACAGTCAACACGGGCACCTCCGGTGACCCGGGCGGCCCCGGAGGCTCCACGGCCTGCAAGGTGGCGTACGCGACGAACGTCTGGCAGGGCGGCTTCACGGCCGACGTCACCGTCACCAACACCGGCTCCTCCCCGGTGAGCGGCTGGAAGCTCGCGTTCCCCCTGCCCGGAGGGCAGGGGATCACCGGTGCCTGGAACGCGAACGTCTTCCCGTCGTATGGAACGGTCACGGCGAGCAACGTGGCCCACAACGGGGAGATCGCGGCCGGCGGTCAGGTGTCCTTCGGGTTCCAGGGCACCTACAGCGGTACCTTCGCCAAGCCCTCCGACTTCAGCCTGAACGGCAGCGCCTGCACCACCACGTGACACACGTTCACCGATCCGGGGCCCGCCCGCTGCCTCCACGCCCACCGGCGGGCCCCGGATCCCGCACAGCGCCGCCTCCTGTCCGGGACCACTCACGCAAGCGGGGGCCACGCATGATCCCGCCCGCCGAGAAGGTGCCGGGCACCGGTATCGACCGCGTTTTCGCCCCTGCGGGTGCCTCCGGCAGGGGGGCGCCCCCTTCGACGCAGCTGCGGTCTGGGACGCCGACGCCACTCGGCCGGTTTCCTCCCCATCGGCCTCGTGCCCCTGCCGTCGGCACACCCAAGGCCGACGGAATGGGCGGGCGGCGGGGTCAGTGCCGTGCGAACTGCACCCGCGTCGGCTGCACGGCTTCTGGCCGCAGAGCGATCCCGTTGATGGTCAGTCGTTCTCCGTAGATGTCGGTGAGCCTGATCGCGCCGCCGCACCCGCTGCCATCGGGCGAGAGGAAGTAGTTGTAGTCGGTGCGGGCCAGGTGGCGCCAGCCGCTGCTGGTGCGGACCTCCAGCCGAGCGAGCGGGTTGCGGTGACCGATTGCCTGGAGGCCGCACCAGTAGGGGCTGGATCCGGTCTTGTAGCGGATCGAGATGGTGCCTGACGTGCTGGGACTCAACAGGCGCCAGGTGATCGCGAGTCGACCGGTGGAGGTGGGGGCCAGTTCGGCGAAGGCCTGTTCGCTGAGATCGAGTTGCCCGGGTGCACAGGGCAGCGGGCATTCGTTGGTGATCCGGACCGTGACGGAGGCGCCGTTCGCCGCCCGGACGAGCACATACGCCCCGCAGGCCTTGGACGTCTCGTAATCGGTGGTGTTCATGGCCGCGATCAGCATGTCAGGGCTTGGGCCGTACGAGCAGGCGCCGTCCCCGGTCCCGGCCTTGTAGACCGTGGCTACCCCTTGATAGGTGACCTTGGGCCGGATCCGTCCGGCCAAGGATGACGTGGCAGGAGCGCTCCGCGGGGTGGCCGATGACCGCGCCCTCGACTTGGTCGCGGAAGCCTTTGGAGTGGTCGCGGAGGCCGTGGCGCTCGGCGAGGCGCTCGGCGAGGCGGCGGACGGGGATGCTGTGGACGGCTTCGGCCCCGGCGAGGCCGGCGGGAGAGTCCTCTGGGAGCCGGCGACGGGCGTGGCCCGCGTGGCGTCGGCCTTGCTGTCGGGTTTCATCGTCATGACCAGGCAGACAAGAAGACCTGTGGCGATCAGCGCCGCAGTAGTGCCCATCATCAGCCCGCGTCTGCGCTTGCGATGCCGCGCGGCCTGCCTTGTTTCTTGCATGTCCATCCGTTCCGGAAGAGCGAGTCGGTGTTGCGCTACCCAGTCGCCGCAAGAGGCGGAAAGGTTGCCGCAGTTCTCCGGTCGGGTTGGATCAGCTCATCAAGGCTGGTGAGTGTCGGCAGGCCGGCGGTCGTACGCAGGGCCGGTCGATGCAGGGATTACTCACGCGGTGAGAACAGAGTCGCCCTCGGCGCGGGCCCCGGGCAGCCGGTGGCCGGTGGCGATGAGGACGGCGTCGATGTACGGCAGCGCGCAGGTGCGCCGATTCCAGCACGACGCCGCGGCTCATCGACGTCCTGCGCCGGCGGTGCCCTCTCTCAGCGGCGCGGTCAGTCCGTTGTCGCCCCTCTGTCCTGCTACCGGCTCTTGAGCGGGGAGGGGGACGACTCGGGCGTCTTCCGGGGGAAGGCCCGTCGGTAGTTGCTCGGCGACACCCCGATCTGTTTGAGGAAGTGGTGGCGGAGGTTGTTCGCCGTGCCAAGGCCGCTCAGCTCCCCGACCTTCTCGATGGGCAAGTCCGTCGATTCCAGCAGGCTTTGCGCCCGTCCCAGGCGCTGGTTGAGGAGCCACTGAAGTGGAGTTGTCCCGGTGGCTGCCTGGAGGCGCCGGTGGAAGGTTCGCGGGCTCATCGCAGCGCGCTGCGCCAGGTCCCCGACCGTCAGGGGTTGGTCCAGGTGTGCGCGAGCCCAGTCCAGGACGGGTTGCAGGCCTCCGTCGTCGGTGGTGGGCACGGACAGGTCTATGAACTGTGCCTGGCCACCGGGCCGGTGTGCGGGCACCACCATCCGGCGGGCCAGCTGATTGGCGACGTGCGCACCCAGGTCACGGCGTACCAGATGGAGGCAGAGGTCGAGTCCGGCGGTCAACCCGGCGCTGGTGAGCACATCGCCGTCGTCCACGTACAGCACCGAGTCGTCGACTTGTACCTTCGGGTAGCGCTCGGCCAGTTGAGCGGTGTGCATCCAGTGGGCGGTGGCGCGTCGTCCGTCGAGCAGCCCCGCCTCGGCGAGTGCGAAGGCGCCGGTGCACAGGGAGACCATGCGGGCGCCTGCTTCGTAGGCGTGGCGCAGGGCCGTGATCAGTGTCCGGGGCAGCGGTCTGCCCTCCTCGACGCAGGGGTCGGGCACCGAGGGCACGATGACCGTGTCGGCACCGACAAGGTCATCGAGCCCGTAGAGCGTCCGCAGCGACAGCTCCGTCTGGGTCGAAGAGCCGTCCTGCTGAGGCTCCCCCGTACCGCACAGCCGCAGGTCGTACCAAGGGTCGGCCAGGTCGGGCTGCGGCTTCCCGAAGACTGTGCAGGGGATGCTCAACTCGTACAGATCCCATGAGGGAACTCCGATGGCCTCGGTCACGACCACGGCGACGGAACCAGTATCCATGCCTCGAAGGGTATGGCAGGAATTTGGTGGTTGCCGTCACCAGCGTCACTGTTTCCAGCCGGCGTGCGCTGCGATCTTGGTCCTACGTGACCAACCGCCGTAGGCGGACGTACCGGGAGTTGTGACATGCATTCTGATCGCCCTGAGGTAACCGTCATTGGACTGGGCTCAATGGGCTCAAGCCTGGCCGCCGTACTGCTGGAGCGGGGCCACAAGACCACCGTGTGGAACCGCTCGGCGCACAAGGCCCAGCCGCTGGTCGACCAGGGGGCCCGCCTGGCCGCAACACCCGAGGAGGCCATCGCGGCGAGCCCACTGATCATCGCCTGCGTACTGGACTACGAGGTACTGCACGCCGTCCTCGACCCCGTCGCCGGCTCCCTCGCGGGCAAGGTGCTGGTCAACCTCACCTCCGGTTCCCCGGAGCAGGCCCACCAGGCCGCCACGTGGGCCCGATCGCACGCCGCCGACTACCTCGACGGCGCGATCATGACCACCCCGCCGGGGGTCGGCAGCCCCGAGATGATGTTCCTCTACAGCGGTTCCCACACCGCCTTCGAAGCCCATCGTCCAACCCTGGCGTCCCTGGGCGACCCCCTGCACCTGAGCACCGACCCAGGCCTGGCCTCCCTCTACGACGCCGGCCTGCTCGGCCTGATGTGGTCCACCATGACCGGCTGGCTGCACGGCACCGCGCTGGTCGGGGCCGAGAACACATCGGCCACGGCCTTCACCCCTGTCGCGATCCGCTGGCTGACCACCGTGGCCGGCTTCCTGACGACCTACGCGCCCCAGGTGGACGCCGGCCGCTACCCGGGCGACGATGCCACCGTCGACGTGCAGATCGCTGCCATCGACCATCTCATCCACGCCGCGGCGGCCCGCGGCATCGACAACGCCCTGCCCGAACTCCTGAAGTCCGCCATGGAACGGGCCAAGGCGGCAGGCCACGGCTCCGACAGCTACGCGAGCGTGATCGAGGTCCTGAAGAACCCGGCGGACGACGAATGACCGTGCCACCAACAGCTACCACCCATCCCACGCCGGCCCCGATGACTCCCGCTGCCACCGTGCCCTGGACGGACCTCCTGGCCGAAGCCACCGACGCCTGCCTGGCCGCCCTCCTCAAGGGAGCCGAGCAGGACTGGTCACGCCCCGCCCACGACCTCGACTGGACCTGCCGCCAGACCCTCGACCATCTCGCCCTCGGCCTGACCGGCTACACCGGGCTGCTCATCGCCCGCCCAGACGACCAATACATCGCCCTCTTCGCCTCACTCGACCCCCAAGCCCCCATCCCCGCCTGCCTGGAGGGCCTGCGGATCGCCGCGACCCTCCTCACCTCAACCGTCCGCGACACCACTCCCGAAGTACGCGCCTGGCATCCCTGGGGCCACTCCGACGCCACCGGTTTCGCGGCCATGGGCATCACCGAACTGGCCGTCCACACCTACGACATCACCCGCGCCCTCGGCCTGCACTGGGCTCCGTCCGACGGCCTCAGCACCGCCGCCCTCGGCCGCCTCTTCCCCGATGCTCCGTCCGGGCACAGCCCGTCCGACACTCTGCTGTGGTGTACGGGCCGTGTCCCGCTTCCCGGCCTGCCCCGGCGCGCGGACTGGCAGTGGGACGGAACCGTGCGCTAGCCCACCCGCACACTGCCGGCAAGAGCCACTCCGCGGTTCCGCGGCCACCGTCCGCTTCCTCCAGGCGCCTCACACCAGCGACCGCCGCGAGGAGCGGGCTACCTCGTCCCCTGCTCCTCGGGGACTGGGGCTGGCCGACAAGGCGTACTCCTCCCCCGCCATCAGCGACCACCTGCGCAAGCGCGGTATCCGCGCGGCACTGCGCAGTGAACGTGCCAGGAATCCAAGAATGCCGAGTGGTGGGCCGGCCCCTCTCCCCAGTAGGACGGCCCACCACGGCTGGGCGGTGCGGAGCGTCAGCGCAGCCGCGACACCGCCGGCACCAGGTCGCCTTCGTGGGCGACTCCCGCAGCCCATACGGTCGAGCTGCCGGGAACGGCCGCACCTGCCCGGATGTTGATGTCCGGAGCTCCCGTACGCGTCCACCGCCTCTTGGCCTCGTTCCAGGCAAGGGCCACGGAGACCGCGCCCTTGCCGCCGAGGGCCAGAAGTTGACCGTCCTTGCTGCGGGTGACGGTACGCAGCCGGCCGTCGGTCACCTTCGGGGTGGCGGTGCGCGACCAGTTCGTGCCGTCCCAGTGGAGGGCGAGGGGCAGGTCGACGCCGTTCTTCGTACTGCCGCCGACCGCCCATACGTCGTGCGGGCCGAAGGCGGCAACGCCGCTCAGCCAGATGGCGGCGCCCGGTACGCCGGGCGTGTTCACCCGCGTCCATGAGGAGCCGTCCCAGTGGAGGACGAGCGAGGTCTGCGCCGTGTTGTCCCCTGTGGCGAAGAGCAGGCCCGTGGCCCACACGTCGTTCGGGGAGAGGGCGGTCACGCTGTCCAGCTCACCCTTGCCGACGGTCGGCAGCTCCTGGCGCTCCCACTTGGTGCCGTCCCAGGACTGGATGGCGGGAACGCCCTCCTTGACTCCGCCGGACAGGGCGCGACCCACCAGGTACGCCCTGCCGTCCTGAGTGGTGTCCAGCGCTTCGGGGAGTACCCGTCCAGCCGGGTCCCGGGCCAGCGGATGTGGGATCCACGTCTTGCCGTCCCAGTGGGCGGTGCCGGTCCCCGCCGTCCAGATGTCGTCCGCCGCCTGGACGGACAAGGTCTGCGGAAAGCTTCCGTCCGGTAGCGTCGACTCTTGCTTCCACTCCGCGCCGTCCCAGCGCAGGGCGAGCGGTTCGATCTTCTTCAGGTCGGTCAGCCGGTAGCCGACCGCCCATGCCTGGTTCTCGCTCAAGGCCTCGACTGCGGTGATGTCGCCCTTGTCGACGGGTACGGTGGTCGGCTTCCACGGTCCCGCCGTGGGCGCCGGGTGCGTCGCGGCGGTGGGCTGGGCCGCGTAGTCGCGGGTTTCAGCGAGTCCGACAGCGGCGAGGGACACGCAGGCGACCAGACCCGCGAGCCTCGCACGCCACGTCTTCCGCACGGTAGGCGTGTTGTGGAGGTTTTCTGGCATGACGCTTCTTCCTCGTCTGCTTGCGGGCCGCCTGCTAGGCCTTGGTCGCGATGACGAAATCGAACGCTCCGACGTAGCCGCCGCTCTGCTGCTTCTCGAGGGCGAGGGTGCAGGCGCGGTTCAGCAGCCGGTCGCGTGCGTTGAGGGCGGCGAAGTCGCGGTCGTAGGCCTCGGTGTCATCCGGGAAGAACAGCTGGGTGATGAGCACCGGCCCGCCTGGCGCCTGCACCTGGGCGTGGATGTGCGGGGCGCGCTGTCCCCAACGGCCCCAGTAGTCGCGTGGGATGATCGTGTCCAGTTGGTATGTGCCTCGTGCGGTGGTCCGTTGGTGGCCCCGCAGGGTGAAACCGGCGGTGTCGTAGTCGCCGTACTGGTCGCATTGCCAGAATTCGATCTGGCAGTCCGGAACTGGCGTGCAGGCGGTGTCGTACACCAGGCCGCGCAACTGCAGGTACACGCCAGTGCTGACGGAGGGGGTGAGCAAGTCGGTGCGCTCGGGGGAATTCGGTTTGAAGAGGGGCCCTTCCATGAGGGCCGGAGTCTCCTCGCCCGTGCAGGAAGGGGTGAGGGCCAGGGGTGCCTTCGCGGCCTGCGCGGTAGCGGCCGACGTCGCCGCGGCTGCCGACGGTGACACCGCCGCGGCGACGCCGGAGGCGGTGATCGCGGCCGTCGTGACGCCGATGGAGCCGGCCCGCATGAAGGTGCGGCGGGAGTGAGTACTCGCAGGGAGGGCCTCGTCCGCGGGCTCCGGCCTGGGCACGGCGTGGGGCGCCGTGTTCGCAAGCGGTGGGGAGACGGCGGCGATCGGCTGATGCTGTGGGCTGTGATCCTGCGACATGTCAGCTCCTCGTGGGCATTGACGGGCTCGGGAAGAAGGGGAGCGCTGCCCGTGCCCGTTGCGTGGGGGGATCGGTGATGCCCGTCAACGATCACGTGCGGGGACGCGTCACGCCACGACCGAATGAACGAGGACCGGCCGGGCGTTACGAATCACCGTCCCGCCTTGGGTCCGAGGGCGGGTTGTCGCCGTCGCGCAGTTGGGCGACGGCCCACAGCGCGATCTGCGTCCGGGACCGAAGGGCGAGCTTGTCCCGGATTCTGTTGAGGTGCGAGGCCACGGTCGCGGTGGACCGCCCCAGCTTTTCGGCGACCTCGCGGTTGGACAGGCCTTCGGCGACGAGCAAGGCGATCTGGTGCTCGCGTGCGGTCAGCGGCGGTTCCGAGCCCCCACGGCCGCTCCCGGGCGGCTGGCGGGCAGGAAGCCGCAGCGCGTAGGCAACAAGCCGGTCACCATCCAGTCGGTGTTCCGCGGCTGCGGCCCGGTTCCGGTGCGCCGCACGCCGGTGGAGCCTCGCCTGAGCGACGGCTTCCTGGACCTGCCGTTGCCACTCCGGCTCGGCGGGCACACCGGCGCGGGTCCGCACCGCCTCAACGGAGGCCGCCAGCCGAACCGCGCGTTTAACCTCGCCCTGTTTCGCCGCCACGATGGCGAGACCTTCCACCGGGTACAGGGCGTGCAGGGATTCGGGGGGCGCGGCGCGCAGTCCGTCGACGAATGCGGCCTCAGCCGCACCGAGATCACCAAGAGCCACATGGAGTGCGCCGGTCGTATGCAGCGCCGCGCACCGATGCCGCCACGGCGCTGCGTCACGTATCACCGGCAGGCAGTCCTCCATCAGCCCGCAGGCTTCGGTGAGGTCACCGGTGTGCAGCAACGCCCAGGCGAGCCGGTGCCGGTGAATCGCCGTCACCAGTGGCTCGGCCACACCGGCCACGATCTCCAGGCACTCTCGATAAGCACGCTGTGCGGCGGTGAACTCCCCCCGGGTCAGGTGCGCCACCGCCAGCGCGTCCAACGCGTCAGCCCTCTCCCAGAGTTGGTCGCAATCGTGGATGACGCCGGTGCACTTCGCACTGGCCTCGTTCTCCGTGAGCGCATCGGCTCCATTGGGGTGGACCGCGGCCTCTGTCGCCTTCGTCGCGTGGCCAGGTGCTGAGAACCCGCGCTTCGAATGGGCCGGGTCCGCGGGGCGGGCTTGACCACGGGCGCGGGCAACTGCTTCCTGCGCCAGGCGCAGGCCTTCGACGCCGTCCGTCTGCATGCACGCCAAGCGGGCCGCCAGGGCGAGGGCGCCACCGCGCAGATCCGAGTCCCGTACGGCGCTCAGCGCCGTGCCCAGAACCCGGCGGCTCTCGGTGACCTGCTCCTGGTGGTGCCGCAGGCGGGCCAGCCCCATGGCGAGCAGCAGGTGCCGGTCGCTGCCCTCATGGACGGTCCACTCCACCGCGGCGGCCACATTCTCCAGCTCAAGCTCCAGCTCAAGCAGGGGGAACTCGTCTCCGGGCGCCATCGAAGACAGGGGGCGGACGAGGTCCGTCAGCCAGGTCAAGGCCCGCTGCCTGGCGGCGCACTGCTCGTCCTTGGAATGCAGCAGTTCAAGACCGTAGGCCCGGATGGGGCCGAGTTGGCGGAAACGTGCGGCGCCGCGCGGTCCGTGGACGCGCACCAGGAGCGACTTCTCCTCCAGCGCGCACAGGAGCCGCAGCACCTCGTTCGCGGGGATGTCACCAGCGGCGCAAACTGCCTGCGCGCCCTCGATGCCGAAGCCGCCCGTCAGCACCGACAGACGGCGGAAGACCGCCTGCTCCACGGGACCCAGCAGGGCGTGGCTCCACTCGACCGCCGCTCCCAGCTCACGATGCCGAGGGGGCCCCGTCCTGCTGCCGCCGGACAGCAGGGTCAGCCGGTCACCCAGGCCGGCGAGGATCTGCGGCACGGGCAGGGAGCCGGTGCGGCGCGCGGCGAGTTCGATGGCGAGCGGCAGGCCATCGAGCCGACGGCAGACCTCCGCGACCACTTCCGCCGTTTCGGGCGTGAGCTGGAATCCGGGCGCACAGGATCGCGCACGCTCCACGAAAAGCCGCACCGCCTCCGAATTCTGTACGGAGGCGGACGTCGCCGGGGTGCCGTGGGCGGGCAGCGCCAACTCCCCCAACCGGAAGACCGATTCACCCGGAACCCGCAGTGCTTCGCGGCTGGTGGCGAGGATGCGCAACCGCGGGCAGCGGTGCAGCAGGTTGGCGGCCAGCTCTGCGCAGGCGTCGATGACGTGTTCGCAGTTGTCCAGGACGAGGACCGTCTCCGGGCCGTTCAGTGAGCGGGCCAGGGCGTCGCGGATGGGCAGACCAGGTCGCTCGCCCACTCCCAGGGCGGCCGCCACGTGCGGAACAAGGCGGTCACTGTCATGCAAGGCATCGAGTTCCACCAGCCGGGCGACCACGTCTCGTCGCGTGGTCCAGCCCCTCATGAACTCGAGGGCCAGCCGCGTCTTGCCCACACCACCTGGCCCGACGACGGTCAGCAGACGAGCGGAGCGCAGTAGGCGGCCGAGCGAGGCCAGCTCTCGACGGCGACCGATGAACGCATCGAGCGAAGGCTGTAACTGTCCACGCGGTGGGGAGCATTGTCCACGGGGAGGGGCGCCGGAGGGCGCCGTGTCCCCCTGGTCCTCGTCCACGGGGATGGGTTCAGGTGCCTTGGCGTCAGCCGGTTGCGGACGATCGGCAGCCGTCCGCGGTGAACTCTGTTCCTGGTGCGAAGCGGTGCGCCGGCGGAAGGCCCGCTGGCGGCACGCATTGGAGCAGAACTTCGCGGGCCTGCCAGGTCGCCCCCGACCGGCGGTGGTCGCCTGCCCACACATTTCGCACGCCATCAAAGCCTCTTGGGAATGGGATTGAGCTGAGGGAGGTATGGTCGCCGCCGACGGCACCGGCGTGAGCGACGCGGTGTCGCTTCCCTCCCCCGGTCACCGACTCCACGTCCTGCTGGTGCGACGACGCCCGGCACTCCGATCGGTCAACCGACCGCTTGCCAGGTCAGACTGCCGCCTCGTCGCCAGTCGGACATCGGTCCCCGCGGTTCAGCGGCTCGACCGCTGCGCCGCCACGATGGCGTCCACGGTCCGCTCCGCCCCCGCCAGCCGCTGCACCCGCTCCGAGAATCCCGGGAACTGCGACGCGATCTTGGTAAGCAACTTCAGCTCGAGCGGGGCGACGTTGATCTCGGCGACATCGCGCTCGATCGCCCGTACCACGCCCTTGACGACCTGCTCCGGCGAAACGGTGCGTACGCCGCTGGGCGTCGGCGAACCCGTGTTCGCGAACATCCCCAGGTCGCGTACGAATCCGGGCTGGACGATCGAGACGCCCACGCCCGTACCGTGCAGGTCCTGGCGGAAGGCCAGCGAGAAGCCGCGAAGCCCGAATTTCGTCGCGGTGTACATGGACGAGGACTTGGTGGCCGCCATCCCCGACAGCGATCCGACGAAGCAGATGTGCCCCAGTCCGGCAGCCACCATGTCCGGAGCGAGCAGTCGCGCGAGCATCGCGGGTGCACGCATGTTCACGGCGAGCGCTCGATCGATCTGCGCCGGCGTGTAGTCGAGTACGTCGCCGCTGGAGGGCAGGGCTGCGTTGGCGATGAGTATGTCCGTACCGGCGGCCTCCTTCGCGAGGCGCTGCACGTCATCGGCGTCGGCGAGATCGGCCAGGAGCATCCGGGCCCCGTAGCGTTCGGCGAGGGGTTCCAGCGCCTCGCGACGGCGGCCGGTGAGAATGAGGTCCGCGCCGCGAGTGGACAGGTGGGCGGCAAGCGCCCCGCCGATCCCGCCGGTGACTCCGGTAAGCAGAACAGTTGCCCCAGTAATGTGCACGACTACCCTCCGGTTTTGTTCGTTCGAACGAACAATAGGGAGAGTGGGTGATCCTGTCCACCGGTGCCATCGTGGAACAGGCTGTACCGGTAAGGCATGTGACGTGACGTCAGGCATGACATAGGGACTGCACGGGCCTGCACCAAGCGTCACAGCGCGATCCCCCGCTACAGAGAGGGAAGCGGCGTCTGCGCCACTCCCGGCTGAGGCGGCCAAGCGGCGCGGATGCCCATGCGGTTCTCGCGCCACCGTCGGAGGCCGAGGTGGGAGAGCTCTGGTGGAACAATGAATGGCATGTCGAACGCCGCCCTCTCCGCCCCGACGCGACAGCGCATCATCACAGCCGTCCTGCAGATCATCGGCGAGGGCGGGGTCGCTGCGCTCACCAACAGGAGGATCGCCAAGGAAGCCGGAGTCTCACTCGGCTCGATCACATACCACTTCGAGACCCAGCACGATCTGTTGCGGGAAAGCCTGCTTCGCTTCGTGCGCGAGGAGGCACGGCACTTCACCGAGCTGGCCGACCAGTGTCAGGCGGAGGGCATCGACGTCGAAGACGCAGCATCTCTGGCCGGCCAGGTGGCGTGCGGCACGGCGCTCGACAGCGCTCATCTCGCGCCCTTTGAGTTGTACATACACGCCGGGCGCGACGAACGACTGCGGGAGGCGGCCTCGGAGGCGTTCAGGGCCTACGACTTGCTCGCCACCCAGATCCTCACAGCCCTGGGCGTCCCGGACGCGGAGCGCCTGGCCGCCACGACGGTCGCCCTGGTGATGGGTCTGCAACTCCGGCGTCTGGCTACAGGCAGCCCAGCAGACGACCTGGTCGACGCCCTCCTCCTGCTCGCACGAGGAGCTGCCGGCGAGTCGACCGAGCAAGGCCTTCCGGCGTAGGGGCGACGCCCGGGGGCACGAGGCCGGCCGTAGTTGCGGGCCGTCCATGGCCGGGCACCGCACACGCTGCCCCGCTCGTCACGACCGCCCCGGCCTACGCAGCGCGACCCGCACAGTACGGATGGGAGTCGGCGGTCCTGCCATGCCTGTCCCTGAACTGGAGCCGCTGCTCCCGGTCGGGAAGAAGTCTTGACGGCCACCGGTGCGCACCAAGCGGCGGCACCGGCGCCGCATCTTCGAACAGTTGCAGGCCCGGGCCGACGCCGAGATCATCTGGGCACAAGAAGGGGATCTGCGGGTCGAGCCGACGGCTTCCGGCGCCTACGCGTCCGCAGTGGGCACAACGAGCCGACATACACACCAACCTCCCTCGTGTTCGGCCATACTTGAACCCTTCTGCCGACGAAAGGGCCACCATGCTCCTGGAAGCGCTCAGCGCGTTGGCCGCCGCCGCGGGTGGCGCACTGGTCGAGGCGATGGCCACGGACGCGTGGCAGGAGTGCCGCGAGCGGGCGGCCCGGCTGCTGGGCCGCGGCGATCCACAGGAGGAGGCCCGGCAGGAGGCCCGCCTGGAGCGCGCCCGCGAGGAGCTGACAACGGCCGTGGATGACGACGTGGAGCAGGCCGCGGCCCGACAGGCGGCGGCCTGGCAGACGCGGTTCGCGGATCTGCTGGAGGACGCTCCGGAGCAGGCGGAGCAGCTCCGCCACCTGGTGGCCTTCCTCAGGGAGCAGATGCCGGCCGGGGGCGTGGCCGCCGCGCAGGTCTCCGTGCACGCGACCGCATCCGGTCACGCGCAGCAGGCGGTGCAGGGACAGGGCGAGCAGCACAACGCGTTCCAGGCGCCGCGGTGACGGCAGGGACGGGCCGGCCGTCGGCGGACACGCCCGGCGGGACACCGGCTGTCGGGGCTCCCGGCGTTGGCGCCGCCGTGGCGGTCGGCATGGACGCGAGCGCGAGCGGCCAGGCGCAGCAGGCCGTCATCGGGCAGGGCGTCCAGCACAACCACTTCTACGGCGCCCGCGCCGCCGAACGGCCTGGGATCGAACTGAACACGCTGGTGCCTCCCCCGTCGATCCTGGTCGGCCACGCTGGGCTGCTGGCGGAGCTGGCCGCCGCCTGCGAGGCGGCCCTGGCCGGGCGGTGCTCCCGTGCCGTCGCGATGCTGTACGGCACGGGAGGCATCGGCAAGTCCGCGCTCGCCCGCGCTCTCGCGGACCGGCTGGCCGGGACGTTCCCCGATGCCCGGTTCGAGGTGGACCTGTTCGGCTTCACCCCCGGCAGCACACCGCGCGAGCCGGGCGAGGTCCTGGCGGAACTGCTGCGGCTGGCCGGCTTCGACGGCTCCGACATCCCCACCGGCACGGCGGGCAAGGCCCAGCTGTGGAGGGCCTGGCTGGCGGACAGACAGGTCCTGCTGCTGCTCGACAACGCCCGCGAGGCCGAGCAGGTCGAGCCCTTGTTACCGGGTCCGGCTAGCGCCGGCCGCTGTCTGGTGCTGGTCACGAGCCGACACCGGCTCACCGGGCTGGACGTGGTGGTCCGCGAGGAGGTTTCCCTGCTGCCGCAGGATGAGGCCGTGGAGCTGCTGCTGCGGATCGCCGGTCGTTCACCGGCCGACGGAGCCGGTGGGGCCGGCGAGCGGGAAGCGCTGCACGAACTCGCCCGGCTGTGTGGCCGGTTGCCGTTGGCCCTGCGCCCTGTCGGCGCCCTGTTGGCCGACATGGATCCGGCCGGCCTGCTCGCGGTCATGCGGTCCGCGACCCGGCCCCTGGAGCAGTTCGACGACGCCGACAAGGAGGCGGCCGCCGCGTTCACGGTCTCGTACGACGCCCTGAGCGCGGACCTGCAGGCCATGCTGCGTACCTGCGTCTGGCATCCGGGACCGGACTTCGACGCCGCCTCGATAGCGGCGCTGGCCGGGATGCCCGCGGACCTCGCCACCGTACGCCTGGTCCGGCTACTGCAGCGCAGCATGCTGACCTCGTTGCCGCAGCGCCGGTACGTCTTCCACGACCTGTTCGTGGCGTACGCGCGCAAACTCGTCGCCACCCAGGACTCCCGCGAGGCCCTCGAGCAGGGCAGGCACAGCCTCTATCGGCACCTGGACAGTGTCACCGGTACGGCGCACGCCCTGCTGTACGGGGCGGCGGCACGAGTCTCCGGTACCGGCCCGTTCGACAATCCCGAGCACGCACGCATGTGGAGCCATGCCGCTTTCGACGAGCTACGCGGTGCGGCCCAGGCCGCACTGGACGAGGGGTGGGAGCTGGGCGGGAGCCTGGCTCGGCGGACCGCGCGGCTTCTGTACGTGGACGGCCGCGAGGAGCAGGCGGCCGCGCTGTACGCGGACATCCTGGTGGCCGCCGAGCGGGCCGGGGACAAGACGGGGCAGGGCCGGGCCCGTACGGCCCTTGCCGACATCGCGCGGGACCGGCGCCGCTACGACGAGGCGGTCGCCGGGTTCGAGGAGGCGGCGCTGCTGCTTCGTCTGGCCGGGGACCCGACCGGGGAGGCCGACGCGCTGCGAGGGCTGGGGGAGGTCGCCCGGGCGCGCGGCGACTATGCGGCGGCGACGGAGCGCTTTCAGGAGGCCCTGCGGTGCGCACGTGTGGCGGACGACCCGGCGGGGCAGGGCTATGCGCTGACCGGCCTGGCTCATGTCGCGCGCGCCCGCGGCGAGCACGGCCGGGCGCGAGAGGGGTTCCGGGAAGCGGTGGAATTCCAGCGGCGGGCTGACGATGGCATCGGCCTCGCCTATGCGCTGCGCGGCCTCGGTCACGTCGCCCGGGCAGCGGGTGAACTCGGCGAGGCGACCGGGTACTTCCGGGAGGCGGTCACCCTCCATCGGCGCGCCGGGAATCGTTTCGGGGAGGCCTTCGCGCTGACCGCGCTCGGCGGGATCGCCCGAGAGCAGGAGCGCAGCGGGGAGGCCGTCGCGTACTTCGAGGACGCGCTCGTCCTGCACCGGGCCGTCAACAACCCCGCCGGGGAGGCGGAGTCCTTGGCCGGTCTGGCCCGGGTCGCCCTCGCCCAGGGCGACTCGGAGCGGGCCGCGGGCGGCCTGCGGGAGGCGCTGGCCCTGCTCACCCAGGTCGGCGACCGCCCTCGCCAGGCGGCGGTGCAGGGCGAACTGGCTGCCCTGGAGGCCGGCGTCGGCCGCGTCGCCGCGGCCCGGGAGCACTACACAGCCGCGCACAGCCTGCAGGTCGCGCTCGGCCTGACTACCGCGGCGGCCCTGACCGAGCAGGCCCTGCGCGAACTGTCCGCCTGACACACCGCAGCCGGGCCTGCCCAGTCGGCCATGGGAGGATTCGGCACTGCTACGGCGCTGCCTCCCAGGCCGCCCAGGCTGTTGCCGCCCTGCACGACGCAGGCCCCAACCCTGGGGTGTTCCTCGTGGACCGGCTGAAGGGGGTCGGTGACGGCCTGAGGCGTTCGAAGTCCCGGTCACGGCGTAAGGTCGTCGCGACCAGGTCGGATCGGCTCATCAGTGATCGTCCGGGGCGAGGGCGTCTCGCCTGCAGGGCGCGCATCAGGCCCAGTGCCATCTGGTCGTTGGCCGCGAACACCGCCGTACACCGCCTACCGTCTGCTGCCCGCCGGACGGCCCGGCCTCACTTCAGGTGTCGGTCCAAGAACCGGCACCCGTCCTCCAGCTCGAACCACGGGGTGCCGGTGTGCCCTCCCAGATTGGCGTGCAGCGTCTTCTCCTTGCTGCCGAAGGCGTCGAACAGCTCCAGGGCCCGTTGCCGGGGGTTCCCTTCGTCGTCCCACTGCAGCAAGAACAGCAGCGGGATGGCGAGCTGCCGGGCCTCCTCGCGCTGGGCACGGGGCACGTACCCCCCGGCGAAGAAGCCTGCGGCCGCGATGCGCGGCTCGACCACCGCCAGCCGAATGCCGAGGGCGGTCCATCCCCCGGAGTACCCGACCGGGCCGCCGATCTCGGGCAGCTCAAGGAGGGCGTCCAGAGTGGTCTGCCATTCCGGGACCGCGTTTTCGACCAATGGGCCGATGAAGGACTCGAAGATCTCGTCGACCGGCTCGCCGGCCTGCATCGCCCGCCGGAGGTCGGCACGGGCCTGCTCGTCGGCGACGGAACGGGGACGGTCACCGCACCCGGCGGCGTCGATGGTGGCCACCGCGTAGCCGCGCGCCGCGGTGTACCGGGCCCGGGCCACCAGCCGGGGTTCCGCCTTGGGCAGGCCGTTGTTGTGGGCCATCAGGACCAGCGGGGCGGGTGCGGATCCGGGCGTCCACAGGGTGCCGGGGATCGCGCCGAGGGTGAACTCACGCTCGAGGACGCCGTCTTCGAGGCGCATTTCAGAAGTGAATCGCATGGTCGTGCCTTTCGGGAGTGCTCTTGAACGGCGCTCCCGGACGACCTATCGCCCGACCGTGACCCCGGAGGGGAGCACCCATGTCGATACTGCGTTCACGGGTACCACCTCCTCATTCTCTCCACGGCCTCCGGGAGATTAGCAACGGTCGCCGTGGTCCGCCAACGGGTTTTGGCAGAGGCTCTGTGGTCGGATGCCGCCTCACATAGGACACGGCCTTAAGGGCGGTTCGTGAGTTGATGTCCGTTTCCAGGTGACGCTTGGGACAGGGGCGCCGGCCGCGGCACCTACCGGCGCCACCTCCACACCGATCCAGCCACACTCGCTACCAGAGGAGTGAGGTCTCTGCGGAACCGCTGGGCAAGCCGGCCTCGGCGGTCACCAGCACACCGCCACGGCCAGCCAGGTCCTCGCCGAACTACCGGTGAAGCTCTGATCAGGGGCAGATCACTCCACCAGCACGTCGATCACGCTGGTCAACTCCGACTTTCAAGATCCCCGACAGCGTCAGGCAC
This sequence comes from Streptomyces sp. NPDC039424, assembly GCF_055639495.1. Taxonomy (NCBI): domain Bacteria; kingdom Bacillati; phylum Actinomycetota; class Actinomycetes; order Kitasatosporales; family Streptomycetaceae; genus Streptomyces; species Streptomyces sp. NPDC039424. The sequence goes on from NZ_JBVKAI010000028.1 coordinate 52,572, forward strand.
TGAACGTCCGCCCGGCTTGGGGGACCAAGCGCGGGGCCTCTGTGATCGCCTGATGGTGTGGGGTGTGGCCGGAATCCGCGGGTCCACAGGGTGGGGTCTGCTGGGGTTGGCGGGGTGAGTGAACGCAAGTCGTATCCCAGCGACTTATCGGATGAGCAGATGAGCACTGGTCGTTGATCGAGCCGATGATCACCGCGTGGAAGGACCGGCACCGCTCGGTCAGCGGTCATCAGGGCGCCTACGCGACGGTGACCTGGGCGGGCTGGTGATGTACCGCCAGGTGCGCGGCGTGCCGGGCTGTCCCGGCGCCGAGGTCGTCCGCACGACGGCCCGTCAGGTCGCCCAGGACCTCCGGGCCGGGCCGGGCGTCTTGGCTCCGGTTCCAGTAGATGGTGCCGGGAACGGCACGGTCACTGGTGGCGCGGGCGCGGCCGTAGTGGTGCCAGAGGTCTGCGGTGCTGGTGGTCACCCGTCCTGTCCTGGCGGCCACGACTCGGCGGTGGTCATTGGGCACCTGGGCTGCGGTGAAGGCGAGAGGGTGCGCCTGCGGACTGGGCACCCTCCTCGCCGAGGTTCATCGTGTCGTCGTCCGACAGCTCCACGACGTACACGTGCCCCTTCTCGCAGGTCAGCAGGGAGGCTGAGCGGTCGGTGGGGTGGCTTGTGACCGCCTCGAGGGTGACGGTGGCTCCGCGTACGCCCCGCAGTTCGAGGGCTTCGGTGCAGCCCACCTCGCGTTGTGTGCCGGCCTCTGTGACGTTGCTGACCTGCTTGCCGGCGAGTTCTCCGACGGCGGCGGTGTGCAGGGTCAGTGTGACCTTGAACGAAGTGGTGCGGGGCGCGAGTTGTCCGTCGGCGCGTGGGTTGCCCGGCCCGATGCCGGTCCAGACTCCCGTCCACTTTCGCGGGAGCGTCGGCACGGTCGCCGAGGTGGACGACGTGGGGCGCGCGCCGTCCTTCGCGTCCGTTCCCGCCCGATCATCGCGTCCGTCGAACGGGTGCAACAACGCGACCAGGGTCACGGCGACGGCCGTTGCAGCCGCGGCGGCAATCCACCAAGTGCGTGCTGCGGATGTCGTGGACTGCCCGGTGCCGGTGGCGGCAGGCGGGCCAGTGGGACCGCTCGGCCTTGCGCCAGGGGAGGGCGGGGGCCCGAAAACGCCTACGGGGCCGACCTCGGCCGGAGGTGGCGGGGCCGTTGCACCGGCGGGTGGCGCGGTGACGGTGCGGGCGGGCGGTGGTGTAGCCGTCATGACAGTGGGTGGTGTGACCGTCGGTGCTGTGACGTTGGGTGCCGTGACCAGGCGCGCCACTTCCGCCTCGCGGGCCGCGAGTTGGTCACCGAGGCCGGGCGGCGGGGTCTGTTTCCAGCTCGGGCCGGATCGGCGGGGCAGCAGGTCGGTCAGTTCCCTGCTGGTGGGTCGCTGCTCGGGCTGCTTGGCCAGACAGCGTCGCACGACGGGCAGCAGCTCCGGTGGCAGGGCCTCCTCGATGTGAGCCTGCTCGTGCACGATGCGGTACAGCAGCGAGGCCGCCGAGACCTCCTCTCCCGGGTACTGGAACGGGCTGCGCCCGGACGCCGCGAACACGAGGACGCAGCCGAGGGAGAAGACGTCGCCGGCCTCGGTCACGATGCCACGGGAGACCTGCTCGGGGGCCAGGTAGCCCGGAGAGCCGATGACGCCGCCGCTGTGGGTGTGCCGTGAGTCGTCGGCTGCCCGGGCGATACCGAAGTCGATGAGCATGGGCCGTTCGCGGCCCAGGAGGATATTGGACGGCTTGATGTCCCGGTGCGCCAGCGAGCAGGCGTGTACAGCCGCGACAGCGGCAGCCAGTTCGCCGGCCAGCGCACGCAGTGTGACCGGCGGGAGCGGCCCGTGTGCCACGACCCAGTCGGCCAACGACGGCGCGGGAACGTACTCGGTCGCAAGCCACTGGGGGCGGTGGCCTGGCGGACTGAAGTCGATGACGGAGACGGTGAACGGCGACCGGACGAGGTCGCTGTTGCGGACTTCCCGGGCGAACCGTGCCTCGAAGTCGGGTGCCTCGGCCAAATCCGGGTGAACGGTCTTCAACGCGAGCGGCCGTCCGGCCGTCGTACGGGACAGATAGACCTGGCCCATGCCTCCAGCGCCCAGACGTGCCAAGATCGGGTATCCCCCGACAGCAGCCGGATCTGTCGCCTCCACCGGTTTCACGTGCCCCTCCCCCAGTCTTGCCGTCTCACCCCCGCAGCGATGGCACTGCGCGGATCTTGCGGGCGGCCAGCAGGATACGCGGATGCCATGTTGGATGAGCCCGGTGCATGCGAGCAGCAAGGTGCGGGCGGCGCGGGCGCGCCGATGAGACTCGGTGAGTCCCCCCTGCCCGCGGCACCGGGAAGGGGGAGTGCCCCCTGCCCGCAGCACCGGGAATCACGTCGTCCCGTGGTTGCTGCGCACCACGGCCCGCACCCATACGGGCCGTTCGGGGCGGGCCGCGGAACGCTCGACCGCTGACCTCTCCGTCGCGCTCAAGCAGCGCGTTGCCCGGTGTCTCGTCGGCCATGTCCTCTCGCACGCAACGGTTTTCAGTTGGGCTCCTGGGCCACGGCGTGGACCCCAGGGGCGGGGGCTGTGTCTTTATCCCTGAGGGCTGGAGCACTGGCGGAGGTTCAGGGCGGGATCCTCGGCTGTCGCTGTTCCCGGCGCCGCTGGCACTGGTGTCGCTGCTGGGCCTCGCCGGCAAGTCGGCCACCACGCGGTGCTGGACAATCTCACGCGGTTCGCCCCGGCTCGGCAGGCAACATCATCACCGGGGCCGTGGAGCAGTTGCAGGGCAACACCGGCATCGGATCGATCACGGCCATTGTCGGCTTGGCGCTGGCGATCTGGTCGGCGTCCGGCTACGTGGCAGCGTGCTGATCGTGGTAGAGCTGGGTGCCGGCCAGGACGGCGCGGAGGATGCCGGGGACGTAGTACGGGGCCACGGCGTCCTGGGGAACCCCCTACCACCGCGACCTCCTCGGCCGCATCCGACGCGGCGCCGACACTGGCGCCACCTGAAACCACCGGCCTCGTCCGGGCTGCCTGATCGGCAGCCCGGACCGACGCTGGGTAATGACTCAGGCCATGCCGTGCGAGGGGAGTGAACAACTGCGGCCGGAACGTCCCCACCACGCCGCCGCTCTCAATGTGGTCGTCCACTGGCTGACGCGGCGCGACATGAGGCGGTCGGCTCATGGATCCTTCAGCTCCTGGCTTATGGGCCGCCCAGCGATTGATCTTGGGCCGTGCTGGCCTGGGGGTTCGACGGGCTGGTGGTTCAGCAATCGCAGGTCTGCCCGTTACTCGTACCGGTACTTCAGCGAGTCCGCCTCCGCCTGCTCGATGTCAGCGATCGTCAGCTCCGGCATCCGCAGCTGGGCCAGCGTCACCTCGGCCGAGGTCGGCTGGGCGTCCGCCGACAGCCACTGCTCCGGCTTCCAGGCCGCGCTGCGCAGGAGCGCCTTGGGGCAGTGCGGGTAGACCTCCTCGATCCCCAGGACCAACGCACTGGCCGGCGGCTTGCCCACGGCGGTCAGCTGCGACAGTAGCTCTGGGCGGGTGGAGACGCAGGCCCGGCCGTTCACCCTGAGCGTCGTGGTGCGCCCCGGGATGACGAACAGCAGCCCGGCCCGTCCGGTGGCGATGACGTTCTGCAGGGTGTCCAGACGCTTGTTGCCGGTCGCGTCCGGTATCGCCACCGTCCGTGCGTCCAGAACGGCGACGAACCCGGCGGGGCCGCCGCGCGGGGAGACGTCACAGTTGCCGTCGGCGTCCGCGCTGGCGACCAGGACCAGCGATGAGCAGCCGATCAACCGCCGGGTCTGCTCGGTGAGTTCGGTCATCTGCTTGCGCACGGCCGCGTCGCTGGGGAGTGCGTAGGCCCGGCGCAGCGCCTCCTGGTCGGGCACGGCGTCGAGGCGGAGCGAGTCGAAGGCACTGCTGGCAAGGGGTGTCGTCATGCCTCCGACCCTATTGGGCCGACCTGCGATTGATCTTGGTCGGTGAGGTGTGGGGCCTTGGAGACGGCCGCGCGAGTTGTCTGGCGTGTGAAGATCAAACTGGTCCGCGTGGCCTGGCCATGTCCCATCCTGCCTTCTGCGGGCTGTCGCGCCAACAGCTGGGCGAGTTGGTCGCGGAACTCGCCCCGCGCTGGGTGGCGCGCTGTGAGTCCGGGCGTCATGGGCGACGTGAGGGCGACCGTCGGCGGAAGGCGGGGGCCGGGCCGGGCCGAAGTACGAACTGGTCTTCAGCGACCGGCTCCTGGGGACACTGGTCCATCTGCGGACCCATGAGGCGTTGGGCGTGCTGTACGAGGTGGCGTCTTCCACGATCGGCCGGGCAATCCGGGAGGTCCGCGATTGCTGGCGGACCGTGGGTTCGCCGTCGCAGACCTGGCCAACGTCCCGGCCCGCAACGCCCGGCTCGTCGCCCGCATCCAGCAGTTGGAAAAGCCCCTGCCCGAAGCACCGGGGGCACAGATCTGCCGAGAGCCAAGCCTCTGCGCCCCCGCCGATGTTGAGGAACTCCAACGGACGATCACGCGCCTGGAACAGCAAGCCGTCGATCTGACCGCGTCTTTGGAGGAGCGCGCGGCCGAACTGGAGCACGAGTGACTGCCTGTTCCTGCGTCTATGCCTTTGGATCTCGGCCGCCTAACGGTCACACTCCGATGAAGCTCACTGTTTCTGTCATGTCCGCCCGCCCGGTCCGCAGCCGTGGCACGCCTTTCTTCTCGAATCCCACCGAGACACCGCAGAACAGTACGAGCCCGTCATCGGCTCCGACTGTCTGACTGACAGTCTCGCGATACATCGTCCACATCACTTGGGGGCAGCTGTGCAACCCTTCCGCCCTCAGCAACAGCATGACCGTCTGCAAGTACATCCCCGCGTCCCCCCACTGTCCGGGCCCCATTGTCCGGTCGAGGTAGCAGAACAACACGACCGGAGCCCCGAACGCCTCCGAGTTCAAGGCGGCGATCTTCATGGGCCTGTCGGGGTCGTCGCGCTCGATTCCCAGCGTTTTGTACCGCTGAGCGGCCGCGGCGGAAAAACGGTCCAGATACGGCGATGCCAGTTCGGCCGGGTACATCGGATACTCCCGCTCATCACCCGGGTCTCCCGCCAGTGCCCTCGCCGTCGCGCGCCTCTTCAGTTCGGCCAAGGGCTCGCCGGTAACGACATACACATGCCACGGCTGGAGATTCCCACTCGAGGGAGCCCGCGTCGCTGCAGCAAGCACACGTTCGAGTACCTCTTTGGATACCGGATTATCGCTGAACGCCCGCACGGCACGGCGACTGTCCACAGCCTCATACACGTCCATGTCTGCCCGCCCTCTCACTCAACGACAACCACCTGTCTACCGTCTTCAGCACGCGCAAGAAGCAGCAAGGTGATCCGGATCCCATCTTGATGGGCGTGCGCTGTTCATCGTCCGCCGGTCCGAGACTGTTCGCGTTACGGAACCAGATCCAGGCGTATGCCTCTTCCTGGTCCGGCCCGCCGACGCGCAGGACGATGGAGTCATGGGCGAGAACGACCAGCACGGTGTCGCCGGACCGGCGCGGCCGCCGCTGACGACCAGGCAGGCCCGCGAGCTGTCCTGTGACAGGTGATCTCGTCCGTTTGTCAAACGATCTCGACTGCGGATCCCGTACGCGTCGTACAAGCCGTCCCACGGCGCGCTGAACCCGAAGCGGTTCGGGTAGGCCTCGGCCCAGTCGTCCTGCTCCCTCAATCGCCTGCGACGGACCGCGCCGCGGCCATCCCGGGTACTCAGGGGAGGAACGTCACCGCCGGGAAGGCTGGGGACGGTCCGTCGAGCAGGTGCCCCCGACGGTGGCGCAGGTGCTCGTCGAAGAACGCGAGCGGGTATGCCTGCTGGATCTTCACCGCCTGGTCAGGATCGAGGGTGCCGATCACGTCCTGGAGCTGCTGCCCGCTCCATCCGAACATCTTCGCCACCTGTGGGAACAGCGCCTCGTTGTCGCCGTACGAGACGTGGACGGCGCCCTGGGCCTGGATGTTCAGCCGCCAGCCCCGCAGGTGCGACCAGAACGCGGCGGCCTCGGGATCCGTGGCCCGGGTGAACACGGCGGACATCATCATGAACGGCCGGTCCAGGTCGCCGGCCAGCGGCGGGTTCATCTGCATCGGGCCGTCGAGGCTCAGCCCGGCCCGGATGCGCTCGTCCGCGAGCGTGGCACAGGCGGTGGCCGTCCCGCCCTTTGACCAGCCGAACGCGCCCATGCGCCGCGGGTCGAGGGAGCCGAGCAGTCCGGCCGGCAGATCCCGCTGGTCGACGTCCGGATTGCACCCGGCGGCGAGCTGCTCGACGCAGTCGAGGACGAAGCGCAGGTCAGCGGCGAAGTCCCCAGGCAGTGTCGGCGCCTTCCGGTCGTAGAGCGGGACTGCGACCCGGCCGTCGGGGAACTCGGTGTACGTGTCGTACTGGTGAGCCACCGTCACAGCCGCGTATCCGTGGCTGGCGAGCTCCTGGACCATCGTGGTGTGGTCGCCCTGGTGGCTGTGCGCGCCGTGCGAGAACACGACGACGGGCAGCCGTCGGCCCGACCGCCGCACCGGAGCGCCCACGTGGCTGGCCGTGTGCGGCGCCAGGGGGGCCAGGGCGCTGAACCCCGCGTCGGCAAGGAACGCCTGAAGGGCGCCGGCCGGCATCCAGGGCGCCACCGGGTACCGCTCAACGTCTCGGGCGGGGTACCAGACAGTGGCCATCAGCTCGCGGAAGTGCCCGGGGCCCGCGATGTCGTCCGGGCGCGACCGGTCGACAAGGTGCAGTTGGACCATGCCCACTGGGTGCGGCCCGGTGGGTATGGGTAGCGTGAGCCGCGTCGGGAGGGGGGCGGGCGTGCCCGGGTCCGCCCACGCGGGGCCAGCGATGGCGGCAAGCGGCACGGCGGCCCCGGCGGCCAGCGCGGCTCCCAGCATGCGGCGGCGCGTCATGCCCTTCCGGCTCATGAACGGCGTGGTGGTCATGGTCTCTCCCATGGTCACGGGTCGTCAATCGTGCCGCCACGGCCAGTCCGTGGGCACAGAGGAACGCTGTCACGTGCGCCTCCCGTGCGGCATCAGCCCACCGATTGATCACTCGCGGGCCTCGGCCCACGGGTTTACATCCTGGGGCCGATGCGGTCGGCGGTGTCGTCCTCCCGGCGTCAGGTCCGCGGCCAGTTCACCGCACCACAGCAGATGGAACACCCCTGGGCTGCACCAGCAGCGGATCACCCGCCTTCGCCGCCCCGGACTCTGACGGCGCCGGTCCGTCGAACACCTCAAGGAGCCGTTCGGCGGCATCCGGGCGCGCAGCGGCGCCGGCGGTAGCGCGACAGACGGCGCACGTTCACCATCAGTACCGGATCCGGCTCATCAACGCGGACGAACTCCCAACCGACCGCGCTGCGGCCCCACTCCGTCGCATCGAACACCTCGGCATCGGCCTGGCCAATCCGATCGCCGGTCCGGACGTCGACGCCCCGGGCCCGGCCGTCCGCCAGGTGCTCGGAGTAGCCCGGCGCGTGGCGGCGCCGCCGTCGTGCCGGTGCAGCCAGAGCGGCTGCGAGGCCATCCCGACCACCTCGGGCTTGCGGTCCAGCAGGATCAGCCGGTCCCGCTCCAGTGGCTTCAGCTGGTGTCCGCGACGGCGATCGGCGCTGCGGCGGCCCCGCGCTGCCAGTGCCTGCAACGCAGTCTCGGCGACGCAACGGCGGCCCTGCCCCGGACTGTCAAGCCGATTGAGGACGCCTCAGCCCTTCGAGGAGGAGGTCGATCAAGCGCCGGGGGTCATAGCGCGGGTCGCTGTCGCGTCCGACGCAGAGGTTGCCGATGCCGCGCATCAGTTCGTAGGGCTGTATGCCGGGCTTGATGGCGCCGGCGTCGGCCGCGGCGTCGAGCAGTTGGGCGCATACGGGCAGCAGGCGGTCGATGAAGTAGGTGTGCAGTGCGGCGAAGCGGTCGCTGTCGGACTGCAGGGCGTCGGCGAGTCCGTGCTTGGTGACCAGGAAGTCGACGAAGAGGTCGACCCACTGGCGCAGTGCGTCGAACGGGGAGTCGGCACCGGCCAGCAGGCTCGGGCCCGCCTCGGCGCATTCCTCGATCTGGTGGTGGTAGACGGCGGTGACGAGGTCCGCCCGGGTCGGGAAGTGGCGGTAGATCGTGCCCATCCCGACGCCCGCCCTGGCCGCGATCTGGCGGATCGGCGCGTCGACGCCGGAGGTGACGAACACCTCGGCGGCGGCGGTGAGCACGGCCCGCTGGTTACGCTGCGCGTCGGCCCGCTTGCTTCGGGTCGACGCCTTCCCGCTGGGGCTCTCGGCGGTCATCACGTTTCCTTCCAGCGCCGCTTGACAAAACGGAGCATCGTTCCGGATATTAAGTGGAGCGGCGCTCCACTTCAGGTTAGCTGAAGCGGGACGCCCCTGACCGCCTCACCAGTCGCCGGCCGTCCGAGACCGGCGGCAGGGTCTGCAGAAGGGCAACCACGCATCATGAACACATCCGCCTCCGCCTCCGCCACCGACGCCTTGGGCTCGCCCGTCTCGGTCCTGTCCTACAGCCCGGTGGTGCTGCCCGTACCGGGACGGCCCGTGGACCTCCAGATCCGTGTCTCCGCGCCCGAGACCGGAACCGGCCTACCCGTCATCCTGCTCTCCCACGGCCAGGGCCCCTCGAACAACCTCTCTTCGCTGAACGGCTACGCGCCACTCGTCAACTTCTGGGCGGCACACGGATTCGTCGTCATCCAGCCCACCCACCTCACCTCCAGGACGTTGAGCCACCTGGTCGCCGATGCTCCCGGCGCCCCCTTCTTCTGGCGCTCGCGCGCCGAGGACATGAGCCACATCCTCGACCGGCTCGACGTGATCGAGAAGGCCGTGCCACTGCTCGCCGGGCGGATCGACCACACCAAGGTCGCCGTCGCCGGACACTCCTTCGGCGGCTTCACCTCCAGTCTCCTGCTCGGCGCCCGGGTCACCGACCCCGACAGCGGGGAGGAAGTGAGCCTCTTCGAGCCCCGGATCAAGGCGGGCGTGCTGCTGGCCGCGCCCGGCAGGGGCGACGTCCTCAACGGGCCCATGGCCGACGCGCTGCCGGTCCTTGGGACCATCGACTTCTCCACGATGACCACACCCGCGTTGATCGTTGCCGGCGACGAGGACGACTCCCGGCACTTCACGGACATGGGGCCGGACTGGCACGCCGACCCCTACACCCTCGGCCCCAGCCCCAAATCCCTGCTCACCCTGTTCGGCGCGGGGCACGCCCTCGGCGGGATCCCCGGATACGACGTCGCCGAGACCACGGATGAGAGCCCCGAGCGGGTCACCGCCGTCGGCCGACTCACTGCGGCGTACCTCCGCAACAGGCTCCACCCCGGTGACAACGCCTGGCAGACCGCATGCGAGGCGCTGGCCACCGGCCCCGACCTGGTCGGACGGGTCGAAGCCAAGTAGCCGCCCGTGGGCACGTCCTGCACCGGGCGGCGGTCCGCGCCGTTGCCGTCGCCGTCGCCGTCGCCGACCGGCCCGACTCTCCGCCCCTCGCCTTCCTGAACGACCGGCTCATCGCGAAAGATCACCGCGACCGGGTCGTGCGTAGTGCCTAGGCCTCCGGGATCGACGTGCCGAGCGCCTCGATGTCAGCGTCGGTCAGCTCCGGCCCGCCGCCCTTGCCGGCGTCGAGCACATCGATCGCCTTCAGCTCGTCGGCGCTGAGTTCGAAGTCGAAGACGTCGAAGTATCGCGGTCGGTCGCCGGTTTCGTCCCGGCGGCCGCTCCTCCGCTGCCCTTCGTCACGACGCCGCCGACGCGGTGGCGCCATAGCGTCTCGCGCTCCCCGTCGTGCGTCGGACGAGCAGCGCCTCCATGCACCGTGGGTGCTGAGGCTCGGGTGCATCGACGGACCGGACGAGCAATCACAGGGACAGGGTATGGAAGTCCGGGTACGCAGCCAGGCCTATACGGACGTCGGTGACACCACCGCCCTGCACTCCGTCTACACCGACGCCTTCTGCACCCCACCCTGGAACGGGGACGAGGAGAAGGCCGCCGAGTTCGTGGGCCAACTCCCGGTGAACGTGAGGCGCCCGGGCTTCACCGCCGCGCTGGCCTTAACCGGCTCGGAGGTCGTCGGCTTCGCCACCGCCTGGACCACGCTCAAAAGGGCCGCGGCGAGGCCGGTGCCCCGTATGGATGAGCGGACGGAGAGTTCGTCGATCTCGCGCGCGCCGCGCTGAAAGCGGTCACCGAGGACGCTCCTGAGGGCCGTTCCTGGCTGCTGACCTCCGTCCAGTCGTCCCTGGCGATGGCCTTCTACCACCGCCAGGGCTGGACCCAGGCCACCCACCCCTCCCCCGAAGGCAAGGGCATCGTCGTCTTCCTCACCTGCCGCCATCTCGCCCGGTCCCTGGCCGCCCCACCCCTGTGAGTATCCGGAGCCCCACTGTGCCCACCGCCGAGATCCGGCGCGGCTTTCTCGACTTCTGTTGTGGTCAACCGCTGTCCGGTGAGCCCGGCGTGGCCGCCATCGGCTCCTCGTCCACGTGGCCAGCCTTTCCGACACCCGCCGGCCACAGCCCGCGCCGCGTGCGCACGGAGAGGACGCTCCCGCCCACGACGGCGATGGCAACCGCCGCCAGGACGCGCAGCGCCGTGGTGCGGCCGAGCCCCAGGAGGGTGTCGCGCCCGCCGGTGTCCGGAGCCGGAAGGCTCAGGCCCTTGCAGGCGGACGGGGTGGCAGCAGCCTCGGCGCCCTTGGCGACCTGGAACTCGTAGCGGTGGGTCTGGGCGTCGCCGTCACGGGCGATGACCGTGTAGGTCAGGGTGTTGACGCCCGTCGGCAGCCCGGCGACGGCAGCGCAGGTGACGGAGCGGTCGGCCACCACGGGCTGCCCGACGGGTACTTCGGTGTTGTCGGGTCCGGTCAGGCTGACCTTCGGGGTGCTGCCGGGCAGCATGCCGGCGAAGGTCAGCGCGAGGACGCTGGTTCCGGGGCCGATCTTGGCGCCGGGTGCCGGTGTCGCGTCCTTCAGCGCGGTGTGGGCGTACGCGGGTGTGCCGCCCAGGAACAGCAGCACAACGGCGCAGCCGAGCAGGGCGGAGGCCCTCAGAAGTCGAAGTCCGCGCATGCCAGCCGGTTGTCCTGCTCGTCACGGGGGTGGACCACGATGGCGACCGCGCCCTTACCGGTCTTGCGCGTGTTGTCCACCGTGGTCATGCCCTTGCCCGACTTCTCGGCGGTGAACGCCAGATGGATCTCGTTCGGCGGCATCTCCGGGCCGCCCTTCTTGAACTGGAAGTGCTCCCCACCGTTGTCGTCGGAGCAGGGTTCGGCATGCAGATGCGCGAGGTAGGCGTCGCCCGGTTTCAGGCCGGTCAGGGACACCGTGACCGTGGTGCCCTTGGGGCCCTGCGCCAACCAGGCCGTGCCCTTGACGTCGTCCAGGCCGGACGGGCGGGTGTCGAGCAGTTTGAACGTGCCCTTCACCACGGTGGCGCCCGAATCTTGTAGGCGGGGATGGCGTGCGGATCCCCCATCTCCATTGGACATCCCGTCCATGTTCTTGGACTGGGACGCGGTGGAGCCGGAGGGTTCGGTCCTGGCGGAGGCATCGTCGGCGGAGTCGCCGCCACAGCCGGACAGCAGGACTCTGCTGCCCGCCGCGGGGTACGTCGTCCTGCTCACCCTCGGCCAGATGCTCATCGCCCCGGCCGCCCGCGCCTGGGTGCCCGATCTCGCGGAAGAAGGACGGCTCGGTCTCTACACCGGCGCGCTGTCCTCCGTCTCCGGCCTGATCGTCCTCATCGGCAGCTCGGCCACCGGCTCCCTGCTCGGCCTCGGCCTGCCGCCGGCCGTGCCGTGGCTGGTCCTCGCCGTCGTCCCGGCCCTGGCGGCGACGCTGCCTCCCCACCGGCCTGCGTTAAAAAAGGCTTGAAACGGTGGCCGGAGGACCCGGCTACGCCCGGCGCCACCGCTGTCGGGCGTGCCGGAAACGCGCCGCACACTGAGGCGCCGAACATGCGGGTGTCCTCTTCGAGAGCCTCTAGTGGAACGTGCCGAGTCGAGGACGGGGATCAGGACTCCCGAGAGTCTCCGGAGGGCGACCCGGGGCGGTAGCTGAGCAGGTCTCCCGGCTGGCACTGCAGTACTTCGCAGATCCGGGTGAGGGTGGTGAACCGGATCGCCTTGGCGCGTCCGTTCTTGAGCACGGACAGGTTGACGTTGGTCACACCGACGCGGTTGGCGAGTTCCGTGAGGGTCATGCCGCGCTCGTTGAGGAGCTTGCCGAGGTGCACCTCGATGTCATGGCCCTCGTGGTCGTCGGCGGCCATCAGACGACCCCTTCGAGGTCCTCGCGCATGGACGTGCCCGCGCGGGTGATCCGCGCGAAGGTCAACAGGCCAAGACCGGTCAGTACGGCCAGGTAGGGGGTTGACCACATGTTCAGCCAGGCTCCGACCGTGAAGTCCGCGGTCGTGGCCAGTTCCGCGAGCAGGGCTGCTCTGGCGTTGGCCTCGACGATCCCGACGACCAGACTCCCGGCGAGCAGCCACCAGCCGAGCAGACGAAGCCGGGATGCCGTGCGTACCGTGTAGACACCGGCCCCTGCCGCTCCCTTCAGCAGTCGGTGCAGTAGGAAGAGACTGCTGATCAGCAGCAGCGTCGACGGCAGTTCACCGAGTTCGTTCAGGAGACGCAGGTGCGCGTCGGGTGCGTCGGCGCAGTAGCGGGGGATCCAGTTGACCTGGGCCCCCTTCTCGGGGGAGAGAGCGCTGGCGGTGTCGTGCGCGCTGATGCTCGAGTCGTCGGTGAGGCAGACGACGGTGTCCGCCCAACCGCCATGGACGACCCTGAAGACGAGCCCCGCCGTCATCAGGCCCAGCAGGACGCGCAGGGCTATGGACACGACCGTCGCCATGGGTTCGAGCATCTTCCGGTCCTCGGACATGCCGCTACCTCACTTATCGTTAATCGATGTTATCGAGAAGCGATGTTATCGAAAAACGATAAGGATGCAACCCTTGCGTCCACCCCCCATCGCCAGGGCAGGCGTGGGGGCGCGTAGGCCAGTTGACTGTCACGGGGGGGGAGGGTGAGGGACCGGGCCAACGAGGCCCTCGGCATCCTCGACCAGCGCCGGGCAGCGCACGATCACCGCTCGCAAGCCGTCCAGTCACTTCGTGACGCGGGCGATGCGCGCCACCGGAACAGCACACCCAACAACCGTGCCGGCGCGGACACGCCTCTGGCCCCGATCAGCGTGGCGATGGGCATCGACGCATAGATCAAGGTCGCAAAGGCGCTCCAGAACATCGAGGAAGGTTTCCTTGCTCCGACCGAGATGGTCTGCCACTCACAACGGCTGATCGGGTGGGCCGTCGACGGCACGTGGGAGCAGATCCTCGCTGCCGTCCTCGCGGCAGCGGATGCCGTCGACGACATCGGCTGGACCGTGTCGGTTGACTCCACCGTCGTCCGGGCTCACCAGCACGCCGCGCGCAGACGGCCATGCCCGGCCCCTGGCTCTGGCCGTCACCGCCGGCCAGGCCGGTGACGCGCCCGCCTTCGAGGCGGTCATGGCCCGCATCCGGGTGCCGAGAAGCGGCCCCGGCCGGCCCCGAATCCGCCCCACCATGGTCCTGGCCGACCGTGCCTACTCATCCCGCACGATCCGCGGCCACCTGCGCCGCCGGCGGATCCGCGCGGTCATCCCCCAGCCGTCTGACCAGGTCGGCCACCGCCTCCGGCGGGGACTCGCCATCGCCTACCAGGCCGCACTCCACCTCGCCGCCATCCTCATCTGGGCACGGCGCTGACCACGGAACAAGGGCCTAGACCCGTTCCAGCGAGCGGTGCGGCAGGGGCGGGGTTTCGACCTGGATGGAATCACCGGGGCGGACGATCCCTCCACGGCGGACCACAGCCATCACACCGGACTTGAATGTGAACTCGCCGGATGCCGAGTCCATGGTGAAGACCTCACTGAGGAGCCAGCCCCTTGCGGAAGTCGTTGATCTTTGAGCACGGGTTGCCCAGTCCCGTCACCTCGAGCACCGCCTGCTCTCCGAGATGGAGCAGAGCGCCGGTGGGCAGGCCCAACAGATCCACATTGCGCGTGGTGATGTTCTCGCCGAGCTGCCCCGCAGAGACCTCGAAGCCTTTGAGGGCGAGCTCGTCGAAGAGTTCCTCGTGCATCAGGTGGACCTGGCGCAGGTTGGGCAGGTCCGCCTCGTAGGTCATGCGGAACTGGTGACGGATCGTCTCACCTGCGTGAACGTCTCCTTCCACTCCGAGCCCTGTGAGCAGCATGATGGAATCGCGATTGGTCTTGCTGAACGTGTACGCCTCGTCACGGCCTACAGCGGCGACCTGACCAGTCATCACGCTCCCCATTGTCGTTCTGCGGCCGGTCGAGCTTAAAGGTGGTACGACGAGCCTCATGAGGGGGCATGTAGTAGTTGGCGGACTTCGTCGGGCGGGTGCGCCAGGATACGAAGCTCGACCGGCGTCGTCCTGCCACTGCGTGATTACCGCCGGGGGGGCGTCCTGCCGAGTGGTGTAGCCGGTTGGGGTCGCGCATGCGCGGCGGCTGCCCGGGGCGTGCACCCGTGTTCGGTGCGTGCTCCCTGAACAAGGGGCAGGCCACCGCGCAAGTCGTCTGGTGAACGGGCAGTTCAACTGGAGGAGCGTACGACGGCCTTGTCCTAGTCGGACTTGAAGCGGGTTGCTTCAGTCACTCCGGCCACCAAGGTCATCGGCGCCGCCCCGGACGAGCGCTCCGATGTGTCAGCCGGTCAGGAACCACAGCTGGGATGCAGTTGCGTGTCCGCCGGGCATCTCCCGTAGGGGCGCGTAGTTGTCGTCGCCGTAGGTGGCGGTGACGGCGAGGTCCTCGTTGAGGTAGGGCACCAGGGCCCAGGCGTTACCGTCGACGGTGGGCCGCAGCCGCCACCACTGAGCCTTCTTTGTGGACTGGCACGGGGCCAGGTAGACAGAAGTGCCGGCGTCGCCTCGGACCTCCGCGCAGTTGCCGGTGGTGGTGATCGTCCACTCGTAGACCGTCTCGCCCTGCGCTGTCCGGGTCGGGGTGAACCGGAAGGTGCGCGGGAACGGATGATCGGCCCGGTAGTACACCTGCAGGTACGTGTTCTTGCCACCTGCAACGTCGTCCGGGATGAGGTAGTTGGTGTAGGCCACGCTGGTGATCACCACGGGCCCCGAGGGAGCATTGGGGGCGGCGGGCGCCGCCTGGGCGGGAGTACTGAGCGCGAGGCCGAGCAGCGTCGCGAGCGCGGCGCAGAGAGCGAGGATGCGCTGCCCAACGAGAGTGTGCTGTCGAATCGGCAGGGTCATGGAGAGTTACCCCTTCCTGTCAATGCCACGGGTTTTCGCTCGCGGCATCTGTGATTCAACCGCGACTCTCTCCGGTTGGGGATCACTCACGGGAGTGAAGACAGGCTCCTGACGTGCAGAAACGACCCTTCTCGGGGATGGGTTTCACAGATCCCGGGAGCGGCTCCTGCCGTCGTACGGGGCCGACGACGCCCGGTGCGGTGACGGGGGGCTCGGCCGGGGGGCTCGGGGTGTACCGGCTCGTCACCACGCTCGGCAGCCGTGTGCGCCAGCCGTCCGCCCGTCGTGAGGGGCGCGCCTTCACCCCCACCAAAGCACTGCGGCCCGGCGAACAGGTCCAGATCGACACCGGCCTTCCCGTAATTGCGGCCCTGCCACCGCCCACGGTGGTGGCACGAGGAGGCGCCGGCGCCACCCCATGCGGTCTAGATCGCCACGGTACGTCGACGCTCCCGTTCAGCGGCCAGGCATGCGGCCGCCCGGCGTGCCTCGGCGACGCGGTGCGGCGAGTCCCAGGCGAGTGCGACGCGTTCGGCCAGCGCGTAGTTGTCGGCCGCAGCCTGATCCTCCCCAAGGAGCCGGTACAGCTCGGCGAGGGAGTGGGCGAGGGGGCGGGTCGCGTAGGCGGCGCCTGCCGTGCCTGCGAACTGGTCGCGGATGGGCAGCAGATGCTCGATCAGCGAGGCCGCCGTGTCCGTGTCGCCGAGCAGGACGGCGAGTTCGCAGCGGAAGTCGAGTTCCACGCCGTAAAGGTGGTCCGTCACCGGTCGCGGGGCGAGGGGCACCGCTGTCGCTTCCTCCAGCCGCCCCAGGCGGGCCAGGACCAGGGCGTGGAGCACCGCGACGGGGGTGCCGATCGCCGCGTACAGGTCGCGGGCGACCGGTTCGAGGTCGGCCGCCCGCTCTTGGGCGAGACGGATGGTGATCACGCCCAGCGTGCGCGGGCCCGTGGCGTGGTGCGCCCCGACGCGTTGGAACAGGCCGTCGGCCGCGGCGTAGCGGGCCTCTGCCTCGTCGAAGCGTCCGGCGACGGTGGCCAGCATGGCGGAGGTCGCGGCGGCGATGCCCTGCGCCCACACCATGCGGTAGCGGCGTGCCAGTTCCAGGGCGTGGGCGTTGTGCCGGCGCAGCCCGTCGGGATCGTTGCGGGTCGCGGCGGTCATGCCGTCGAGGTGCTCGCACACCCAGCGGTAGGCCGGGAGGTCGTGCGCTTGCGCCAGCTTCCGCAGTTCCGCGACGAGCGGCGTGCGGACGGCGCCCTGTGCCTCGTGGGGCAGCAGCTTGGCGGACGTCATCAACGCCGATGCCAGCAGGCGCGGTTCGCCGTCGGCTCGGGCCAGCGCCAGTTGTGCGTGCGCCGCTTCCAGGGCCCGCGGCGCCTCCTCGGCGGCCACGGCGTCGACGAGGACCTGGAGGACCCGGGCGCGTGTCGCGTCGTCGAGGGTGTGGTCGTGAGCGAGCCGTTTCAGGCGGGCAAGGGCGGTGCGGTCGAAGAAACCCTCCAGTCGGCTGCGCCAGGGTGAGGGCTCGGTCCAGGCGCCGTAGACCGCGGCGACCAGGTCGTCCCGGCCGGCCCGCATCGCGAGGTCGACCGCCCGCTGCCGGGTGTGCCGGGCAGCGTCCGTCGATCCGGCCCGCACCTGTGCCCCCAGCAGCCGCACCAGGAGGGCCACCGTTTCCTGCGGGTCGGCGTCGTGGTCGGCCGCGGCTGCCGAGTGCGCCTCGAGGGCCTGCTCGATCAGCTCGACGGACATGTCGTGGGCGTACCGCCTCTCGGCGAGCTCGGCCGCCCGCAGTGCATAGTCGATGGCCAGGGGCGCGTTGGCGGTTCTGCCCGAGCGGGCGAAATGGAACGCGAGGGCCGCGAGATCGTGCGGGCGGTGGTGCCGCAGTCCTTGCGCGATGCGGTCGTGCAGACGGGCCCGCCGCACGCCGGACAGGTCGGTGTAGACGGTGTCGCGGACCAGCGCGTGCACGAAGCGGACTCGTCCCAGAGCGGGTTCGGTCAGCAGATCCGCGGCCACCGCGGCGTCGAGTCCTTCCAGCACCGTGTCCTCGTCGGCGTCTGCCGCGTCGACCAGGAGGGCGACTTCGGCCTCCAGTCCCGCGACGGCCGCCAGCCGCACGGCTGAGCGGGCCTCGGCCGGCAGCAGGGCCAGACGCCTGCGCAGCACGTCCCGTACGCCTTGGGGAACTTCCGACACGGCCACCAGAGCGCCCTCGCTGACCAGCAGGCGTGCGCTCTCGAGGACGTAGAAGGGGTTGCCGCCGGTGCGTTCGGCGAGCGCCGTCACCGTGGTCTCGTCAACGGTTTCGCCGCAGACGGCGGCGACCACGGTCGCGACGTCCTGGGGCGAGAGGCCGCTGAGCGCAATACGTCGCGGGGCGCCGGGTGCGAGGTGGGCGAGGGTCTTACCCAGGTTCACCCCCACCTCGGCCGGACGGTAACTGGCGATGATGAGGAGAGGAACACCGGTGATCTGCGCGGCCGCCTCGAGGAGGGCCAGAGTCTCGCTGTCGGCCCGGTGCAGGTCTTCCAGGAGGATGGCGAGCGGTTGTTGTGCGGCCACGGTCCGCAGCCAGGCGGCGAAGGCACGGTGCATACGGAAGCGCCCCGCGGCGGCCTCGTCGCGCGTCATGGCGGCCACGGCCTCCGACTCGTGCAGCAAGCCGGCAAGCTCCTCGGGATGCGCCGGTGGCGCGTAACGGGCGAGAGCGCCGAGCGCCCCCACCCAGGCCCACGCGGGTGGCGCACCCTCGTACTCGGGGCAGCGCCCGATCATCACCGTCCACCCTGCCGCCTCCAGCTGCCCCACGAGCCGCTCGAGCAGTGCGGACTTGCCCACTCCGGGCTCGCCGGTGACCAGGACCACCCCACCCGCGCGCCGGGCCGCTCGTGCGGCGGCCTCCACGGCGCTCACTTCGGTCTCCCTGCCGACGAAGAGGCAGCCCTCGTCGTCGGGCTCATCGACGGGAGCGGTTCCCGGCACGGCGGTCGTGAGCGCCGTCTGCGGTACGGCCGCGTGCAGCACGTCCAACTGCTGGGCCAGGACGGCGTGTTCCAACTCGGTCAGAGCCGGTCCGGGATCGCACCCGAGTTCCTCCCGCAGCACCACGGTGGCGCGGCGCAGAGTGGACAGGGCATCGGCCTGGCGGCCACAGGCCCACTGGGCCAGAGCGAGCAGCCGCCAGCCCTCCTCACGCAACGGGCTCTGCCGCACCAGGACTTCGGCCGCCAGCACCGCCTCGCCCGCGTGCCCGGTGCGCAGGTCGGTCGCGGCGGCCAGTTCGCGGGCCTGTGCGCACAGTTCGGTCAGCCGGGCCACCTCGGACGCGGCCCACGACTCGTCCCAGTGCTCCAGGAAGGCCGGGCCCTGCCACCATCCGAGCGCTTCCGCCAGCAGCTCCCGCGCACTGTCGGGCGGAGCGCTGCGGGCCCGGGACACCTGGGCCTCGAACCGCCAGGCGTCCACCGCCTCGGGAGGCAGCCGCAGGGCATAGCCCGGCGGGGAGGTGACCAGGACGGTCGCGGGGGTGCGCGGGAGCCGTTCCGGCTCCAGCAGGCGGCGCAGATTCGACACATAAGCGTGCAGGGACACAGTGGCCTTGGCCGGGGGCACACCGCGCCACAGCGCGTCGGCCAAGCGGTCGACGGGCACCACCTCCTGGCGGGCCGCGACCAGCAGCGCGAGAACGGCCCGCTGCCGCGGAGCTCCCAGTTCGACCGGCCTGCCCCCGACCTCGGCGCCCAGTGAACCCAGGACTCGAATACGCAGCACGCTGCGCGAATCTACCCGAGGGGCGGTTGCAGACCGTCAACGGACACTAAACGCGCTGGTCAAGGCGTCCCAAGTGCGGTGCCAAGCGGGCGCCAAGAGGGCTGCGCAACGGTGGGCACTTCTCACCGGTACCTCATTGTTGGAGCAACCAGGCGTGTCCCGCAGTACTTTCCCCTCCCCCACCACCCAACGGCCCTACACGCACGAGATGGTGGTCGTCCATCGGGTCTTCCGACGCGAGTCGGCGCTGGCACCCCGTCTGGTACGGGCCGTGCCGGACGGCGACACCACACGGGCGGCACAGATCGCGGCCCACCTGGACGACTACGTGATGGGGCTGCACCATCACCACTCCCTCGAGGACGAGTTGGTCTGGCCGCTGCTCCACGCCCGGGGCGCGGACGGCGGGCTGGTCGACCGGATGGAGGAGCAGCACCAGCGCATCGACCGAAGCCTCACGGTCGTAGCCGAATGGCTGCCCGCTTGGCTGCGGGAGGCGAACCACATCGCCCGGGAGGAACTGGCCCTGGCGCTGACCGAGCACCACACGGTGCTGCTCGAACACCTCGACGACGAGGAGCGGCTGGTGCTGCCCCTGGTCGCCGAGCATCTGACCGTCGCCGAGTGGGACCTGGTCGGCCAACGCGGGCTGGAAGGGCTGCCCAAGAACAAGGTGTTGCTGGCCCTCGGCGCGATTCTCGAGGACGCAACACCACAGGAACGCGCCTACTTCCTAGGCAGGGCCCCCTTCATCGGCCGCCTGCTGTGGAAGGCCGTCGGCCGACGCCAGTACGCCGCGTCGTGCCGTGCCCTGCGCGGCGAACTGCACGAGGAGGCGGGCCGGTGACCGTACTCGACGCTGCTCCTCTCGACGTGCTGGATGCCTACCGAACCTGCGAGTTCGCAACGCTCGGCCAGGACGGCGCACCGGTGGTCTGGCCCGCCGCGATCCGGCGTCAGACCGACGGGACGCTGCTGCTGACCACGTCACTGGCGTTCGCGCAGAAAGCCCTGAACGTGCGCCGGGACGGGCGCGTGGCCCTGCTCTACTCCGATCCCACCGGCAGCGGCCTCGACGACGCCCCCCAGATCTTCGTCGGTGGCCGGGCCACATGCCCGGACGACATCATGACCGGCCCCGAAGGCGCCGAGGACTACTGGCAGATGCTGTTCGAGCGGCAGCCGCACAGCCGGTCGTACCTCGCCCCCGGCGTGAGACGGCTGATGGAGTGGTACTACCTCCGCCTGCTCATCACCGTCACTCCGGAACAGGTCGTCGTACGCCCTCCCCTGGCGTCCCTGCCCCCGTCGCAGCCCGCCACCGGGGAGAAACCCGCCCCCTTGCTGCTCGGGGCCAAGCAACTCGCCCCCTATCCGAGCGCGGTGCTGGCGGCGCGCGACTCGACGGGAGCACCTGTACTGGCCCGGACCAGGCCGGTGGCGACGGACGCGGGATTCGTGGTGACGGTGCCCTCCGGCTGCGTCGTGACGGCCGGCCCCGCCGCCCTGCTGGTGCACCGGCACGACGAACGGCTCAACCACCTGCGGAACACGCTCGTCCGCGGAGAGCTACGACAAGACGGTGACGGCTGGCTGCTGGTGCCCGGCACGGTGGTGGAGCCGATGGGCTCCGGACGCCCGAGCGACGCGCTGCGGGTGCTGCGCCGGACGAACCGGGCCACCGCACGCTATTTGCAACGGCGCGGCCTTTCACGGCCCCCCGTGCAGTGGGAGGCATTCCGGGCACTGGCCACGCCCAAGCCGAAGCGAACCGGCAGCTGACGGCGGTACGGCGGGGGCGGCGAGGGCGGCGAGGGCGGCGAGGGCGGCGAGGGCGGCGAGGGCGGCGAGGGCGGCGAGGGCGGCGGGGGCGGCGGGGGCGGCGCCCGAAGTCTGCCACTCGGCGGTGCGCTGCCGTCCTTCGCACCCACCCACCACGCCCTGTTGAAGGAAAGGGACGCGTGTAGTCGATGATCATAGTGATCGTCCTGGTCGTCGCAGCGGCCGCCGTGGTCGCAGTATGGGTTCTCGGTCATTGGCCGGACCCGCACAACCGCACGGACCAGAACCAGCAGGTGATGCGCTCACCCCACCACTGACCGGCGCGCGGTGCTCAGGCAGCCTCAGCATGTCCTCGGTGTAGCGGACCGTCTGGGCCGGCGCCCCGGGGCGCCGGCCGCGAGGGCCTGCGCCGCCAGCTCGGCCGCGTGGGATAGGGGCTCAGCCCTCGGCTATCCCCTCGTCCCACAGCTGCACCGGCACTGGTGGTTCACCTGGGGATTCGGTCCAGTTGCCCTCCAAGAATTCGGCATGATCCGGACATTCAGGCACCCAGTCCGTCATCGGCCCGGCGCCTGGGACGGTAGCGCGCGAACCATCAGCACCGAGCTGCCGTGATCGCAGGTGCTCTGCCCGCCCGTGCGGGCCTGCTCATGACCGCCATCCGGGTCAGATTCACGGTAAATACGGCATCATCGACGGCGGCTGAACCCCGTGCCCCTGATGACATCAGCCCTGAATACCGGAGACACAACGACCGTGCCCCTCTCACGACACCTCATCCCCATCATGGCGTGGCCGGTGCTGGCCATGCTCGCCGCGGCGGCGGTCACCGGCTGCCAGTCCTCACCAGCCGCAACAGGCAAGCCGACGGCGTCTGCCACGGCCCGCGCAGCCTCCACCGGAAACGAAGGGGGTTGCCCGACAACACGCGCCTCCGACCAAAAGGCCGGCCTGACCACTCCGCCGGAGGGGGTCTCCTGGCAGATGTTCCACGGTGTCGCCGTACCCGCCTCTCCCACCCTGGGCCCGAAGAGGACTACCGGGGACATCGCGCGCTGCTACGCGCACAACTCTGCTGGTGCACTTCTCGCCGCCTGCCAGATCGGTGTCCGCTTCCCGCTGTCGACGCGATGGAAAGCCGTGGTCCAAGAGCAAACCTACGGCGAGGGCCGCGACGGCTACGTCCGTGCGCGAACCAGGCGCGAAGCAGAGGTAGGCGGGCCCCCCTCGCCCGCGTCCGGAGAAATGCTGCAGCTGGCCGGGTTCCGCTTCGACAGCTACTCCGATCAGCGGGCCGTCATCTCGCTGGCCTACCGGCAGTCCGGAGGCACCCTTATCCAGGCCAGCGCCGCCGCCGTGCAGTGGCATGGCGGATCCAGCGGAGACTGGCGTTATGAGATTCCCCGGTCCCCCGGCCCCTACCAGAAACTCCGAAGCCTTAAGGGCTACACCCTGTGGGGCGCGCAGTGATGAGCTGCGGGATGCCCGGGACGCCGCGGTCGGGATGGCGATCCGGCTACGCGATCGACGGGCTGAGCACCAAAGCGGCCAACAAGTGCCCATAGGACGTCGAGTCGACGGCGAGCGAGGGCGAGAATCGCTTGCTTGTGGCTCTTGTCCTCGCTTCTCTTGCGGTCGTAGAACATCTTCCACGTAGGGCAGAAGCGTGCGGCGATCTGGGCGGTGGAGAGGCTGTAGGTCACGGGGGCTCGTGCGGAGGATCGTCCGCGGACGTGGTGGGAGCAGGCGTTGCGGTAGGAACATCGATCCTCGGCATCGGTGGCGGATGAGCGCCCCGGGTAGGGTGCGGTGGTCGACCTGATCACCTTCAAGAGGAGTGGTCGTGCCCTGGGCAGCCAGGTTCAGTACGGGAATTGGGATGTGGTGAGAGGTCGAACGGCGAGCGTCCTGTGTGCCGCGGCAGTCGCCCTGCTGGCCGGCGCCTGCGGTGGTGACCCGAAGGCGCTGCCGCATATAGCGGCGGCGGACGTCTTGGGTCACTGGACAAGCGACTGCGGATCGACGCTCACGGTCGAACCGGACCGCACCTTTACCGTCCGGGACTTCCCAGTGGACTACGCGCTGGTCTCCGGAGCTGTGAAGCGCCTGGCGGCCGGCCACGGGACCTGGTACCTCTACGCAGGGGGCAAGGGGGTTACCCCGCAGACTTTCGACCTGAAGATCGGAGAGGAGTTCTACGACCTGGACTACGTCCGCAGGGGGGACTCGATCGCCCTCCGCATGGCACTCGGCGACCCCGACGACAACCAGTGGTGTGAGTTCTCCCGCCAGTCCCGCGCCTGACCGGTCAGGTCGACGCTTGGCCCGCCCGATCCAGCCGCAATACAACTACCTGAAGCTCAGGCGCCTTGGCCTGGGTGGCCTTGCCGGCCGCAACACTGCCCGCCTTGCGCTGGCGGCTGACGTTCCTGCCTCAATCCTCGCCGCCCTCACCGGGACCAGCGTCGACAACGCGACGGACTGGACGAACTTCGTCAAGCGCAACTGGACCGGCTACATCGCGAGCCCTCGCAACGACCGCCAAGAGGTCTGATCTACGTCTCACGGCCAGAAATGCAGCAGTCACAGACACACCGTGCCCTGCGGACAGAGTGTTGCCGTCATCTCGCTTCAGCGCACTCGTCGACGTAGGCGCAAAGCCGGCGAATGAGGCTCAGGTATGTGGCGGGGTCCGTGGTGTCCTGCATGTGGGATGCGTCCTGGAGCCACTGTTGCCACAGGCCACCCGGGCCCAGGAAACGGGCAGCTTGGTCCCCTTTGCGATTCAGGTCGACGAACAGGAGAGCGCCCATGGCCACGGTCTGGTCGTATGCGAGGTCCGGACGGCGAAGGTAGCGATCCAGGTAGGCGACCAGCAGTTCTGAGTCGCGCTGCGTTCCAAAACTGGCCAGGGCCACACAATAGGCCAGCCCAGCACAGCAGGCCTCGCTGGCCAGCAGCAGCTCTCCGAGGCGCTCACGGAACTCGGTCCGGCGGGAGATAGCCACGAGCCACGCCGCAGTCCTCCGCTCCCGCCACCCGCCCTCAAGGAGGATGGTGATCTCATTCGTGGTGATGACTCCCGCGTCCTCGCTGAGATTTCCCACGAATCGGTCGTGCTCAGGACCCCGCATGCGCAGCAAGCTGCCGCCGAGCTTCAGGTAACGCCGCTCGGGTATGACATAGCGGCGAACCAGGGCCAGCAGTTCGGGATCCTCGTGGGCATGGCGCATCACAGGGCCGATCCTGCCTCGCTGGTGCGCAACGAAGCCACCCCCTTTTGACGTTGTGTTCGGCTGCGGAGAGGGGCGGCAACTTCCGAGCCAGGTCACGCGGCGGTCGACTCGGTGCGTTCGACCAGGTGGCCGTTCTCGAACCGGGGCTCCGGCCCGGACCAAGGGCACGAGGTGGGCACCGGTGATCGCCCGACATCTGTCCTGGGCGGATGCCCGATGCTTTGGCCTGACCTCGCCCAACGTGACCGGCTCGTCGATGCCTGGAGCCTGACGGCTCCCCGTCCGGCAGGTTGTATGCGGTCTTCTGTTGGGTCAGGCAGCCCCTGCCTGGGCTTTGCGGACGAGCAGGTGAATCTCCTGGAACTGCCGTCGGTCGGTGGGCTGAGGCTCGCGAACCATCCGGGCCACCTCGGACAACCCGGACCTGCGCAGCATCGCGGCGAGGTGATCAGGCGACCACCGATAGGCCGGCGCGACGGTGTGATCGAAGACCTGCGTCGGGTGTGACGGATCGTCGCTTGCCGAAAAGCCGACCAGAAGGTGGCCGCCAGGTGCCAGCACACGATGGAACTCCGCCAGGATGGCGGGGAGTTCCCGCGGCGGCGTGTGGATGATGGACCAACGGGAAAGTACGCCGCCCAGCACGCCGTCAGCGATGTTCAACGCGGCCATCGAGCCCACGTCGAACCGCAGGCCCGGATAGGCCTGTCGAGCCAACTTGATCATCGCAGGAGAGGCATCAACACCAAACGCCGCCAGCCCCAACTCATGCAGATAAGCGGTGATATGGCCAGGACCACACCCCAGGTCCGCGACCTGACCGTCCCCACTCGCACTTACGACCTCGGCGAAGGCGCCCAAGATCGCACGGTCGAAGGGACTGTCACGCAGCGAGTCGCGGAACAACTGCGCATAGGTGGGGGCAACAGCGTCGTAGGCCTCTCGGGTGGCAGTGAGGGCATCGTGTTCGACCATGCTCGCGACAGTAGTTCCTGGCGCTGGGGCCGAGCCTAGAGAATCACGATCTTCCCGCCCGATCACCGGGCTATCGCTGGTTCGGAGAAGCAGTGATCTTCCACAACGCGCTGGACATCGCCGAGATCGTGCGCCAGCTCCGGGAGGAGGGCCATGTCATCGACCTCGAGGACTGGCCCACATCTCGCCGTACCTGACCGAGCACATCCGCCCCTTCAGCGAGTACTCCACCCACGAGCTCGGAATCCAGCCCGAGGCGTACGACCCGCACGTGGACGTCGACTTCGGCCGGCTCCAGGAGCTCACCGACGCCGCTCCCTGATCCGGCGGGGTCGATCGAACGGCTTCGGAGCCTGGCATTCTGTCAGCTGCTGACTGGCGCGCCGAGTACGCGCGGGCGGAATTGCATGATGGCGGCGACGACCGCGTCGAGGTGGCTCTCCAGGAGGAAGTGACCGCCATCGAGCAGGACGATCTCCGCGTCCGGGACGTCGCGCTGGAACGCCTCCGCACCGGCCGGCGCGAAGATCTCGTCGTTGCGGCCCCAGATCGCCAGGACGGGGACACGGCTCGAGCGCAGCCACTCGTGCACCGCCGGGTACAGGGCTCGGTTACTGGAGTAGTCGCCGAACAAGGCGAGTTGGGCGCGATCGACGCCGGGGCGGGCAAGAAGCGCCAGGTCGTGCTCCCAGGCGTCGGGATCGATCAGGGTGGGGTCGGGGACACCGTGGGTGTACTGCCACTCGACGGCTTCCCGGCCCAGAGCGGGCCGCAGCCGTGCTTCGTTCTCCGGGGTGCGTTGCGCCCCGTAGGCCCAGATGGGTTCCCAGAAGTCCGGCACGAACCCTTCCTCATAGGCGTTGCCGTTCTGCGAGACGACGGCGAGGACCGCTTCTGGGGACGCCAGCGCGAGTCGCCAGCCGATGGGCGCGCCGTAGTCCTGTACGTAGATCGCGTAGCGGTGCACGCCAAGGGCCGCCAGGAAGCCACGAGTCACCTCGGCGAGAGCGTCGAAGGTGTAGGTGAAGTCCGTGACGCTGGGCGCTGACGAGCGGCCGAAGCCGATGTGGTCGGGCGCGATCACCCGGTAAGGACCGGCCAGCGCCGGGATCAGGCGCCGGAACATGTGGGAGCTCGTCGGATAGCCGTGCAGCAACAGCAGGACGGGGGCGTCCGACGGGCCCGCCTCCCGGTAGAAGACGGTCATGCCGTCGACGTCCACGGTCCGGTGATGAACAGCAACCACAGTAACCCCTTAAATCAATTTAACCGGTTAGGTTATGGTGATGGTGCACCTAGCCGTATGGCGTGTCAAGGAGAGTTAGCCGTGGCCGAGGACGAGGAACTGCTGCTCACCGTGCTCAACAGCGCCCCGGTGATGGACGGACGCCCCACGGACGCCCTGAGTGCACAGGGGGCGGCGGACTGGGTACGAGCGCTCGGAGGGCGTGGCACGAGGGAGGAGTGTGACCGCCTGCGTCATGTACGTGACACGCTGCACCTGCTGATTCGGGGGGCCTCCTCGGATGTCAGCAGCCTTGCCTCCGCGCTCGACCGGGCACGACTTCGCCCTGCCGTCTCGCCCGCAGGCGTGTCCTGGCAACTGGAGGCAGCGCCAGATGAGGAGCTTGCGGTCCGCGTCGTACTCGCGTGGTCGCGCGTCACCACGGAACTGCCGCAACGGCTGCGGGCCTGCGCGAATGAGGAGTGCAATCTGTTCCTCATCGATCACAGCCGACCCGGGACTGCCCGGTGGTGTTCCATGGCAGCCTGCGGCAACCGAATGAAGGCGCGAACTCACGCGCGCAAGCGGCGCTTCGAGGAGTGACCGCCCGAGCGGAAGCCCTGCGGTCGACCGCGACGCGTACGTGGTGTGCGTGCTGGTGCTGGAGGAGCCGCACCGCACGCTGAACCGGCGGGACGTGTTCGCCTCCCCGCCGAACCGGTGGGAGGCGATGGGCGGGCACGTGCTCGCGGGCCCGAGCCTGCCCGAGGACGCTGACGAGCGCTTGGCCCAGCTCACCCGCAGGGTGGACGCGCCCTGGCGGCAGACGGCAGACGGCGGACCGGCTCGCCGAGGCCGGCGACGCCGCGAAGGTGGAGATCGTCGTTCCCGAGGGCGGCGCACGCGCCAAGCTGTCGGTGGACAAGCTCGGCGCGGTGGGCGAACCGGAGTCGCTGAGCCGGCTGAAGACCACCACAGAGGTGATGCCACCTCCAGGATCGACCTGCCGGACCTGCTGTTCCAAGTCCGCTCCTGGACCGGGTTCCTTGACGCCTTCGGCCATGCCTCCGAGCGGCCCACCCGTATGGAGGGCCTGCTCTTCTCCCTGGTCGCGCTGCTGGTGTCGCAGAGCTGCGGCACGACCAGTTCCTGGGCCACTACCTGTTCAACATCAAAGCCGGCGGCCCCGGGCATGACCGGCGCCCGCTGCGCGCCCCCGACACCGCCGAGAACGCCGCCGACGCCGACGACGACGAGTAGCCGTAAGGCCGGCCTGGGGCTCTGCGCGCGGTCAGGGCGCAATCCCCTTTCTTGAGCGCACGATCCAGATAGGTTACGGTGAGGTCATGGCAAGGACCCGGGAGTTCGACACCGAGGCGGCGGTGAGCCGCGCGATGGAGCTGTTCTGGACGCGCGGCTATGAGGCCACCTCGGTGCGCGATCTGACTCGGCACCTGGGGATCGGGCAAGGGTCCTTGTATGCCGCGTTCGGCGACAAGGAGGGCCTGTACCGGGCGGCGCTGGAGCACTACCGCACCACCCTCGCGGCGGCCGCCCTGCGCAGCCTGGAGGAGGGGACGGACGCCCGGTCGGCGATCGGTGCGATGCTGGTCGAGCGGGTCCGGATCGCCGTGGAAGACGACGGCCGGGGCTGCCTGGTAGTCAACGCCGCCTGCGAGCGCCTGCCGGAGGATGCGGCGACCCGGCGCACCGTGCGGGACATGCAGGACGCCAGCCGGGACGCGCTCGCCGAGGTGCTGCGGGTCGCGGCGGAGCGGGGCGAGATCGCGACGCGGCACGACCCGCACACCCTCGCCGCTTTCCTCGTCACCTTTCTCAACGGACTGCTGGTCTCCTCGAAGATCACGCCGGACGTCCGCACCCTCGAACCCCTCGTGGAAGTCGCGCTGACCGCCCTCGACTGACCGCACTGGCCGCCCGCGACTGACTTTTTCATGCCTGAAATCTGTATCAGGCGATCCAGAAATGCCGTCGGATCCCGCGCAGGCCTGGGATTCGACGACAACCCGCCCTGCCCCTGCTTCATCGAAGACTTCGGAGGACCCATGCCCCCCGCACCCACCCCGAGTACGCCCGCTCTCGGCGGCAGCCGCTGGAACACCTTCCCCGCGGCCGGCGCCACCCTGACCGCCCGTGATTTCTTCACCGCCACCGAGCCGCTGCTGCAGGGCATCATCGATGACAACGCCCTCACCAGCGCCGCCGGCGAGATGCTGGAGGACCAGATTCGCGCGACACTCGCTCTCGACACCCGGGAGACCTCCCTCCCGCTGGCCATCGGCCCGGACAGCGCCTCGGCAGCGCGCGAACTGGGCGCGCAGGCCGAGACGATCGGCCAGGAGCTCGCCTCGTGGTTCACCGAGGCACTGGAGAGGCTGCTCACCGATCCGGTACCGCTGCCCGCCGGCCCGCTGGTCGTCCGCAGCCACTGCTACGGCCACCTGCTCACCCCTCCCGCAGCCGATCTGCTCCGCGGCCGTCGCGGTGGACCGGTCACGATGCAGCTCTACAACGAGTGGCTCCACCAGATCGTCCTGCTGCGCGACGCCCTGCTGCCCTTCACCAACTGGCAAGACGTCCCGCTCCTGATCACCCCGACCGGACTGCGGCACATCGAACCGGCCCGCGACGCGTTCCTCACCGAACTCCTGGTCCGCCAGATCCGGCACACCAGCATCGTGGCCTTCGCCCGCAACGTCGTCACCGGCACCTCCGGTCCGGCCGGCTACGGGTTCGAGGCGGGCGGCGGCACCGCCCTGCCCGCCGTCCTCGACCAGCCGCCCCTGACCGCACCCCGGCACCTGCTGACCTGGCGCCCCAACCCGGCCGCCCACGAAACCATCACGTATGTCGCCGAGGTGCATGACTACTACGCCGCACCCCGCACCCTCGTCGAAGACCTGCCGCCCGCCACCACGACATCCGGCCCGCTCTCCGCCCGTACCGTCACCGCGCCGGTCGCCGACGGTACCCGCTCCGCCGGCATCGAGATCACCCACGACGGCACCACCGCCCGCGTCGACCTCGGCCAGGCCCTGCGCGGTCACCGCTACGCCCACCGACCGGACCCCACCGCAGGCGACGAACACTCCGTTGCCGCGCCCCGCACCGCAGCCGCGTGGTCCGCACTGCGCGCACCGGGACTGGTGTGGACGGAAGCAGGCGACGTCACCCTGGACGCCACCGGCCAGGACGACCTCGTCGTACTGGCCCTGCTCGGCCGGCTCTACCCGGAGAACGTCACCCTGCGCCCCGCCGGCCATTCCGCTGCCCGGACCACCGCGGACGGCACCGAACCGAGCCGTCTGGTGACGTTCGTCGACCCTCCGCGAGCCCACTGACACCCGCGTCGCGAAGTACACCGGGAAGGCTGGAAAACATGATGTTCGACCATGACGGAACGCCCGTCCGCACCGGCCGAGCCGCCGTCAACGGAACGAGTCTGCACTACCGCACAGCCGGGTCCGGCCCCGCGGTGGTGCTCCTGCACGGCGTGCCCAAGACCAGCTACCACTGGCGCCACCTCGTCCCGAAGCTGACACCCCACTACACCGTCGTCGTCCCGGACCTTCGCGGTCTCGGCGACTCCGCCCACCCGTCGGACGGCTACGACTCCGCGACGATGAGCGACGACATCGCCGAACTGATGACCCACCTCGGACACGAGACATACGCCGTGGCGGGTGAGGACTGGGGAGCGGTGATCGGCTACCAGCTCGCCGCCCGCCACCGCGACCACGTCACCGCTCTCGTGTTCGCCGAGGCCCTGTTCCCCGGATTCGGCTTCGAGGACCACACAGCCCTCACCCCCGAGAATGTCTCCAACGGCATGCACCTGTGGCATCTGGGCTTCTACTTCCAGTCGGACGTACCCGAGATGCTGATCGCCGGACACGAGCGTGAGCTGATCACCTACATGATCAAGTTCGAGCGCAGCCACCCCGACAGCGCCACCCCCGACGCGGTCGACGAATACGTGCGCTGCTACTCCATGCCCGGCGGCATCCGCGCGATGCTCTCGATCTACCGGGCAATGCTCGTCGACGCCGAACAGAACCGGCAGGCCGCACAGAAGAAACTGGACATCCCAGTCCTGGCGCTCGGCGGATCCGCGTTCATCGGCGACCGTAACGAGTCCCAGATGCGGCTCATGGCCCACGACGTCACCGGGCACGTATTCGACGCGGGCCACGACCTGGCGGAGGAAGTGCCCGACGAGATGGCCGACGTCGTCCTTCCGTTCATGGCCGCGCACCTGGAGCCGACATCAACTTGACTCGGTGAGCGGTCTGTCCGCATAGCGGCGGCGTAAGTGGGCGATCAGGACGACTCGGTGGCGCAGGAGCGGGACGCTGGCACGTCCTGCTGTTGATCAGGTCCGCCGGGCGGTTCTTCGACACGGCCTCGCTCCGCTTCACCGCCTCGGCGACCGTCCAGCCCCTCGCCTTGTCGTAGATCGTGCCCGTCCCGACCCGGGCCTTCCCCCGGACACGACGGGCCTGCCATGTCGTACGCGGCGCGAGGATCCAGCGCACCAGCGGGAGCCGGACCCACCCTGCACCGAATGCCGGCGTATTCGGCGTGTTGTCAGCCGGATCGTGGCTGTCCGAACGGGAGGACGCCGCGTCGGTCACGAGGCGAGTGTCATGATGCCGACCGCTGCGCCATGGGTGATTGATCGCGCATCACCTCAACGAGCGATCCAGCAGACAGAAGTTGACCCTGTCCGTAGCTACGGCAGATGCGTCATCTGCTCGTGCCAGCCGCCCCCAGCCGCAGCCTGGGGCTGGGTGCAACCCGCAGAAGTCCCTCCATCAGGATTCACCAGACTCTCCTGTGATCGACGGGCTACCGTACGTGACACGCCGCGCTGCCTGCCGCGGTCACTCGAGGAGGAATCCAATGTCATCGCCCTGCGACCCCCAGCACGCTTCCGTCGGCGATGTAGGTGCAGCGCTCCTGATGATCGACTCTCGGCTCAAAGCCATCTACGACGGCAAGAGCGACCCCGACCCCGAACAGCAGCAGCTGACCGACCAGTTCGCCGCGTCCTTGGGCCCCAGGGGAGTCGATGACGTGCTGGATGGCGCGTGCACGCTCATCTTCGTCTTCATGAAGTGGCTGCGGATTGCGTACGAGGACCACGACAAGGATGTCATCGCGTACGTGGTGCCCAACCTCGTGGCCACGATGCGCATGATGCCCAAGAGCGTCCGTCCCGAGGCCATCCCCACTATGGCCGGCCTGCTCGTCGCTGCTGGCACCGGCCTGAGCCCCAGCCTGTGGCGTAAGCAGTACGGACAGTGGACCGAGGCCGAGATGAATCCCTTGGAAGCCACGGCCTTCCTGCTCGCGGAGCACATCAACCGGCTCACCGACGACCACGACTTCGCCACCCGCATGATCACCGAGGCTCTGTCCATCTCGGACCAAGACTGACGTGCAGCGAGGGCAGCCGCCACATCCGGGCCACCCTCTTCCTCGCCCACCCCAGCGTCAACTCACTGGTGGACCTCCCGTGCGGCGGGCGGTATTACGAACTTGCGCCAATCTCGGCTTCACAGGCCCCCAGGAATCGGTGTCATCGGATAGCAGACCCTGCCTACTCTGCTCTATCAGCTGGAGGACCTCGCGCTGCGCGGCCTCGATGTCCGTCTGCACGATCGCCCAGACGTGGGCGTCGACGGCGGCGATGTCGCCGGCGTCGTTCAGGTCGGCGGACCAGGCGGCCACGACCAGCCCGGCCTCCATGATCAGGGCCGCGGTCAGGCGACCGGTAGCCCCACAGCTCGCACGGCCCGGGCGACCGGTCCTGCCCGCAGTCGTCACACGGCATCGCCTGCCGCACGGCCTCAGCGGCCGCTGCCTCCTGGCGCTCGCGCTCCGCCCGCTCCCGGGCAGCCGCGCGGGCTCATCACGCCGGGCCTGCTCTGGCAGGGTCTGGTCACGGCGCCAGACGAAGTCCTCCGCCTCGACCGTGGCGTACTTGCGAGCCGGTCCTCAAGGGCCTGGCGGCGCTCCGCCTCACCGCGAGGTCTGGCAGATCCCGGTCGCCCTCGAACCGGGCATGATGCAGGGCGTCCAGCTGGGACAGCCCGTACCGCAGGCCCTGCGCGCGTGCGCGATGCCTTCGAGTCTTCTCTGGTGACACATGCGGGGCACGCCCGGTGGGCGGTGACGCGCAGGGAGCTGACCGTACCGTCGGCGGCTCCCGTCCGGCTGATCACCATCGCCCCGGTTTCCGTAGCTCCTCCTTCGCGCTCTGTTCGATCGTTGCGGCGGTACAGAGGCCGCCTCGTGCCCCTGCGCTGGAGGCATACAGCACTACGCTCTCGTCCGTCTCCAGCGCCTTGACAAGGGGGCTGTCGTCCCAGGCTCCCTGTGTGGCCTTCACCGTGATGGATCGGCCGTCCATCACTGTCCCGGCCAGCCGGGCGACGCGCAGCGGAGATCGCCCGGCTGCGGGCGCGGGAACTCGAACTTTCTGCGCTGATCGCCGCCCAGGCGCTCTGGGGCAGACTCGCCGCGGCCGACATCCCCGCTGCCCGTGACGCGCTCAAGCACCATCACGAGCAGAAGACCGTTGCCGCCTCCAGCTAGCCGCCGACAGGGCTCCGACCCGGTCGGCCGTTGCGCACGACCAGGTCCAGAACGTCGTCCCCCGAGGCCGCCCCTACTCGGTCGGGTGGAGACGGCGGGCTCGGGGAACCTCCGCGGGAACCCACGCGTAGTGCCAGGCATGAGGCAGATCAATGACGCGCATGTCGCCTTGCCGGGCCCGCCGGCCCCGGAGGTGTGCCATCTCGTTCGGGCTGGTCAGCGTCCCGATCACGGTCCTGAGCGCGACCGGACCAGGGATTGGTGAGCGGCAGGGCCTTTGCCTGGGATCGGGGGACGCATATTCGGTCACGGGTTTTTCCTCGCGCTCCAGCCGACGGCCGCGAGCGGGTGGTGGCCGTGAGACTGCCGAGGGCACTCAGGGAGGGGCTCGTGCAGCAGACACAGCAGGGACTCGCACAGGACGGTTCCAGCATGGTCGACCTGGCCTTCTCCGAGGGCTCCCACTCTGCGCTGCTACACGCGGCACCGTCCAGCGCTGCGGCTATCCCGTCCATGCCAACAAGCGGGCCGGGGCAAATGACCAGATGTGATCAGAATGTTTCCCTATGTATGTTAGATGAAGAGGTGATCTGATGCTGGCCAGGCGAGCCCGGCCGCCGCCCATGGTCCGACTGAGCTGGGGTTTCACAGCCAGCCTCCAGGGGTGGACGCCAGGCGCTTCAGGACCCAGCGCGAGGAAGTACCAATGAGGCTCAAAACCGTCCTCTGCTCCACTGCTTCCGCCCTCTGCGCACTGGCGCTGCTCAGCGCCTGCAGCGGCGGCTCCGGCGGCACGGCCACGTCGAGCGGTAAGCCGCTGGTCGGCGTCGACTACCCGCGCTCCGACACCGACTTCTGGAACTCGTACATCAAGTACACGCCGCAGTACGCCGAGCAGCTTGGTCTCACGCTCAAGACCACCAACTCGCAGAACGACATCGCCAAACTCAACGCCAACGCGCAGACGCTCATCCTCCATGGCGTCAAGGGCATCGCGATGGCCCCGCAGAGCACCTTTGCCATCGCGCCGATCCTGGCGCAGCTGGAGACGACGAAGATCCCGGTCGTCACCATCGACACCCGCCCCGATACCGGCAAGGTCTACATGGTGGTCCGCGCCGACAACCGCGCCTACGGCGAGAAGGCCTGCAAGTACCTCGGCACCAAGCTGGGCGGCAAGGGCAAGGTCGTGATGCTCCAGGGAGACCTCTCATCGATCAACGGCCGTGACCGCACCGAGGGGTTCAACGCATGCATGAAGGCGAACTATCCGGACATCAAGGTGTTCGGAGAAGCCACCAACTGGGACGGGGCCGTCGCCGCGCAGAAGCTCCAGAACGACCTGACCGCCCACCCGGACATCAAGGGCATCTACATGCAGGCCAGCTCCGCCCTGTCCGGCACACTCCACGTGCTCAAGCAGGAGGGGCTGTTTGTCGGCCCGAAGGACAAGAAACACGTGTTCGTCGTCTCCAACGACGGCATCCCCAGAGAGCTCAAGAACATCTCCAACGGCACCATCGACGCCACGGTGTCCCAGCCGGTCGACCTCTACGCCAAGTACGCCTTGTACTACCTGAAGGCCGCGATCGACGGGAAGACGTTCAAGGCCGGCAAGACCGACCACGAGAGCACCATCGTGCGGGTTCGCGACGGGCTCCTGGAGGACCAGCTCTCCGCCCCGCTCGTCACCGCCGACGGCGGCACCTACGGCGGCGTCCCCACCCTCAAGAGCACCGACGCGTCTCTGTGGGGCAACAGCCTCGGCTGACATCGCGCCGGACCGCGTAGAGCCTGCGAGCGTACTCGGCAGCCTGCGGACTGGGCTCCGACATCTGCGCGGGGCTGTGAACAACAACGTGGACAGCGGCCACGCCGTTCGGGCCCTGGGAGTGCAGGGATGGAAGCACCGTACCCACCGGGTACGACCGCGTAGCCATACGCATCCGCCCGGCCGAGCACTCCAATGCGTCAGCCGGTCAGGAATCACAGCTGGGATGCAGTTGCGTGTCCGCCGGGCATCTCAGGCGTTCGTGCGCAGCCGGGAAGACGCCTCTGGGCCACGCGTCTCAACGGCGGAGGTCGTGGTGGTCGTCCTCCACGGCGTGTAGGCAGTGGCGTTGAGCCTTCCACCGGGCCCTGCGCCAGGCGCGGACGGCACGTCGGCCCCGATCTGCCCCAGGCTCAGCCGTAGTTGACGCTGCATGCGACGGGGTTCTCGTGCTCCAGAGGAATGTAGTGTCGCGATCATGAAACCGCTCTCTGACACCACCACCGACCAAGCGCCGGCAGATCCGGCCGCCACCGATGACTTGCTCGCCACTCAGCCCGTTGGCTACTGGAGCGGCCTGGCTCACACGGCCGTCACCCGGCATCTGCGTGACGCTATGGCCAAGATCGACGTCACACAGCCGCAGTACTGGGTACTCAACCGCGTCAACGGTGGGCCGACGGCGCCGAGCCACGAGGACGTGGTGACCCAGCTGACACCC
This sequence comes from Streptomyces sp. NPDC039424, assembly GCF_055639495.1. Classification (NCBI taxonomy): domain Bacteria; kingdom Bacillati; phylum Actinomycetota; class Actinomycetes; order Kitasatosporales; family Streptomycetaceae; genus Streptomyces; species Streptomyces sp. NPDC039424. Next base: position 88,079 of record NZ_JBVKAI010000028.1, read on the forward strand.
TTGGCCGACGGGCAGCATGAGATCGCTCGGGTCATCGACCAGTTACTCCACCGCGAATGGCTGCGGATCGACGCCGGGCAGCGCCTGCACCTCACCGATGCGGGGGAAGCCGCCAGAGTACGGCTGCGTGAGCTGGTGACCGAGCTGCGCGCTGTGGTCCACAAGGGCATCAGCGACGAGGAATACGTGGCTGCGCTCAAGGTACTGCGCAGGATGGTCGCCAACGTCGAGGGTGACGAGGACTCCAGCGGTCCGCTCTGACTTCGCGATCTTGCCGTGGATCCGGCTGGGAATGGGTTCGGCCAGCGCTTGATCATCGGGGGTTGTGTGGAGTTCTGAAGATCGTGCGGCGGCCGCGGGCCATGGCGTAGACCCCGCCCGTCGGCGGGCGATGTTCGGCCATGGCATGGCCCCCTAAGAGCAGTCCAAGGAGACAAGCGCGGGCAGTCGCCCGGCGCTCCACCCGCCCGAACCGACTTGCGACCCTTCCGGCCTGCGCGAGTCAGCAAGGCGGCCAAGCCGGCCAGATCTCGACTGGCACTTGCCACGCTGTTGTTGGTGTCTGAGGGCCGCAACCCTCGATCAAGGACCGCTTGCGCAAAAGAGCGACGGACAGGTTTCCCCCAGGCCGGGGCTCGCGATGCCGGCTGCGGCGACGTCTTCGGATGTCATGGCGAAGGGGAGCTCAAGGAGGTGCAAGAGTCCATCTGCCGTAGTCGGGATCAGGCCGCGTCCAGTTGGGTCACCGGCCCCGGCTCGGGCCGCTTCGCCGTGCACCCCTCGCCCGAGGAACGTCCGCGCAATCGCCGCCACAGCCAAGGGCCGAGGAAATCCATGGCCCAGCGCACTTCGGCGCCGACGGCTCTCAGAGCGGGGACGGGCGGCTGCGGAGGCAGTGGCTGGGCCCAGCCGTGGTGGCCCGGCAGGCCGAGCGTGTGGGCCATGCCGGAGGCGATACGCGCGTGCCCGAGCGGGCTCGCGTGCAGTCGGTCGTCCGCCCACAGGCGAGGGTCGGTCGTGACGGGGTGCGGGAATACGTCCAGTACGGCGACGCCGTGCCGTTCCGCGATCGCGTGCAGTCGGGCGTTGAGGTCGAGGATCCGTGGGAGCACCCGGCGCGCGAGTGGTGAAACCTTCCCCAGATCCGGGAAAGTCACCGTGGCGACGCGGGTGCCTGACGCGGTGAGGCGGGCGAACATCTCCTCGATGTCGGCGATGATCGACGCGGCGTCGAAGCCGGACCGCACGAGATCGTTCATGCCCGCCATCACGGTCACCAGATCCGGCTTCAACTCCACTGCGGGACCCAGTTGTTCAGCCCTGATCTGCGCGGCCGTCTTCCCGCGGACGGCGAGGTTGGCGTACGCGAGTTCCGGCTGCTGCCCCGCCAGTATCTCGGCAAGCCGGTCGGCCCAGCCGCGGTAGCCCCCCATAGGGCCGGGGTCGCCGAGGCCTTCGGTCAGGCTGTCGCCGATCGCTACGTAGCGCGTGTAGGGGTGTGAGGCGGTCATGGAGGGAGTCTATGCAGTCCGTTGACTTCAACTATGAGTACCGAACGTTCGAATTCTGTTGAGGGATATGCGCCTCCGATGCGCCGTGGGCCACTACGCATTCACCACCGTTGAGGGGGAGGCTCCCGCAGAGCCACCGCCGTGGTGACCGTGGCGAGGCCGACGGGCGCTCGCCGACAGGATGACTGAACGCCGGCCACTTGGACGGGCGCGAGACTTCACTCCGAGACGCGCAGCGGGCCGATAGCCGCGCTCAGCCGTCGCCAACGACCTCATGACCGGCGGCTCTGAGGAGCGCGATCGCCTCCTCGCGGCGCTCCTCAGGCACGAGCACCAGATCCGCGTGATAGGTCGAGGTCACGAACACGGGGACGGCCGCGGAGCCGAGCGGTGCCACAACGCCCGCCAGCATTCCCGGCTGGTCCAGGCCGTGTGGGTCGTCTCCGTACAGCGCGCTCCAGCGTTCCGTACCCTCCGCTGTGTCCGCCGACGCCTCGCGGACGACGGTCAGGCCTTCCGGAGCCCGCACGAGAGCCCACCAGGAGTCGTCCTGGACGTGAGACCGGCCGGCGAGGTGCTCGACGACGAAGGACTGCGGGAGCACGCGCAGCCGCTGAGCAGGGAAGGTCATCCCGTCACGGTACCCGGGCGCTCCACACCTCCGAGCAGGTCGCCTACCAGCCGAACCGCGCCAGCGCCGCTACCGAGGCCGCGACCGGCAAGGCCCCGACCCTCTTCCACCCGCCGTACGGCGCCGTCCACAGCGCTACCACGCTCTCCCCCGTCCTGTGGACCCTCGGACACCGAGGACTGGGAGTACCCGGTCGCCACAAAGATCGCCGAGACCGTCATACGCAGAGCAGACCATCCACCCCCGGAAACGTGCGATCTGACGTCCCGGTGTGCACAGGAATCACAAAGTCCTGACAGACCGATTGACGGGCACATGCCCAGGCTCTACTTTCTGATCGATTTGCCGAACCTTGTTCGAAATTACGGCCACCTCAGGTGCCCCCCGCACGCCACCTTGGAGCGCAAGTGAGCGAAAACCCCCACCTGTCCCGTCGCGCCCTTCTGGGCATGAGCGCCGCCGTGCCGCTCGCCCTGACCCTTGGGTCGGGCACCGCCCACGCCGCCGACTCGGCGTATGTGATGTGCTACTTCACCGAGTCGACCAGCCTCGGCGACGGCACCGACTACGGCCTGCACCTGGCCGTCAGCCCCGACGGACTGAACTGGACGCCGCTCAACCAGAACAACCCCGTCGTCACCCCCACCGCGGGCGCCCTCGGCCTGCGCGACCCCTTCCTGCTGCGCAAGCAGGACGGAACCTTCGTGGTCCTCGCCACCGACCTCAAGGGCACCGACTGGAACTACAACAGCCAGTACATCCACGTCTGGGACTCCGCCGACCTGCGCACCTTCACCGGCTACCGGCGGCTGAAGCTGCACGACATGACCACCCACAGCTGGGCACCCGAGGCGTTCTGGGATGCGGGCCGGGGCCAGTACGCGGTGATCTACTCCGCCGTCAACAGCAGCGGCCACAACGTCATCATGGTCAACTACACGGCCGACTTCGTCACCGCCTCCGCCCCGCAGGTCTTCTTCGACCCCGGTTACGACGTCATCGACGGCGACATGGCCGTGGGCGTCAACGGCTACAACTACCTCTACTTCAAGGGGAACCAGACGCTGCGGGGGGCCAGATCCACCTCACTGAACCCGGGAAGCTTCACCGAGTTCAGCACCGGCGTGGCGCACGGCGGCACCGAGGCCCCGACACTGGTGAAGTCCCTGGCGTCCGGCACCTGGTGGCTCTGGGGCGACACCTACACGCCCAACGGCGTCTTCTACGCCTGGCAGTCCACCGACCTGTCGGCGGGCACCTGGACCGCCCTCGACCAGAAGACCTATACCCAGCCGGTCAACTCCAAGCACTGCGGCATCACGACGATCACCACGACCCAGTACAACAACCTGCTCGCGAAGTGGGGCACCCCGACCTGGAACCGGCTCAAGTCGTACAACTTCCCAGCCCGTTATGTCCGCCACTCCAACTATCTGGGCCGGATCGACGAGTACCCGATCGAGCCGTACAAGGACTCCCTGTGGACCCTGGTCCCCGGGCTCGCCGACAGCTCCGGGGTCTCCTTCCAGTCGGTCAACTACCCGACCCGCTACCTGCGGCACTACAACTACGCGCTCCAACTGGACGTGAACGACAGCACGTCGACGTTCGCTGCCGACGCGACCTTCTACCGCACACCTGGCCTCGCGGACGCGAACTGGGCGTCGTTCCGGTCCTACAACAACCCGACCCGCTACATCCGCCACTCGAACTACGTGCTGCGCATCGACCCGATCTCCACGACCACGGAGCGACAGGACGCGACCTTCCGGGTCGGGTACTGACCATGGAAGCCACCCCGTCTCGTACACCTCCGCACGTGGCTGGGCCAGACGCATCACCGTGCGCGTCCTCGCCCTCGGCCTGGCCGGCCTGACGGTCCTGGCCGGCCACGAGACGTCGGCACCACTGTCCGCCGAGCGATGGGCTGGGCTGGGCTTCCTGGAACAGCTTCCCCAGCAGCATCGACTCGACGTCATCAAACAGCAGACCGACACTCTGGTCTCCTCCGGCATGGCCGCCGCCGGCTACCAGTACGTCATTGGCGGCGGCCGTGCGCTTCGCCGCCGTCTCCGACAGCACCGCACCCGGCATCGACGCGATCCGCGTCCAAGCGCGCCCCGGCACCAACGGCGTGGCCCTCGTCGGCGTCGCCTCGAACCGCTGCGTCGGCCTGGAGAAGAACACCGACAGCTACGGTACCAAGGTCATCATCTGGAACTGCAACGACGGTTCCAACCAGAGGTTGACCGTCCACCGTCCACTCCGACGGCACCATCACCGACGAGTTGTCGGGACCGATCCTCGACGCCGAGGATCGTCGCGGGAAGCATCGTCGACCCACCGTGCACCCCACTGCCTTCGGTCACCAGACCTCTTCGGGGAGTTGACAGTGTCAGAGCGCGACGCCAGAGTCCCGGCTGATGAACATAGACGATCTTACGCCTGCTGAGCTGAGGGTATGGCGCGCCTTTCCCAGGGGCGCGGCGGTGGACTTCCGCGCTGCGGAGGACGAGGACACAGCACAAGGGGCGGGTTGGGGCCCCGACCGGACCGTCCGGGCCGCCGTGTTGCGGGCCCTGCTCCTCAACGGACCCTTGGAGGACGGGGAGATACCCGCCTTAAGACTGAATGGCGCACGCATCACCGGCGTACTCGACCTGCAGTACGGAACGATCGACCATCTGGTACATCTGTGCGGCTGCTTCTTCGAGGACGTGCCTCTGTTGTACGCCTCCCAGCTCCGCGAGCTGAACCTCAGCGACTCCGTGTTACCCGGCCTGGCCGCCGCCACCATGCGGGTGGAGGGCATTCTGCACCTGACACGCTGCCGGTTTTCCGGACCAGTACGGCTCGGCGGCACACAGATCGGCGGGCCGCTGTTCCTGGATCATGCCGAGATCACCTCGCTGGACACCGCGCGGCCCGCGCTCCGGCTCAGCCACGCGACCATCGGCGTCGATCTGTGGGCGCCCGGACTGCGAACGCACGGGGAAGTGACCCTCAACAGCACCTCGATCGCGGGCTCGGCCAGCTTCGCCGACGCACGGCTACGCCACCCGGGCAGTGTCGCCCTCGACGCCCAGACGCTTTTCGTGGAAGGCGACTTCCACATGCGGCGCATCCAAACAGAGGGCTGGATCGGCCTGCGGGGCGCGCGCATCACCGGGCGGCTCGACCTGTCGTACGCATCCCTGTCCAACCCCGGCGACGCGGCACTGCGCGCCAGCAGTTGCACCATCGGGGAACTCTGGTTGCGCAAGAGCCCTCCCATGGAAGGCGCACTGAATCTGCGCCGCGCCCAGATCGAGGTTCTGCTCATGGAACCGGAGGCGGTGCCGGACGAGGTGCTTCTCGGCGGTCTCGTCTATACCGCCCTCACCCCGCACGAGCCCGCCGAACGTCGGATGCCCATGCTGGAGCGCGACAGCGACGGCTACGTCCCTGACGCTTACGAACAGTTGACTGCCGCCTACCGCCGCGTCGGCGACGACCACGCCGCCCGCCTCGTCCAACTCGCCAAGCAGCGCCGCCTGCGCGGTACCCGAGCGTGGTACGCACGCCTGTGGGGCTACGTCCAGGACGCCACTGTCGGCTACGGCTTCCGTCCGCTGCGCGCCTGCGCCTGGCTACTGTCCCTGCTGGCCGTCGGCTCGATCGCGTACGCCTCGCACCACCCCCGCCCCCTCAAGGCGTCCGAGGCCCCGCACTTCAACCCGATCTTCTACACCCTCGATCTGCTCCTACCCGTGATCTCCTTCGGTCAGGAGGACGCCTTCGCGCCGGACAGCTGGTATCAGGCACTGTCCTACGCCCTCATCATCACCGGTTGGATCCTGGCCACGACAGTCGTCACCGGCGTGACCAGGAACGTCAGCCGTCAGTGATTAAGGGCCGTCCCGTAACTGCCCCGGCGTGGGTTGTCCATGGGCAGCCCGTCTCTCGAGCGGTGAGTTGAGAGACTCGTGTCATGGGATCTTGGGGAACCTTGGGGCCGGCGCTGTTGTCTCTGGCAGGTGTTGCGCTCGGCGCGGGCGGGTCGCTGTTCGGCCAGTACCTGGTGTCGCGAGCGAGCGCCCGGCAGCTTGAGATGCAGGAGTCGGCCGCGCACCGTACGGAGCTGAAGAACGTGATCCTGAAGTT
>NZ_JBVKAI010000029.1:0-92492 GCF_055639495.1 Streptomyces sp. NPDC039424
AGCCGTCACCCGAAGCCGTACGGGTCAGCAGGTCCTCGGCGTTGTCCACGATCAACAGCACCGGCAGCCGCGGCAGCACGATCTGGCGGACCAGCTCCCAGCGCTCCCGCCAGGGGGAACTGACATCCGCCAGACCCACCGCGGCGCGCCGCAACGGGTCGTTCGTCGGTAGTTCCTCGGTCGAGCAGTAGGTGTTCAGGCGCTGCCGCAATGTCTGCAGGAGGGCGTCGACGGTACGGGCCGCGGTGGCCGACACCGGCACGATCAACCGGCCCCGGGAGCCGTAGTGGTGCAGCAGCTCAGCGGCCAGCGTGGACTTGCCGACCCCGCCGATGCCGTGCACCAGCACCCCCGCCTGCCCCGGATCCCGTAGGGCGGACAGCAACCGGCGCAGTTCGGCGCGGCGCCCGACGAACTCCCCCACCTTGCGGACCACCATCCCCTCGTCCAGCACCGCGTCCGGAACGACCGGCACCTGATCGGCGGCATGGGTGCGGTCGAACAGCGGCAGCGGCGGCCCCGCCAGGAACAGCGCCGGGGTCGCCCACTCCGGCCAGGCCGCGTACGGGTCGTTTTCCGGCAGCTGTCGGCGCCGTGTCTCCAGGGTGCGGCGGGCCTGCGAAAGCGCGGTCAGCGCGTTGGGGTGCTCGGCCCGTGCCAGCGCCTGGTAGGTCTCCGCGGCCAGCTCGGTGGCGTAGTGGTCCGTGACGGCTTCGGTCATGGCCAGCACCGCGGGAACCCCGCGGGCCAGCAACTCGCGCGCCAGACCGGCCCGGACCAGCCCCTCCGTATCGCTGGACACGGGAGTGCGGGCGGTGGAGCAGCCGGCCAGCACCACCAGCGGAACGCCCCGGTCGGTGGGCAGGCCGTCGGTCATGAAGCGCTGTGCGTCGACCTCGTCCGCCTGGCCCTGCGCGTCTTCGAGCAGCAGTATCCCCGGCTTGGCGTGGCAGGACAGGTGCAGTACGTGGAAGCGCTCCTGCTCCAGAGCATTGCGGATCTCGGCCAGGCTGCCCCAGTTCAGCACCCGCACATAGGCGCCGTGCCCGGATCGCGCGGAGTCCACCGCGTCCAGGATCCGGCCCAGCTCCCGCTCGTAGTCCAGCAGTTCACCCCCGCCGGACTCCGGGCTGGCCACCACCGCCAGAATCCGCAACGGCCCCGGCACCTGCACCGCGACGGCAGGGCTCTCCCGCCGCACCGTGCGGTACAGCTCGACATGCTCCGACAGCACCAACGGCTGCTGCTGCCCCGCGCCGGGAACAATCAGCGTCTCCCACGGCAGATCCACCCACCGCGGGTCATCCACCGCCAGCCCGATACGCAGTGACGCGTGACGCGTCCCGGCCAGCTCCACCTCTCTCGCCAGCGCGGTCGCCACATCACCGCTCGCGAACTGTTGGCCCAGGCTCTCGCCGACGGCGATCAGCGCCCCCGCCACCCCGGTGGCCGCCGCCTCTTCCGGAGGCAGCAGCCGCCGTGTGGTCAAGCCGCTCGTAGCGCGGGCGCGAACGCGCTGCAGCATCCAGATCTGCTGCTCAAGCCCGTGATCCACACCACCCGGCGGACAGGACACCTCACCGCCCGTGGTGGAGAACCCGACCGAGTCCGTGCCGATCCATAATTCCGCGTGCGTCGGCCCGTCCGGCCGGTAGGTGATCCCGTCGGGCACCACCAGCGCCCCGCCCGGCGTCGGCCGGTCCGCCGACGGCAACCCCCGTACCGCCCGGTCCAGTTGCCGCACGAGGTTCTCGTACCGCGCGGGTGAAGCCACATGGCGGAAGTCGACGTACAGTCGCGAGGCTATGAAGGGCGGTATCTCCACCTCGCCCAACAGGACCGGGATCACCCTCTGGTGTCGCGTCACCGCCTTCGCCACGGCGGCGGCGAACTCCTCGTCACACCATCCGGACTCGACCCAGTGCCGGCTGACGACGGGAACCACCGCGCCGGTCCTCGCCAGGCCGTCCTGCAACTGCGATGCCACCAGCTGGCCGCCGACCAGTTCCCACTGGTCCAGCCAGACATGGAGACCGAGTCGCTCCAGGTTCTCCGCCAGTGTCTTCGCCCACGGCTCATCCTCATGCGCATACGACACGAACGCGTCGAACCGCCCCGCCTCAGCCACACCGCACCCCCGAACAGAGCAACCCCGAGCCGCTGCCCTGGCAACGGTCAGCGAGCCGGCCACACGTTAGGGCACCTGATGGGCCCTGTGCCTGTAATGGCCTGATTGCCCCATACCCATCATCACCTCGTGATATGACCCGACCCAGCACAAGGCCAAGCGCCCGAAAACCATTGGAGCACCTCCGCTGTGCGCCAGTACCGTGCTGGCGACCCAAGTCGTCCAGGCAAGGACGTGCCCTTGTACACCCTGTGAGACCTCCCAAGCGCTGATCGGTCGCGCGTCGCGCACATGCGCCGCGCTGCTTTTTGCTGCGGACTTCTCACTGAAACCGGTGTACTTCTGTGCTCGAAAACTGGGTGGTCGCGCCCACCTGCCTGCCGCTCGTCCTCCGCCGTTGCCACACGTGCGCGTCAGAGCGCTTCCGGGCAAGCGGAAAATTCCGCGTCAACGCCAACCACAAGCTCATCGACGCCTGGCTCCTCGTGCTCTGTACCGCTTGCGGGGAAACGGCGAAGCTCACGGTCCTGGAGCGGATGAACGTGCGCTCCGTACGACCTGAGCTGCTGGATCGGCTGCACGACAACGACCCTGGCCTGACAGCCGAGCTGCTCCAGGATCCGTTCGTGCGGCGCCGTAATCGCATCGCCCTCGACTGGGACAACGCCTGGCGCCTCGACACCGGCGGATCGGATCACCTCGACCGCGAGGTGCTCGACATCTCGGTCCGCTTCGCGGCGCGGATCCCTGTTCGGCCGGTGCGACTGATCGCTGAAGGTTGCGGCCTTTCACGGGCCGAGGTCGAGAGACTGATCACGGAGGGGAACCTCGTCTCAGCAGTCCGGCTGAGCGGCAAGCTCTCCGGCGACTTCACCTTCACGCTCAAGCGCTGAGCCCTCCTCGGGGCTAGGGCCCGTCCGTGATCATGCCCCCGATCCGCGCCATAGGCGCAGGTCGGGGGCATGATCATGAAGGCTGCTTCCACCACCTCAGGTCGCCCTCGTCGGCATCGACCGCGTGAGGCTCTCGTGGAGTCACAAGCCGGCCGCGGCGAGGATTCGATACATCCGGGTCGGCCGCAGCGCGGAGTTGGCAGCGGCATCGTCGGCTACCTGGGGGTCTGGGTCAGAGAGCAGATGCTCCAGCAGCGCGTCCGTGATGTTGGGGTGACGGGCGACCCCGCGGCGCAGGAAGGGCTCGGCGGCGGCGAGTTGCTGAAGGTCTGGCACAGGTAGTTCTGGGTCTTGCAGGGCGAGGTAGCGCACGTTCGGGCTTGGTTCGTCAACGAACGTGCGCAGCATGTGACGGGGGAAGTTGGGGTGGTCGACGAGTAGCGGCCGGATGTGGAACACGTCGCCGTGTGCGCGTACCAGCCCTTCCAGGACCTCCGGTGGTGTGTCCGGCCGACGGGCGGCAGCACGACGGACCGGGAGTTCCGGGTCGTTGTCCAGCCGGCGCCATGCCTCTTCAGGTAGATCGTGACAGGAGGCCAGTACGCGCCGGAATGTTGTGTACCGACAGTCCAGGTAGGTCATCCGCTCGTTGAGGGGCGCTTCGCGCAGCCAGTCCGGTTCGGCGAAGTTCCAACTGAGCGCCACCTCGGCCTCGATGCTTCCGTCCGCGCGTTCGGCTTCTACGAGCGCATACAGTCGGTCCCGGGCTTCGGCGTCCACATGGCGACTCTGCGCAGCCGCGACCCGCACGAGCGGGTCGTCGATGTCCAGTAGCCGGGCAACCATCTCTGCCGATAGATGAGGGTTCCCGGCGACGGCTTGCTGAACCTCCTTTTCCTCGCTCCGCATGAGCTGCGCAAACTGCTCCGACGTGAGCGGGACATAGCGCGCCACGTTGACGCGCACGGCAGGGTCGGCAAGGCAACGCTCCCTCCACTCAGGCGGGACACCCGGTTGCCTGTGCTCGGTGGCGGCTGCACGGACCTGCGGATCCGGGTCGGTGAGTAGTTCCACTTGCACGGCGAGAGGCCGGTCGTACCAGGCTCGCGCGACCGCGGCGCGCAGGCTCGGACTCGTCGCGCTGACGAGTGCCGTCCGAGGCCGGCCGTAGGCTTCCTCCAGGTCATCGATGCCGATCGGCACCTTGCGGTCCACCATGTCGCGGACAAAGTCCGGGTACGCGTCACGGATCGCCGGATCGGGATGCTCGGCGATCCTTCGGCGCATCTCCGGGGAAATCCGGTCCCCGTGAAGGCCCACCGCGGTGTTGCCGTCGCCGTGCGTCAGCAGAGCCTCGACAACAGCGTCCTCCAGCCGCCCGCGACGCAGCGATATCCCGTGTCGGCCGGCCTTGTGTGCGGCCAGGCGTACCAGGACGTCCTGAGGGGCTGTTGGGTTCCGCCCCAGCCCGGACAGCCGGGGATGATCGAGGCTTGTCATGCCCTCAACCTAGTCGGGCCGCTGCGTGCCGGCGTTCCATCGGACCATCACCGGCGTCCGACGGGTCGCGTCACCGACCCCGTACCCGACAGCACTGTCACCCGAATGGCGCAACATGACGTGCCACCCACATGGGTGAAGATCAGGCTGACTAGTGGCCCCAAACGAGGCAATCCGTGAAAGGGGAACCAAATGCGCATTCGACGAATCCTCGCCGCCGTCATCGCCACGGCAGCCCTTGCCGGACTCGGCCTCACAGGCGCCGCCACCGCCACCGCACAGGGTGCCCCGTCCTACGTCACCCCTTCTCAGTGCAAGCAGGGCGGCGGAACGCCCGCGATCAATGAGACGGGCAACTACTGCAAGGGCGGTACGTACGACGGGGAGCAGGTCGACTGAACCCCACAAGGCGCCCCGCAGCCACGCGCCGCGGGGCGCTCCCGCGCGAGCGTGGCCGGGAGAGTCGCAGTCAGTCCCAGGCCGCGGAAATGCCTCCCTCCCGCGCTGAATGGGCAGGTGGGAGGCATGATCACAAAACTTACTTCTTCTTGCCCTGGTTCTTGACCGCCTCGATGGCCGCCGCAGCCGCCTCCGGGTCGAGGTACCTGCCGCCGGGGGTGACCGGCTTGAAGTCGGCGTCGAGCTCGTAGTAGAGCGGGATGCCGGTCGGGATGTTCAGGCCCGCGATGTCGGCGTCGGAGATGCCGTCGAGGTGCTTGACGAGGGCGCGGAGGCTGTTGCCGTGGGCGGCGACGAGGACCGTGCGGCCGGTGAGGAGGTCGGGGACGATGCCGTCGTACCAGTACGGGAGCATGCGGATGACGACGTCCTTCAGGCACTCCGTGCGCGGGCGCAGCTCCGGCGGGATCGTCGCGTAGCGCGCGTCGTTCGCCTGGGAGAACTCCGAGTCGTCGGCGAGCGGCGGGGGCGGGGTGTCGTACGAGCGGCGCCAGAGCATGAACTGCTCCTCGCCGAACTCGGCGAGGGTCTGGGCCTTGTCCTTGCCCTGGAGGGCGCCGTAGTGGCGCTCGTTCAGGCGCCAGCTGCGGTGGACGGGGATCCAGTGGCGGTCCGCGGCCTCCAGTGCGAGCTGCGCGGTGCGGATCGCGCGCTTCTGGAGGGAGGTGTGGACCACGTCGGGCAGCAGGCCGGCGTCCTTCAGCAGCTCACCGCCGCGGACCGCCTCCTTCTCGCCCTTCTCGTTGAGGTTCACGTCCACCCAGCCGGTGAACAGGTTCTTCGCGTTCCACTCGCTCTCGCCGTGGCGGAGGAGGATCAGCTTGTACGGTGCGTCGGCCATGCCTCAGAGCGTAATCCACGTATTCAAACCCTCGCTCGAACCGCCCGGAGGGTGGACGGCAGGGCGGACGGTCGAGGTGATCCGTTAATTCGGTGGTCCCCCGGCAGAGCTCCTTGTAAGTTGCGTATGCCACTTCCGGCGCTTACATGCCTGCATCACGGGGGAACCAGTCCATGCCACTCGCCACCGCCCTCGGACGCGCCGCCCGCGAGTCCGTCTCCGGTCTGCCCCGTGCGTTCTGGTGGCTGTGGACCAGCACGCTCGTCAACCGGCTCGGTGCGTTCGTCGCCACCTTCATGGCGTTGTACCTGACGATCGACCGGGGGTACTCGGCGTCGTACGCGGGTCTCGTCGCCTCGCTGCACGGGCTCGGTGGGGTCGTGTCCTCGCTGGGGGCGGGGGTGATGGCCGACCGGCTCGGGCGGCGGCCGACCATGCTCGTGGCGCAGGTGTCCACCGCCGCGTCCGTCGCGCTGCTCGGGTTCGTCAGCGATCCCGTCGCCATCGCGGCCGTCGCCTTTCTCGTCGGCATGGCGTCGAACGCGTCGCGGCCCGCGGTGCAGGCCATGATGGCCGACATCGTGCGGCCGGAGGACCGCGTCCGTGCCTTCTCGCTGAACTACTGGGCGATCAACCTCGGCTTCGCCGTCTCCTCCATGGCCGCCGGGTTCGTCGCCGAGGTCAGCTACCGGGCCGGCTTCCTCATCGAGGCCGGGATGACCCTGGCGTGCGCCCTGGTCGTCTTCGCGAGGCTGCCCGAGTCGCGGCCGGTGCCCACGGCCAAGGAGAGCGGGGCCGCCGACGTCGGAATCGGGACCGTGCTGCGGGACGGACGGTACATGGCCGTCGTGGGGCTTTCCTTCCTCGTCGCGCTCGTCTTCCAGCAGGGCTCGGTCGGCCTGCCGGTGGCGATGGGCAGGGCCGGGTTCTCGCCCGCGGACTACGGCATGGCCATCGCGGTCAACGGTGTGCTGATCGTCGCTCTGCAGATCCCCGTCACGCGGCTCATCGAGCACCGGGACGCGCGCACGCTCCTCGTCGTCTCGTCCCTCCTCGCCGGGTACGGCTTCGGGCTCACCGCCTTCGCCGGGTCGGTCGGCGTCTTCGCCCTCACGGTGTGCGTGTGGACGCTGGCGGAGATCGTCAACGCCCCTGTGCAGACCGGCCTGGTCGTCCGCCTCTCGCCGGTGCACGGACGGGGCCGCTACCAGGGGATGTACACCTTGTCCTGGTCGGTCGCCGCCCTGGTCGCGCCGCTGATGTCCGGCGCGGTGATCGACCGTCTCGGGGCGGAGTGGCTGTGGGGGACGTGCGCGGTCGTCGGTACGGGGGCGGCGCTCGGGTACGGGTGCCTGATGCGGCGCCTCCCGGCACCGGAACCCGCCGCCGAGGCCCCGGTCGCCTCCACCGCGCAATCCGGAGTCGGGTCCGCCTGACTCCGGCACAATCGCCAGCATGAACATCTCAGCGGTCACAACGAGCGTGCTGCTGCTCGTGGTTGGCGCTGCCGTCGGCGTCATACCGACGTACGTCATCGAACGCAGAAAGGAGCGGCACGCACTCGCCGTCCGCTGGGACCTGCCGCTCTACGACCTGTGCCGTGACCTGGCCTCCTGCCTGCGGCAGTTCGTGCACCTGGCACGCCGCTACCACCGCGCCGAGGACCAGGGCGCGCACTACAAGCGGGTCGACGAGCAGCACGCGCGGCTGCGCGGCATCGTCCAGCAGATACGGCTCCTCGGCAGCCGCGAACTCCAACAGGCGGCCCGGGAGGTCGAGCACCACGCATGGTGGGTCCGCGAGGTGCACGAGGGGCGGGAGGACGCGCTGGCCTCGTACTACGACGACGCCGAGCCGGAGACCCGGCTCCGCGACGCCACGCTCAGGCTGCTCGCGGCGGCCCGGCGTCAGCTCGGCGTGCGGGACGCGGACGACATCGTGCCCGACGACCCCATCGACCCGCGGTACGACTCCGCCTGACCTCGCCGCGAGGCCTCCTCACGGATGCATCCTGGCCCCCTTCAGCACCTTGTCCACCGCGTTCCTCGGCCCGTACACCGCCAGCCCCACCAGGTCCAGCCCGGTCGTCGCCACCGCCCGTACCGCCGCGCGGTTGTCCCGGTCGTTGCCGGTGGCGAAGAGGTCGGAGGTGAACACGGCGCGGGGCAGGGCGCGGGACAGGGCCCTGTCGTGCGCCGCCGTGAGCGTCTCCTTGCCGCCCTCGAAGACCAGCACCGGCTGGCGGAACATCGGCAGGTAGGGGACCTCGTCGGCGTCCTGGTACGGCTCCCCGACCACCTCGGGGACCGTCGTACCGAGGCCGCTGACCAGGAAGGCGGTGACGTTCAGGCGCTGCCAGGTCTCCAGGTCCTCGCGCAGGAGAACGGCGATCTTCGTGTCGAAGCGGATCGGTTCACTGTCCATGCGACGAGACTGCCGACCCGCGTGCCGCCCCGTCTTGTACGTTCTTTGCATGACCGCTCAGCTCGACGTCCGGCCGGGCGTCCGGCGGGATGTCGCCTCCGCCTGGCGCCCGCGCGTCCCGGGTGTCGTGGAGGTCTTCCACGCGCACTTCACCGGGTACGCCTATCCCATGCACGTGCACGAGGCGTGGACGCTGCTGATCGTCGACGACGGGGCCGTACGGTACGACCTGGACCGGCACGAGCACGGCACGCCGCACGACACGGTCACCCTCCTCCCCCCGCACGTGCCGCACAACGGCTCCCCCGCCACCCCGCACGGCTTCCGCAAGCGCGTCCTCTACCTCGACGCCACCCACCTGGCCGACGACCTGATCGGCCCGGCGGTCGACGCGCCCGACCTGCGCGATCCCGTACTGCGGTCGCGGGTCGGGCAGTTGCACAGGGCGCTGGCGCTGCCCGGTGAGGAGCTGGAGGCGGAGAGCAGGCTGAGCCTGGTCGGCGAGCGGCTGCGGGCGCATCTGCGGCCCCGGGCGGGTGGGCGCGAGCCCCGCCCGGATCCCGCTCTCGCCCGCCGGTTGCGGGAGCTGCTCGACGAGCGGGTCACGCGGGGGCTCGGGCTGGAGGAGGCGGCGGGGCTGCTGCACGCCCATCCCGCGCATCTCGTACGGGCGTTCAGCGGGGCGTACGGCATCGCGCCGCACCAGTACCTGATGTCCCGCCGGGTGGAGCGGGCCCGGCGGCTGCTGCTGGACGGGCTGGCGCCCGGCGCGGTGGCGGCGGAGACCGGGTTCTACGACCAGGCCCATCTCACCCGGCACTTCAGGAAGCTGGTGGGCGTGACGCCGGGGCGCTACCGGCGCAGGGCGCGCTGAGCCTCGTACAGGTTGCGGGGGCGTACGGCGTCGGTGGTGGCGTAGAGCTCCAGGCGGGAGTGCGGGTCGCCGGTGAAGTCCGGGACGTCGGTCTGGTCGAACTCGGTGACCTCGTTGAGGCCGACGGTGGCGGAGTACGGGGCCAGGCCGTCGATCTTCATCAGGCCCGCGCGGCCGTTGGTGACGCGGATGTTCCAGTGGGTGAAGCGGGCGCCGAAGAGCGGGCCGGCGCTGGCGTCGCCGCCGTGGCGGCCGTTGTTGTTCACCGTGATGTCGGTGCGGACGTCGGCGAAGGGCAGCCCGCGGTGGCTGTCGAAGGTGCCCATTTCCATCTCGCCGCGCGACCAGACGTTGTAGGAGGACAGGCCCTCGACGTTGATGCCGTGCAGCTGGGTGCCCGGCGGGGCGGGAACCGTGCGCTGTTCGATGGTGAAGTCCTCGATCAGGTTGTCGTGCGAGCCCTCACGGCAGAAGTACGGGTGGTGGGAGCCGCGTCCGGACACGCGTGTGCGGCGCAGGGTGCAGGCGGAGGCGGCCACCAGGCCGAAGCCGTTGTCGACGTGGCGGACGGTGACGTCGTCCAGCCAGCAGTCGTAGGCGCATTGGAGGACGACGCCGTTGTACCCCTTGTCGAGGAGGTGCGGGGACTGCGGGGTCTCGACCGCCTCCAGGGTCAGGCCCTCGACGCCCGAGCCGGTCAGCTCCGGTACGTGGGTGGTCAGCCGGGGGTCCCATTCGGGGCGCAGGTCGAGGGGGAGCGGGCGTTCGAGGGTGACGCGGCGGCCGTGGACGCCGGTGACGCGGACGGGCCATTCGTAGGGGACGTAGGAGGTCAGCTTGGTCTTGTCGGCCCAGGAGTAAGCCTGCGGGCCCGGGCCGCCGCCCGCCATGTGCTGCAGGAGGGTGTGGTCGGTGTCGTCGGCGACGCGGAGGAGGACGAGGGCGCCGGGGCGCAGGTGGCGGGCGTCGGCGACGGTCAGGGTCCAGGAGCCGCGGCGGGCGGGCTCGGCCGTGGTGAGGGTCGTCCACTCGTCGCGCTTGTTGCCGGTCCAGCCCTCGAAGGGCCAGGCCTTGGCGCGGACGGCGGTGACGAGGGAGTCCCAACGGGCCCTGGGAGCGAGCCAGATGAGGCCGCCCGCCCAGGACCAGGACGACTTGTCGCCGCCGTAGCGGGAACCGTAGACGCCGATCAGCTCGGTGAGGTTCTTCGTCGCGTACAGCCTCGTACGGCCGCTGCCGGCGCCGCGCAGGACGACGTGGGAGTCGCCGAGGCGGATCACGTCGTCGATGCGGAAGGTGCCGGGCGGGAGGGTGACCGTGCCACCGCCGGCCCGGGCGGCGGCGGCGAGGGCGCGGTTGATGGCGGGGGCGCAGTCGGTGCCGCCGTCCGGCACGGCGCCGAAGTCGGTCACGTCGGCGACGACCCGGTGGCGCGGGAGGCGGGTCGCGCCGCCTCGGCAGCCGGCCCGGCCGACGTAGGGGATCTGGGGGTGGGTGAAGGGGGTGCGGGTGAACTCCCGCCACAGGGACGGGACTTCCCCGTGGGAAGCGTGGGGGACTTCGCCCGCGCGGGCGGGGAGCATCACCGCCATCGCACTGCCCAGCAGGGTCCGTCTGGTGAGGTGCGCGTTGCCCATGTCCGTACGTCCTTCCATGCGGCTTTTTCATGGATGTGAACGACGTTCAGAATCACGATGGCGGTGAGCATGCCACGGAGCCCCAATGCGGGGAAGGGGGCGGTAAGGAGTCAGTCGGTCGGGCGCTTGGTCAGATGACTGAACGCGTCCAGGTTCCGCGTGGACTCGCCGCGGGACACCCGCCACGCGTACTCCTTGCGGATCGCGGAGGCGAAGCCCAGCTCCAGAAGGGTGTTGAAGCTGCCGTCCGCCGCCTCCAGGACCTGGCCGAGCAGGCGGTCGACCTCGTCGGCGGTGACGGCGGCGAGGGGGAGCCGGGCGGTGACGTAGACGTCGCCGAGCGGGTCGACGGCGTAACTCACGCCGTAGAGCTTGAGGTTGCGCTCCAGGAGCCAGCGGTGGACGGCGGCCTCGTTCTCGTCGGGGTGGCGGATGACGAAGGCGTTCAGGGAGAGGGAGTGGCGGCCGACGAGGAGGGAGACCGTCGTGGACAGCTTGCGGGTGCCGGGGAGCTTGACGACGTAGTTGCCGGGCTCGGGGCTCTCCCACTCCAGTTCGGCGTCCTTGAGGACGCCCTCGATGACCTGCGTCGCACGCCGCTGCTCCGGAACCTCACGCATGGTGGGAGCGTACGCGACGGCGATGGGACTGGGTCGCGGCCGTGTACACGTCGGCGGTGGCGGCGGCGGAGGCGTCCCAGCCGAAACATCGCGCGTGCCCGGCCGCCGCCGCGCCCATACGGGACGCCAGCTCCGGCGCGTCCGCGAAACGGCCGAGCACGCGCGCGTAGTCGGCCGGATCGTGCCCCTGGACCAGGAATCCGGTCTCGCCGTCCCGGACCGCCACCGGGAGCCCGCCGACCGCCGCCGCGAGCACCGGGGTCCCGGCCGCCTGGGCCTCTATGGCGACCAGGCCGAAGGACTCGCTGTAGGACGGCATGACCAGCACGGACGCGGCCCGGAACCAGTCGGCGAGCTGCTCCTGGCCGACCGGCGGGCGGAACCGTACGACATCGGCTATGCCGAGCCGCGCGGCGAGCTTCTGCAGGCCCTCGGGCTTGGCCAGGCCGCTGCCGCTGGGGCCGCCGACGACGGGCACGAGGATGCGGGAGCGCAGCTCGGGGCGCTCGTCGAGGAGGACGGCGACGGCGCGCAGGAGTATGTCGGGGGCCTTGAGGGGCTGGATGCGGCCCGCGAAGACGGGGATCAGGGCGTCCTGCGGGAGGTCCAGACGGGCCCGGGCCGCGGCGCGGCCGTCGGCCGGGCGGAAGCGGTCGAGGTTCACGCCGGGGTGGACGACCGCGACCTTCGCGGCGTCGGCCGCGTAGTGCCGGACGAGTTCGTCGGCCTCCTCGGCGGTGTTGGCGATCAGCCGGTCGGCGGCGGCGACGATCTGGGTCTCGCCGATGACGCGGGCGGCGGGCTCGGGGGTGTCGCCGTCGGCCAGGTTGGCGTTCTTGACCTTGGCCATGGTGTGCATGGCGTGCACCAGGGGGACGCCCCAGCGCTGGGCGGCGAGCCAGCCTACGTGGCCGGAGAGCCAGTAGTGGGAGTGCACGAGGTCGTAGTGGCCGGGGCGGTGGCCGGCCCAGGCCTGCATCACGCCGTGGGTGAAGGCGCACAGCTGGGCCGGGAGGTCCTCCTTGGCGAGGCCCTCGTAGGGGCCGGCGTCCACGTGCCGGACGAGGACGCCGGGGGCCAGTTCGACGGTGGGCGGGAGGCCTCCGGAGGTGGCCCGGGTGAAGATCTCGACCTCGATGTTGAGGGCGGCCAGGCGCTGGGCCAGTTCCACGATGTAGACGTTCATGCCGCCGGCGTCGCCGGTGCCGGGCTGGTGGAGCGGTGAGGTGTGCACGGAGAGCATGGCGACGCGGCGGGGCCTGCGGTGCAGCCTGAGCCGCGAGGGAGCCGCCGCAGAGCGACGCCCGAGCCTGCTGACGTACTGGCTCACGTGGCGTTCCTCCTTGCTGCGGGCATGGCGGTCGGAGGACGCACGGCACCCTCCAAGGGGGTGAAACAGCGGTGAGGGCGGTCGCCATTCCCCTGCGGGCGCTTTTGCCGAATCATTACCGCGACTCGCTCAACCGTTCGAGGTCGGACCGCCGCCCCGGCCCGGATACCCGGGAGCCGGCCGGGGGATTCCGGCGCCGCATACCCTCGTACCCATGACAACCCGCGCGACGACCCGCCCCGTGGGCACGGTGACGCGCGGGACGACCAACCCCAACCGGCTGCGCCGCATGGACCGCTGGATAGCCGCGGCCCACGGCGCGGAACTCCGCCGGGCCGCCGACCCGGTCGCGGTCGACCTCGGGTACGGCGCCGCCCCCTGGACGGCGGTCGAACTGCTCACCCGCCTCCGCACGGCGGCGCCCCGCGCGCGTGTCGTCGGCGTGGAGATCGAACCGGCCCGGGTGGCGGCGGCGAAGCCGTACGAGCGGGCGGGACTGGCCTTCCGGCACGGCGGGTTCGAGATCCCCGTCCCGGGGCGGCCCCAGCTCATCCGGGCCGCCAACGTCCTCAGGCAGTACGACGAGGACCAAGTGGCCGCCGTCTGGGAGCGGCTGTGCGCACGGCTCGCCCCGGCGGCCGGGAACGCGCGGGGCGGGCTGCTGGTCGAGGGGACCTGCGACGAGATCGGGCGGCGGCACGTGTGGGTGGCGCTCGGCCCGGAGGGGCCGCGGACGGTGACCTTCGCGGCCCGGCTGGGTTCGCTGCAGCGCCCGTCGGACCTGGCCGAACGGCTGCCGAAGGCGCTCATCCACCGCAATGTGCCCGGCGAGCCGGTGCACGCCTTCCTGCGTGACTTCGACCGCGCCTGGGCGGCTGCCGCGCCCTACGCCTCCTACGGCGCCCGCCAGCGCTGGATCCGTACCGTGCGGGACCTGACGGCCGACTGGCCGGTGACGGACTCGCCGGCGCGGTGGCGGCAGGGCGAAGTGACCGTGGCGTGGGGAGCGTTGGCGCCCCGGCGCTGAGCCCCCCTTCGCCGACCCCCCGCGTGCCCCCTCGACCGCCCCCTCGACCGCCCCCTCGACCGCCCCCTCGACCGCCCCCTCGACCGCCCCCTCGACCGCCCCGATGGAACGATCTCCGTGAGTCGTTCGTCACAAAGGCGGGGAGATCGTCATGCCGGGGAGGGAGTGGGGGGAGGGACCCCACCGGGTACGACCTCTGTCGCTTTGCGCCGCGCCGTGGCACGATCCCCAGGCGTCCGTAAGTTACTGACGGTAAATCAGGTTGGGGGCAGGGGTATGGGGACGGGCAAGCGCGGTCTGCTCACGGCGGCCGTGACCGTGGTCTGCGCGGTCACCGTGCTGGCGGCGCCGGGCACGGCGTTCGCGAGTCCCGATCCCACACCGACGGCGTCCCCCAGCGCGTCGGCGACTCCCGCGGCCGACAAGGACCTTGAGAAGGTCCGCGAGAAGCTCGACAAGCTCTACCACGACGCGGCGGTCGCCACCGACGCCTACAACGCGGCCGAGGAGAAGTCCGAGAAGCAGTCGGCCGAGATCGTCAAGCTGGCGAAGAAGATCGTCAAAGGCCAGAAGAAGCTGGACAAGCTGAAGGACCGGGCCGGCGCCGCCGCCCGCGCCCAGTACCGCGGCGGCGGGCTGCCGGACGGGGCCAAGCTGGTGCTCAGCGACGACCCGGGGCAGTTCCTCGACGGGGCCGGACGGGTGCTCCAGGGCCAGCGCGCCACCAAGGGCCTCATCGCGGAGCTGACCCGCACCCAGGCCGACTTGAAGCAGTACGCCAAGGACGCCTCCGCCCAGTGGGACAGGCTGGAGGCGCACCGCAAGGCGAAGGCCGCCGCCAAGAAGAAGATCAAGCAGCAGATCGACGCCGCCGAGAAGCTCGAGGAGCAGCTGGAGCAGAAGGAGAAAGAGCGCCTGGCCAAGCTGGAGCAGCAGGCCGCCCACAAGGCGCAGACCGCCTGGCTGGACACCGGCATCCTCGACGAGATCAACGGCAAGGCGTCCGAGCAGGGCAAGAAGGCGGTCGCGTTCGCGACCGACCAGATGGGCAAGCCGTACGAATGGGGTGCCGAGGGCCCGGACAGCTACGACTGCTCCGGCCTGACCTCGCAGGCCTGGGCGAACGCCGGCCACCCCATCCCGCGCACCTCGCAGGAGCAGTGGAAGCAGCTGCGGCACGTGGACGTGCAGGACATGCGGCCCGGGGACCTGATCATCTACTTCGACGACGCCAGTCACGTGGGGATGTACGTGGGCGACGGCGCCGTCATCCACGCCCCGCGCCCGGGACGGACGGTGACGCTCGCCGGGGCGGGGTCGATGCCGATCCTCGGGGTGGTCCGGCCGGACGCGTGAAGCCGAAGTCCGTAAGGCCCGGAATGCCCGAAGACTGACGTGATGTACGCCATGTGACCCAGTGCACGCCCCAACAGCCGCCCAAACTCCGGCAGGACGTGACCTTCGTCATCCCCCAACCCGGGTCAGCCTGTCCAACTGCGGTACAAAACGCGGCATATGACAGTGGCGGCAGGCCGAGCGGTCCAGCTCACACCATTCCGTTGCGGTGGCGAGTACCGCTATGGTCCCCAGTCGGGTGGGTCGAGGTCCCTCGCCCCGCCATGCCCTCGGGGGGAGGGAAGGAACCCAGGACGATGCCCGTACCCGTACCGCGGCAGAGAGCGATCCCGGCCGCGGAGAGTGGTCAGGCGCAGGCCGCCGCGCGCCCGGCAGGCGGTCCCCTCAAGGAAGAGGCCAACCGCGACGAGGCCGCCGCGCACACCAACGCGGCCGGCACCACTCTCACCCTGCTGCTGATCGAGGACGACCCCGGCGGCTCGCCGATCGTGCCCGAACTGCTGGACTCGGCCGGCAAGCCGATCCGGGTGCGCACCGCGCGCAACCTCACCGAGGCCGGACGGCTGCTCACCGACGACGTCCACTGCATCCTGCTGGACCTCGCGCTGCCCTCCCCCGGCGGCGCCGGTGACGACGAGCTCGCCGTGCTCCGGCACGTCCTCGAGCTCGCGCCCCGGCACGCCGTGCTCGCGCTCACCGCGTCCGGCGACGCCGAGCGCGGCACCGAGGCCGTGCGCGTGGGCGCCCAGGACTACCTCTTCCGGGACGAACTCGACGGACGGCTGCTGAGCCGCGCCATCCGGTACGCGGTGGAGCGCAAGCGGTCCGACTCGGCCGAGCGGCGCCTGGCCGAGGGCCGGGTGCGGGCCCAGGAGAACCGCCGATTGGAGCGGGGCCTGCTGCCCACGCCTCTGCTGGAGGGCTCCTCGCTGCGGTTCGCCGCCCGCTACCGCCCCGGCCGCCAGCGCGCCCTGCTCGGCGGCGACTTCTACGACTGCGTGCGCACGCCCGACGGCACCGTGCACGCCATGATCGGCGACGTCTGCGGCCATGGACCGGACGAGGCGGCGCTCGGCGTGGAGCTGCGCATCGCCTGGCGGGCGCTGACGCTGGCCGGCCTGTGCGGGGACGAGCTGCTGGGGACCCTTCAGGAGGTGCTGGAGCACGAGCGCGCGGACGACGAGATCTTCGCGACGCTCTGCACGGTGGACATCTCCCCGGACGGCCGCCGCGCGGGCCTGTGCCTGGCCGGCCACCCGTCGCCGCTGATCGCCCGCCCCGGCCGGCCCGCGGAACTCCTGCCGTACGACAACAACGGCCCCGCCCTCGGTCTGCTCCCCGGCGCTCGCTGGCCGCGGATGCAGGTGGAGCTGGGCGCCGAGTGGAGCCTGATGCTCTACACCGACGGTTTGATCGAGGGCCGGGTCGGCGTGGGCGGGGAACGCCTCGGCCAGGACGGCATGGTGGAGATGGTGCGCCGCCAGCTCGCCCGCGGCCTGAACGGCGAGGACCTGCTGCGGGCCGCGGTCAGCGAGGTCCGCGACCTCAACGGCGGTGAGCTGACGGACGACGTGGCGGTGGTCCTGCTGGACCGGGTGCCGTAGGCGCCGTGATCGGCGCGGGGCTCACCGGCCGCCGTTGTAGGGACCGTACGGACCGTCGCTGCTGCTGCCGCGGCGGCGGCCCCAGCCGCTGCCGCCCGAGATCTGGCGCAGCGCGGGGCGCACGTCCACGATGTAGACGATGCTCGCCACCAGGCCGGCGATCGGCAGCATGGACAGGATCGAGAACAGGTAGCTCACCACGAGCGCGATGCCCAGGATGATCAGCCAGAACACCTTGTTCTGCTTGTCGGCCGCGCGGAAGGCGTCCTCACGCCGGAACGCGGCGTCGAACAGCCCGAACGCGGCCAGGCCCATCAAAACGATCTTCAGCAGTCCCAAGAACCCCGCGAAGCCCAACATCAGCATGCTGCCCACCGCCCGTTGTCTCCCGATCCCTACGCGGCCACCGTACCCGTAGAACGGGCCGGGCACCCCAGGGGTGCCCGGCCCGTGTGCGCGCCTTCGGTCACTTGGCCGGAGGCGTCGTCTTCTTGGCGGGGGCGGGCTTGCGGGCCGCCGGCGCCTTCTTGGCGACGGGCTTCTTCGCGTCGGCGGGCTCGGCCTTGACCTCGGCGGGCTTGACGGCCGCCGCCTCGGCGGGCTTGGCCGGCTCGCCCTTGGGCTCGACGGCGATGGCGAGCTCCTCGATCTCCTCGGCGGCCTCGCCGCGCCAGGTGCGCACGGTCTGCTCGCCGTGCTCGGCGACCTTCTCGTAGGTCTCGCGGGCCTTCACGGCGTACTCGGCGGCGACGCCGACACCGCGCAGGGCGAGGTCCTGGGCGGACTCGCCGAGCTTCTTCAGGTCGCCGTCGATGGTGCCGAAGAACTCGGTGACCTTGGTCTGGAGGTTCTCCTGCGCCTCCTTGGCCTTGGCGCCAGCCTCCTTGGCCCGGGTGGCGGCCTTCTCCTGCACGGCCTTGGGGTCGGTGTTGCGCACGGCCTCGATGCGGGCCGGGGCCTCGGCGCGCAGCTGCTCGACCAGGGCGGGCACCTTCTTGGCCTGCTGGAGGGCCAGGTCGGCGGTACCGGCGGCGAAGTAGAGCGGGGTCGGGTCGCTGAGGGTCTTGCGCAGGTCGTCGGTGATGGCCATGGTGATGGTCCTCCCGGATTCACGTTCGGCTGAGGGTTTTGTGGTCCGCGGCAGGGCGGCCGGCGCCCTGGTCCGGTTCAACTGGCCGTCTGCTGCGGATCTGTGTCGGCATCGGCATCACTGCCGCCGACCGTGCGGGTGCCGCGCACGGCGGCGTCGAGGGGCTGTCCGTCGACCGCGTCCACCGCGTCGCCCCCGAATCCGTTCTCCTTGCGAAAGGACTCGTAGATCTGCAGAAGCACCTGCTTCTGCCGCTCGTTGAGCGTGGGATCGGCGAGGATGACGGCACGCGTCTCCACCTCGTCCCGGTCCCGCTCCGCGTCGAGGATCCCGGCCCGCACATACAGCGTCTCGGCGGAGATCCGCAGCGCCTTCGCGACCTGCTGCAGCACCTCCGCGCTCGGCTTGCGCAGCCCGCGCTCGATCTGGCTCAGATACGGATTGGACACCCCGGCGGCGTCGGCGAGCTGCCTGAGCGACAGCTGCGCGTTGCGCCGCTGCTCGCGCAGGTACTCACCGAGATTGCCGACGTTGAGCGATGCCATGCCTCCACCTTGCCCCACCCGCGCTAACAATTGCAAGCACCCGCTTGCAATAGTGTGCCGCGCCACGTCTTCTCACCCACTCGCCGCGTACAACAGCTCCCGCCCCACCCCTTCCGCCCCGCTGTCCCACACCAGCCGCAGGCTCAGGTCCGGCGTGGGGAGGGCGAGCCGGACCAGGCGCCCGGAGGCCAGGGAACCGGCCACCGCGAAGTGCGGGAGGAGGGCGATGCCCAGCCCCTGTTCCGCCCAGGCGCGCATCACCGCGACACCGCCGGCCCGGACGCGGCGTACCTCGGGGCCGAGGAGGTGGTCGGCGGCGAGGCGGAAGGAGCACTGCTCGGCGTTGACGAGGAGGCGTTCGCCGGCGAGGTCGGCCGGGGTGAGGGGGCGGCCGACCAGGGGATGGTCCGGGGCGGCCACCAGGTCGAGGGGGACCGTGTCGACGTCGAGGGTCGACAGCGGCGCCGGGGGGACCGGGAAACCGAGGTCGCCGAGGGCCTTGCCGTGGTCCAGGAGGAGGGCCGCGGTCAGCTCGCCGGAGAGGAGTTCGGCCAGGAGCCGGTCCCGGTCGGCCGTCACCCGGACCTCGACCTCCAGGGTGGGATCGCGCCGGGCCAGCCGCTGCAGAACCGCGGGGACGCAGGTCGCGGCGATCGTCTCCAGCGCGCCCAGACGGAGCAGCGGCGGGCCGCCGCTCACCTCACGGGCCGCGCGTTCCGCCTGCTCCAGCAGCCGCCGCGCCCACAGCGCCATGCGGTCACCCGCCGCCGTCGCCCGCATCCCCGACGCCGTACGGTCGAACAACGCCACACCGACCGACCGCTCCAGCGCCCGGATCTGCGCCGACACCGACGACGGCGCGAGACCGAGGGCGTGGGCGGCCTCCGTGACCGTGCCGTGCCGCAACACCGCCTGGAACGTCCGCAACTGGCGCAGCTCCATCGCGTCCGTCCACTCCCCCTCGGCGTCCGGTGGTGGCGTTCGGTTTTCCCGAACGGAGTGTACGGATTCGCCGGTGGAGCAACTGCCGTGCCCCGCCGCACAGTTCCCCGCATGTCCCTTCTCCTCGGCATCTCCCTCGGCTACTTCATGGTGCTGCTCGACACCACCGTCCTGTCCGTCGCCGAACCCGACCTCGCCGCCTCCCTGCACACCTCCGTGACCGGGTTGCAGTGGGCGACCACCGGATACACCGTCGTCTTCGCCGCCCTGCTGCTGTCGGCGGGCGCGCTGGCCGACCGGCTCGGGGCGCACCGCGTCTTCCGGGGCGGTGTCGCGCTGTTCGCGGCCGGGTCGGCGCTGTGCGCGGCGGCGCCGGACGTGGGCGTGCTGGTGGCGGTGCGGGCGGTGCTCGGCGCCGCCGCGGCGGCCTGCGTGCCGTCGTCGCTGGCACTGCTCGGCCGGCTCTACCCCGACCGGGCCGCGCATGCCCGGGCGGTCGCGGCCTGGGCGGCGATCAGCGGGGCGGCCGTGGCGGCGGGCCCGCTCGTCGGCGGGGCGCTGGTCGGCGCGGCCGGCTGGCGCGCGGTCTTCCTCGTCAACCTGCCCCTCGGCGCGCTGACGCTGGCACTGACCGCGTCCCGCCGTCTGCACTGCCCGCGCGGCGACCGGCGGCTGGACTGGCCCGCCCAGCTCGCCGCCTGTCTCTTCCTGGCGCTGGCCACGGACGGCTGCATCGCGGCGGGCGGCCGGCTGTGGGGCCGTACGGCCCTGTCGCTGGCCGGAGCCGGCCTCGCCGCCCTGGTCTTCGCCCGCCTGGAGCACCGCAGCACCTCCCCCGTCCTGAACCGGGCCCTGCTGCGCGCCCCGGTCGTACGGGCCGGGCTCGGGGCGGGCGCGGCGGTGAACCTGACCCTCACCGGCTGTCTGTTCGTCCTGCCGCTGTTCCTCCGGGAGCGGGGCCTGGGCCCGGTGGCCACGGGGCTCGCCTTCCTGCCGCTGACGGTCCCCTTCGCCGTCAACCCGCCGCTGACCGGGCGACTCGTCGCCAAGGCGGGCCCGCGCCCGCCGGTGCTCGCCGGACTCGCCCTCCTGGCCACCGGCACCGCGGCCCTCGCGGTGGCCGCCGCACTCGACGCCCCCTACGCCTGGCTCGCCCCCGGCCTGCTGCTCACCGGCCTCGGCGTCTCCTTCGCCCTCCCCGCCCTGGTCACCACCGTGGTGACCGCCGCTCCCCCGGGCACAGGCGGTGCGGCGGGCGGACTGCTCAACGCCGTACGACAGGCCGGCGCGAGCCTCGGCGTGGCCACTCTGGGGGCACCCCTCGCGGCGGGCACCACGACGGGGACACCCTGGGCCTTCCTGCTCGCCGCGCTCGCGTGTGCGCTCGCGGGCCTGTGGTTCGGGCGTACTACGGCCGATGTAGCGCGGGACCCCGCAGCCACTCTCCCAGTGCCGTGAAGTCCGCGTCCGTCAGCCCGCGGCGGTGTTCCACGCGGTGCAGCAGGGCCCGGCCCGGGTGGTGGGCGGCCACCCAGGCGCGGTCGGCCTCGGTGACCTCGTCGTCGAGCCAGACGAAGGGGCGGCCGGCCGCCCAGGCGACGAGGGGGCGGGTCTTCCAGTGCAGGAGGCCCGGCGGCTCGTCCTCGTCCGGCCAGTCCACGACCGGGAGCCGGGGCAGTCCGAGCCAGGGGGCGACGCAGGCGTTGGCGTCGTCCAGCCAGGTGGTCGCCCACACCAGCTCGCAGCCCAGGGCGGCCAGCCGGGGGCCGAGGCCGGGGTCGATCCGGGTCAGCATGGGGTGGTCGGCGACGGCCGCCGCCGGCACACCGCCCGTCTCGTACACGGGGTACGGGTCGTCCGCGCCGAACGGCAGCAGTGTCCCGTCGACATCCAGGAAGAGCAGCATCACCGGCCAGGATCGGCCTTTCCGCGCCTTTGTGCCACAGGGTCAGAACGGCAGTGGGCGGCCGTGCACCACGTCCAGCCGGGACACCGCCCGGGTGAGCACCACGTACAGCCGGTGCAGTCCGCGTTCCTCGGCCTCCGCGACGGCGGCCGGTTCGACGGCGACGACGTGGTCGTACTCCAGGCCCTTGACGACGGTCGCGGGCACCAGCGTGACGCGGGCGCCGAGTTCGTCCGGGCCCGCCGTCTCGATCCCGGCCGCCGCGAGGGCGTCGCGCACCCGGTCCAGGTCGGCGTCCGCCGTGACGACCCCGACGGAGCCCTCCCGGGTGAGCGCGTCCCGTACGGCCGCCACGGTCGCCGCGAGCACGTCGTCGGCCCGCCGGATCCGCAGTTCCCCCTCCGTCCGCAGGGAGCGGGCCGGCGGGACGGCGACGTCCAGGCGGGCCAGCAGCCGGTTGGCGAGTTCGAGGACCGCGGCGGGCACCCGGAACCCGGTGGTCAGCGGCACCACGGCCGCGTCCGGCTTGCCCAGGTGCCGCAGCAGTACGGTCCAGTCGCGCGCCGCCCACGCAGTGGTCCCCTGGGCCAGGTCGCCGAGCACGGTCAGCGAGCCGAAGGCGGCCCGGCGGGCGATGGCCCGGCACTCCATCGGGGAGAGGTCCTGCGCCTCGTCGACCACGATGTGGCCGTACCCGTCGGGGTGCTCGATCAGCCCGGCGACCTCGTCGAGGAGGACCAGGTCGGCGGCCGACCAGCGGGCGGACCTGTACGAGCGCGGCGGCCGGGCCCACAGCAGCGCCTCCTGCTCGTCGGCGTCGAGGAGGCCCGCGGCGGCCCGCGCCAGCGCCGCCGGGTGGGTGAGGAGTTCGGCGAGGACCTCCTCCGGCCGCGCCTTCGGCCAGACGGCGTCGACGTACGCGCTCAGCGCCCGCGCCCGCTCGATCTTCCGCGCCCAGGCATGCGGGCGGGGCCCGGCCCGCCGCTCGGCCTGTGCCTGGAGGCAGCGCACCACCCGGGTCCGCACCCGCTCGCGTCCGACGGCGTACGGCGGCTGCTCGGCCCGCACCCCTTCGACGATCTCCACCAGTTCGTCGGCCGGTACCCGCCACCGGTACGACCCGTCCGCCACGGCCAGCGACTCGACCCCATCGGCCGACACGCGCGCGTACAGCGCCCGGCGCAGCACCTCCGCCATCCGGGCGTCGTGCTTGACGACGGCGGCCCGCTGGTTGTCGGTGCCGGTGACCGGGTGCAGCGCGATCTCGTCGTGGAGGGTGGACTGCCGCACGCCGGTCTCGCCGAGGGAGGGCAGCACCTCGGAGATGTAGGAGAGGAAGGTGCGGTTGGGGCCGAGGATCAGCAGTCCGGCGCGCTGGACGCGCTGCGGGTGGGTGTAGAGCAGGTAGGCGGCGCGGTGCAGGCCGACGGCGGTCTTGCCGGTGCCGGGGGCGCCCTGCACGCAGACCGACTCGGTGAGGCCGGCGCGGACCAGGTCGTCCTGCTCGGGCTGGATGGTGGCGGCGATGTCCCGCATGGGGCCGACGCGGGGCCGCTCGATCTCGCGGGCGACGAGCTGACCGCCGCCCGTCTCGCCCCGGCCCAGGTGCTCGTCCTCCAGCCCGGTCAGGTCGGCGCGGTCGCCGCGGCTGCCGGGGGACCAGCCGAAGCGGCGCCGGACCGCCACTCCCTGCGGATCGAGGGCGCTCGCCTGGTAGAAGGCGCGGGCGACCGGGGCGCGCCAGTCGACGACGAGGGGCGGGGCGGCCGGGTCCTCGGTGATCCGCAGGCGGCCGATGTGGTAGTTCTGCCCGGCGTGCTCGGGGTCGGCGTGGCCGAAGTCCAGCCGCCCGAAGAACAGCGGCCCTTCGGGGAGTTCGCGCAGGGCCTTGGCCTGGCTGCGCAGCCGGTGGCCGAGGACTTCGGCGTCGGCACCGGAGGCGGAGACGTCCTCGCCGGTGACGACCTGTTCGTCGGCGCCTGCGGCCATGCGCGCGAGGGCGGCGCGGCAGGTGTCGTGGAAGGAGCGTTCGCTGCGGAGGGAGTCCTGGAGGGCGAGCTCGGTCGACGTCATGGGGGCCAGCCTACCCAGATAACGTAACCGAGTTACATTTTTTACCGAGTCTCAATCGTTCCGTGGGACCGCCACGAGCCACGGCAGCCCCGCCCCCAGCCACCCGAACGCCCGCTCCGCCGCCGCCACCGCGTCCACCCGTACGTCGGCGACCCGCTCCCCCGCCGCGATCCGCCGCCAGTTCTCCTGCGCGAGGATCCGCCGCACGGCGACGATCTGCCCGGCGGCGAGCCGCGCGTCCAGGTCACCGCCGAGCGCCCGGGCGAGCGCGGCCTCGGACCTCTCCAGGTACTCGTGCAGCCGCGCCACCAGCGCCGGGGTCCCGTACAGCAGCGCGTGGAAGGCGAGCACGCCCGGGTCGTCGTTCAGCCCGGTGATCGGATCGCACCGGTCGAGCCCGTCCAGGAAGTGCCGGCGCAGCGCCTCAAGCGGCGAGTCCGCCCCGGCGACCACCCGCGCGGCCTCCTCCTCGTGGTCGGCGATCCGGTGCAGGACGAGGTCCTCCTTGGCCGGGAAGTACCTGAACAGCGTCGGCTTGGAGATCTCCGCCGCGGCGGCCACCTCCGCGACGGACACGGCGTCGAAGCCCTTCTCCAGGAACAGCCGGACGGCGACGTCCGAGACGTCCCTGTACATCCGGCGCTTCTTGCGCTCGCGCAGGCCCATCTCAACCATGGGGCGAGCCTACGACGCCGGCGTCGTGGCGGTGCCAGCGCGTGAGCGCGGCCGTTATACGGCCCGTGCTCGGAACAGGGTCGAGGCCGAGAGGCACGGCGGCGGCGGAGAGTATGCCCTCCAGCCTGCGGGCCGCCCGCGGAAGGGCCGCCCAGCGGAACTCCGTTCCGTCGCACAGCGACAGGGACACACGGATGACGTCGGTGAAGACCGACTGCGCCCTTTTGAAGTCGAGGAGGAGCGGCAGATCATGCTCCCATCCGTATGAGCTGCGGGGGCGGATTTCCTCCACGACCCGGGACCACTCCCCGGCGATACGGTGCTGCTGGCTCATCGGATAGCGCATGAGGTGCAGATGGGTGGCCAGGTCGTACAGCGGATCCCCCAGCATCGCCAGTTCCCAGTCGATCACCCATAAACATCCGTCGTGGTCGATGATCAGGTTCTCGCGGTGCAGGTCCGCGTGGAGGAGACAGAAGGGGCGTTCCCCGAGGCCCGCGACGTGCTTCCGCAGGTAACGGAAGGATTCGTCGCCGACCCCCAGCTCAGCGAACAGACTTCCGAACCGCGTGAGGTTCCAGTAGTAGACCCGTTCCTCGGCGAAAGCGATCAGCCGTTCCAGGAAGCCGTCGCTGTCGCCGTCGGACGGGCGGTCGTCGAACCCGCACCGTCGTTCCACGGTGAGCGTGTCCGGGGTGATCCGCGTCATCTGCCTGAACAGGTCCACGATCTGGCGGGCGACCGCGTCGGGTATGCGGCGGCTTTCCCCGTACAGCTCACCGAGGGTCTGGCCCTCGATGAACCGCTGGAGGCCGATCCCCGCGAGCTGGAGGACCTCGGGGACCCCGTTGACGCGCCCCTGCAGCTCGCTGAGCAGTCGTTCTTCCGAGTTGAAGCACCTCCGGTCGTACCAGAGGATTTCCGCCCGCGGCTCCCGGCACTTGACGCGCGGGCCGTCCGGCAGAGGGAACACATACGTTTCGTGGTGATAACCCTGGAGCGGCCCGACGACACTGCCCGGATCGCCGCTCAGCTCATCCGCCCAGGTACGCGCCTCCGACGCTCTGAGAGCGACCACGTGCCGGACTCCCCCCTCACTCACAGACGGCAGCTCACGTCGGCCGCTTTCCACTCACACAAGGCGTCGACGACCGCCTGTTCGTCGAGTACTTCGTCCACGAGCCCCAGCGGCTCACGCGCCCGCTGGAGAGCACGGCGGACGCGCTCGGCCGCGAGGCGCAGGTCGCGTTCGCCGGGGTGGTCCGGAAGAAGCAGCGCGGCCCGCATCACATCCGGGAACACCGACTGGGCGTACTCGAAACCGAGGTAGACGGGCAGATCGACCTCCATGCCCGCGGACAACGCCTCATGACCCGCACGGCGCATGGCGTCTGTCCACATACGGACCATCAGCTCCTGCTCCGTCTTGTCGTAGCCCATCCGCACCACATGCGTCGCCAGGTCATGCAAAGGGTCACCGAACAGCGCGAGTTCCCAGTCGATCACCGACAGGCGCTCGCCGTCCGGCGTCGGCACCACCACCACATTGGCGCGATGGACGTCCGTATGGAGCAGCACGAACGGACGCGACGTGAGGGTGGGCACCGAGCTCATGAAGCGGTCGATGGCGTCCGCCGGAATGCCGACCGCCTCGAAGAGCGCTCCGAAACGCGGCTGATTGGCCTGGTGCACCCTCTCTTTCGCGAACCGCGCGATCCACTCCAGGAAACCACGGCTGTCGGCGTCGCACGGCCAGTCCGCGGGAAGCGGCGGCAGTTCGTCCGCCGTGACATCGGCGAGGGACGCGAAGAATTCGGCCAGCACCATGATCCGTTCGCTGCCGACGGGCCCTTCGGGAACGGCGTCGGACAAGGCCCGTCCGTCGATGTACTCGTGCAGTGACCATTCTCCGAAGTCGGCCAGACAGCGGGGAATGCCACTCAGACGGCTTTCCAGCGCGCGCAGCACCCGCGCCTCGCTGGGCCAGATACGGGGTACCACCTCGACGGTGGGAAAGGGTGTGCGGAACTTGGCGAGAATCCGCCCGGACGGCCTCCCGAGGAGGAACGCCAGCGGTTGCCGCAGGGCCGCGATGCGGTTGATGTTGTGATGGCCGGAAACCACCTCCCCATCGGGGCTGCGGCGCCGCGCCTCCGCGAAGACGCGCACGAGAGACAGGTGCGCCCTGCGGGGCAGATGGTGCGACATGCGCGGAGGATAGTGGGCCAGGTGCCCGTTCTCACGTCATCTCACTATGTGGGCGGTCCTTCAGAGGTCGGTGTCGACCTCGCTCAAACGCTCCCAATACGAGTCGAAACTGGCGCGCATCGTCGCAAAGATCCGGCCGTCATGCGACTCGCTGTCCGCCGGCTCCCTGCGGTAGTGGGTGAGCACCGAGCCGAGACCGAGCACGTCCAACGCCTCGACAGAGGTTCCGTCGTCCAGGGGGATCGTGCGCTCGAACACCTCGTACAGACCGAACAGCAGGTCGTCCTCGTTGATCACGTACAGCTTGTGCTGCGGGGTCATCGCCACCCGGCGGATCTCCGCCTGGGCGTCCACCCCCCGTTCCCGCAGGTGCCCCATCAGGCTCGTGATCTCGATGGCGTACCGCCGGGCCATGGCCCGCCAGCGCTGCCAGACCCGGTCGTCCTCAGGGTCCTTGGCGGCGGGATAGGCCAGCTTCACCCGCTCCGAGGGCAGGAGCATGCGCAGCCGCACCCGCGCCGGAGCGACCTCGCCGGCGGCCACCCGCTCGGCCTGGACCTTCAGGTGGTTCCACAGCGTCTCGGAGGTCAGCGCGAAGGTGTCGAGGACGACCTCGGGCTGCTCGAAGGCGTGGTGGAGCAACGGGCCCAGCGAGGTGATCTCCCGCCGCTCGTGGCGCCGGTCCCTCGGCTCCACCTGCGGCACCTTCAGTACGCGCATACCGCTGCCCTGCCGGGACTCGATCCATCCCTCGTCCGTCAGCTTGCGCAGGACCCGCTGAATGGTGTCCCGGCTGACCCCGAACTCCTGGGCCAGCAGCCGCTGGGTCGGCAGTGGCTGGCCGGCACGGTAGGTCCCGTTCGCCAGCTGCTCCCGAAGCGTGGACTCCACCAACGTGGACGCCCTTGCTCCGCTCTCCGCATGTCCTGAGGTAGCCACAGGTCGAACCTAACGCCCTCTCACCCGGAGCGCACTACTTTCGGCCGCGCAATCCATCCTATTGGACTGATGGTTGAAGGTGAATCTTGATCGAGATCCGTCAACTCGGCGTCAATCGTCCCGAAGGGCCCGCAGCAGTGGTTCGAGCGAGTCCACGACCGTCTCGGCCCCGGCCTCCCGCAACCCCTCCAGCCTCTCCTCGCTGGTCGCGTAGCCGATGAAGGGCACACCCGTGAGCGAGGCGGCGGTGAAGTCGGTGGGAGCGTCGCCGATCATCACCGCGGTGGCGGGCTCCGCCCCCATCGCCGTCAGGGCGCGTTCGAGGCAGTAGGGGTCCGGCTTGAGCCGGCGGAGGTCCCGGGTCCGACCGTAGACGTGCGGGGCGAAGCAGGCCAGCAGACCGCGGCTGTCCAGATACGCCCGCACGGCCCGGGCGGAGTTGTTGCTGGTGACGGCCAGTCGCGAGCCGACGGCCGTCCAGGTGCGGATCAGCGGGTCCGCGTACGCGGTCGGCATCGCCGTGGCGGCGGCGAGGAGTTCCTCTCTGGTGAGACGTTCCTCCAGTTCCGCCACCAGGTCGCTGCCGGGGCACAGGCGGTCCACGGCACGCAGCAGCTCGTGCGGGTCGGGCGAGTCCTGCGCGGCATCCGTCAGCAGTTCGCGCAGGCCCCGCTCCCCGAGCCACTGCCTCAGCTCCCCGGCCACCCGTTGTGCCGAATGACCGGCGAAGAGACCGCAGATCGGTCCGTCGAAGTCCCAGAGCACGACCCGCGCGCCCCTGACCAGCTCGCGCAGAGCGGCTCTCTGTTCCGTCACCGGGTGAGTCTGTGCCGTATCAGAAGTCACTAGGAGAGTGTCAGGTTCGTGGTGATGGTTTCCCAGAGGGCGTCGAACCACTTCTGCGATTCCTCCACGAACGC
Organism: Streptomyces sp. NPDC039424; assembly: GCF_055639495.1. NCBI lineage: Bacteria > Bacillati > Actinomycetota > Actinomycetes > Kitasatosporales > Streptomycetaceae > Streptomyces > Streptomyces sp. NPDC039424. The sequence goes on from NZ_JBVKAI010000029.1 coordinate 27,992, forward strand.
CGCGTCCCGCTCGCCGGCTCTCTTCTCGAAGGAGAAGAGCAGAGACCTGGAGCCGAGGGCGTCGTACATGTCGAGCGTCTGGCTGTCCCACTCCTCCTCGCGCCGGGTCAGCATGTAGTACCCGAGCAGCACCTCCTCGCCGTTGAGCAGGTACATCTTGATGGGAGGGGTGAAGGGCAGGGCGCGGAAGGCCACCCGCACGTCGATGCCGTGCGTGGACCGCAGGGCCTTCAGGTTGTGCTGGAGGACCTGGCCCTGGGCGTTGCGCATCGCGAGCCAGCGCCGATGGACGGAGTCGTCGCCGCTCGGCCCCTCGACGGGCACCGGAAAGGCGAGCGTGATGTCCCGGGAGGGCACGAGAATCCGGACGTCGATCGCGTCAGGGCGGATACGGCCCTCGTGGATCAGGCGAAGTGGCTCGCCGAGGGCCACCATCAGCGTCTCGGCCGTATGACAGACGACGTCGATCCGGACGTGCGGGACCGCGAGCGCCTCCGTCAGCCTGGGTGACAGCCCCACCATCGTCGGCTGGGGCCCGCTCCGGGGCGCGACCAGTTCGGCGATGCGCGGCGGACTGCCCTTGCTCACATCGCTCAGCAGCCCGGACTCGTGCAGCAGTCGCAACGCCTGGCGCACGGCGCCGCGTTCCACGCCGAACTCCTCGGCCAGCTCCGCCTGCGTGGGCAGACGGTCACCCACCCTCAGGTCGCCGACACGGATCCGTTCCCGCAGGGCGTCGGCGATCTCCCGGGGCGAGAACCTCTTGCTGCGGTCCACTGCCACGTACTCCTTGGTCACGACCAAACGCTACAACTTTGATCCATCTACGGGGAGTTGTCGCAGGGTTGTTTATTGAGACCAACCAAGCCTCGGCAACTTGGTGAGAGTTGGGCGCCAAGGTGGTCGCCAACCCTATTCCAGTCAAATCGTCGGTCCAACTCCCCTGCTGGTTAAGCGATCACGGGATAAGGGCACAAACATGATGGGCCAGATCAGCCCAATTGGACGACAAGTTGATCGCATCGCGTATGCGACGACAGGGGGAGTCATGATCGTCACCCAACTGGTGTCCGCTGCCCTCACCATGGGCTTCGACCACGTGATCCAGACGCGCTACGGAGGAGTCGGCGTCCTTTCCCTCCTCCTCATCGGTGTCGGGATCAAGGGTCAGAACGCGACCTGCTCCTCCATCGGCGCCGTACTGCTCGTGCTGCTGATGACCCAGGCCTGAGGTGCATGGCCGGCGCCTCTCTCACCAGCAGTCCAATCGCTCATGAAGAAGTGGATTTGACTGGTCCGTCACCGACGGACGATGCGCAGCACGGTCTCCAGCGTGCGGACGACGTGCCCGGCGCCGGCCGCCCGCAGGAGCTTGTCCTTGCGGTCGTTGCGCGCGTAGCCGAGGAAGGGAACGCCGATCTCTGACGCGGCCTGCCAGTCCGTGGGTGAGTCGCCGATCATCAGGGCGTCCTGGGGTGCCGCCCCCGTCGCGTGCAGGGCGCGGGTGAGGCAGTCCGGGTCGGGCTTCAGACGGCGCACGTCCCGGGTGCGGCCGTAGATGTGGGAGGAGAAGCAGCCGAGCAGGCCGCGGCCTTCCAGATAGGCGCGGACCGCCCGCGGGGAGTTGTTCGTCGTGACGGCCGGCCGGACTCCGACGGCGGACCAGGTGCGGATCAGGGGATCGGCGTACGCGGTGGGCATCGCGGACGCGACGGCCTGCGACTCCTCCTGGGTGAGACGTTCCTCCAGTTCCGCCACCAGGTCGGAGCCGGGGTAGCGGCGGTCCACGGCGCGCAACAGGACCTGCGGGTCCAGCGATTCCCGCTCCGCCTCGGTCAGCACCCCGCGCAACCCGTGGCCCTCCAGCCACTCCACCAGCCCGTCGGCCACCCGGTCCGCTCGGTGCCCCGCGAACAGGCGGCAGACGGGGCCGTCGAAATCCCACAGCACCACCCGGGCCCGGGTGACCACATGCCGGAGCGCTTCCGTCGTGTCCTCGGTCCCCATGGCCATCGGTTCGTTCCCCATCGCATCAGAAGTCATCAGGAAAGTGTCAGGTCCGTGGTGATGGTTTCCCAGAGGGCGTCGAACCACTTCCGCGACTGCTGCACGAACGCCTCGTCCCGCCGGCCCCGCCGCTCCCCGAAGGAGAAGAGCAGGGACTGCGAGCCGAGGGCGTCGTACATCTCCACCGTGCCGCTGTCGGTGGCCTCCTCGCGGCGGGTCACCGTGTAGTAGCCGATCAGCGCCTCCGTGTCGTTGAGGAGGTAGAGCTTCACCGGCGGGGTGAAGGGGAGCGCGCGGAAGGTGACGCGGACGTCGATGCCGTGCGTGCCGCGCAGGGCGTGCAGGTTGTGCCTGAGGACCTGGCCCTGGGCGTTGCGCTGGGCCAGCCAGCGCCCGTGGACCGGGTCGTCGTCGCCGCGCCCGTCGACGGAGACCGGGAAGGCGAGGTTGATGTCCCGGGACGGCAGCAGGATGCGCACGTCGATGCGCTCGGGGCGGACGCTGCCCTCGTGGATCATGCGGACCGGTTCGCTCAGGGCCAGCATGAGGGACTCGGCGGTCAGGCAGGCCGCGTCGATGCGCACGTGCCGCGCGAAGAAGGCCTCGGCCAGGCGAGGAGCCAGACCGGCCATTGTCGGCTGGGGCCTGCCGTCGGCGGGGGCCGGTTCGGCGATGCGCGGAGGGCTGCCCTTGCTCACGTGGGTGAGCAGGCCGTCCTCCTGGAGTGCCCGCAGGGCCTGGCGTACCGTGCCGCGCTCGACGCCGAACTCCTCGGCGAGCTCCGCCTGGGTGGGCAGGCGCTCCCCGGCCCTGAGGTCTCCGGCCCTGATCCGTCCCCGGAGGCTGTCGGCGATCTCCTGGGCCGTGAGCCTTCTGCTGCCGTTCACTGCCACGCGCTCCTGGGTCCAGGTTGTTTATGGATGGGTACCAAGTGGGGACAACTTAAGCAGAGTTGGTTGCCAACTTGGTCTAGTTGGCGGAAGTTTTGCTTCCCGGCAACCTGAAGGGGGAACCTATCGTGCCTGCCCTCGCCCTCCTCGCCGCCGTCTTCGTCGTCGGCTTCGAACGGCTCGTCGAGTGGAAGTACGGCGCCACCGGAATCGTCGGCGTACTGCTGCTCACCGTGGGCCTCAAGGCCAAGAGCCCGGCCGTCAGCTCGGCCGGGGCCGTCCTGCTCGCCGTCCTGCTCGCGGGGCCCGCGCCCCTCTGACCCGCCCGGGGCGTGCCTACGAGGTGAGCAGCAGCTCCGAACTGATCGTCTCCCACAGGGCGTCGAACCACAGGCGCGACTGCTCCACGAAGGCCGCGTCCCGCAGTCCGGCGCCCTGCTCGAAAGCGAACAGCATCGACCGGGTGCCCTCGGCGTCGTACATCTCCAGGTGTTCGTGCCCGATCTCCCGCTCGCGCCGCGCCAGCGTGTAGTACGCGAACAGCGCCTCCGTGCCGTTGAGCAGGTAGAGCTTGACCGGCGGGGTGAACGGCAGCGCGCGGAAGGAGACGTGCACGTCGATGCCGTGGGTCGCGCGCAGCGCCAGCAGGTTGTGCTGGAGGACCTGGCCCTGGGCGTTGCGCTGGGCCAGCCAGCGCCGGTGCAGCAGGCCGGCGGCGGAGGCGTCCACGGGGGCCGGGAAGGCGAGGTCGATGTCGCGGCTCGGCAGCAGGACGCGGACGTCGATCTTGGCCGGTTTCATACGCCCTGCGTGGATCTGGCGCAGCGGCTCGCCGATCGCGAGGGTGAGCGAGACGGAGGTCAGGCACAGGGCGTCGATCTCGACGTGCGGGGCCGCGAAGGCGGCGGCCGTGCGCGGGGCGAGGCCCACCATGGTGGGTTCGGGCGGGGCGGGCGGTCCGGCCGGGCCCTGGCCCAGGTCCGGGGCCACGGTGGCGGGGCTGCCCTTGGAGACGTTGATGAGCAGATGCTCCGACTGCAGGATGCGCAGCGCCTGGCGCACGGCTCCGCGCTCGACACCGAACTCGTCCGCCAGTTCGGCCTGGGTGGGCATGCGCTGGCCCGGCCGCAGCGCGCCGGACCTGATCCGGGCGCGCAGTTCGTCGGCCACCTCGCGATGTGACTTCTGTGGCCGTGGTGACCTCTTCCGTCCATTGGCGGAGGCGTGTTCCGGGTCCACGGTCAAACAGTACAACTTCCCGCCATCTTGCGGCAGTTCAGTGAAAGGTGGTTATGAGACGCTTCCAAGCGGAGATAAGCACAGTGGAGTTGGCAGCCAACTCAAGGAACATGGTCAAGGTTCCTGTTGGTTGGCCGACCGGGTTCCCTTCCGGAGGGGAGCCGGGAGCCCGGACCGGAGCACAGCCACAACTGAACACCGACAACTCAATACGGATGGATGCGCACAGCCACAACTCAACAGTCAAAGCTACGGATGCATCAGCACTGTCCTCGGCAGGAGGGAGCCCTCAGAACATGTCCGGGCACCACGGGCGCCTGGACGTACGCAGCAGGGCGTCGGCCACTCGGGCGGCGCCCGCTCGGTCTTCCTGGGCCCGGCCGAGCGCCACGAGCCGTGCCACCGACTCGTCGCCCAGCCATACGGCGGCCAGGTCACCGGCCTCCAGGGTGAGTTCGGCGCTCGCGGTGGCCGCCGGCGTGCAGGACGCGCCCTCGGGCGACGCCTCCAGCCGGAACCGGCCGCCGGCCGGCCCCTGCCGGTCGGCGATCTCCAGCACCAGCGAGCCCTCCCCGTCGTAGGTCCGCGCCTCCAGGGCCCGTACGACGTCCAGGATCCGCACCCACAGCCAGTCGGCCTGCGTGGTGATCCTGGCGGCCCGCGGGTCGGGGAGGAAGCAGGGCAGCAGATCGTCGGGGGAACGCCAGCCGCTCTTGACCTTCGTCACCCAGTCGATCGAGCAGAGGTAGTGCCACAGGGCGCGCTCGGCGGCCGGCGTCGAGGCGATCAGCCAGTTCACCTCAGCCGTGTCGTGCGGCTGCTTGCCCCGCCAGTTGTCGTCGCACTCGTACGACACCAGGCCCTCGACCTCACCGGACGGCGCTCGGTAGACGGCGTAGAAGGGCTCGGTCCACTCGCCGCCGAGGCGTAGGACGCCGGTGTTCACCTGCCACCACAGCTCGTCGCGGCTGACCGCGCCGGGCTGGCCACGGCGGAGGCGGTCGTGCAGGTCGGGGCCGAGCTTGCGTACGTCGTCGGCGTCGACCAGGTCGATCCGGCCGCCGTCCCCCGGGACCGGGCGGCGAGGGTCGAGGCCGGCGCGCGGGACGTCGACGGTCCACTCGGTCATCCAGGTGGCGGGGCCGAAACCGTAGCGGCCGTAGATCGGGTACTCGGCGGCGATCAGGGTGGCGACGACGTCTCCACGCTCCTTCGCCGCGGCCAGGTTCTGGCTCATCATGCGGGTGAGCAGGCCGCGGCGGCGGTGGGTGGCGGTGACCGTGACATTGGATATCGCGTCGGCGGGGACCGCCGCGCCGCCCACCGCGGTGAGCTCCTGGGCGAAGGAGCGGAAGGTCGCCACGCACCTGGAGCCGTCGAAGGCGCCCAGGAGACGGCCGGGGACGAACTGCCGGCGGCGGGCCTCCAGCTGCTCCGCGCCGACGGTCGGCTCGCGGAGGAAGCCGGTGTTCATGGCGCGCAGCCAGTCGGTGAGCTCGGACTCCCGGACGGGGCGTACGTCGGTCATGTGCGCCACGGTAGGGGGCGGGCGGTTGAAAGTCGCGGGTATTTCACCCCGCCCACCACCGCCCCGCTTGACCAGGAGCCGGCCGGCCCTCCCCCTGCGGGGAGGACTCACCTCACGTCAGCAGGTCGTCCACCTGCGCCTCGCCCACCCGGTACCGCCGCGTGATCTCCGCGCTGCAGTCGTCCGCCGTGCGCTGGAGGTGCTGGCGGCGGCGGGAGACCTGCCGTTCGTAGCGGACCAGGCGGCCCATGGCGGTGTTCAGTTCCAGGTCGGTACGGGCCTGGAGGTCGGAGAGCTCGACCTCGGCGAGCATGTCGGCGGCCAGGCGGCGGAACTCCTCGTTGTGCGGCGTGCCCAGCGTGACGTGGCGCGCCGAGGAACGGTGGCGGGCGGGGGTGTCGGTGAGGATCTCCGGGAGCCGGGACACCACGGAGGTCATCACGGTCGCGCCTCCCGGGGCGTCCGAGGCGACGACGGACGCCGGGCCCCGGCGGGCCAGTTCGGCGCGCAGGATGTCGATGCGGCCCTGCAGCAGCCGCCGTACGTAACTGAGGTCCGCCTCGTCGCGCTGCGCGTCCCGGCGCAGGGTGCGCAGTTCCGGAAGGCTCAGCAGGGTCAGGTCCTTCTCGGGCGGCTGTGCGGGGAGCTCCGGGCTGTCGCTGCGCTGCACCGGCGCCCGTTGGATCCCCTGCAACTCCAGCCCCCCGGTACTCGGTGTACTCATGTGCCTCTACCGTCCCCTCGCCCGGCGTACGGGAGCATCGTGCCACCCCAAGTGGCCGCTATGTAACCGAAGACCCCCGAACGGCCCCAGATGGGCGGGTTAATGATCAAAAGGAGCCCCCCGAACGGCCCGTCGCCGGCACCCGGCATCATGGTCCGCATGCGTGCAGTGGTGCAGAGGGTGGACGGCGCGAGCGTCGTCGTGGACGGCGAGACCGTGGGCGAGATCGTGGGCGAGGGGCTGTGCGTCCTGGTCGGGGTGACGCACGAGGACACCAAGGAGAAGGCGGCCCAGCTCGCCCGCAAGCTGTGGTCCGTCCGGATGCTGCACGACGAGAAGTCGTGCAGCGACATCGACGCCCCGCTGCTCGTCATCAGCCAGTTCACCCTCTACGGGGACGCCCGCAAGGGCCGTCGGCCCACCTGGAACGCCGCCGCGCCCGGCGACGTGGCCGAGCCGCTCGTCGACGAGGTGGTCGCCCAGCTGCGCGCACTGGGCGCCACGGTGGCGACGGGCCGCTTCGGCGCGCACATGCGCGTCTCACTGACGAACGACGGCCCGTTCACCGTCCTGGTCGAGGTCTAGAGCCGCTGGGAGCCCGGCCTAGGGCTCGACGACGACCTCCTGCGCCGCCGCCGTGTCGCCGGCCATCAGCCGCGCGTCCACCGGCACGTTCCGCTTCACCAGGGCGAGGGCGACCGGGCCGAGCTCGTGGTGCCGTACGGACGTGGTGATGACGCCGATCTTCCGGCCGTCCGGGTCCTCGTCGGCGAGGCGGATCTCCGTGCCGTGCGGCGGCAGCCGGACCTCGCTGCCGTCGAGGTGCAGGAAGACCAGGCGGCGCGGGGGCTTGCCGAGGTTCTGGACACGGGCGACCGTCTCCTGACCCCGGTAGCAGCCCTTCTGGAGGTGGACCGCCGTGCCGATCCAGCCCAGCTCGTGCGGGATGGTGCGGTGGTCGGTCTCGAAGCCGAGGCGGGGGCGGTGGTGCTCGACGCGCAGCGCCTCGTGGGCGAGGATCCCGGCCGGCGGACCGGCGGACCCGGCATACGACTCCAGGTCCTCGCGGGGCAGGAACAGGTCGCGGCCGTACGGCGTCTCGCGTACGACGACACCCTCGGGCACCTCGGCGATCGAACCGGCCGGCAGGTGCACCACCGCGGTGTCCGCCGTGCGGTCGGCGACCTCGACCCGGTAGAAGAACTTCATCGACTCCAGGTACGCCAGCAGCGCCTCCTGGGTGCCGGGCTCCACATGCGCCCAGACCGTCTCACCGTCGTCCACCAGGTACAGCGCGTGCTCGATGTGGCCGTGCGCGGACAGGATCAGCGCCTCGGTGGCCTGGCCCGAGGGGAGTTCGCTGACGTGCTGGGTGAGCAGCAGGTGCAGCCAGCTCAGCCGGTCCTCGCCGGTCACGGCGACGACGCCGCGGTGGGACAGGTCGACGAATCCGGTGCCGTCGGCGAGGGCACGCTGCTCGCGGAACAGGTCGCCGTAGTGGGCGGCGACGCCTTCGTCCACACCCTCGGCGGGAACGGCGCCGGGCAGGGACAGCAGAGGACTCTTCATACCGGTAAGCCTACGACTTGGTACTTGAACCCTTGAGCGAGCAGTCCTTGCAGCGGCCGAAGATCGCGAAGTGCTTCATGTCCGTGTCGAAGCCGAACGTCTCGCGCAGCTTGGCCGTGAACTCGGCCGCCACCGCGACATCCGCCTCGATCACGTTCTGGCAGTCCCGGCAGACCAGGTGGATGTGGTGGTGCCGGTCCGCCAGGTGATAGGTGGGAGCGCCGTGCCCCAGATGGGCGTGGCTGACCAGGCCGAGCTCCTCCAGGAGCTCCAGCGTCCGGTAGACCGTGGAAATGTTGACCCCCGACGCCGTCTTCCTCACTTCCACGAGGATGTCGTCGGGGGTCGCGTGCTCAAGGGTGTCCACGGCTTCGAGCACGAGTTGCCGCTGCGGCGTCAGCCGGTAGCCGCGCTGCCTTAGGTCGCTCTTCCAGTCGGTGCTCACCACACCAAGAAGTCTAGGGCTACTTGAAGAAGGCGATCCCGTCGTCCGGCAGGTCGTCCGGGAGGGCCTTGGCCCAGCGCTCGACGTCCTCCGGGGTGACGACCTTCTTCAGGTGGGCCGACATGTAGGGGCGCAGCTCGACCTCGGGCGTCTGCTTCTCGCCGACCCACATCAGGTCGCTCTTGACGTAGCCGTACAGGCGCTTGCCGCCGCTGTAGGGGCGGGAGGCGGCCGTGCGGGCCACCGCGTCCGTGACCAGGTCGATCTGCGGCTTCTTGACGGCCATCTCGCCGTACCAGATCTCGATCACGCCGTCGTCGCGGGTCATCGTGACCTCGACCTTGCGGTCGGCGTCGATCCGCCAGAAGCCGGACTCCGACTCCAGCGGGCGGACCTTGTTGCCGTCGTTGTCCAGCACCCAGGTGTGGGAGCGGTACTCCAGGAAGTCCCGGCCGTCGTGGGTGAAGCTGACCTCCTGCCCGAAGTTGCACTTCTGCGAGCCGGGGAAGTCGTGCACGCCCGCGCCCGCCCAGTTACCGAGCAGGAAAGCGAGGGGGACCAGGTCCTTGTGGAGGTCGGACGGGATCTCGATCATGACGTCGGCAGTTCCTTGATGGGGGTCAGCGCTGGCCCTGGTACAGCTTCTTCACGGTCAGCCCGGCGAAGGCGAGAACGCCGACGCAGACCAGGACCAGCAGGGTTTCGAAGAAGATCTCCACGGGTGCTCCTTGAGCGAGGGTGGGCGTACACAGAGCCGGGCCCCAGCTTACGCGGCCGGGGTCCGGCTCTCCCTGCGAGGTACGGCCTCGCGCGGGTCAGCCGAGCAGCTGGCTCTGCAGGACCACCGTCTGCTGGAACGGGACGGCCTTCGCACCGCCCTCGCGCGACTGCACGACGAGCCCGAGGACGTCACCGGCGGCGACGTAGGCCTGGCGCACCTGCTCGGCGCCGTACGGCTTCGGCTCGACGTAGGCGTAGTGCGTCGCGTGTCCGTCCGTCGCGGCCTCGGGGAACGCCTCGTCCAGCTGCGCCCGGGGTGCCCCGCGCAGGACGTGGGGAGGCTCGTCGTAACCGGAGAACTCGTCCTGCTGGACGGCTCCGGCGACCAGCGCGGTGTCGAACTGGAGCAGGTAGATCCGGGTCCGGGTGCCGTCGGGCATGGTCCAGCCGCGGGCGGCGATGTGCCTCAGGCCCTGGTCGGTGAGGACGCCCCGGAGGGTGTCCCGGTCGTCCTCGGAGGCGTACTCCGCGAGGAACACCTTCGGCTTCACCCATCCGTGGTCACCGGCGAGCGCCTTGTCGGCCTTGGCGCCCTCCGGCGCCGGCAGCACCAGCCCGCGCAGGTCGGCGTAGTGGGCGAGGGCCTTGTTGGAGTCGGCGAACGGGGCCGGGCTGCCGGCGGGCAGCGGCGGCCGGACGATCTCCGGGTAGTCCCAGCGGCCGTCCTGCCCGGTGGCGAGGCCGGGGACGTCGGTGCGGTCCATCCGCGTGATGCCGTACGCCGTCGCGGAGCCGGCCGCCGCGAAGACCACGACGGCCGCGGTCCAGCGCAGGACGGCGCGCAGGACCCGGCGGTCCTTCTTCGCGGGTGCGGGGGCGGGGGCGGGTGCGGCGGGCGGCGTCCCGGGCGCCGGTGGTACGTCGGCGGCGGGCACCGGCGCGGGCGTCGCGGGCGTCTGCTGCTCGGTCATACGGCCTTCCCGGGGTCCTTGATGCGGTCGAGCTGGCGCCCGATGAAGAGGGCGACGGCGTTGGTGTCGAGCGGGCGGTTTCCGGACACGTTGACGCCGACCAGCACATTGCCCTCGTAGGCGGAGCAGAACATACGGTCGAACTTCTCGCCGTCGTCCTTCGGTGTGAGGAAGCAGGCGGCGTTCTTGTGGCCCTCGACGGCCGGGCCCTTGCGGAAGACGTGGAGGGCGGTGAACAGCTGGTTCTGGGCGGTGGAGAGGTCGCGGACGGAGTCCCGGTTCGCCATCCGCACCAGCTCGAAGCTGAGGGTGAAGGCGTGCTTCTCGGAGACCGACCAGCCGTCGGCGCGCGCGTAGCTGCGCATCGCCATGCCCTCGATGTGCTGCTTGTCGATCACTTGCTCCAGCTTCCGCCGGGTCTGCGGCGGCAGGTCGCGGATCGACTCCTTGCGCAGAGCGGTGGCCTGGCGCCCGCTGAGCTCGGCATCGGAGCCGAAACTGCCGATGTCCGGCCCTCGTTTGTAACCGACGGCGCTCTCGTCGTAGGGCAGCAGCAGCCCGCGCAGCCCCGTCGCCTCCTCGGGCTGCTGGTCCTTGCGGTCCGCCTTGGGGAACTTCCAGACCGGCTTCCCGGGATCCCGGTCGGCGTCGGACACGGTCACCGCGGTGAATCCCACACCCGCGACGACCGCGACGGCCAGCAGACCGGCCCCGACGATCCGGCCCACGCGACGCTCGTTGGACGACTCGTTCACAGGCGGGCCGCCTGCCGCTCCGCCAGATCCATGATCTTCTCCTCGGGGACCGGCCTGGTGCTGGAGATCCAGACCTCCATGACGATGTCGCCGCGCGAGGCCTGGGCCTCGGCCTGGTACTGCGGCAGGTATCCGGCCTTGGTCTTTGGCCGGTGGTGCACGTATGCCATGCCGTCACCGGTGCCGGGTACGGGCCGGCTGTCGGTGTCCGGCTTCCGCTCCGACCAGTACTGCTGGTCCTCCACGTGCTCCGCGGCGGTCAGCTTCGTCTCCTGCCGGTACTGCACGAGCCGGATCTCGACGGTGTACGTGCCGCCGATCCGCCAGCTGGTGACGGCGGCGCGCCGGAACTCGTTCTCGAGCTCGTTGCCGAAGGCCACGGCCGGCTTGCCGTACGTGCCCGCGTAGTCGGCCAGGTCCATCCAGCCGTCGGAGTCCGAGAATCCGGTGTCCCGTGCGCCTCGCGGCCGCTGCAGCAGCAGCTTGCGCAGGTCGCCGTCGGTCTTCACGCGGCGGTCCTGCGCGGCCGTCAGGGGCTCGAAGTCGCCCTTGGCCTGGCGGACGACGGGCTGGGACAGCGGGGGCAGCTTCGTGGGCGAGCGGTCGGCCTGCACGAGGTAACCGGCGCAGGCGCCCGCGACGACGCCGAGGACGGCGCCGGCGGCGATCAGCGCGGCCGGGCGGCTGGGGCGTCGTACCGGAGGTTCAGGTCTTTCTGGTATTTCTGGTATTTCTGATGTTTCTGATTTTTCTTCAGTTTCTGGTATTTCCAAGGCATACCCCTACAGAACGGGAAGCGTGGATTCCGTCATCCGCGCCGCACAGGAGACCCATGGCATGTGCATGGAGTTGTAGGGGGACGGATTACGATTCGGGCATGGCGAAGAAGCTCGTGATCAAGGTGACGGCGGGGGCCGATGCCCCCGAACGCTGCTCGCAGGCGTTCACGGTCGCGGCGGTGGCCGTGGCCAGCGGCGTCGAGGTCTCCCTGTGGCTGACCGGCGAGTCCGCGTGGTTCGCCCTGCCGGGCCGGGCCGCCGAGTTCGAACTGCCGCACGCCGCCCCGCTGCCCGACCTGCTGGACTCCGTCCTGGCGGCCGGCCGCGTCACCCTGTGCACCCAGTGCGCGGCCCGCCGGGACATCACGGAGAAGGACGTCCTCGAGGGCGTTCGGATCGCGGGCGCGCAGGTCTTCGTCCAGGAGGCGCTGGGGGACGAGACGCAGGCTCTCGTCTACTGAGACCGCCGCGTCACCGGCGTTTCTTGCCGTCCAGCTCGTCCCACCACTCGTCGGACTGCTGGTCGCCGGAGGGGTCGTCCCACCAGCGGTCCTCGGGGCCCCGCCGGTTGGCGATCATCGCGGCGACGGGCGGGATGACCATGGCCACCACACACATGCCGACCGCGGCGGGCACCGACCAGAGGCGTACCACTCCCCACGCCAGGACGAAGAGTGCGATGCACGTCCCCATCATGGCGAAGTACACGTGCCGTCGCCGTGCGTACATAGCTCCAGCGTAGGCCCGGGCACGCCAAAGGGCCGCACCCAGGCGTCCAACCCGGGGGTGCGGCCCTTCAGCCGGTACTGAGGGTGCTCAGACCGCGATCGCGACCTCGGCGAGGCCGCCCTGCTGGGCGACGACCGTGCGGTCGGCGGTGGCGCCGGGGACGAGGGCGCGAACGGTCCAAGTGCCCTCGGCCGCGTAGAAGCGGAACTGTCCGGTGGCGGAGGTGGGGACCTCCGCGGTGAACTCGCCGGTCGAGTCCAGCAGGCGGACGTATCCGACCACCGGCTCGCCGTCGCGGGTCACCTGACCCTGGATCGTGGTCTCACCGGGCTTGATCGTCGAGGCGTCCGGGCCGCCGGCCTTCGCTCCACACATGTCTTTCTCCAGAGGGGGTCTAGGTCTGACCAGAAGGTCGGTCGGTTGGGATTACTTGTTGGCGCCGAGCTCGATCGGCACGCCGACGAGGGAGCCGTACTCGGTCCAGGAGCCGTCGTAGTTCTTGACGTTCTCCACGCCCAGCAGCTCGTGCAGGACGAACCAGGTCAGGGCCGAGCGCTCGCCGATGCGGCAGTAGGCGATCGTGTCCTTGGCCAGGTCGACGCTCTCCTCGGCGTAGAGCTCCTTGAGCTCGTCGTCCGACTTGAAGGTGCCGTCGTCGTTGGCGTTCTTCGACCACGGGATGTTGCGCGCGGACGGGACGTGACCCGGACGCTGCGACTGCTCCTGCGGCAGGTGGGCCGGGGCGAGCAGCTTGCCGGAGAACTCGTCGGGCGAGCGGACGTCCACCAGGTTCTGCGAGCCGATCGCGGCGACCACGTCGTCACGGAAGGCGCGGATCGAGGTGTCCTGCGGCTTGGCCTTGTAGTCCGTGGCCGCGCGCTCGGGGATCTCCGTGCCGTCGACCAGCTCGCGGGCGTCCAGCTCCCACTTCTTGCGGCCGCCGTCGAGGAGCTTGACGTTCTCGTGGCCGTAGAGCTTGAAGTACCAGTAGGCGTACGAGGCGAACCAGTTGTTGTTGCCGCCGTACAGGACCACCAGCGTGTCGTTGGCGATGCCCTTCTTCGACAGGAGCTTCTCGAAGCCCTCCTGGTCGATGAAGTCGCGGCGGACCGGGTCCTGGAGGTCCTTGGTCCAGTCGATGCGGATCGCGTTCTTGATGTGGTTCTTCTCGTAGGCGGACGTGTCCTCGTCCACCTCGACGATGGCGATGGTCGGGTCGTCCAGGTGCTCCTGGAGCCAGTCGGCGTCGACCAGGACGTCGCTGCGGCTCATGCTCTTTCTCCTCCGGGGCAGTTGCGGCGGGGCGTGCGAGTGCGAGGGTGCGCGGCCCGTCAGGGTCGGCGCACGGGTGCCCTGAGCAGGGCGGGGGGGTGAACGCGGAAGTCGGTGCTTCCGCTCAGAAGGGGCGACAGAGCATGGCGGCAACGCGGCACAGGTCCACTGCCCGCCGCTTCGTGAGATCCGCCTGTCCCCGCGACCGGAGGACGCTTGTCTGGCACTGCATGGGCTCGATCGTAGGGACGGACACGGGTGCATGTCACCGGCGTGTCGTATGGTGAGATGCGATCGTCCACGATGCGGGATGAGAAAGGCGCCCGAGCGGCCGGAGTACGGCTCCCGGGCGCCGGAGTCGGTCCAGGCCCTTGTGTTACGGACGGGCGCGTCTCGCCTGGCGGACACCCGTGTCCACCGCGGTGGTTACTACCCGGCCAGCCTGACGTTCGAACCCTTCACCTTGATGTCGACGCCGTCCTTCGCTGCCTGCACCGCGTCCAGCTTGATGCCGCCGGGCAGCTGGTCGATCGCCTGCTGGAAGTCGGTGATCTCACGGATGCGGTTCTCGGCGATGACGGCGCCGCCGAGCTGGGGAAGGCTGTCGGCGTGCACCCGCACCTTGTCGTCCTCGACGGTGACGGTGCTGAGGACGGGGACCGTCTTGTCCAGGTTGAGGGCCGGGACCTTGACCGCCACCGCGACCTTGATCTTGCCGTTGCCCCCGTCGGAGAGGCCGACGACACGGGCGGTGACACCGGGGGCGACCTGGGTGGGCTCGGACTTCGCGGTCTTCAGCAGTTCGTCGTAGGCGATGGTCGCCGTGCCGGTGGCGGTGGACGCGGTGGCCGAGCTGTAGTCGCCGGAGAAGTCGACGCCCTTCATGTGGGCCTTCAGGTCGTCGATGCGGATCTTCTCGGCGCCGTTGCCGGTGGCCGCCTCGTAGTCCTTGATGCCGACCTCGACGTCGTCCAGGGAGCCGCCCGCGACCTGGGTGAGGAAGGGGAAGCCCTTGATCGACACATCGGGGGTGGCGGCGAGGTTCTCCGACGTCTTCAGCTTGTCCGCCGCCTCACCCTCCGCGAAGTACACGGCGACGCGGTCGACGAGCACGAACAGGCCGCCCAGGATCACGACGACGATCAGGAGTATTCGCAGGGCGCGCATCGGTGTGTTTCCCCCGGCTAGGCAGTCTGTGGCAGTCGTGCGGTGCGACTGTGGTGCGACGAACGACGGTAACCCCGACGAGCCGGACCACAGGGGAATTGTCGATCACCTGTGACAGGGGGCGCCGGTGCCCCCTGTCACGCGCTTACCCCAGCGCCCGCCCGAGCACCCACACCACCGGCGCCGCCGCCGACAGCGGCAGGGCCACGCCCGCGGTGAAGTGGACGAAGCGGGAGGGGTAGTCGTAGGCGGCGACACGGTGGCCGATCAGGGCGCAGACCGCGGCGGCGGCGCCGAGGACGGCACCCTTGCTGCCCAGGTCCGTCACGCCGCCCAGCGCGATACCGGCGCCCGCCGCGGCGAGCACGGCGACGACGACGGAGGCCGGGGTCGGCAGGGGGAGGGCCCGGGCCAGGAGGGCCACGGCGACCGCCGCCGCGCCCACGGTCACGGCGTCGGGGACGGCGCCGAGGTAGCCGGTGGCGATGACCGACAGCGCCGTGGAGGCGACCGTCGCCATCAGGCCGTACATGCGCTCGTCCGGCGAGGCGTGCGAGCGCAGCTGGAGGACCAGGGAGAGCAGGACCCACACCCCGAGCGGGCCGAGGATCGCGGCCGGCGCGTCGTCCCGGCCCGCCACCAGCACCGCCGCGTCCGCGGTGAGCGCCCCCGCGAAGGCGAGGGCGATGCCCTGCCGGGCGGGCCACATGCCGTTCAGCCGGAACCAGCCGGCGGCGGTGAGCGCCTGGAGCAGCACCAGCGGTACGAGCAGGGCGTACGACCCGACGGCCGCCGCACCGGAGAGCAGCAGGCCCAGCAGGGCCGTCAGCGCGGCGGGCTGCATGCCCGGGTCGATGATCGGGGAGCGGCCTTCGAGGCGGGCGCGCTGGGCGTCGGTGATGCGGGAGTTGCCGGCGAGGGTGGCCGGGCCGTACGAGGGCTCGGACTCGGACTCCGGGGCGGGGGGCTGTGCCTGCGCGGGGGTGGCGGGCTCGTACCCCTGCTGCGGCAGATACGCGGTCTCGGCGGCCGTCACCGGGGGCTGCACCGGCGCCTGCATCTGCGTCTCCCAGGTCTGGCCCTGCCACTGCTGGGTGTGCTGCTGGTCGTACCCGGCCTGGCCGTATCCGGCCTGGCCGTACCCGGCCTGGTCGTACCCGGTCTCGTCGTGCCCCGCCTGGCCGGGCCAGGCCTGCGGCGCCTGCTGCTGGTACGGGTTGTAGCCCTCGTGACCCTCGTGACCCTCGTGGCCTTCGTACCCCTGGTAACCCTCGTATCCCTGGTAAGGGGAACCGCCCTCATACGGCTGGTTGGTCATCGCTCACCCTCCTGCGAACGGCGGGAGCACCTCGACCGTGCCGCCCTCGGCCAGCCGTACCGTCTCATGCTCGCGCGTCCCCACGGGATCACCGTCGATGAGGAACGAGCATCGCTGCAGCACGCGCACGAGTTCACCGGGGTGTCGCTCACGCACCTCGGCGAGCGCGTCGGCGAGGGTCGCCGCGTCGTACGGCTCCTCGGCGACCCCGGCCGCGGCCTTGGCGGCGGCCCAGTAGCGCACCGTGACCTTGGGCATCTGGTTCCTCAATCAAAAAGACGAGACTCAATCAAAGATGAGGGCCAGGCTAGCCCGCCCGCGCCGCCGCCCAGTCCCCGATCCGGGCCAGGAGTCGATCGTCCGCCGCGTTCTCGGCGTGGCCCATGCCGGGCTCCAGCCAGAGTTCTCCGTGGTCACCGGCCGCCTCGGCCAGCATCCGGGGGTGGTCGAGGGGGAAGTAGCCGTCGCTGTCGCCGTGCACGACGAGCAGGGGCGTGGGGGCGATCTTCGGCACCGCCTCGACCGGGGAGAGCGGCACCGGGTCCCAGTCGCGGTGGTGGATGCGGGTGCGCAGGCCGTAGCGGCCGACCAGGCGGCCCTCGGGGCGGGTGACCAGCCAGTGCAGGCGCCGCATGGGGGCGGTGCCCCGGTAGTACCAGCGGGCGGGCGCGCTCACGGAGACGACGGCGTCCGTGCCCCGGTGCAGTGCCGCGTGCCGGAGCACCACCGAGCCGCCCATGGAGAAGCCGACGGTGACCACGCGCGTGTGCCCCAGACCGCGGGCCCAGTCGACCGCGGCGGCGAGGTCGAGGACCTCCCTGTCACCG
Organism: Streptomyces sp. NPDC039424; assembly: GCF_055639495.1. Taxonomy (NCBI): domain Bacteria; kingdom Bacillati; phylum Actinomycetota; class Actinomycetes; order Kitasatosporales; family Streptomycetaceae; genus Streptomyces; species Streptomyces sp. NPDC039424. The sequence continues at coordinate 44,932 of NZ_JBVKAI010000029.1, forward strand.
ACCGTGGACCGGCCGCCCGACGCGCCGTGCCCCCGGAAGGAGAAGGTCACCACGGCCCCGTACCGGGCGAGGACCGCCGCGACGCGGCGCACGTGCGGCCGGTCCACCGCGCCCGTGAAGCCGTGCGCGACGACGAACACCAGATCACGGGAGGATGGCGGGGAGGCGTCGTATACGACCGGCCCCGGGTTGTATACGGAATCGAGGGAAATTCCGTCGGCCGTGTGCAGAAACGTCCGCAAAGGCGTGCGTCTGCTCGTCTCGCAGTTCGGACGAACGGTGGAACCTGCCACATGACCTGCCGGACCGTTGCTCATGTGGGCTATTCTGCTGGGCAGAGGACTCGGGCAGTGAAGCCCCCGGGTCCTTTTGTGCTTTCGGAAGCGTTGTATACGAAGCGGGAAACCGCAGGTGTACGGGGCCTTCGGGATCGCAGAGCAGTGCCGCACCGCACACGTCCTCGCAGGGACCGAGGAGGAACCAGACGTATGAGTTCTCTGCTGCTCCTGACCAACGCCCTCCAGCCGTCGACGGAGGTGCTCCCCGCTCTCGGCCTGCTGCTGCACAACGTGCGCGTGGCTCCGGCCGAGGGACCCGCGCTCGTCGACACCCCCGGTGCCGACGTCATCCTGATCGACGGCCGCCGCGACCTTCCGCAGGTGCGCAGCCTGTGCCAGCTGCTGCGCTCCACGGGCCCCGGCTGCCCGCTCATCCTCGTCGTGACCGAGGGCGGCCTGGCCGCCGTCACCGCCGACTGGGGCATCGACGACGTGCTCCTGGACACCGCCGGCCCCGCCGAGGTCGAGGCACGCCTGCGGCTGGCCATGGGCCGGCAGCAGATCGTCAACGACGACTCCCCGATGGAGATCCGCAACGGCGACCTGTCCGTGGACGAGGCGACGTACTCCGCCAAACTCAAGGGCCGGGTGCTCGACCTCACCTTCAAGGAGTTCGAGCTGCTGAAGTACCTCGCCCAGCACCCGGGCCGCGTGTTCACGCGCGCCCAGCTGCTGCAGGAGGTGTGGGGCTACGACTACTTCGGCGGCACGCGCACGGTCGATGTGCACGTACGACGGCTGCGGGCCAAGCTCGGCCCGGAGCACGAGTCGCTGATCGGAACCGTCCGGAACGTCGGTTATCGATTCGTTACTCCTGAGAAGGGCGACCGCTCCTCGGACGAGGCGAAGGCCAAGGCGGGCCAGCCAAAGCCGGAGGATGCGGACACCTCGGCCGCCCTGGACACCACCGAGGTCGTGGCAGAGGCCTAGCGGACGCTCGGACAGGGCATTGCTTCCGCACAGGGAAGCTTCGATACGCCCTGCCCAGAGCGGGTCTCTCCGCGTAGACTCCGCGCGTGGCCAAGGTGACTCGGGATGATGTGGCGCGGCTGGCGGGGACTTCCACCGCCGTGGTCAGCTATGTCATCAACAACGGACCCCGGCCGGTCGCCCCGGCCACGCGCGAGCGTGTCCTCGCCGCGATCAAAGAGCTGGGGTACCGGCCGGACCGCGTCGCCCAGGCGATGGCCTCGCGGCGCACCGACCTCATAGGCCTGATCATCCCGGACGCCCGCCAGCCCTTCTTCGGGGAGATGGCGCACGCGGTCGAGCAGGCCGCCTCCGAGCGCGGAAAGATGGTCCTCGTCGGCAACACCGACTACATCGCCGAACGCGAGGTCCACTACCTGCGTGCCTTCCTCGGCATGCGCGTCTCCGGCCTGATCCTCGTCTCCCACGCGCTGAACGACCTGGCCGCCGCCGAGATCGAGGCCTGGGACGCCCGGGTGGTGCTGCTGCACGAGCGGCCCGAGGCCATCGACGACGTCGCCGTGGTCACCGACGACCTGGGGGGCGCCCAGCTCGCCGTACGCCATCTGCTGGAGCACGGCTACGAGTACGTGGCCTGTATGGGCGGCACCGCCGAGACGCCCGCCGTCGGCGACCCGGTCTCCGACCACGTCGAGGGCTGGCGGCGCGCGATGGCCGAGGCCGGCCTCTCCACCGAGAACCGCCTGTTCGAGGCGCCGTACAACCGCTACGACGCCTACCGGGTCGGCCTGGAGGTGCTCTCCGGCCCGAACCGGCCGCCCGCGATCTTCTGCTCCACCGACGACCAGGCGATCGGCCTGCTGCGCGCCGCGCGCGAACTGCGCATCGACGTGCCCGGTGAGCTGGCGGTGGCCGGCTTCGACGACATCAAGGAGGCGGCGCTGGCCGATCCTCCGCTGACAACGATCGCATCGGACCGTCCGGCGATGGCCCGGGCCGCCGTGGACCTCGTACTGGACGACGGTCTGCGGGTGGCGGGCTCCCGCCGGGAGCGGCTGAAGACGTTCCCGTCGCGGCTGGTGGTGCGCGGCTCCTGCGGCTGTGAGTGACCTGTACCAGCGAGGATGAGGGCCGTCTGAGAACCCGCCCTCAGCTGCGAAGACGGCATTTATATCGGGCATACGAGGTTCTGCCGGGCTTCTCAGCGAGCACTCAGCCGACTCTCATGGTCACGGGCGAAGCTTCTTGTCATGACCGAGAGCTTCCGCCGCAGCGGCGCGTACGAGAACCCCCAGGGCGACGCCTACCAGGGCGCGTACCCCCAGCAGCAGCACGCCTCCTCCCCCGTCGACCCGCAGTGGCCCGCCCCGCCGGCGTACCAGCCCGCGCAGCCCGTCACGGTCGAGCCGGGCACCACCGTGTGGCCGGGCCCGCAGCCCGCCACCGACGGCGCGGACGGCGGCCACGGTCACGGCGGCTACGGCGGCCACGGCGGCGGAACCGCCGTCCTGCCCTCGGTCTCCGCCGACCCCGACCCGGCGCCCAGGAAGAAGCGCACCCGGGGCCCGATCGCCCTGCTGGCCGCCGTGGCGATGGTCGCCGCGGCCGTGGGCGGCGGCACGGCGTACGCCTTCCAGGAGCTGACCGGCAAGGACACCGCCGCCACCTCCAGCACCACCACCAACGTGGTGCCCTCCAGCAAGAAGGGCGACGTCGCCGCGATCGCCGCCGCGGTCAGCCCGAGCGTGGTCGAGATCAGCGCGACCCTGAGCAACGGCTCCTCCACCGGCTCCGGCGTGATCATCACCTCCGGCGGCGAGATCGTCACCAACAACCACGTCGTCTCCGGCGCCTCGTCGATCAAGGTGACGACCAGCGACGGCAAGTCCTACACGGCCGAGGTCGTCGGCACCGACAGCTCCAAGGACCTCGCCCTCATCAAGCTGAAGAACGCCTCCGGCCTGACGGCCGCGACGCTCGGCGACTCCTCGGGGGTCCAGGTCGGCGACACGGTCGTGGCGATCGGCTCGCCCGAGGGTCTGACCGGCACCGTCACCAGCGGCATCGTCTCCGCGCTCAACCGTGACGTGACCGTCTCCACCGACGAGAGCCAGGGCCAGGACCAGAGCGGCGAAGGGCAGTGGCCGTTCCAGTTCGGCGGCCGGCAGTTCAACGGCGACACCGGCTCCTCGACCACCACCTACAAGGCGATCCAGACCGACGCCTCCCTGAACCCCGGCAACTCCGGCGGCGCCCTGATCGACGCCGGCGGCAACATAGTCGGCATCAACTCCGCGATGTACTCGTCGAGTCAGCAGGCCTCCTCGTCCTCCGACGCGGGCAGCATCGGCCTCGGCTTCGCCATCCCCGTCAACACCGTCAAGTCCGACCTCGCCAAGCTGCGGGCGGGCTCCACCAGCTGAACCCCGGCACGGGGGAAGTAAGGAGTACGTCATGACCGGCATCAAGCAGGTTTCGCACATCGTGGCCGACCGCGACCCGGCCGGGTTCACCCTGGCCCTCGAGGTGGCGTACGAACTCCACGCGCCGGCCCCGGCGCCGGCCCTGCGGGCGCCCGAGGTGGCCCCCGAGCTGATGGGCCTGCGGGTACCCGCGGGCCACCCGCACCGCCACAAGGTGCCGCTGAAGCGACTGGCCGCGTTCCGCGGCTGACGCCACCCGGCCACAGCGCCCAGCCCGGAATAGGCTGAGAGCGATCCGTCCACGACCCACCGCACCCCGAGGAATCGCGAGCGATGAGCCCCGCCGAAGGTGACCGTGAACCCCAGCGCATCCTGATCGTCGACGACGAGCCGGCCGTGCGCGAAGCACTCCAGCGCAGCCTCGCCTTCGAGGGATACGACACCGAGGTCGCGGTCGACGGCGCCGATGCCCTGGAGAAGGCCACCGCCTACCGGCCCGACCTGGTCGTCCTCGACATCCAGATGCCCCGCATGGACGGCCTGACCGCCGCCCGCCGCATCCGGGGCGCGGGCGACACGACCCCGATCCTCATGCTCACCGCCCGCGACACGGTCGGCGACCGGGTGACCGGCCTGGACGCCGGGGCCGACGACTACCTGGTCAAGCCCTTCGAACTGGACGAGCTCTTCGCCCGCGTCCGCGCCCTGCTGCGCCGCAGTTCCTACGCGACGGCGGCCGGCACCGGCCCCGCCGACGAGGACGAGGCCCTCACCTTCGCCGACCTGCGCATGGACCTCGCCACCCGCGAGGTCACGCGCGGCGGCCGCCAGGTCGAACTGACCCGCACGGAGTTCACGCTGCTGGAGATGTTCATGGCCCACCCGCGCCAGGTCCTCACGCGTGAGCAGATCCTGAAGGCGGTGTGGGGCTTCGACTTCGAGCCCAGCTCCAATTCCCTCGACGTCTACGTCATGTACCTCCGCCGCAAGACCGAGGCGGGCGGCGAACCGCGCCTCGTGCACACGGTCCGGGGTGTGGGGTACGTCCTGCGACAGGGCGGCGCGGAGTGAGAAGGGTCGTTCGCCGCTACCGTTCCCTCCCCATCCGCTCCCGGCTGGCGCTGCTGGTGGCGGCGGCGGTGGCGTTCGCGGTGGCCGCGGTTTCGGTGACGTGCTGGTTCCTCGTGCAGGGAAAGCTGTACGGGCAGCTCAACGACGATCTGATGAAACAGATGAGGGGGCCCGTCGACCAGAGCGACTCGCCGGTCAACCTCGCCCTCGCCAGCTGCTCGGACACTCCGCAGTCGGACAACTACTACCGGACCTCCTACTCCCAGGTGGTCAAGGAGGACGGAACGGTCTGCCTCTTCCCGGGCGCCACCGACCGGGTCAAGGTCACCCAGGACGACAAGGACGAGATCAAGAAGGCGGACAACCGGATCTACTTCCGCAACGGCACCGACGCGGACGGCAACGCGGTGCGTGTGATGACCAAACCGCTGGGCGCCACCCACAACCGCGTCACCGGGGCGACCGGGCCCAACGTCGGACTCGTCGTCGCCGTCCCCCTGAAGGGCACCCAGAACACCCTCAACGACCTGGCCCTGGTGCTTCTCGTCGTCTCCGGCATCGGAGTCGTCGGCGCCGGAGCAGCCGGCCTCGCCGTGGCCCGCGCGGGCCTGCGCCCCGTGGACAAACTCACCGAGGCCGTGGAGCACGTGGCCCGCACGGAGGACCTGAGCATCCGCATCCCGGTCGAGGAGGACAGCGACGACGAGGTGGCCCGCCTCTCCCGCTCCTTCAACTCGATGACGTCGTCCCTGGCCAACTCCCGCGAGCTCCAGCAGCAGCTCATCGCGGACGCGGGCCACGAACTCCGCACGCCTCTCACCTCCCTCCGTACGAACATCGAACTCCTCACCCGCAGCGAGGAAACGGGCCGCCCCATCCCCGCCGCGGACCGCAAAGCCCTACTGGCCTCCGTCAAGGCGCAGATGACGGAGCTGGCCTCCCTCATCGGGGACCTGCAAGAGCTGTCCCGCTCGGAGGCCCAGCGCGGCGAACGCGTGCGGGTGGTCGCCCTGGAGGACACCGTGGAGACCGCCCTGCGCCGCGCCCGTCTGCGCGGGCCGGAACTGACCATCACGGCGGAACTGGAGCCCTGGTACACCCGGGCGGAGCCGGCCGCGCTGGAGCGGGCGGTGGTCAACATCCTCGACAACGCGGTGAAGTTCAGCCCCGAGGGCGGCTCGATCGACGTGCAGCTGAGCAAGGGTGTGCTGACGGTCCGCGACCACGGCCCCGGCATCCCCGGCGACGAACTCCCCCATGTCTTCGACCGCTTCTGGCGCTCCCCGTCGGCCCGCGCCCTGCCCGGCTCCGGCCTCGGCCTGTCGATAGTGGCCCGCACGGTCCAGCAGGCGGGCGGTGACGTCCGCCTGGCACCGGCGGAAGGGGGCGGCACGGTGGCGACGGTACGGCTGCCGGGGGCACCGACGCCGCCGCCGGATCATGGCCCGGACGAGGGCGAGTAGAAGGAGGGCAACCATTCCCCTCCCCGCGGCGACTCCAGGACACCCACACGGAACGTCCCGAAATGGAGCCGCCCCATGGCCACCCCCCGCCACCGCAGGCGCCGCACCGCGCTCACCGTCGGTGTCCCCCTCGCCCTGACCGCCGCCGGGACTCTCGCCTACGGCACGGACCTCGGTCTCTTCGGCGCGGGCGCCCAGCACCAGGCGTCGGCCGCGACCGCCGTCCCCGCCTGGGCCACCGCCACCGCGGACGGCTTCGCCTCCGTCGACGCGCTGGGCCAGAACGGGACGTACGGCGGCCGGGACGGCAAGATCGTCACCGTCAAGTCCCTGGCGGACCTGGAGAAGTACGCGACCGCCACCGACCCCTATGTCATCGTCGTCGCGGCGACGATCACCATGGACCCGGTCGGCAAGGAGATCAAGGTCCAGTCGAACAAGACGATCGTCGGCTCCGGCACCTCCGGCCAGATCGTCGGCGGCGGTTTCTTCCTCGGCCAGGGCGTCCACAACGTGATCATCCGGAACCTCACCATCCGGGACGCGTACCAGGGCGTCTGGAACGACAAGGAACACGACTACGACGGCATCCAGATGGACGGCGCCCACCACGTCTGGATCGACCACAACGACATCCGCCACATGGCCGACGGCCTGATCGACAGCCGCAAGGACACGACCTACCTCACCGTCTCCTGGAACAAACTCAGCCAGGAGAACAAGGCCTTCGGCATCGGCTGGACCGACAACGTCACGGCGGACCTCACGATCCACCACAACTGGATCCGCGAGACGGAGCAGCGCAACCCTTCCACGGACAACGTGGCCCACGCGCACCTGTACAACAACTACCTGGAGGACGAGGCGGGCACCACCATCAAGTCGTCGTACGGCAACTACGCGCGCGGCAGGACGAACATGGTCCTGCAGAACTCCTACTTCCAGGGCATGACCAACCCCGTCGTCCGGGACAGCACCGCCACCCTCGTGCAGAGCGGCAACCACTTCTCGGGCACCAGCGGCAAGAACGAGAGCGGCGGCAGCGGCGCGGCCTGGGACCCCGAGAGCTACTACGGCTACACCCTCGACAAGGCGGCCGACGTCCCGTCACTCCTCAAGTCGGGTGCGGGCCCCCGCGGTTCGATCGGTACGACGACGGCCACCGCCTCCACCAAGTCGGCGTCCGCCACCACGCTCATCGTCGCCAAGGACGGCAGCGGCCAGTACTCGACCGTGCAGGCCGCGGTGAACGCCGTACCGGTGAACAACCCCTCCCGCGTGGTGATCGCGGTGAAGCCGGGCACGTACCGCGAGCTGGTCAAGGTGCCGTCCAACAAGCCGCACGTCACCATCCAGGGCACCGGCGGCAGCCGGAAGGACACGGTGATCGTCTACAACAACGCGTCGGGAACGCGGAAGCCCGACGGTTCGGGGACGTACGGCACCGGGGGCAGCGCCACGGTCGCCGTGGACGCCGACGACTTCCAGGCCCGTAACCTGACCATCTCCAACGACTTCGACGAGGCCGCGCACCAGGACATCGCCCAGCAGGCCGTCGCCCTGCGCACCGCCGCCGACAAGGTGTTCCTCGACGGTGTGATCGTCAGCGGCGACCAGGACACCCTGTTGGTGGACACCGCGGCCAAGGAGAAGCTCGGCCGCGTCTACATGACCAACTCCTATGTGATCGGCAACGTCGACTTCATCTTCGGCCGCGCGACCACCGTGATCGACAAGTCCGTCATCACGCTGAAGAAGCGCTGGAACGGCACCTCGGCCGGCTATGTCACAGCCCCGAGCACGGCCGCCGACCGCAGGGGCATCCTGATCGCCAACTCCACGGTGAACGGGGACGTGTCCGACCGCAGCTTCTACCTGGGCCGGAACTGGCACGCCGGAGGCGACGCCACGCTCGACCCCCAGACCACGGTCCGCAACACCACCCTCAGCGCGGCCGTCAAGACCACCCCCTGGTCCGACATGGGCGGCTACTCCTGGAAGGACGACCGCTTCGCCGAGTACAAGAACACCGGAGCCGGCGCGGGCGCCGCGAGCGGCGACCGCCCCCAGCTGACCGACGCCCAGGCGACGGGCCAGGAGGTCATCGACTGGCTGGGCGACTGGACGCCGACCGCCTGACCCGCCGTCGGGGGTCGCGCCCCCTGGCTACCACCTCAGGATCATCGTCTCGTCCGCCGGGGGCGCCGGCTGTCCGACCGCCTCCGGCAGCGGCGACGCCAGCCGTGCGTAGACGCCGCCGTGTGCGGCCAGTTCGGCGTGGGTGCCCGCCTCCACCAGCCGTCCCCGGTCCATGACCAGCACGCGGTCCGCGTCCGGGGCGAGGCTCAGATCGTGGGTGATCATGATCGTCGTACGGCCGGCCATGAGGCGGCGCAGGGGCTGGACCACCTGGCGGGCGGCCACCGCGTCCAGGCCGGCCGTGGGCTCGTCCAGTACCAGGACCGGCGCGGCGCGCAGCATCGCGCGGGCGATGGCGACGCGCTTGAGCTGGCCGCCGGAGAGGGCGGACGTGCCGGGGGCGAGCGGGGTGCCGTAGCCCTCGGGCAGCGCGGCGATGAAGTCGTGCGCCGCGGCGTCCCGGGCCGCCTGCTCGATCTCGGTGTCGGTGGCGCCGGGGCGACCGCAGCCGATGTTCTCGCGGATGGTGCCGTTGAGGAGAAGCGTCTCCTGGGGGAGCAGGGCGACGTTCTCGCGCAGGAACTCCAGGGGTACGTCCGTCAGCGGGACGCCGTCCAGGCAGAGGGCGCCGGTGGAGGGGTCGTAGAAGCGGGTCAGGAGCTTGGCCATCGTCGACTTGCCCGCGCCGCTCGCGCCCGTCACCACCACCAGTTCCCCTGGTCCGGCCGTGAAGGTGACGTCGCGCAGGGGCGCATGGCGGGAGCGGGGGTAGCGGAAGGACACGCCGTGGAAGCTGACCCAGCCGCGTACCGGCCAGGCGGCGACCGGTTCGGCGGGGTCGGTGACGGCCGGCTCGGCGTCCAGGATCTCGGCGATGCGCTCGGCGCCCGCGGTGGCCGCGGTCACGGTGAGGCCGAGCCGGCCGAGGTCGCGGATCGGCGGGTAGAGGTAGCCGAGGAAGGCGGCGAAGGCCAGGAGCTGGCCGAGGGTCATGCGGCCGGCCGATATCTCCCATACGCCGAGGCCGATCACCGCGAGCACGCACAGCGTCTCGACGACCTCGACGAACTGCTCGTACATCTCGCTCAGCCGGGCCCCGCGCACACTGGCCCGCAGCCAGGCGCGGGCCTCGGTGTCGAGCCGCTTCTCCTCCTCGCGGTGGCGGTTGTAGGCCTGGGTGAGGACGACGTTGCCCAGCGACTCCTCCACCACCGAGGTGATCGCGCCGTCGGCGGTCCGCTCGTCCTGGGAGGTCTGCTTGATACGGCCGGAGAAGCGGCGGGCGGCCAGCAGGAACAGGGGGGCGAGGACGAAGGTGGCCAGGGCCAGGTCCCAGCGCAGCCAGCAGGCGGCGCAGGCGTAGAAGACGGCGGAGAAGGCGGCGGAGACCGTGCCGACGACACCGGAGACCACCATCTGCTCGATGGCCTCCACGTCACCGGTGAGGCGTTCGACCAGGTCGCCCCGGCGGTGCTTCTGGAAGAAGTGCGGGGGCAGCTGCTGGATGTGCCGGAAGACTCCGGCGCGCAGGCTAAGGACGAATCTCTCGGCGGTCCAGGTGGCCAGCGAGTTGCCGAGGTAGCCGACGAGCGCGCCGAGCGCGGCGACGCCCAGCCAGGCGCCGGCCGGGCCCCAGAAGGCGGAGAGCGAACCGGCCCGCAGGGCGTTGTCGGTGAGGTCGGCGAAGAGCAGGATCGCGGCGGTCTCGGCGAGCGCGGACACCACCACGCAGGCCACGATCGCCGCCAGCCATCCGCGGTCGCCGCGGGTCAGCGGCCAGAAGCGGCGGAAGACCCGCAGGGCTTCCCTCATGGTCATCGACTCCCTTCAGGTGCGGTGCACGGGCACATGGCCTAGGCGGGGCCACCGGAGCGACCACGCTCATCCGGTGACCCCGCCTCGCGGCGCGTGCCTCAGCCCTGGTGCCCCACGGGGCGGCGCTTCGGGGCGGGCTTCTTCGGCGCCGCCTTCTTCGGGGCCGGGGCGGGCTTGCGGTGCTTCTTCACGGGGGTGACCTTGTGGAAGCTCATGATGCTGTGCCTTTCTTTGATTTACGTAGGTGAATTCTTTGTCAGCCCTTATGGGCGACCGGTCGGCGCTTCGGAGCGGGCTTCTTCGGCGCCGGCTTCTTCGGGGCCGGGGCGGGCTTGTGGTGCTTCTTGACCGGGGAGATCTTGCGGAGGCTCATTGGTTTTCCTTTCGTCGGTGTCGCTTTCGACATGGAAAACATTACGGCACCGAATGGCCGGGAAAAGCCAATTCCGCTAAGACCTCGATGAATTGCGTCTGAGATGAATTTTCAGACGCAACGGGGAACCAAGTCGGCATTCACACAGGTTTTATCAACACGAAGGCCCGGTACGCACGGGGTGTGCGTACCGGGCCCCTGCCCTGCGGGTCGTCGTAGGGCTACTGCACGATCGTGATCCGATCGGCCGCCGGCGGAGCGATCGGGTCGGCCGCCGAGGAGTTCGCCGTCAGGTACTTCTCCAGCGCCGTCAGGTCGTCCGTGCCGACGAGGTCGTTCGTGCCCTGGCCCAGCGTGGTGAAGCCGTCGCCGCCACCGGCGAGGAAGCTGTTCGTCGCCACGCGGTACGTGGCCGCCGGGTCGATCGCCGCCCCGTTCAGCCGGATCGAGTCGGTGACCACCCGGTCCGCGCCGGACTTCGTCAGGTCCAGCGTGTACGTCAGCCCCGACGACACCTGCAGCACCTTCACAGCCGCCGCGTTCGCCCCGCTCACCTGCTCCTTGAGCACCTGGATCAGCTGCGCCCCGGTGAAGTCCTGCAAGTTCACGGTGTTGGAGAACGGCTGCACGGTGAAGCCCTCGGCGTACGTCACCACGCCGTCGCCCTCACCGCCCTTGGCCGCGTAGGTCAGCCCGGCCCGTACGCCACCGGGGTTCATCAGCGCCAGGTCGGTCTCCGGGTCCAGCTCCTTGCCGTACGCCAGCTGCGCGTCGGCGATCAGGTCGCCCATCGGGGACTCGGTGCCGGTGTTGCCGATGTCGGCGGAGATGTGGCCGATGGCCCGGTTGCCGATCGGCGCGGCGAGCGCGTTCCACTTGCCGATCAGCCCGGTCATGTCGGGCGCCTTCGCCACGTCCCGGGTGACCACGCGGTTCGCCGACTTCACCGCCGTACGGGCGATGTCACCGGTGAAGCGGTCGTAGGTCAGCGTCGTGTCCGTGTAGAGACGGCCGAAGGACGCCGCCGAGGTGACCATGCGGGGGCGGCCCGCCGGGTCGTCGATCGTGCAGGTGTACGCGGTGTGGGTGTGGCCGGTGACCAGCGCGTCCACCGCCGGGGTGACGTTCTTGGCGATGTCCACGATCGGGCCGGAGATGCCGGCGCCGGCGCCCGGGGAGTCGCAGTCGTAGTTGTACGAGGAGGAGGCCGGGAAGCCGCCCTCGTGGACCAGCGCGACGATCGACCGCACGCCCTGGCGCTGGAGCACCTTGGCGTACTTGTCGATGGTCTCCACCTCGTCCTTGAACCGCAGGCCCTTGACGCCGTCGGCCGAGACGATGCCCGGGGTGCCCTCCAGGGTGACGCCGATGAAGCCGATCTTGACGTCCTTCTTCTTCCACACCCAGTAGGGCTTGAGGATCGGCTTGCCCGTCTTCTCGTCGAGGACGTTCGCCGCGAGGTACGGGAAGTTCGCGCCCTGGAACTCCTCGTCCGTGTAGCAGCCCGCCGTCGGGTGGCAGCCGCCGTTCTGCAGCCGGGCCAGTTCCTTGGCGCCCTCGTCGAACTCGTGGTTGCCGACGGAAGTGACGTCGAGCTTCAGCTTGTTCAGCGCCTCGATGGTGGGCTCGTCGTGGAACAGCCCGGAGATCAGCGGGGAGGCGCCGACCATGTCACCGCCGGCCGCGGTGATGGAGTACGGGTGGCCCGCGCGGGCGTTGCGCAGGTGCGTGGCGAGGTACTCGACGCCGCCCGCGTCGACCGTCTTCGTCGTGCCGTCCGGCTGGAGTTCGGTGACCCGGCCGGAGGAGCCCGACGGCGGTTCGAGGTTGCCGTGCAGGTCGTTGAAGGAGAGGAGCTGGACGTCCTGGTAGCGGCCGGGACGCGGGTGGCCGCCCTTGCCGTCGTGCGCGTCCGCGGGGAGCGCGGTGGCCAGTGCGGCGGCGGTGGCCAGGCCGGCGGCGGACGCGAGAAGCGCGTACGTACGGCGTCTGACGCGGCGGTACGGGTGATGTGCGGTCGGCATGCGCCCCCCTGTGGGTCTGCTGGGAAGGTGGCCCGTTCCGGCGCAGCCTAGGGTCAACGCGCGTAGCGCAACAGGGTGTTCATGGTTACATCCTGGTTTCCCTTTGCCGTGGTCTTTACCGTTCCCGGGTTCGCCACCGGGCCGGGGCCGCCCCGTACCCTCATACGCATGACCAGCGACGACACCGCAGGGCCCGCTCCCCGTACCCGTTCCATCGAGACCACTTCCGCGCTCTCCCCGGACCAGGCCGAGGCCGTGCTCGGGCTGCTCGCGGAAGCCGCCCGGGCCGACGGGCAGCAGCCGGTGTCCGAGCAGGGACGCCTGCAGATCCGGGGCGGTGCCCGCGAGGGCGTCTCGCACCTGCTGCTGTTCGTCGGCGGCGAACTCGTCGGCTACGCCCAACTGGAGGACACCGACCCGGTGGAGGCGCCGGCCGCCGAACTGGTGGTGCACCCGGCCCAGCGCGGGCACGGGCACGGCCGGGCGCTGGGTTCGGCACTGCTGGCCGCCTCGGGCAAGCGGCTGCGGGTGTGGGCGCACGGCGGCCACGCCGCCGCCCGGCATCTCGCCCAGGTGCTCGGCCTCACCCTCTTCCGCGAACTGCGGCAGATGCGGCGGCCGTTGGCCGACCTGGAGCTGCCGGATCCGGTGCTCCCCGAGGGCGTGACGGTACGTACCTTCGCGTCGGGCGCGGACGACGCGGCCTGGCTGGCCGTCAACGCCGCCGCCTTCGCCCACCACCCCGAGCAGGGCTCCCTGACCCAGCGCGACCTCGACGACCGCAAGGCCCAGCCGTGGTTCGACCCGGCCGGCTTCTTCCTGGCCGAACGCGAGGGCCGGCTCGTCGGCTTCCACTGGACCAAGGTCCACCCCCAGGAGCGGCTCGGTGAGGTGTACGTGCTCGGCGTCGCCCCCGGCGCCCAGGGCGGCGGCCTCGGCAAGGCCCTCACCACGATCGGGCTGCGCCACCTGGCCGCGCAGGGGCTGCCGACGGCGATGCTGTACGTCGACGCGGACAACAAGGCGGCCGTGTCGGTGTACGAGCGGCTGGGCTTCACGACGTACGAGACGGACCTGATGTACCGCACCGAAACCTGACACACCCCGCACAAGGGGCGGCGAGCTTGACGCCGCCCCTTCTTTGCACCACCCTTTCACTACTCAATTAGTGAAAGGGTGGTTGTCGAGTGGTCGAGTACCGCATCGACCGGCACAGCGGCGTGGCCACCTACGTCCAGATCGTCCAGCAGACCAAACAGGCCATCCGCCTGGGCCTGCTGCGGCCCGGCGACAAGCTGCCCACGGCCCGCGAGGTCGTCGAAGCCACCGCCATCAACCCCAACACCGTCCTCAAGGCCTACCGGGAACTCGAACGCGAGGGACTGGTCGAGGCACGGCGCGGGCTCGGCACCTTCGTACGGCGCACGCTGGGCTCCGCGCCCGCCGACTCGCCGCTGCGCACCGAGCTGGACGCATGGGCGGGGCGGGCCCGCGCGGCGGGGCTGGACCGGGACGACGTGGCCGCGCTCTTCACCTCCGTACTCGAGAAGCACTTCGAGCAGCACGATCAGTTCGAGCAGCACGAACAGGGAGACCAGTGATGACCGACACCGGCACGGCCATCGAGGCCGCCGCGCTGGGCAAGCGCTACGGCAGCCGAGGAGGGTGGGCGCTGCGCGACTGCGCCTTCCGACTGCCCGCCGGACGCGTCTGCGCCGTCGTCGGACCCAACGGCGCGGGCAAGTCCACGCTCCTCACCCTGACCGCCGGGCTGCTCGTCCCCACCGAGGGCACGCTCACCGTGCTCGGGACCAGCCCGGCCGAGGCCCGCGCCCGCGTGGCCTACGTCGCCCAGGACAAGCCGCTCTACCCGCAGCTCACGGTCGCCGAGACGCTCCGGCTGGGAGCCGACCTCAACCCGGGGCGGTGGGACGCGGACACCGCCGAACGGACGACCGCCGCCGGTGACCTGGACCCGCACACGAAGATCCGCGCGCTCTCCGGCGGCCAGCGCACCCGGGTCGCGCTCGCCCTGGCCCTCGGCAAACGGCCCGAGCTGCTGCTCCTGGACGAGCCGATGGCCGACCTCGACCCACTGGCCCGGCACGAGCTGATGGGCGTGCTGATGGCGCACGCGGCCCAGTACGGCACCACGATCGTGATGTCCTCGCACGTGGTGGCCGAACTGGAGGACTCCTGCGACCACATGCTGCTGGTGGGCGGCGGCCGGATCCGGCTGGCCGGGGAGATCGACGACCTGCTGGCCGCCCACACGCACCTGAGAGCCAACGCCGACTCCGCCGACCTCGCCCCGCACACCGTGGTCGAGTCCCGGATCACCGGCCGCCAGCTCAGCGCACTGATCCGCCCGGCGGGCCGACTGCCCGGCGACTGGCGCACCGGCACCCCCACCCTGGAAGAGCTGGTCCTCGCCCACCTGCGCAACCCCGAGGCCCCCGCCCTGACCGCCGCCCCGGCGACCACCGAGGAGACCGCCGCGTGACCGCCATGACCACGTCCGCTCCGGCAGCCGCCCGGCAACCCTCCGGCGGCCCCCGCCTGACCCGCTGGCTGCTGCGCCTGCACCGCCCCGCGCTGCTCGTCTGGGCGGGCCTGGTGGTCCTCGGCGCCGCCGTGCTGCTGTGGCTCGCCGGGCCGCTCACCGACGCGGCGGCGGAGGGGTGGCGGCAGTGGAACTCCTGCGACAGGTCGGCGAACTGCGCATACGACCAGGCGCCGCTCCTCCGCTTCAACAGCACGTACACCAATCTCACCCTCGCCATGGCCGCTCTGCCCTTCCTGGTGGCCGCCTGGGCGGGCGCCGCGCTCGTCGGGCGGGAAGTGGAGTCCGGCACCGCACAGCTCAGCTGGACGCAGGGACTCACCCCGGCCCGCTGGCTGGCGACCAAGCTGGCCCTGCCGGCCGCCGCGGTCACCGCGGGAGCGAGCCTGCTCGTGCTTCTGCACCACTGGGCCTGGTCGACCGCCCAAGGCCGCATCGGCACCCTCGACGCCTGGAACATGTTCTGGACCTTCCATGCCAACGGCCCCACCACCGTCGCGTTCGCCCTGGCCGGACTGGCCGCAGGCGCCTTCGCGGGCATGATCTGGCGCCGCACCCTGCCCGCACTCGTCCTCGGCCTCGTCCTCACCGCCGGTATCCGGGGCCTGGCCGAGGTCCTTCTGCCGCACCTGTGGCCGGCCGCCACCCAGGTCACCGGCCTCAACGAGGGCTACGTCATCACAGGCATCCCCGTAGACAAGGGCCTGGTCACCTCCACCGGCGCGCACATCCCCGCCCCCACCTGCGACGACCTCTCGATGGACGGGTGCCACCGCGCGTACGAGAAGCTCGGCGCGGTCGGCTACTACAGCAGCTACCACCCCTCCTCGCACTTCTGGCCGCTCCAGCTGACCACCACGGCCCTGGTGCTGGCCGTCGCCGCCCTGCTCACCGTGGGCGCGTTCCTCGTCCTCAGGCGCCTCACCGGAGCACCCCGGCCCGCGAAGGAAACCGCCGCATGAGCGCCGCCGCCCTCCCGGGCCTGCCCCGCACGGTCCTGCGCCTGCACCGCTGGGCCCTCCTCGCCTGGGTCGCGTTCGTCGCGGGCATGACCGGCTGGCTGGTGTGGCTGACCGAGGTGACCGCGGTCGACGCCCGCAAGGCGGACCTGGCCTGCCGCCGCGTCGACGTCTGCGACACCGCCGGTCTCCTCGGCTACAGCGAATCGATCGGCGGGATCGGCACCTTCATCTGCTACAGCTTCCTGGCCGTCGCCGCCTTCGCCGGCGGTGCGCTGGTCGGCCGCGAACTGGAATCCGGCACCGCGCACCTGGCCTGGACGCAGGGCGTCACCCCCGCCCGCTGGCTGACCGCCAAGCTCACCCTGCCCGCGCTGGCGGTCACGGCCGGCGGCACGGCCCTGGTAGCGGTGTTCCGCTGGGCCTGGGCGGCCAACCGGGACCTGATGGGCGACGACTGGACCTTCGCCGACGTGTTCGTCGCCCGGGGCCCGCTGATGGTGGCGTACGGCCTGTGCGCGCTCGCCACCGGCGCGCTCGCCGCGCTGCTGCTGCGCCGCACCCTGGCCGCCCTCGGCGCCGCCTTCGCCGCGATGTGGCTGCTGAACCTCCTGCTGGAACGCCACCGCGCGGACCTGTGGCCCACCGTGACCCGCACGTCATCGAGACGATTGGACCTTCCCGCCCGTATATGGCAGGTGAACCGGGGCCGGAACGCGGACGGCTACTTCGCCGTCTACCACCCCGAGTCCCACTACTGGCCCCTCCACCTGGTGGAAACCGGCATCGTGCTCACCCTGGCGGCCCTCGCGACCACGGCGGCCTACACGGTGCTGCGCCGGCGCACCGCGTAAGGGACCGGCGGTCCCGTACGTCCTCCCACGGGGGGAAGGACGTACGGGACCGTCACTTTCGGCGTCGCTCCCCGCGGCCGGGACGCCCGGGAGCCGCCCCCCGATATCCCGCACGTCATGTCTCCGTAACCATCGATTCAGACGACCTTGCGACGCTCAGCCAATGAAGCCCGTCGTGCCAGAGCCTTCGCCGCCCCCCGAGGGGGCCACGGGGAACGGGGCCGTGACGCTCCCACCCGCACGTTCCGACGCGCCCGTCTCGCTCGTGACGCGGAACAATGGGGTCATGAGCCAGCCAAACACCCAGGCAGAGGTCCAGCACGTACAGCCCTCCGTGGGCTCCATAGCCGCGCACCGGCCGCACACGGTGGCCGCCGTGGTGTCCGACCTTGAACCCGACATCGACGCCGACCTCGACGCGTACGAGGAATCGCAGGTTGACGGGGTACAGCTGCCGCAGGGTCGTTTCCTCGACCGGGAGCGCAGCTGGCTCGCGTTCAACGAGCGGGTCCTGGAGCTCGCCGAGGACCCGAACACGCCCCTGCTCGAACGGGCGAACTTCCTGGCGATCTTCGCCAGCAACCTGGACGAGTTCTTCATGGTCCGGGTGGCCGGTCTGAAGCGGCGCATCGCGACGGGCGTCGCCACCCGCTCCGCCTCCGGCCTCCAGCCCCGTGAAGTGCTGGAGATGATCTGGGCCCGCTCCCGCGAGCTGATGGCCCGGCACGCCGCCTGCTACCACGAGGACGTCGCCCCCGCCCTCGCGGAGGAGGGCATCCACCTGGTCCGCTGGAGTGAGCTGACGGAGAAGGAGCAGGCACGTCTCTTCACCCTGTTCCGGCACCAGATCTTCCCCGTCCTCACCCCCCTCGCGGTCGACCCCGCGCACCCCTTCCCGTACATCTCCGGCCTCTCCCTGAACCTGGCCGTGGTGGTACGCAACCCGGTCACCGGCAAGCCGCACTTCGCGCGCGTCAAGGTGCCGCCGCTGCTGTCCCGCTTCCTGGAGAGCTCGCCCGGCCGGTACGTCCCCATCGAGGACGTGATCGCCGCCCACCTGGAGGAGCTGTTCCCCGGCATGGAGGTCGTGGAGCACCACGCCTTCCGGCTCACCCGCAACGAGGACCTCGAAGTCGAGGAGGACGACACCGAGAACCTTCTGCAGGCCCTGGAGAAGGAACTCATGCGGCGCCGCTTCGGACCGCCGGTACGCCTGGAGGTCGAGGAGTCCATCGACCGCGAGGTCCTCGACCTGCTGGTGCGCGAACTGAAGATCAGCGAGGCCGAGGTGTACCCGCTGCCGGGGCCCCTGGACCTCACCGGCCTCTTCCGCATCCACAGCCTCGACCGGCCCGAGCTGAAGTACCCGAAGTTCGTCGCGGGCACCCACCGGGACCTGGCGGAGGTGGAGTCCGCCTCCGCCCCCGACATCTTCGCGGCCCTGCGCAGCCGGGACGTGCTGCTGCACCACCCCTACGACTCCTTCTCGACCTCCGTGCAGGCCTTCCTGGAGCAGGCGGCCGGCGACCCGGACGTCCTCGCCATCAAGCAGACCCTGTACCGCACCTCCGGCGACTCCCCGATAGTCGACGCGCTCATCGACGCCGCCGAGTCCGGCAAGCAGGTCCTCGTCCTGGTCGAGATCAAGGCCCGCTTCGACGAGCACGCCAACATCAAGTGGGCGCGCAAGCTGGAGGAGGCCGGCTGCCACGTCGTCTACGGCCTCGTCGGCCTGAAGACCCACTGCAAGCTCTCCCTCGTGGTCCGCCAGGAAGGCGAGACGCTCCGGCGCTACAGCCACGTCGGCACCGGCAACTACCACCCGAAGACGGCCCGGCTCTACGAGGACCTCGGCCTGCTCACCGCCGACCCGCAGGTCGGCGCGGACCTCTCCGACCTGTTCAACCGCCTCTCCGGCTACTCGCGCCGGGAGACCTACCGCCGTCTGCTGGTCGCCCCCAAGTCCCTGCGGGACGGCCTGGTCGCGCGGATCGACAAGGAGGTCCAGCACCACCGTGCGGGCCGTCCGGCCTTCGTCCGCATCAAGGTCAACTCGATGGTCGACGAAGCGGTCATCGACGCCTGCTACCGCGCGTCCCAGGCGGGCGTCCCGGTGGACGTGTGGGTACGCGGCATCTGCGCGCTGCGCCCCGGCCTCCCCGACCTGTCGGAGAACATCCGCGTCCGCTCCATCCTCGGCCGCTTCCTCGAACACTCCCGCGTGTTCGGCTTCGGCAACGGCGGCGAGCCCGAGGTGTGGATCGGTAGCGCCGACATGATGCACCGCAACCTCGACCGCCGGATAGAGGCCCTCGTCCGGGTCACCGACCCGGCCCACCGGGCGGCCCTCAACCGGCTGCTCGACACCGGCATGTCCGACACCACCGCCTCCTGGCACCTGGGCCCGGACGGCGAGTGGACGCGGCACGCGACCGACGCGGACGGCCAACCCCTGCGCAACGTCCAGGAGATGCTCATAGACGCCCGGAGGCGCCGGCGTGGCACAGCAACACCTTGACCCGACGGACCCCACGGCCGGGGTGGTGACCGCAGACGCCCTCGCGAGCTATCTGCGCACCCAGGCCACGGAGTTCCTCCGCGCGCTGCGGCTGCACCGGGAGACCGGCGGCTCCAACGGCGCGGAGGAGTCCGTCGACGCGGCACGCGCCCTACGCCGCTCGGCCCGCCGCATCAGCGGCAGCCTGCACACCTTCCGCCCCCTGCTCGACACCGCCTGGTCGGAGGAGATCCGGCCCGAACTGGCCTGGCTGTCGGGCACCCTGGGGCTGGAGCACGCGTGCGAGTCGCGACTGGAGAGGCTGCTGCAGGCGCTGCACCGGCTGTCGGGGTCCACGGCGGTGCCCGCCCAGACGGTGGGCGCCGCCATGGGCATCCGCTCCTCCCCCGGTGCCGCACCCGAACGCGGCAACCTCACGGTGGGCGCGGCCAAAGCGGGCGCCCTGCTGGACCGCCAGCTCACCCTCGCCCGGACCCGCGCCCACTCCACCGCCCTCCAGGCCCTCGGCTCCAGCCGCTTCCACGCCGTCGCGGACAAGGTCGCCGTACTCGCCAGCGAGGTCCCCCTCACCCCCACCGCCCCCCTCACCGACCTGCACCCCCTGGCCGCCGCCGCCGAGGAACGCCTCACGGACGCCGTCGCCGCGCTCCCCCTGGTCACCGCCGGCCACCCCTACAACGCGGAGGCCCTGATCCACGGCCTCTCCCCGGACCCGTCCCCCCACCCCCAGGACAGCCCCTGGCACCAGGTCCGCCTGCTGCTGCGCCTGCACCGCTACGCCCGCGAGGTGCTGAACGGCCCCGACGCCCCCGTGGACGTACGCCTGCTGACGGCCGGCCAGGCCCTGAACCGGCACCGGGACGCCTCGGAGGCCGCCGCGGCGGCGGCGCAGGCGGCCCGCACCCCGCGCATCGCCCCGGCCACGGCGTACGCCCTCGGTGTGCTCCACGCCGACCAGCGGCACGAGGTGGAGGCGGCGCGGTTCGCGTTCCAGCAGTGCTGGCTGAAGCAGACGGTCACTACCCCCTGACACCCTCCGATCCGAGGCGGTGAAGCACCGGTGACGACCGCGAAGGACACCCCCGTCCAGGCGGCGGGCTGCGTTCTGTGGCGTCGCTCGCCGATGGGCGGCGGCCTGGAGGTCTGCCTCGTCCACCGGCCGAAGTACGACGACTGGTCCCACCCCAAGGGCAAGCTCAAGCGCGGCGAGGAGCCGTTGGCCGGTGCCCTGCGCGAGGTGGCGGAGGAGACCGGGTACAGCGCCGAGCCCGGCTCCGAGCTGCCCACCGTGTGCTATTTCGCGAACGGCCGCCCCAAGGAGGTCCGTTACTGGGCGGCCGAGGCCGTCGCGGGCGGCTTCACCCCCAACGACGAGGTGGACCGCATCCTGTGGCTGTCCCCCGGCGCGGCCCGCGACCGCCTGACCCAGCCCCGCGACCGGGATCTCGTCGACGCCCTGGCCCGCGACCCTTCCGTGTGACCCGCGAGCCCGTCAGCCCCCTGTATGCCCCTCCGCGTCCGTTCGTGCCTGGCTGCGGGCCCGGCGGGCCGGGCCGCGCCAGCCGCAGGTGCAGCGGGCCACGCAGAAGCGGCCCTGCTCGCTCGTCGTAGTGAGGTGTTCCTGCCCGTGCCGGGCCCGTTCCGGCCCGTCCTGCTGTGCCACGGTGACAACGCTACCCATCCGAAGTAAAGGCCACGTCTACACCCGTCCAAGCTCAGGCCCGCGCGTGACGGCCACCCCCTACTCGTCGTTAACCGGATCGACAGGGGGCCCGTGACGGACGTACCGGCTGGGGGTAAGGCAGGCGATGGATCGGCGGCAGCACAGGCGGGCGGGCGCAACGGTCGGCGCGGTGGGGCTCGCGGTGGGAATCGCGGCCGGTCTGGGCCTCGGTGCCACGGGCTGTTCCTTCAGCGGCGCCGCCGCCGAGGACGCGCGCGGCGCGGGGGAACCGGTCAGCGCCCTGCACCGCGCCGCCGACACACTGCGGGAGGCGGGCAGTTCCAAGGCCACCACCTCGATGGAGATGGCCACCGGCGGCACCCGGGTCACCATCCGCGGCAAGGGCGTCTACGACTACCGCGGACAGCTCGGCAGGCTCACCGTGCAGCTGCCGCAGGACCCGGCCGGGAACACCGAGCACCGCCCGATCACCGAACTGCTCACCCCCGGTGCCCTGTTCATGAAGAACCGCGGCGCCGGCGTGCCCGCCGACAAGTGGGTCCGGGTGGACACCGCGACCCTCTCCGACGGCAACCTGGTCACGGGCGGCGCGACGGACCCGTACGCCGCCGCGGAACTGCTGCGCGGGACGCGGACGGCGACGTACCTGGGGCGGACCGAGGTCGGCGGGGTCGAGGTGCGGCACTTCCGCGGCACCGCCGACCTGACCAGAGCGGCGCGCAGTGCATCGCCCGGCAACCGGGAGTCGCTGGCGGCGGCGGCGAAAGGGTTCGCCACCGCCGAGGTTCCGTTCGACGCCTACCTCGACGACCAGGGGCGCATCCGCAAGCTCCGGCAGAGCTTCGTATTCGTCAACGGCCGGCAGAAGGGCACCGTGGCGGTCGCCTCGACGACCCTGCTCTACGACTTCGGAGTCCCGGCGGACGTACAGCTGCCACGCCCGGAGGACATCTACGCGGGCTGGATCGCCGAAAACCAGCCATCCGGGGAACCGGGCGGCACCCCGGCGCACTAGTCAGCGCGGCGGCCCGCGAACTAGCCCGTCCGTGCCATGCGCGGTGTGTAGAGCCCTGCCTACTCTAGGAAGTCGGTAACGGCAGAGAAGAGGTGACGCACGTGGCTCCGGTCGGCGGTACGGCAGTTCAGGACCACGTGGCCCTCGCCGAGATCGAGCTGTGCGGAGAGCTGATCATCGCGGCGTCGGCCGCCCAGGACCGGCTCAGCCTGGAGAGCATCGACGAGGTGCTGCGCGTGGCCGAGGAACGGGACGCGGGCCGCGGCTGACCTGGGGCGGGGCGTCAGGTGCGCAGCAGGCGCCCGATGGCCTTCGTGGCCTCCTCCACCTTCGCGTCGATCTCCGTCCCGCCCTTGACCGCCGCGTCCGCGACGCAGTGGCGCAGGTGCTCCTCCAGGAGTTGCAGGGCGAAGGACTGCAGGGCCTTGGTGGAGGCGGACACCTGCGTGAGTATGTCGATGCAGTAGGTGTCCTCGTCGACCATGCGCTGCAGGCCGCGGATCTGGCCCTCGATCCTGCGCAGCCGCTTGAGGTGCTCGTCCTTCTGCTTGTGGTACCCGTGCGTGGTGCCTTCGGAGGGCGCCGTGGCACCGGCCTCGGTCGTCGTCATCGCGTCCTCCCGCTCCGGAAGCCCCGGACAGATACCCCTACTGGGTATATGGTAACCAACTTCGCTGGGTATACGGCTCTTGGTACGCCCCCGTGATGATCACTCTCCCCCATGGGCGACACTGGGGGACGGCCCATTAGCCGTGGCCGGATGATGCGCCTAGCATCAGCCTGACCGAAACCGAAGCACCCCGAGGACCCCAAGTGCGCTTTCGTCTGACCCCCAGGGAGACGAGCTTCTACGACATGTTCGCCGCGTCCGCGGACAACATCGTCACGGGCTCGAAACTCCTGATGGAACTGCTCGGGGCGGACACCTCCGCCCGGGCCGAGATCGCAGAGCGTATGCGGGCCGCGGAACACGCAGGTGACGACGCCACGCACGCGATCTTCCACCAGTTGAACTCCTCGTTCATCACGCCGTTCGACCGCGAGGACATCTACTCCCTCGCGTCCTCCCTCGACGACATCATGGACTTCATGGAGGAGGCCGTCGACCTGGTCGTCCTCTACAACGTCGAGGAACTGCCCAAGGGCGTCGAGCAGCAGATCGAGGTCCTGGCGCGGGCGGCGGAGCTGACGGCGGAGGCGATGCCGAACCTCCGCACGATGGACAACCTCACCGAGTACTGGATCGAGGTGAACCGTCTGGAGAACCAGGCGGACCAGATCCACAGAAAGCTTCTTGCACACCTCTTCAACGGCAAGTACGACGCGATCGAGGTGCTGAAGCTCAAGCAGATCGTGGACGTGCTGGAGGAGGCGGCGGACGCGTTCGAGCACGTGGCGAACACGGTGGAGACCATCGCCGTCAAGGAGTCCTGACCTCTTTATGGACACCTTCGCTCTGATCGTGACCATCGCGGTCGCCCTCTTCTTCACCTACACGAACGGATTCCACGACTCGGCGAACGCCATCGCGACGTCCGTGTCCACCCGGGCGCTGACGCCCCGGGCGGCGCTGGCGATGGCCGCGGTGATGAACCTGGCCGGTGCGTTCCTGGGATCCGGGGTCGCCAAGACCGTCAGTGAGGGCCTGATCGAGACGCCCCAGGGCTCGAAGGGGATGGGCATCCTCTTCGCGGCGCTGGTCGGTGCGATCGTCTGGAACCTGGTCACCTGGTACTTCGGCCTGCCGTCCTCCTCCTCCCACGCGCTGTTCGGCGGCATGGTGGGAGCGGCGCTGGCCGGCGGCACCACCGTGCTCTGGGACGGGGTCGTCGACAAGATCGTCATCCCCATGTTCCTGTCACCGGTCGTCGGCCTGATCATCGGCTACCTGGTCATGACGGCGATCCTGTGGCTCTTCCGGCGGTCCAACCCGCACAAGGCCAAGCGCGGCTTCCGCATAGCGCAGACCGTCTCCGCCGCCGGCATGGCGCTGGGCCACGGTCTCCAGGACGCCCAGAAGACCATGGGTGTCGTGGTGATGGCCCTGGTCATCTCCGGCAACCAGACCTACGGCGACCCGATCCCGGTCTGGGTGAAGATCGTCTGCGCGGTGATGCTGTCGCTCGGTACGTACGCGGGTGGCTGGCGCATCATGCGCACCCTGGGCCGGAAGATCATCGAGCTGGACCCGCCGCAGGGTTTCGCCGCCGAGACCACCGGCGCGTCGATCATGTTCGCCACCGCCTTCCTCTTCAAGGCGCCGATCTCCACCACCCACGTGATCACCTCGGCCATCATGGGCGTCGGCGCCACCAAGCGCGTCAACGCCGTCCGGTGGGGCGTCGCCAAGAACATCGTCATGGGCTGGTTCATCACCATGCCGGCAGCCGCCCTGGTAGCCGCGGCAGCCTTCGGCCTCGTCAACCTGGCATTCCTGTAACCCACCCGCCCCGCCGCAGCCGTACCAGGGGGCTCCGCCCCCTGGACCCCCGTGCCCCTGCCCACCCACCACCCGACTCGGTGGGCTGAAAAGGGGAGCCACAGCGTCTTTGACCGGGGTGCGGTGGCGAAGGCGGGTGGGGTGCGGGTGCGGAGCCCCGCGAGGGGTGCAGGGGACGCAGTCCCCGCCGGGGCCTGGGGCGGAGCCCCAGGATGGGCCACCTCTAGGCCTACCGAGTCGGGCAGGTGGAAAAACAGCGGCCAGCGGCGAAGCCCCGCTGGGATCCAGGGACGAAGCCCCCCACTGACATGCAGAGGCGACCCCCTGCCAGGGGTGCGGGGGACGCAGTCCCCGCCCGGAGCCTGGGGCGGAGCCCCAGGATGGGGCACCTCTAGGCCCACCGAGTCGGGCGGGTGGGTGGGCGACGCGGGGGCTGGGGCGGAGCCCCAGGTCGGTGAACGGCGATGGGCCCGCCCCCGGATTCCGGGGGCGGGCCCTTGCGTCCTCGCGGTGGCACCGCCATGCAGCACCGCGAGGGGTCATAGGAGCACCGGCTCAGCCGAAGCGCCCGGAGATGTAGTCCTCGGTGGCCTGAACCGACGGGTTGGAGAAGATCCGCTCCGTGTCGTCGATCTCGATCAGCTTGCCCGGCTGCCCGACCGCCGCCAGGTTGAAGAAGGCCGTACGGTCGGAGACACGCGCCGCCTGCTGCATGTTGTGCGTCACGATGACGATCGTGAACCGTTCCTTCAGCTCACCGATCAGATCCTCGATGGCCAGCGTGGAGATCGGGTCCAGCGCGGAGCACGGCTCGTCCATCAGCAGAACCTTCGGCTCCACCGCGATCGCCCGGGCGATGCACAGCCGCTGCTGCTGACCACCGGACAGCCCCGACCCGGGCTTGTTCAGCCGGTCCTTCACCTCGTTCCAGAGGTTCGCACCCTTGAGCGACTTCTCGACGACGTCCGCGAGCTCGCTCTTCTTGTAGCTGCCGTTCAGCCGCAGCCCCGCCGCCACATTGTCGAAGATCGACATCGTCGGGAACGGGTTCGGACGCTGGAACACCATGCCGACCTCGCGCCGCACCGACACCGGGTCGATCCCGGCCCCGTACAGGTCCTCGTCGTCGAGCATCACCTTGCCCTCGACCCGCCCGCCCGAGGTGACCTCGTGCATCCGGTTCAGCGTGCGCAGAAACGTCGACTTGCCGCAACCGGACGGCCCGATGAACGCCGTCACCGAACGCGGCTCGACCGTCATCGAGATGTCCTCGATCGCCTTGTGGGAGCCGTAGTAGGCGGTGAGCCCGCTCACATCGATTCGCTTGGCCATAACTACTTCACTTCCAGTCAGTCGCTGAGGGGGGCCGCGGTCAGCGACCGGTCTTCGGGGCCTTCCAGCGGGCAATGCCCCGGGCCACCATGTTGAGGATCATCACGAAGGCGATCAGCGTGAGGGACGCCGCCCACGCGCGGTCGTACGCCGCGTTGGCACCCGCGCTCTGCGAGTACTGCTGGTAGATGTACAGCGGCAGCGACGCCTGCGCACCCTCGAAGGGGTTGTTGTTGATGAACGGGTTGCCGAACACCAGCAGCAGCACCGGCGCGGTCTCACCCGCGATACGGGCGACGGCGAGCATGACGCCGGTGATGATGCCGCCGATGGAGGTCGGCACGACCACCTTCAGGATGGTGCGCCACTTCGGCACACCCAGCGCCAGCGACGCCTCGCGCAGCTCGTTCGGTACGAGCTTGAGCATCTCCTCGGTGGAGCGGACCACGACGGGCATCATCAGGATGGCCAGGGCCAGCGAACCGGCGAAGCCGAAGGGCTGCATGTCGAAGATCAGCATCAGGCTGAGGATGAACAGACCCGCGACGATCGAGGGGATACCGGTCATCACGTCGACGAAGAACGTGACGGCCTTGGCGAGGCTGCCGCGCCCGTACTCCACCAGGTAGATCGCGGTGAGGATGCCGATCGGCGCGCCGATCAGCGTGGCGAGGCCGACCTGCTCCAGGCTGCCGATGATGGCGGCGTAGATACCGCCACCCGGCTCGGAGTCGGCGACGACACCCATGGAGTGGGTGAGGAAGTAGACGTCGAGGACCTTCACGCCGCGCGCCACGGTCACCCAGATCAGGGAGACCAGCGGGATGACGGCGAGCAGGAAGGCGACCCAGACCAGGGAGGTCGCGACGCGGTCCTTGGCCTGGCGGCGGCCCTCGACGCGGGCGGCGATGCCGAACGTACCGAGGATGAACAGGATCGCGGCGATCAGGCCCCACTGGACCTTGCTGTCCAGGCCGGCGGCGAGGCCGACGCCGACCGCGACCGCGAGGGAGCCGGCCGCGATGGCCCACGGGGACCACTTCGGGAGGCTGGCGCCGCGCAGCGTGCTGGGGCGCTTGTCGGCGATTGCGGTGCTCATGCGTTGGCCCCCGAGTACTCCTTGCGGCGGGCGATGATCGCACGGGCCGCGCCGTTGACCAGCAGGGTGATGACGAACAGCACCAGACCGGAGGCGATCAGCGCGTCACGGCCGTCCTGCGTCGCCTCGCTGAACTTGCTGGCGATGTTCTGGGCGAAGGTGCCGCCGCCCGGGTCGAGCAGGCTGGCCTGGATGTCGAAGGTCGGGGAGAGCACGGTGGCGACGGCCATCGTCTCGCCGAGGGCGCGGCCGAGGCCGAGCATCGAGGCGGAGATCACGCCGGAGCGGCCGAAGGGCAGCACCGACATGCGGATGACCTCCCAGCGCGTGGCGCCGAGGGCCAGCGCGGCCTCCTCGTGCATCTGCGGGACCTGCCGGAAGACCTCGCGGCTCACGTTGGTGATGATCGGCAGGATCATGATCGCGAGCAGGATGCCGACGGTGAGCATCGAGCGGGGGGCGCCGCCCTGCCAGTCGAAGATGCCGGTCCAGCCGAGGTATGTGTCGAGCCACCCGTAGAGGCCGGTCATGTGCGGTACGAGGATGAGCGCGCCCCACAGGCCGTACACGATGGACGGCACGGCGGCGAGCAGGTCGATCACGTACCCGACGGGGCCGGCCAGCCTGCGCGGCGCGTAGTGCGTGATGAACAGCGCGATGGCGACCGCGATCGGGACCGCGATGACCATGGCGACGATCGAGGAGACCACCGTGCCGAAGGCGAGGACCGCGATGCCGAAGACGGGCGGCTGGAGGTTGGTGTTCCACTCGAAGGTGGTCAGGAAGTTGCCGTGGTCCTTGCTGATCGCGAGGGAGGCGCGGTAGGTGAGGAAGGCCGCGATCGCGGCCATGATCACCAGCAGCAGGATGCCCGAGCCGCGGGAGAGCCCGAGGAAGATGCGGTCACCGGGGCGGGTCGCGCCGCGGGCGTTGCGCTTCTGCTCGGCCGGGGCCGGCTGGGGGGTGGGGGGAGGTGCGTCAGTCGTCTGCGTCGATATGTCCATCGGGTTCTCCGGTCTGCGGAGCCGCGGGGTGGGCGGCTCGTTGGAGCCGTACACCCACAGGGGGCGTTCGGCTCCGGGCGGCGGTGCACCGGACGGTGCGGCCCGGTTCCTCGCGGAACCGGGCCGCACTCAGGTCAGCTCAGGCCCTCGATGGTGCTGCGGACCTTGGTGATGATCTCGTCGGGGACGGGCGCGTAGTCGATGCCCGACAGGACCTTCTGGCCGTCCTCGCTGGCGATGTAGCGCAGGAAGGCCTTGGTGGCGGCCAGGGTGTCCGCCTTGTTGCCCTTGTCGCAGACGATCTCGTACGTGACCAGGGTGAGCGGGTAGGCGCCCTCGGCCTTGGTCTTGTAGTCGAGCTGCAGCGACAGGTCCTTGCCGGTGCCGACGACCTTGGCGGCGGCGATGTCGGCGGTGGCGCTCTCGGTGCTGGGGGCGACCGGCTTGCTGGCGCCCGTGTCGATGGAGACGGACTTGAGGCCGTCCGAGACGTAGGACAGCTCGAAGTAGCCGATGGCGCCGGAGGTCTGCTTCACCTGCTGGGCCACACCCGCGGACTGCGGAGCGGACTGGCCGCCCTTGGCCTGCCAGGCCTTGCCGCCGGAGTACTTCCAGTTGTCCGGGGTGGTGGCGATCAGGTACTTGGTGAAGTTGTCCGTGGTGCCGGACTCGTCGGAGCGGTGGAACGCCTGGATCTTGAGGTCGGGAAGCTTCGCGTCGGGGTTCAGCTTCTTGATCGCCGCGTCGTTCCACTTGGTGATCTTGCTGTCGAAGATCTTGGCGAGGGTCGGCGCGTCCAGGACCAGGTTGTCCACACCCGGGACGTTGTAACCGACGGCGATCGGGCCGCCGACCATCGGCAGGTCGATGCCCTGACCGCCGGAGCAGACCTTCTTGGAGGCGGTGACCTCTTCGGGCTTCAGCGCGGAGTCGGAACCGGCGAAGGCGACCTGACCCTGCGTGAACGCGGTGACGCCCGCGCCGGAGCCGCCGCCCTTGTAGTTGATCTGCACGCCGCAGGCCTGGGAGAACTGCTTGACCCACGCGTCGATCGCGTTCTTCTGCGCGGAGGAGCCGTCGGCGAGGAGCTGGCCCTTGGCGTTGTCGCACTTGATCGAGCTGGCGCTCGTCGAGGACGAAGAACCCTCGCTCGCCGTCTTGCCCGTGTCGTCGGAGCCGCACGCCGTCAGGGCCAGGGCGCCGGAGACGGCGACAGCACCGAGGGAAAGGGCGCGAAGCCGGTTCTTGCGCTGAAGCTTCACTTTCGGGAGTTCCTTCCAGAAGCCGCCACCGTCGGCGGCGTGCGAAGTCGTCGTGATGCCGGAGCGCGCCGCGAAGGCCGCACTCAGCACCTGGTACGGCCGAAATTAGGCAGAACAGGTGAAGCCGCCGATGGCCGGAAGTGAACGAGGGGTGAACCCCTGCCGTCGGCCCGGTGAGGTCACGGAATGCTTACGGGGAGGGCACGTGGAGGTTCCGACGGTCGGGTTACGCACCGTGGAACCTTTGGCCCCAGGGCGCCGTCTCGTTCCCTGGGAGCCGACGAAAGGCACGGGCATGGAACGGCGTACGTTCATCTCAGGCGGCGCGGCCGCGATGGCCGCGGTCGCGGTGGCGGGGTGCAAGGGAAACGGCGGCGCGTCCGCCGGATCCGCGACGAGTACGACGAGCACGTCGGACGCGTCGACCAGCGCTCTTACGTCCACATCGTCCCGTACGCCCATGAAGACCACCAACGCGGTGGCAGCCGCCGACTGGGCGGCCCTCGGCCGCGACCTGGACGGCGCCCTGGTCCGCCCCGGTGAGGCCACCTGGAAGACCGCCCACCAGCTCTACAACACCCGCTTCGACGGCCTCAAACCGGCCGCCGTCGCCTACGTCGCCCACGCCGAAGACATCCGGACGACGCTGGCGTACGCCCACGCACACGACATACGCGTGGCGATACGCAACGGCGGCCACTCCTACGCGGGCTGGTCCTCCGGCAACGGCCGCCTCATAGTCGACGTCTCCAAGCTGAACCGCATCCGGGTCAGCGGCCAGGAGGCGGTGGTCGGCGCCGGCTCCAAGCTGATCGACGTCTACCGCGCGCTGGCCGCCAAGGGCGTGACCATCCCCGCCGGCTCCTGCCCCACGGTCGGCGTCTCCGGCCTGGTCCTCGGCGGCGGCCACGGGGTCGTCTCCCGCGCGTACGGCCTGACCTGCGACAGCCTCACCCAGGCGACCCTGATCACCGCGGACGGCAAGCAGCTCACCGCCAACGCGACCACCAACAAGGACCTCTTCTGGGCCCTGCGCGGCGCCGGCAACGGCAACTTCGGCGTCGTCACCGAACTCCACTTCAAGACCCACCCCGCCCCCCAGGCCGTCACCGGGTACCTGACCTGGCCCTGGGCGAAGGCCGCAGCGGTGGTGAAGGCCTGGCAGGAGTGGGGCCCGAGCCAGCCCGACGAGATCTGGTCCTCCCTGCACCTGGCGGCCTCACCGGGCCGCACCCCCACCATCTCCGTGGCCGCCTTCTCCCTGGGCACCTACGGCGAACTCAAGAACGCCGTCGACCGCCTCGCCGACAAGGTGGGCGCCGACGCCACCAGCGTGTCCCTGCGCCGCCGGGGCTACGAGGAGGCCATGGAGATCTACGCCGGCTGCTCCTCCTTCTCCACCGACGCCCAGTGCCACCTCCCCGGCTCGACCCCCGGCCGCTCTCCGCAGGGCGCACTCGGCCGGGAGACGTACGCGGCCCGCTCCGACTTCTTCGACCACTCCCTCTCGGCGGCCGGCATCCAGAAGCTGCTGGCCCAGCTGAAGTCGGTCCGGGGCGGCTCGGGGAGCATCGCCCTCACCGCCCTCGGCGGCGCGGTCAACCGCGTCTCCCCCACCGCCACGGCCTTCGTCCACCGCCGCTCCCGCATGCTGGCCCAGTACATCGCCTCCTGGGGCGCGGGCGCCTCCGGCACCACGGCCCAGTCCTGGCTCACCTCGGCCCACAACGCCATGAAGCCCTACGCCTCCGGCGCGGCCTACCAGAACTACACCGACCCGACGCTCACCAACTGGCGGAAGGCCTACTACGGGGATGCGGCGGGACGGCTGGCCCAGGTGAAGAAGCAGTACGACCCGGAGAGGTTCTTCAGCTACCCGCAGGGCCTGTAGGCCCGGGGCGGGCGCTCTTCAATCGGGAAGCGCGCCCGGCCGCTCGCGGCCTACGCGGCGAGATCCCGCTCCTCCGCCGCCACAGAGTTCCGCGCCCCGGAAACCAGCCCCTCCCCGGCCGCGCCCTCGGATGAGCGGCGCCGGACAGCCCACCCCACCCGAGGCGACCGCTCCACCGCCTTCATCACCGGCGTGAGCAGAGCCATGGCCACCGGCGACAGCAGCAACGTCACCGCGGTGCCCAGCGCGAACCCCCCGACCACATCGGTCGGATAGTGCACGCCCATGTACACCCGGCAGAACCCCTCGAGCAGCGCCAGCCCGATCCCGACGATCCCGAACTTCCGGTTGGCGACGAACAATCCGACCGCCATCGCCATGGTCAGGGTCGCGTGATCACTGACGAACGAGTAGTCGCTCTTCCCGGAGACGAGGACATCCAGCCCCTGGTGATCGACAAAGGGCCGGGGCCGCTCCACGAACCCCCGGATGGGCACGTTCACCAGCACCGCGATACCGGCGGCCAACGGCGCCCACACGAGCGCGGCGACAGAGACGGCCGCCTCGTCCCCGCTCCCGGCCCGCCGCCGCACGGACCACCAGCACCACACCACCACCAGCACCATGGCCAGCAGCAGCCCGTACTCACCGACGAACTCCATCACCCGGTCGAACCACGCGGGTGCGTCCTTCGCCAGTCCGTTGATGTCGTACAGCAGGTCGACGTCGGGGTTCGAACCGGATTCGGCGAGTACAGCCATGGTGCTGCGGCCCCTTCGTCGTTCTCCGGGCGCACCTTCCGTGCGCCGCTCCTACCCACCCCGTGGTCCGTAGATCCGCTTCCGCTGCACTGACGTCCGCTCGGCTACGTCAACAGGAACGCACGTCCCCTGTCTCTACGTTCCACTCTCCACCGAAAGATCACGCAGACGTTATCGAAGAGAGACTCATAGCCGCAGCTCAGGGCCCGGGTTCACACGCGATTCACACGGTCGTGGGGAGCGCTTTCGCGCCATCCTCGGTTACCCGGGTCGCCCCGAAGTAGTCGGGGGTGTCGACCGGGTCGAACCGGATGACGGCCCCCGTCCTCGGCGCGTCGATCATGTATCCGCCCCCGACATAGATCCCCACGTGCCGGATGGCGCGGGAGTTGGTGAGGTCGTCCGAGAAGAACACCAGATCCCCGGGCAGCAACTCCTCCCGCTTCGGGTGCGGCCCCGCGTTGTACTGATCGTTGGCGACCCGGGGGAGCGTGACCCCGACACTCTCGTACGCGGCCTTGGTCAACCCCGAGCAGTCGAACCGTCCGCCCTGGTCAGCGGTGCCCTCCCCGCCCCAGAGATAGGGCGTGCCAAGCTTCTTCTGCGCGTAGGCGATGGCCCCGGCGGCCTGCCGGCTGGGATCCACCCGCGTGACGGGAGCGGCGAAGCTCTTCTCCAAAGTCGTGATCGTCTTCACATAGTTCTGGGTCTCCTTGTACGGGGGAACGCCCCCGTACTTGATGACCGCGTACGCCCCCGCGTTGTAGGCGGCGAGCATGTTGTGGGAGGCCTCGCCGGGCACGTCCTTCACGTACGAGGCGAGCTGGCAGTCGTACGAAGCGGCCGACGGAATCGCGTCATTCGGATCCCACACGTCCCGGTCCCCGTCGCCGTCCCCGTCGATCCCGTGCGTCGCCCAGGTCCCCGGGATGAACTGCGCGATCCCTTCGGCCTTCGCCGGGCTCTTGGCACTCGGGTTGAAGCCGCTCTCCTGGTACAACTGGGCGCCGAGCAAGGCCGGGTTGAGAGCCGGGCACAGATTGCCCCACTTCTGCACGAGCGTCTGATACGCGGCCGGCACAGCCCCCTTGGCAAGCGCGACGGCCCCTCCGCCCACCCCGTTCACGAGGTTCCCGGCGACGACGTACACCCCCACGACAAGCAGCATCACGAAGCTCAGACCGAGCCCGACCGCGACACCACCAGCCACCCAGACTTTTCGCACGGCTCAACCCTCCCCCATCCGCGACCCGTTCACGTCCGATTTCGCCACGCGCCGACCGACTCAGCCAGCATTTCGGCCTATTCCCCTCACCAAAAACGCCAGGGTACGGGAACCGGGGGCAGCGGCAGGCGACCTGACTGCCCATTACCAGTGGCCGTAGGGGCCGCCCGCTTCTTGGTCATTGTCGTGCTTCCACACCCCGAGTAAAGGGCGCTTCGCGTCGGCTCCGCCGATCGGCCTCCGGCCGACCCTTGACTCGGGGCGCGGAAGCACGGGGAAGAAGCGAGCGGGCGGCCCGGAAAGGCGGGGTCCCGGGTCTTGATTCCCCTTGCGTGGGCTGCGTTCCTGGCCGGGGTATGGGGGCGCGGTCGCGCCTCGCCTGCACGCCGGGTCGGCTAAGCGGCGATCGGTGAGTGGGGGGTGGGGGGTGGGGGTGAGGGCGCGCGGGGGGCGGGTGGCGGCACGCCGGGTGGGCTAAGCGGCGAACGGTGAGTGGGGGGTGGGGTGGGGGCGCGAGGGGGGCGGGTGGCGGCACGCCGGGGCGGCTTAGCGACTTGCGGCGAGTGGGACGACTCCACACCCGCCCGCCCCCTCGCCCCACCAGCCCCACCAGCCCCACCAGCCCCGCGCGGCGAGCAATTGGAGGACTTGGGCCACGCCCGGGAGGCAAAGACGCAGGTGGCCGAAGCCAGACGCGGCCCAAGTCCTCCACTTGCCTCCGCCGCAGCCGTTCCGCACCGTTCCCAACCCCCACCCCGCCCGATATGCCCGAGCCCGGGAGCCAACAAGCCACCACCCGCAAGCCGCTGAGCCGACCCGGCGTGCCGCCACCGGCCGGACGCGCACCACCCACCCACCGGTCCCCGCTAAGCCCACCCGGCGTGCCGCCACCCGCCCAGCGCGCACCCGCAACCCCCACCCACCGTTCGCCGCTTAGCCCACCCGGCGTGCTGGCGAGGCGCGACCGCGTCCCTGAACCCCGGCCAGGAACGCAGCCCACGCAAGGGGATAACAAGGCTCGGCCCCCGCCTTTCCGGGCCGCTCGCTCGCTTCTCACCCGTGCTGGAGCGGCCCGAGTCAAGGGTGGCCCGCAGGGCCATCGGCGCAGCCGACGCGAAGCGCCCTTTACTCGGGCCGTGGAAGCACGACAATGACCAAGAAGCGGGCGGCCCCCACGGCACCCCACCCCACAGGCGCCCAGATCACGGATCGTTCGCCGCATCCCGGTAGAGCTCTGCCGCCTCCGCCCCCAGCACCACGCTGTAGGAGATGTCGGCGGTGGCTCCACCCTGCTCATGGCCGCCCAGCACTCCGACGACCTCGTGATCGCCGTTGACCCACGGGCTGCCGCTCGTGCCGCCGGGGAAGTCGGGGCAGTCGATTCGCTGCTGGGTGCCGCTGTGTGCGGACGGCTTGTTGGTGCAGCTGATGGGGACCTCGCGGGAGTTGGGGTAGCCGGTGACCGTCACGGCGGTCGCCCCTGTCGCCGTGCCCGTCGCGAAGCGGTTGCCGCCGACTGCGTCCTCGATCCGCTTCCCCGGGGCGCCGTCCACCCCCTCCACGACGGCGAACGCCACGTCACTGTCCTCGTCGTGACCCTTGGACCACCCGTCCGGCAGGAACCGCCTCTTCACCTTCCACACCCCGTACGGCGCCTTCCCGTCCCGGTAGCCCGGCACGAAGACGAGGTCGGGGTGGTCGGAGTCATCGTCGCCGTCGACGCAATGGGCCGCGGTGACGATCAGGTTCCGGTGAGGGCTGTGCACGACCGACGCGGTGCAGAAGTGGCCGCCGGCCAGACTGCCCGCCCGCCCGGCGGGGAACAGCGCCCCGACCCGCACGCTCTGCGAGGTCGGAGCCGCCACCGCGGTCACCCCTAGAGGCCCCGGCCCGTCATCGGCGGCGGCGACGGACGCCGACGTGACCGCCAGCAGCACCACGGCGCCGAGAAGGGCAGGAGGTGAGGTACCTGAGATGCGTGAGCTGCGCTCCATCGGGCCCCACTTTGTCCCACGAAGGTGAGAAATCATCCCCGTCTTCACTGAGATTTACCTGTGAACCGCCCTTACGGTCACCAGGCCTCCCGTAGACCCGGAACCCGATCCACCACCGTACTGCGCGTTCCCCGCTCCCGCCTCCCCATGCGTCACGGAACGTCACACCCCATCACAGCCCACAGCTCACCCCGCCCATCACAGACGTCACAGATGTCACAGACGTCACAGCACCCCCTCCGCCCGCGCCGCCGCGAACCGCGTGCCCGTCAGCTCCTCCGACAGGGTCCACAGCCGCCGCGCCGCCGCCGGGTCGCTCGCCGCCGTGTTGCGGCCGACGAGTGTGGGGGCGCCCCGCATCTCGGCGAAGCCGTCGGGGCCCACGTAGCTCGCGCCGGGGAGGTCCTGGGTCGCGGCGTAGAGGGTGGGCAGCGCGCCCGCCGTGTCGTCCTGGGCGAAGATCCTGTTGCCCAGTTGCATGGCGGCGCGGGCTGCGGGGTTGGCGGCGTGGCTCTGGAGGTTGGTGGCCGCCCAGCCGGGGTGTGCCGCGTGGGCGCGGACGGGGGAGCCGGACTCGGTCAGGCGGCGCTGGAGTTCCAGGGTGAACAGGAGGTTCGCCAGCTTGGACTGGGAGTAGGCGCGCTGCGGGGTGTACCGGCCGGTGAGGTTGGTGTCATCGAAGTGGATCTTGCGGTCGCCGAAGCGGTGGGCGCCCGAGGAGACCGTCACCACCCGGTCCGTGACGTAGGGCAGCAGCAGGTTCGTCAGGGCGAAGTGACCGAGGTGGTTCGTGCCGAACTGCATCTCGAAGCCGTCCTTGGTCCGCTGCTCCGGGACCATCATCACGCCCGCGTTGTTGATCAGCAGATCGATCGGGCCGCCCTGCCAGGAGTCCGCGAACTCCCGGACGGAGGCCAGATCCGCGAGGTCGAGCCGGCGTACCTCGGTACGGCCGGTCACCCGCGCGGCGGCGGCCCGGCCGCGCTCCAGGTCCCGTACGGCGAACACCACGTGCGCGCCCGCGCGGGCCAGCGCGTCCGCGGCGGCGAAGCCGATGCCGCTGTTGGCGCCGGTGATGACGGCGGTGCGGCCGGAGAGGTCGGGGAGGTCCGTCGCGTTCCATGTGCGCGCCTTGGGCGCGTCGTTCTTGTCAGCCATGCCCTCAAAGTAGGCGCCGCCAACAATGCTGTCAATGACAACAATGGTGACGCCGACAACAAAGCTGGCGTCGACTACATCCGGATACGATGGTCCG
The DNA here is from genome assembly GCF_055639495.1 of Streptomyces sp. NPDC039424. Classification (NCBI taxonomy): domain Bacteria; kingdom Bacillati; phylum Actinomycetota; class Actinomycetes; order Kitasatosporales; family Streptomycetaceae; genus Streptomyces; species Streptomyces sp. NPDC039424. The sequence goes on from NZ_JBVKAI010000029.1 coordinate 81,364, forward strand.
CATGCCCGAGAACCGCCCCTATCACCACGGAGACCTGCGCGCCGCCCTGCTGGCGGCAGCCGAACGCACCCTGCGCGACCGGGGCGCCGGCGCGCTGTCGCTGCGCGAGCTGGCCCGTGAGATCGGGGTGAGCCACGCCGCCCCCGGCCGGCACTTCAAGGACAAGCAGGCCTTGCTCGACGCCCTGGCGCTGGCCGGGTTCGAGCGGATGGCCGGGACGCTGGAGTCCGCGGACGACCCCGGGCTGCCGCTGGAGCGGCGGCTGGCGGCGCTGGCGAAGGCCTACGTCGGGTTCGCTGTCGAGAACGCCGCGCTGCTGGAACTGATGTTCGCGCGCAAGCACGACCCCGACGCCTCCGCGCAGCTCGCCGCCGCCGTCGACCAGTCCGTCGGGTCCTTCCTGCGGCTGATCGCGGACGCGCAGGCGCGGGGCGAGATCGTCGCGGGCGACCCGGAGCGCGTCACCCTCGTCGCGGCCTCCAGCCTGCACGGGCTCGCCGCCTTCGCCGCCAACGGCTCGATTCCCGCGGAGCAGGCCCTGGCCGGCCTGGACGAGCACGTGCACCACCTGCTGCACGGCCTCAAACCCCGCTGAGCCACCGCCCTCCCCGTCACTCTCCGCCCCGCCGTCCACAAGCTGTGCACGGGCTGTGCGCCGGGTCAAGGCGCCCCCACCCCGGCGCCATCCGCCGCCCAATGATCAGTAAGCCCGGCGCCCGTTTCAGTAACGCGGAAGTCAGAATTCCATCAGCCGCCTTGTTGTCACGTACTCAACAAGCGAGGGTCGTCCCGGGCCGCCGCCCCCACCGGAAACCACACCGGTGGTCCCCCACACCCCGCAGGCCTCTGCCCACCACTCCCAGGAGGCTGTACGTTGCGTACGACCACGCCCGACTTCCCCCACACCCGCGGTAGATGGCGCCGTGTGAGCTCCGCCGCCGCCACCGCCGCCCTCGTCTTCGCCGGACTCGGCACCGCTGCCCAGGCGAGCGCCGCGACCGCGACCACCACGGCCACGCCCGCCGCCGCCTCGAACGCGAAGGTGACCTGGGCCGCCACCCCCTGCGCCACGCCCAAGCACAAGGGCGAACTGGCCTGCGACTCCTTCCGCGTCACCGGCGGCACCACCGCCTTCCAGAAGGCACAGGCCAAGGAGACCGGCAAGGCCGCCAAGGTCACGCCCAAGGCCGCCGCCGCCACTCCCACCGGATACGGCCCCAGCGACCTCCAGGACGCCTACGGCCTGACCGACGCCGCCGCCTCGAACGGCTCCGGCGAGACGATCGCGATCGTCGACGCCTACGACGACCCGAACGCCGAGGCCGACCTCGCCAAGTACCGCTCGTACTACGGCCTGGACGCGTGCACCACGTCCAACGGCTGCTTCAAGAAGGTCAGCCAGACCGGCTCCACCACCTCCCTCCCCTCCGCCGACAGCGGCTGGGCCGAGGAGGAGTCGCTGGACCTGGACATGGCCTCCGCCATCTGCCCGGGCTGCCACATCCTGCTCGTCGAGGCCAAGTCCGCCACCACCGCCAACCTCGGCACCGCGGTGAACGAGGCGGTCAAGCTCGGCGCCAAGTTCGTCTCCAACAGCTACGGCGGCTCGGAGTCGTCCAGCGACACCTCGTACGACTCCTCCTACTTCAACCACCCGGGCGTCGCCATCACCGTCAGCGCCGGTGACGAGGGCTACGGCGCCGAATACCCGGCCGCCTCGAAGTACGTCACCGCCGTCGGCGGCACCGCCCTGACGACCTCCTCCTCCAGCCGCGGCTGGACCGAGAGCGTCTGGAACACCAGCAGCACCGAGGGCACCGGCTCCGGCTGCTCCGCCTACGACGCCAAGCCCAGCTGGCAGACGGACACCGGCTGCTCCAAGCGCTCCATCGCCGACGTCTCGGCCGTCGCCGACCCGGCGACCGGCGTCTCGGTCTACGACTCCTACGGCGTCACCGCCGGCTGGTACACCTTCGGCGGCACCAGCGCCTCCGCCCCGATCATCGCCGGCGTCTACGCCCTCGCGGGCACCCCGGGCAGCGGCGACTACCCCGCCTCGTACCCGTACGCGTCGGCCGGCACCTCAGCCCTCAACGACGTGACCAGCGGCAGCAACGGCACCTGCTCCTCCAGCGCGAGCTACCTGTGCACCGCCAGGTCCGGCTACGACGGCCCGACCGGCTGGGGCACCCCGGAAGGCACGGACGCCTTCACCGGGTGAGCCCCACGGCATGACCTCCCCGTCGGGTCACGGGGAGCCGCCGGAGCGAGGGGGACGTGGGGTCCCCTCGGCGGCACGAAAAGGGAACGGGTCACGGCAGCCGGCCGTGGCCCGTTCCCCCTTGTCGCGCCCGGAACCGTGAGAACATCGAGGCGACGATTCACCCGACCAGCCGTCAGAAACCCTGTACACAGGTTCCGCTCAGGCCTCATTGCCCGGCGTGACCTGCTGTGATACACAGAGTGACTGTACGAGCCATTCGTACGAAACCCGTCAAGCAATGACGCCAAGTCGACATACGGCGGCAAGAATGTCGGCGACAATGAGGCCTGACCTCTGCACCCCGCAGAGGAACTGCGGAACTACCCACCAGGGGCGGTGACTTACATGCTGTTCGCGGCCGACAAGGGAGACATCAACACCATCATCGGCGGGATCGCTCCGGACTGGGGCCCCTTCGGCAGCCTGGGCAACGAGGCCAAGGTGATGATCGAGGTGGTGATGGCCGTCGCCATCCTGCTCTGCCTCGGCATCGCGGTCTGGGGCGCGGCCAAGCAGCGCATCGGCGCCACCGCCCTGCGCGACACCTTCAGCGCCGAACAGGGCAAGGGCCTCATCATCGCCGGTCTCACGGGAGTCTTCATCATCGGCTCCCTCGGCACGCTGTTCACCATCGTGTACGGCATGGCCGTGTAGACCGCGCACCCGGCGCATGCCCGCGCATGCCGCGCACGATGCCCCGCCGGAACCGTCAGTCAGACCCCCCGGGCGCGCCCGGTGCCCCCGCTACCCCCACCCACCGACCGTGCCCACCGGCTGAGGTTGCGTTTCCCTGATGTCGAGTCACCACACCGCGCCCACGCGGGAACCAGCACGGCTACCGTCGTACTTCCACGCGTTCCGGTACGAGGTCGAGGGGGCGTACGCGGCATGAGTCTCGGAGACGAGCAGGGTTACGGCGGCGCGGGCGAGACACGGACCCGCCTGCCCGAACGCGGCGGCGACCCCTACGGAGGCGCCCGCCGCACCGGCCGGTCCTCCTCCCGGAGCCTGGTCACGGTCGTCGGCGTCGTAGTCCTCCTCATCGCAGCCATCGCCTTCGCGAACCGCGGCGATGACAATTCGTCATCGAACGACTCCCCCTCCGGCAACAAGCCCAAAGCCGCGGCCACCGCAGCAAGCGGCACGAAGCCGGTGACGTCGAAGGCCGGGGGGATCCCTACGGGGTTTGCTCGGGATCAGCAGGGGGCGGAGAGTGCGGCGGCCAACTATTCCGTCACGCTCGGTTCTACCGACATGTTCAACGCCTCTCGGCGGCGTGAGATCGTCAACACCATCTATGCCCCCGATGTAGCAGCCCGCAGACAGTCGGATCTGGACAGCGCCTACTCCAGCGAGACGTTCCTGAGCAACATCGGTCTCAACAAGGACGGCACCACGCCCAGCGGCCAGACCTTCGTCTCCCGTGTCATCCCAGTGGGCACCAAGGTCACGACATTCACCGGGGACAACGCCACGGTCCAGGTCTGGTACACCTCGCTCTTCGGCCTGTCCGGCGAAGCATCGACCAACCCGGTGACCGAGAGCTGGTACACCACCACGTACGAAATGAAGTGGGTCGACAACGACTGGAAAGTCACCGACTTCCAGCAGAAGGACGGCCCCGTCCCGGTCGGTCATGACCAGAAGGCCTCCACCGCAGACGACATGACGAAGGCCGTCGAGGAGTACGGAGGGTTCACGTATGCGCGCTAGCCACCGCATGCTCAGGGTCACGGCCGCCTTCGCTGCCGTGCAGACCACCGTGGTGATGCTCGCCACCCACGCCGTCGCTGAGCCCGCGCCCACTCCATCGGCCTCCAAGAGCAACGACGCCTGCGACCTCATCCGCGGCCCGGCCAAGTCGTACTGCGAAAACGACAGCGGCTCAAGCGGCAAACCCGGCGTGACCACCGACCCCCTCTCCACCCTCGACCCCCTCTCCTCCCTGGCCAAGGGATGTGCGGACGCCGCCTCGTGGACCGTGGACAAGTTGAGTGACGCCGTGAAGGAGACGGCGAACGTCGACTTCACGAACCCCAAGTTCCTGCAGCAGTACGCGGTGGTGTTCGCGGCGTCGACGATCCTCACGCTGCTGCTGTGGCTGCTGGCGGTGGCGAAGAGGGCGGTGCGGGGCGTGCCGCTGACGACCGCGCTGTCGGAGGCGGTCGGGTTCCTCTGGCTGACCGTGCTGGCCAGCGCCTTCACCCCGCTGATCCTGTACACGGTGGTGTCGGCCACGGACGGCGTCACGGAGGTCCTGGCGAAGGCGACCGGCGACCAGACGGACACGTTCTTCGGCACGTTCTCCGGCGCGCTGAACAAGGGCCAGGACATCGGCGGCGGCCCGATCATGCTGATCGTCGTGTCCCTGGTCAGCATCCTCGCCGCCGGCATCCTCTGGCTGGAGCTGGTCATCCGCGCCGCCCTGCTCTACGTCGGCGCCCTCCTCGGCACCGTCGTCTACGCGGGCCTGGTGGACAAGAACCTGTGGGGGCACGTACGCCGCTGGGCGGGGATCATGATCGCGGTGATCCTGGTCAAGCCCGTCATCGTCATCGTGCTCGGCCTCGCCGGTGCGCTCTCCTCCGACGACGGCCCCGACGCCTTCTCCGCCGTCGTCTCCGGCCTCGCCATCATCCTGCTCGCCATCTTCGCGAGCGCGATGATCTACCGTTTCGTCCCGGGCTTCGGCGACGAGATCGCCGGCGGCCGCAACAACCGCATCATGCAGGGCGCCGAGGGCAAGGCCGCCGCGGTCATCAGCTCCCCGGCGACCCTGGTCGCGCAGGGCATCAAGACGCACAGCTCCCGCGCCGACAACAACGGAGGAGGCGGCGGCCAGTCGTCCTCCAGCACCCCCCGCCCGGCCAACCCGGCCTCCGGCGGGGTCGCCGCGCACAGCGGCCGTACCCCGAACGGGGGCGGCGGAGCCGTCCCCTCCGCCGCGCCCGCGCCGCGCGCCCCCAGCCCGGCCAACACCCCGCACGCCGGCAACACCCGCAACAACCGCACGGGAGGTGAAGGGCGTTGACGACCGAGTCCCACATGTCCCATCCGGTCACGCCCCGCCGTACGTATCTGATCGGCCGCGCCCGGCCGAACGCGATCATCGGCCGGAACCGCGAGTCCGGTGAGATCGCGCTCATCGTCATGGGCGCGTTCCTCGGCATGATGTGCGGGCTCCTGGTCCCCGTCCTGTCCCTGCGCATCGTGCTGCTGACGGGCTTTCCGCTGCTGGCGCTGGCCGCGGTGTACGTGCCGTACAAGCGCCGTACGTTCTACAAGTGGTTCGAGATCAACCGCAGCTTCAAGCGCACCGTCAAGCGGAACGCCGTCTACCGATCCGACGTCATGGAGGCCGGTACGGGCCTCGACGGGCGTGAGATCGAGATCGGGCCGCCCCCCGGCATCGGGCGGATCACCTGGCTGGCCGCGCCCTTCGGGCCGGACGAGATCGCCGTACTGCTGCACGCCGACCGCAAGACCGTCACCGCCGCCATCGAGATCGAGGGCCCGGGCGTCGGTCTGCGCGACTCCGAGGACCAGGAGGCCCTGGTCGACCGGTTCGGCACCCTGCTGAAGCACGTGGCGAACGGCGACGGCTTCGTCACCCGGCTGCAGATGCTCGCCCGTACGCTGCCCGCCGACCCGGACGCGCACGCCAAGGACGTCACCCAGCGCGGGGACGAGCGGGCACCGGGATGGCTCAGGCAGTCGTACGACCAGCTGCAGTCGATGGTGTCCACCAGCAGCGAGCAGCACCGCGCCTACCTCGTCGCCTGTATGCACTACACGCGCGAGCTGGCCGCCGAGGCGCAGGCCATGGCACGGGCGGCCCGGCCGCAGGGCGGGCGGAAGCTGGACCGGGACGCCGGGCTCGCGGTCGTCATGGCACGTGAGCTGACCGACATCTGCTCGCGGCTGCAGGAGGCCGACATCCGCGTACGGCAGCCGCTGGGACAGGGCCGCCTCGCCTCCCTGGTCCACTCCATGTACGACCCCGACCACCCGATCGACCACATCCAGGCGATGACGAAGCGCAACGCCTGGCCGGCCGAGCTGGACGCCATGGAGCCCACCTACCTCCAGGCCAAGACCCGGGAGTCCGCCACCCGCGCGCCCTGGTGCCACGCCACGGCCTGGGTGAAGGAGTGGCCGATGACCCCCGTCGGCGTCAACTTCCTGGCGCCCCTCCTCGTCCACACCCCGGACGTGATCCGGACCGTCGCGGTGACGATGGACCTCGAACCCACCGAGGTCGCCATCGAGCGCATGCTGACGGAGAAGACGAACGACGAGGCCGAGGCCTCCCGCGCCGCCAAGATGAACCGCACCGTGGACCCGCGCGACATCGCCGCCCACAACCGCCTCGACCAGCGGGGCGAGGACCTGGCGAGCGGCGCCGCGGGAGTGAACCTGGTCGGCTACATCACCGTGTCCTCGCGCTCCCCGGAGGCGCTGGCCCGCGACAAGCGCACGATAAGGGCGTCGGCCGGAAAGTCGTACCTCAAGCTGGAGTGGTGCGACCGCGAGCATCACCGCGCGTTCGTGAACACGCTGCCGTTCGCCACCGGAATCCGAAGGTAGGGGTTGATGCGCTGATGCGGGACCCGCTGTCCGCCATCACGGACGCCTTCACGTCCTTCCTGTTCGGGAAGGTCGAGACGACCCGGCTGCCGGTGCGCACCTCCACGGGCCAGGCCCAGGCGGTCTACCTGCCCACCGCGGCCCCCGGCCTCGGCGACTCCGGCGTCATCATCGGCCGCGAGGTGTACTCCGGGAAGGGCTACATCTACGACCCGTTCCAGCTGTACGGCCAGCAGCTCCCCGCCCCGCACTGGCTGGTCCTCGGCGAGTCCGGCAACGGCAAGTCGGCCCTGGAGAAGACGTACGTCCTGCGCCAGCTGCGCTTCCGCGACCGCCAGGTCGTCGTCCTCGACGCGCAGGGCGAGGACGGTGTGGGCGAGTGGAACCTCATCGCCGAGGAGCTGGGGATTACCCCCATCCGGCTGGACCCGACGGCCGCCCTGGACATGGGCATCCGGCTCAACCCGCTCGATCCCTCGATCACGACCACCGGCCAGCTCGCGCTGCTCCGGACGATCATCGAGGTCGCGATGGGCCACGGCCTCGACGAGAGGTCGGGCTTCGCGCTGAAGGTGGCGCACTCGTACGTCAACGAGACGATCGTCGAGCGCCAGCCGGTGCTGACCGACATCGTCGAGCAGCTGCGCCACCCGGAGCCGGAGTCCGCCGAGGCGATGAACGTCGCCATAGACGACGTACGGGCCTGGGGCCTGGACGTGGCCCTGGTACTGGACCGGCTGGTCGACGGTGACCTGCGCGGTATGTTCGACGGCCCGACCACGGTCGGCATCGACCTGGACGCCCCGCTGATCGTCTTCGACCTCTCCCACATCGACCGCAACTCCATCGCCATGCCCATCCTGATGGCGATCGTCGGCGTGTGGCTGGAGCACACCTGGATCCGCCCCGACCGGAAGAAGCGCATCTTCCTGGTCGAGGAGGCCTGGCACATCATCAACAGCCCGTTCGTGGCGCAGCTGTTCCAGCGGCTGCTGAAGTTCGGCCGACGGCTCGGTCTGTCCTTCGTCGCGGTCGTCCACCACCTCTCCGACGTGGTCGACGGCGCGGCGGCGAAGGAGGCCGCGGCGATCCTGAAGATGGCGTCGACCCGGACGATCTACGCCCAGAAGGCGGACGAGGCGCGGGCCACGGGCCGCGTCCTGGGCCTGCCGCGCTGGGCGGTGGAGATCATCCCGACCCTGACCCCCGGCATCGCCGTCTGGGACGTCAACGGCAACGTCCAGGTGGTCAAGCACCTGGTGACCGAGAGCGAACGCCCTCTGGTCTTCACCGACCGCGCGATGACCGAGTCCTCCTACGACCTGGCCGCCGACGACGCGCTGCGCGCCGCCGAACTGGAGGCGGAGCAGCGGGCGGCGGCCTTCGTGGAACAGCACATCGGCGACCTCGACGGGTCGTCCGAGTCGACGGTGGCGTAGGCAGGGGGAGGCGTGAGACCCGACGACCGCGACCACGGACGGGGCCGGCGGGACGGCCAGGGCGGCATCCCCGACGGTCTGCTGATCGGCCTGCTGGCGTTCCTGCTCGGCATGACCCTGCTGGTGTGGTCGGCGACGGGCCTCGCGGGCTGGTTCGCCCACGGCGCCTGGCCGTCCGGCGTCACCTTCACCCGTACCGCGGTGGCCATGCGCCATCTCGTCGGCCGGCCGCACGACATGACCGGCGCCTGGCCGGACACTCCGGCCGACCAGTTGTCGGGGTACGGGCTGTTCTGGGGGCTGTTCATCGGGCAGCTGATGGTGCTGTTCGTGCTGACCGTGTTCGTGATGGGGACGGTGGCCCGGTGGCGGGCGGGACGCGTCCGACGGAGCTTCGACAAGGGGGCGGCTGCCGCGGCTGCCCGTACGCAGGCGCCGCCGCCCGAGGTTCCGGTCTGGGCGCCGGAGCCGCCGCCCGAGCCGACCGAGCGGCTGGATGAGGTCCCTGCTCCGCGCAGTGCGCCCGAGCCTCAGGAAGCGCCTGACCTGGTACCCGCCGGTGAACGGGTGGCCGGATGGGAAGCGAACCGCACCGAAGGCGCGGTGCTGTACGGGCCACCGGAAACCCGCAAGACGAACGCGACCCAGGCGGTACGCGACGCGGAAGGCCCCCTCCTCCTGGTCACGTCAGACCCCACCCTCTGGCAGGACACCAAGGACGCGAGGGCAAAACTGGGCCCGGTCCTCCTCTACGACCCCGGCCACCTCTGCGACACCCCGGCCCGCCTGCACTGGTCCCCCACGACGGGCTGCGAGGACAAGGAACGGGCGGTACAGAGAGCCGCCGCCCTCCTGACCCCGGTCAGACCGTCCTCCCGGCTGGACCAAGCGGTCAGCGACACCGCCGAGACACTGCTCCGCAGCTACCTGCACGCCGCCGCCATCGACAACCGCGGCATCCGCCACGTCCACCGCTGGGCCCAGGGCACCCAGATCCAGGACGCGGTCCGCACCCTCCGTACGAACCCCAAGGCGGCCCCCGGTGCCGCGGGCGAGCTGGAGGCCGCGCTCACCTCGCACCCCGAACGCCGCGACATGGCGCACGAGTTGACGAGCCGCGCACTGGCGGCTCTCTTCACGGTCAACATCCGCGAAGCCTGCACACCAAACCGAACTGATGCCCTCGCCTTGGATTCCTTCGTCAACGAAGGGGGCACGCTTTATGTGGTCGGTAAATCCATCGAGGACCCCAGGACGAACCCAGGCGCCATGCCGCTCCTGACGGCCCTCGTCTCCAGCGTGGTCGAGCGCGGCCGGCACATGGCCGAACGGTCATCCTCCGGTCGGCTCGACCCACCACTGACCCTGGTCCTGGAGGACGTGGCGGCTGTGGCCCCGCTCGCCCAGCTCCCGGACCTGCTCTCGACGGGAGCGGACCGCGGCCTGCCGACCCTGGCCCTGCTCCGCTCCCGCGAACAGGCCCGCACCCGCTGGCCCCACCACGAACTCCCGGTGTGACCGTCACTCACTCCCGCTCGAGCACGAACTCCAGCTCCTGCTGCCCCGCGTCGTGGACGAACGCCACCGTGACACCGCTCGGCACGAACCCGGCCCTGCGGTAGAAACGCTGCGCACGCCCGTTGTCCTCGTGCACCAGCAGCCGCACCCGCTCCGCGCCGGCCCCCCACGCCCACTGCACGGCCTCGTCGAACAGCACCTCGGTCAGCCCGCACCCGCGGTGCTCGGGCCGGACGTAGACGCCGACGATGTGGCCCTGCCGCCGCTCCACGGGCAGCCCGGCCCAGTCCGTGGTGCCGGGCTCCTCTACCAGCACGGTCAGGGTCCCGACCCACTCTCCGCCCGGTCCCTCCACCACGAACTGCTGCGCCCCCGCGGCTCCCTTGGCGGCTCCGGTGGCCCGCTCCTGCCAGAAGGAGTCCGGCCTGGCCAAGGCGTCGTCGTACGTCTCCAGGAAGGCGAGGTGCGCCACGGGATCCCGCAGCGCCTCGAGCCGCAGCCGCTTCACCGTGGGCCACTCGTCGGCGCGGATCGCGCGGATCAGGTAGTCATCGCTGGTCGTGGTGGTCATACGAACCACCGTAGTGCCGGCCCCTCGGCACCCTCACCTCATATAGGCCCCGCCCGCAAAGCGCGCGACTGTTGTCAGTGCACCGTCCTACCGTGGGTGCCATGACGACCCTTCCCTCACGGCCCAACACGGCACTCATCGTGATCGACGTACAGAACGGCGTGGTGGCGGGCGCTCCGCACCGCGACACCGTCATCAAGAACATCAACACCCTGGTCGACAAGGCCCGTGCGGAGGACGTGCCCGTGATCTGGGTGCAGCACTCCGACGAGGACCTCGAACGCGGCAGCGAAAGCTGGGAGTACGTGCCCGAGCTGACCCGCCACGACACCGAGCCCCTCATCCACAAGTCCTGGGCGGACTCCTTCGAGGACACCGACCTGGAGTCCGTCCTGGCCGAGCGCGGAGTGGGCCGGCTCGTGGTCACCGGCGCCCAGACCGACGTCTGTATCCGCTCGACCCTGCACGGCGCCCTGGTCCGCGGGTACGACGCGACGCTGGTCGCCGACGCCCACACCACGGAGGACAACACCGAGTACGGCGCTCCCCCGCCGGAGCAGGTCATCGCCCACACCAACCTCTACTGGAAGTGGCACAACGCCCCCGGCCGCGAGGGCGGAACCGTCGACACAGCAGAGGTTTGCTTCTAAGCACCGGAAACGCAGAAAACCCCCGTATCTTTCGATACGGGGGTTCTCTCAAAAATTGTTCGGCGGCGTCCTACTCTCCCACAGGGTCCCCCCTGCAGTAC
>NZ_JBVKAI010000030.1:0-91474 GCF_055639495.1 Streptomyces sp. NPDC039424
CCGTCGAACTCATCGGCGGAGTCCGCTTCCCCGCCATCGGCGAACTGCCCTACCTCCTCACCCTCGCGGGCCACGGCTTCTACTGGTTCCGGCTCTCCCGAGTCGCATCCCGCATCGGCCGACGACGCTGAGCGCGCCGCCGAGGAAAGGACGCGTCACCATGGCGAAGACCGTAATCCTCCAGCCGAGAAGCACGGGCACCGAGCAGCCCCTGGCCTCGCTCTGCGAGCTGCTGCGCGAGTGGCTGCCGAGGCAGCGCTGGTTCGCGGGCAAGGACCGGCCCGTCACGGACCTGACCGTGCTGTCCGCGACGGAGCTGTTCCCGGACTGTCTGCACATGCTGGTCCACGCCGGGCACTTGCCGGTCCCGGCCCCCAGCGGGGGCGCTCCCCCGCCCGGCGACTGCTACCAGCTGCTGCTGGGCGTGCGCGAGCACCTCTCGCCGCGGCTCGGCCGGGCCCTCATCGGCCGGGTGCAGGACGGTCCGCTGGCCGGCCTCACCGTCTACGACGCGCTGCACGACCCACGCTCGGCCGCGCTGCTCCTGGAGCGGCTCAGACGGCCGGGCACGGCGGGCCCGCTGCGCTTCGAGGCCGACCCGTCCACGGAGGTCCCGGCCGGACTCGCGCCCCGTCTGCTGGACGCCGAGCAGTCCAACTCCTCGCTGGTGTACGGCGACGCGTTCATCCTCAAGGTCTTCCGGCGCATCCAGCCCGGCGTCAACCCGGACCTGGAGGTGCCGGGCGCGCTGGCCGCGCAGGGCTGCACCCGCGTCCCCGCCCCCGTGGCATGGCTGCGCACGACCGAACCGTGGGCGGCGACGCTCGGGGTGCTCCAGCCCTATCTGCGCGACGCCTCCGACGGCTGGACGCTGGCCCTGAGGGCGCTCGCCGCCGGTGAGCACTTCACCCAGGAGGCCTACGAACTGGGGCAGGCCACCGCCGACGTGCACCTCGCCCTGGCGTCCGCCTTCCCCTCCGGGGCCCACGGCGAGAACGGGCACACCGCGGCGGCGATGACCGCCCGGCTGGAGGCCGCCGCGACCTGCGTACCGGCGCTCAGGCCGTTCGTCCCCGGACTGCTCACCGCCTTCGGCGCGCTCACCGGCTGCGACGCCGGGCCGCCGGCCCAGCGCGTCCACGGCGACCTGCATCTGGGGCAGGTGCTGCGGGCGGGCCGCGAGTGGTTCGTCATCGACTTCGAGGGCGAGCCGTCCCGCCCGCTCGCCGAACGGCGTGGCGCCCAGTCCCCGGTGCGGGACGTCGCGGGCATGCTGCGCTCCTTCGACTACGCGGCCCGGCAGCGCCGCCCCTGGCGCCCGGAGTGGGCCCGCCGCTGCCGGGAGGCGTACTGCGCGGGCTACGCGGCCCGGGCCGGGTGGGACCCGCGCAAGAAGCACGCGCTGCTGCGCGCGTACGAGACCGACCGCGCGGTGTACGAAGTGCTCTACGAGGCCAGACACCGTCCGGCCTGGCTTCCCGTGCCCATGGCGGCGATCGAACGTCTGGCCGTCCGAGGAGGATGAACCGTGGCGCTGCGCGACACCCCCCTGCCCGAGCCGGCCGGCCCCCGGCCGGCCCCCGCCCTGGACCCGGCCGACCGGGAACGCCTGTTGGCGGGCGCCCACCACGATCCGCACGCGCTGCTCGGCGCCCACCCGGTGCCGGGCGGGATCGCCTTCCGGGCGCTGCGGCCGTTCGCCCGTGCGGTGAGCGTCGTGCTGGACGGCGAGCGCCACCGGCTCGTCTCCGAGGGGGACGGCCTGTTCTGCGCCGTACTGCCCCTGGCCGCGATCCCCGCGTACACGCTGCTGGTGGAGTACGCGGAGGGCACTCAGGAGACGCACGACCCCTACCGCTTCCTGCCCGCGCTCGGCGAGCTCGATCTGCACCTGATCGGCGAGGGCCGCCACGAGCAGCTGTGGAAGGCGCTGGGCGCCGAGCCGATGACCCACCAGGACGTGAAGGGCACCCGGTTCACCGTGTGGGCGCCGAACGCGCGCGGGGTCCGGGTCGCCGGGGACTTCACCTTCTGGGACGGGACGGCGTTCCCGATGCGGTCGCTGGGCTCCTGCGGCGTCTGGGAGCTGTTCCTGCCGGGCATAGGGGAAGGCGCACGGTACAAGTTCGAGATCACCTCCCAGTACGGGCACCGGTTCCTCAAGGCCGACCCGATGGCCCGCCGCACCGAGACGCCGCCCGCGACGGCCTCGGTGGTGACGGCCTCGCACCACGCGTGGGGCGACGAGGAGTGGCTCGCGCGTCGCGCCCAGACCCCGGTGCACGAGGCGCCGTTCTCGGTGTACGAGGTCCACCTGCCCTCCTGGCGCCCGGGCCGTACGTACCGCGAGCTCGCCGAGGAACTGCCCGCGTACGTCAAGGACCTGGGCTTCACCCACGTCGAGCTGATGCCGGTCGCCGAGCACCCCTTCGGCCCCTCCTGGGGCTACCAGGTCACCTCGTACTACGCGCCGACCGCGCGGCTCGGCTCGCCCGACGACTTCCGGTACTTCGTGGACGCCTGCCACCGGGCCGGCCTCGGCGTGATCATGGACTGGGTGCCCGCCCACTTCCCGAAGGACGACTGGGCGCTGGCCCGCTTCGACGGGGACCCGCTCTACGAACCCGGGGACGACCGGCGGGCGGAGCATCCGGACTGGGGGACGTACGAGTTCGACTACGCCCGCACCGAGGTGCGCAACTTCCTGGTCGCCAACGCCGTGTACTGGTGCGAGGAGTTCCACATCGACGGCCTGCGGGTGGACGCCGTCGCCTCGATGCTGTACCTCGACTACTCGCGGGACTCCGGGCAGTGGACGCCCAATGTGTACGGGGGCCGGGAGGACCTGGCCGCGATGGCGTTCCTGCAGGAGATGAACGCGACCCTCTACCGCCGGGTGCCCGGGGTGGTGACCATCGCGGAGGAGTCCACCGCGTGGGGCGGGGTGACCCGGCCCACCGACACCGGCGGGCTCGGTTTCGGCCTGAAGTGGAACATGGGCTGGATGCACGACTCACTGGAGTACGTCGCCCACGAGCCCGTGCACCGCAAGTACCACCACCACGAGATGACCTTCTCGATGGTGTACGCCTACAGCGAGAACTACGTCCTGCCCATCTCCCACGACGAGGTGGTGCACGGCAAGCAGGCGCTGGTGTCCAAGATGCCCGGCGACTGGTGGCAGCGGCGCGCCGACCTCCGCGCCTACCTGGGCTTCATGTGGGCCCACCCCGGCAAGCAACTGCTGTTCATGGGGCAGGAGTTCGCGCAGGGCGCCGAGTGGTCCGCGGAGCACGGACCGGAGTGGTGGCTGCTGGACCCCGGCTACTGCGCCGCCGCGGACCACCGGGGCGTGCAGGACCTGGTCCGGGACCTCAACACGGTCTATCGCGCCACCCCCGCCCTGTGGCAGCGCGACACCGAGCCCGGCGGTTTCCGCTGGGTCGCCGTGGACGCGGCCGACGACAACGTCTTCGCGTTCCTGCGCTTCGACGCGCAGGGCACCCCGCTGCTCGCGGTGTCGAACTTCTCCCCCGTGGTCCGCCACGACTACCGCCTCGACGTCGGCGACGAGGTCGCCGCCTGGCACGAGACCCTCAACACCGACGCCGCCCGCTACGGCGGCAGCGACGTCACCAGCCCCGACCCGGTCAAACCGGAGGACGGGACCGTCCGGCTCACGCTGCCCCCGCTCGCCACGGTCTGGCTGACGCCCGCCCTGTGACCGTGCGCCCGCGGACGTGACCGTTCGCGCCGTGCCGCCCAGGTGTCGACAGCCGTGCGCGGGGCAGTCGGGGTCTACTACTCGCGACGCCCCGTCGCGGTACGTGAGAAAGGCGGCTCCCACGTGCGCACTGTCGGTGTGGAGGAGGAACTCCTCCTGGTCGACCCGGAGAGCGGTGACCCGAAGGCACTGTCGGCCGCGGTGCTAGCCCGCGCCTCCCTGCTCGATCCCGGACAGGACGTGTTCGAGAAGGAGCTGTACGGACAGATGCTGGAGTTCGCCACCCATCCGCAGACGGACATGGCGGACCTCGGCGCGGAGATCGTCCGCTGCCGCAAGGAGGCGGCCCGGCACGCCGGGGAGATAGGCTGCGCGGTCGCCGCGCTGGCCGCCTCCCCGCTCCCGGTCAGCCCTTCCATCAGCGTCAACGACCGCTATCAGTGGATGGCGGAGCAGTACGGCATCGCCACCCGCGAGCAGCTCGTCTGCGGCTGCCATGTGCATGTGGCCGTCGAGTCCGACGAGGAGGGCGTCGCGGTCGTCGACCGCATCCGGCCCTGGCTGCCCGTGCTGGTGGCGATCAGCGCCAACTCCCCGTTCTGGCAGGGCCGCGACTCCGGCTACCACAGCTACCGCAGCCGGGTCTGGGGCCGCTGGCCGTCGGCCGGCCCGACGGAGCTGTTCGGGTCGGCGGAGCGCTACCACCGCCGGGTGGCGGACATGGTGGCCACCGGCGTCATCCTGGACGAGGCGATGGTCTACTTCGACGCGCGCCTGTCCGAGCGCTACCCGACGGTGGAGGTCCGGGTCTCGGACGTGTGCCTGCACGCGGACACCGCCGTCCTGATCGCCCTGCTCGTCCGGGGGCTGGTGGAGACCGCGGCGCGCGAGTGGCGGGCCGGGCGGGAGCCGGCCGACCACAGCGTGAGCCTGCTGCGGCTGGCCGCCTGGCAGGCCGCCCGGTCGGGCCTGGACGGGGAGCTGCTGCATCCCGCGACCATGCGGCCCCAGCCGGCCGAGGACGTGGTGCGGTCGCTGCTGGAGCACACTGGCGACGCCCTCGCCGACACCGGCGACCAGGCCCGGGCCGAGGAGGCCGTCACCGAACTGTTCCGGCGCGGCAACGGCGCCCGGGTGCAGCGCGAGCTGATGGAGCAGACCGGGAGCCTGCGGGACGTCGTCACCGAGTGCGTGCGCCGCACCCAGTCCTGAGGCGCCCCGCCGGCGCCGGTCTCACAGGATCATGACCAGGGCGTACACCAGGAAGAAGGCCGCGACCAGCACGACGAGGATCAGGATCAGGGTGAGCGGGGCCTTGGCCCAGCCCTTGGGCGGGTTGTGCGTCTCCCGGGGCCCGGCCTCGGGCATGCTGCTCTCCGCGGGCGGCGTCTCGCCGGGCGGCACGCCGCCCCCGGGCTCCAGGCCGGTGGTGCGCTCGGGCTCCGGATCGGGGTTCACGTGAGTCATGCTCCCCGAGTCCCCAGGAGTCGTCGAGATCATCAGTCGGCCACGACTTCTCGGTTCCCGGCACCAATCGCTCGCTCCTGGGCTACATTCGAGCACCGCCGACAACGGGACTCGTCGGCGGCGTCACTCTACGTAACCCCAGGAGCAGCGCATGCGCGACCTCGCTCTCGCTCCGCCAGACGCCCCGCCCCTGAGCGGCGGGCTCGCCGACGGCGTCTTCGAGACGGCGGCCCGGAACCCCACCCTGCCGGTGCTCGCCCGCCGCCCGGACGGCGCGTCGGCCGCCTGGGAGGAGGTGACGGCCGTCGAGCTGCGGGACGAAGTGGTCGACGTGGCAAAGGGGCTGGTCGCCTCCGGTATCTCGCCGGGTCACCGGGTGGCCGTCATGGCGCGCACCCGGTACGAGTGGACGGTGCTGTCGCACGCGCTGTGGGCGGTGGGCGCTGAGGTGGTCCCGATCCATCCGGCGTCCGCGCGCGACCAGGTCGAGTTCATCCTGCGGGACGCCGGCTGCGTGGCCGTGGTGGTGGAGGACGAGCAGGGCGTCATGACGGTCGGCACGGTGTGCGCGGTGCTGCCCCGGCTGAAGCACGTGTGGCAGCTGGACGCGGGGGCGCTGGCGCAGCTGGCGGAGCAGGGCGAGTTCGTCCCGCTGACCACGGTGGAGTCGCTGCGCCGGATCGTCATGCCGGACTCGACGGCGGTCGTCGCCTACACCTCCGGCACCACGGGCCGCCCGCAGGGCTGCGCGCTCAGCCACCGGAGTCTGGCCTACCCGTGCGACACGCTCCTGGCGGGCTGGGGGCACACGGCGGCGCCGCCGGGCGAGCAGGCCTCGGTGCTGGCCTTCCTGCCGTTCTCCCATGTGTACGGGCTCATGATCCAGGTGATGTGCGTGCGCGGCGGGATCCTCATGGGGCACGAACCGGAGATGACCGGGGAGGCGGTCGCGGCGGCGCTGCGCACGTTCCGGCCGACGTACCTCTACGGCGTACCGTCCGTCTTCGAGAAGCTCTACACGACGTTCCTGCGCACGGCCCAGCAGGCGGGCCGCGGGGCCCTGTTCGAGCGGGCGGCCCAGACCGCGCGGGACTTCGCCGCGGCCGAGGAGCGCCGGCGGCTGGGCACCGGCCAGGGCCCCGGCTTCGACCTGCGGCTGCAACACGCCCTGTACGGGCGGACGGTGTACCGCAGACTGCGGGCGGCGCTGGGCGGCCGGGTGGTGCGCGCCACCTCCGGCGGCTCGTCGCTCAGCCGCGAACTCTCCCTGTTCTACGAGGGCATCGGTATCTACGTGCACGACGGCTACGGGCTGACGGAGAGCAGCGGCGGGATCACCATGCAGCCGCTGGGCCGGGAGAAGTCCGGGACCGTGGGACGGCCCCTGCCCGGCACCGAGGTCCGGGTGGCCGACGACGGGGAGATCCTGGTGCGCGGTCCCTCGGTGTTCCAGGGGTACGTGGGCGACGAGGCCGCGACCCGGGCCGTGCTGCGCGGCGGCTGGCTGGCCACCGGGGACATCGGGCGGCTGGACTCCGAGGGGTATCTGACCATCACGGGCCGCAAGAAGGACGTCATCGTCACCAGCGGCGGCAAGACCGTGGCGCCGGCCCCGCTGGAGCAGCGGCTGCGGATGCATCCGCTCGTCCACCAGGCGGTGGTGGTCGGCGACGACCGGCCCTGCGTGGGGGCGCTGCTCACCCTGGACCCGGAGTACCTCGCGCACTGGCGGACGGCCCTGGCGCTGCAGGGGGAGACGCCGGGCCGGGACATGCGCGAGGACAACGCGCTGCGCGAGGAGCTGGGCCGCGCCGTCGCCGCCGCCAACAGCACGGTGTCGCGCGCGGAGTCCATCCGGGTCTACCGGGTGGTGGCCGAGCCGTTCTCCCCGGCCAACGGGCTGATGACGCCGTCGATGAAGCTGCGCAGGGACCTCATCACCCGGCACTACGCCGCCGAGATCGACGCGATGTACCAGGCACGCAGCCGCGCCTCGCCGCGGCCGGGGCCGGCCGAGCCGGCCGACTGGGAGGACTCCGACGACGTGTTCCGGTGAGGGGGAACGCCCGTGTGACATGTGCGACACCTGCTTGGACACGCGTACCCGGCTCGCCTGCGGGAACCCAAGACGTGGGAAAGCCGATCAGCGACGACAGCCGCGTTCACCGGGCTGAGGAAGATGTGATGGCTACGGAGCCGCGTTGGGACGACACACCGCACTCGGAGGAGACGCACGAGCGAACGGTCTCCTTCGCGGGCGAGCTGCGCAATGTGACAGGTGCGCGGCTCGCCGCGGAGGAGTTCCTGGGTGCCCTGGCCCGGGCGTCGCCGCCGGCGGCCCCCGAGTCCTGGGACGACATCCTGCTGGTCGTCACGGAACTGGCCGCCAACGTCGTCCAGTACGCGCCGGGCCCCTTCGAGCTGCGGATGCGGCGGACGTTCGACGGCGTGCACGTCACCATGCACGACACCAGCACCACGCGGCCGGAGCCGCGGCCGTTCCACCCGGACGCGGGCGGCGGCGGCATCGGCTGGCACCTCGTGCACACGCTGTGCGACCAGGTGAGCGTGGTGGTGACCGACACCGGCAAGGACATTCACGTCTTCCTGCCCTGGTGAGCGGTCCGTGACGCCGCGTACAGACACCGCGGACAGGAATACGCCGCATATTCGTGCGACACACGGGTTACTCAGGCACGAAGCCGGGGCATGCTGGTGCCCACGCGTTCGTCTGCCTGCCGCACCCCCGCTGGCGGAACGGCTCGGGGCACGGTGGGATCGATGTGCGAAGCAGCGATCCAGGGGCATGCGAACGGCGTCCAGTCGAACCGCCTGGAGCCGCAGAAAGGGATGGACACCGTGACACGACCCAGGATCCTGGTGGTTGGCGCAGGCTTCGCCGGAGTGGAGTGCGTTCGCCGCCTGGAACGCAAACTCGCCCCCGACGAGGCCGACGTCACCCTGGTGACGCCGTTCGCCTACCAGCTCTATCTGCCCCTGCTGCCCCAGGTCGCCTCCGGCGTGCTGACACCCCAGTCGATCGCCGTCTCCCTGCGCCGCAGCAAGAAGTACCGCACCCGGATCATCCCGGGCGGCGCGATCGGCGTGGACCTCAAGGCCAAGGTCTGCGTCATCCGCACCCTCACCGACAAGATCGTCAACGAACCCTACGACTACATAGTGCTGGCCCCGGGCAGCGTCACCCGGACCTTCGACATCCCCGGCCTGACCGAGCACGCCTTCGGCATGAAGACGCTCGCCGAGGCCGCCTACATCCGCGACCACGTCATCTCGCAGCTCGACCTCGCAGACGCCAGCGACGACCCGGCGGAGCGCGCCTCGCGACTGCAGTTCGTGGTGGTGGGCGGCGGATACGCGGGCACCGAGACAGCGGCCTGCCTGCAACGGCTGACGCACGCCGCCGTGAAGCGCTACCCGCGCATCGACCCGGGTCTGATCAAGTGGCACCTGATCGACATCGCGCCCAAGCTGATGCCGGAGCTGGGCGACAAGCTCGGCCGCAGCGCGCAGGAGATCCTGCGCCGGCGCGGGATCGACATCTCCCTGGGCGTGTCCATCGACAAGGCGGGCCCGGAGGAAGTGACCTTCACCGACGGCCGGGTGGTGCCCACCCGCACCCTGATCTGGACGGCCGGCGTGGTCGCCAGCCCGCTGATCGCCACGCTCGGCGCCGAGACGGTCCGGGGGCGGCTGGCGGTCACCGCCGACATGTGCCTGCCGGGCAACGACGGCGTGTTCGCGCTCGGCGACGCCGCCGCCGTCCCCGACAAGGCCAAGGGCCAGGAGGGCGCGGTCTGCCCGCCCACCGCGCAGCACGCGATGCGGCAGGGCAAGGTGGTCGCCGACAACGTCATCGCGACCCTGCGCAACCAGCCGATGAAGCCGTACGTGCACAAGGACATGGGACTGGTCGTCGACCTCGGCGGCACGGACGCCGTGTCCAAGCCGCTCGGTGTCGAACTGCGCGGCCTGCCCGCCCAGGCCGTGGCCCGCGGCTACCACTGGTCGGCGCTGCGCACCAATGTCGCCAAGACGCGGGTCATGACGAACTGGCTGCTCAACGCCGTCGCGGGCGACGATTTCGTGCGCACCGGCTTCCAGGCCCGCAAGCCCGCCAAGCTGAAGGACTTCGAGTACACCGACGCGTATCTGACGCCGGAGCAGGTACGGGCGCACGTCGAGGGCCCGGGTGACGCCCCTCCCCCGGCCCCCTGATCCGACCGGGAACACCACGGGCCGCCGGCCGGTACATGTCCGGCCGGCGGCCCTCCCTCGCACACGGGAGAGAGCACGGCGGCGTGAGCACAGCGGGACGGGCGGTGCGGGCCAAGGCGTGGGACCGTGTCGTGGCGTCCGATCCCGGGCTGCTGCGCCTCACCGCCGGGCTGCGCACCGTGTGCGCCATCGCGCTCACGCTCCTCGTCCTCGGTCTGCTGCGGGTGGATGTGACCCACCTGGTGGCCGGGGCCATGACGGCGATGGTCGCCACCTTCGCCATCCGGGAGCAGCAGCCGGCCCGGCAGGCCGTCACCCTCGCGCTGGGCCTGCCGGTGGCGCTGGCCTCCGTGTCGCTGGGCGCGCTCCTGAACACCCGGGTCGTGGCGGGCGACCTGTTCTTCGTCGCGCTCATCTTCTGCGCCGTGTACGGCCGCCGGTTCGGTGACCGCGGCACGGCGCTGGGTCTGATCGGCTTCCAGGTCTACTTCATCTCCCTGTTCGTACGCGCGAGCCCCGGCATGCTGCCGGGGCTGTACGCCACCCTCACCGTGGCCTTCGTGTGCGGCGCGACCGCCCGCTTCGTCCTCGTACGGCAGACGCCCACGGGCATCCTGGACCGGCTGCGCCGGGCTTTTCGGGCCCGGCTGGCCCAACTGGTGTCGACGCAGGCCGAGTTGCTCGACGCCGGTCCCGAGGACGTGGAGAAGGTGCTCGACCGGGTGCGCACCAGGACCGCCCGGCTGCACGAGGCGGCGCTGATGATCCAGGGCCGGCTGGAGGACGGGACCTCCGACGAGGCGGTGGCCCGTCTGGTGCAGCGCCGGATCGCCGACGCCGAGATCGCCGCCGAGCGGCTGGGGCTGCTGCTGCTCACCGCCCGCAGCGCACGGCGGGCGGACACCCTCACCCTGCACCTGCCGGGCGCGCCCGTGCCCTCCGGAGTACGGGAGCCGGTCCGGGACGAGGCGACCGACGCGCTGCGCCGGGACCTGGAGGCGCTGCGCCTGCTCGTGCTGCGGCCGGACACCGAGGACACCGGGACGGCGCTGGCGCGTGTGCGCAACCGGCTGCTCGGCTATCGCGAGGGGGAGAACCTGCCGCCCGCGTCGCCGGCCGTCCAGGACGTGTTCCGGGGCATCGGCGAGGCCGCCCGGGCGGTCCTCGGGCTGCGGATCGCCCTGGACGGGCCGCAGGACGAGTCCGACGACAGTCCGGCGACCGCCCGCTCCCGGGAGGAGCTGGACGCGGAGGACGCCGCCATCGCCGGCGACGACGAGGGGCACGAGGAAGAGCCGCCGACCGGGCTGCGGCGGCCCACCACGCGGGCGGCCGTCCAGGTGTCCGTCGGCTCGGCACTCGCCATCCTGGGCGGCGAGCTGCTCTCCACCCACCGCTGGTACTGGGCGGTGCTGACCTGCTGGGTCGTGTTCATCAACACCGCGTCCACCGGGGAGATCCTGGTCAAGGGCTACCGCCGGGTGCTGGGCACCGTCCTCGGCGTGGTGGCCGGCATCGGGCTGGCGGGGCTGGTGGGGCACCACACCTGGACGGCGTTCGGGCTGGTGCTGCTGTGCGTGTTCGCGATGTTCTACACGGCCCCGCTGTCGCACACCCTGATGTCCTTCTTCGTGACGGCGATGCTGGGCCTGCTGTACACGCTGCTCAGCACCTACAGTCCCGCCGTCCTGGTGCTGCGCGTGGAGGAGACGGCGCTGGGCGCGGTCTGCGGGGTCGTCGCGGCGGCGGTGGTCCTGCCGGTGCACACCGACCGCCGTACCAACGACCTCCTCGGCACCGCCCTGGACCGCCTCGCCGACGTCACCCGCGCCGCCGCCGACCAGCTCAGCGGCGGTCCGCCGGTCGACCTGCTGGAGAAGGCGCGGGATCTGGACCAGGCGCTGGCCGATCTGCGCGCGTCCACCCAGCCGCTGACCCATCCGATCACGCCGCTGCGGTCCCGGCGGGACACCGCCCGGTACGTCGTGGCACTGCTGGAGACCTGCGCGTACCACGCGCGCTCGCTGGCGGCCACGGCGGAACTGCTGCCCACCCACCCCTCGATCGCGGCGGATCCCCGGCTGCGCGGAGTCGGGCGGCGCATCGTCCACAACATCGAGGCGATCGCCGCGCACGTGGCGGACCGGCACTCCCGGGCCCGGGTCGAGACGGGCCCCAGCATCGCCTCCCTGCTGGAGCCCGGGTCCTTCCACACCCCGCGCTACGACCGGGTCACCGACCGGGTGCTGCGCCATCTGCAGCGCCTGGACGAAGCGGTGACGGGCCTGGCGCGTCCGCTCGACATCCCGGTGGAACAGCCGGGCGGTTGACCGCCCGTCAGGTCCGGATCCAGCGGGCCTCGGCGCAGGAGAACACGCCGAACAGCGCCAGTCCGGCCGCGAGGACGACCAGCAGCCAGGGCCCTGCCGGGGTGTCGGCGAAGGTGCGGAGCGTGTCGTCGAGGCCCTTGGCCTTGTCCGGCCGGGAGTCGATCGCCGCGCGCACCGCGAAGACGCCCGCCGTCGCGAACACCACCCCGCGTGCGAGGCCGCCGGCCACGCCGGTCACGTCCACCAGGCGCCGGGCCCCGGGCGACATCGCGCCGGTCGTGAGCCGGCGGCGGTACGAGCGCCGTACGGCCTGCACGGCGATCCACCCACCGGCCACGACGACCCCGGCGCCCACCGCGCCGACGAGCCACTGGCCGGCCGGCGCGGACAGGGCCCGCGCGGTCAGGTCCCGTGACTGCGAGTCGCTGGACTGCCCGCCGCCCGACCCGGCCGCGAAGGACAGCACGGACGAGGCGACGAACGCGTAGAACACGCATCGCACGAGGGCCAGCAGCCGCTTCCGTGCCGAGCGGCCGTCCTTGCCGACGGAACCGAAGACCGCCTCGGACAGCCGCCACAGGGCCATGCCGACCAGCCCCACGCCCAGCGCCCACAGCACCACGGCGCCGAACGGGCGGTGGGCGAGCTCGGCGAGGGCCCCGCTGCGGTCGGCCTGCTTGCTCCGGTCACCGAAGGCGACCTGCAGCGCCAGCAACCCCACCAGCAGATAGATCACGCCGCGCGCCACGAGACCCGCCCGCGCCGCCCACTCGGTCACCGTGCCCGTCGTCCCGGATCCCGCCCCGGACCGTACGTCCCGCACCATCGCACCCGCGTCCATCCAGACCTCCCCAGCTCCGACTGCCCGGCTGCCCCGGCCCACCGGGGACACACCTCGATCACTACCGAGCCGCCGGGGCGACCGCGAATCCGCGGTCGCCCCGGCGGCTCCCCGACGGCGGGCGGCGGGTTCAGTCCCGCCCGGCGTGCCCCGCCGTCACCGGCTCGGGCGCCGTCGCCGCGCGCAGCGCCTCGGCCGCGGCGGCCGCGGGCTCCGGCCGGAGCGCGGCCGTGGCCAGATGGCGGCGGGCCGTGTCGAGGGCGACTCTCACGTCCCGGGTGCCGGTCAGCACACACAGCGTGTACGCCAGGTCGATCGCCCTCGGGCTCGGCCCGGTGGCGCCCCTGTCCTGCCCGTGCTCGAGGAGTCCCTCGTACTCCTCGACGAGTTTTCGCAGGGTGGCGGGGTTCGGCCGCAGCGGAATCAGCATCGGTCTCGCTCCTCGGTCGCTCGGGGTCGGTCGATCGGGGGTTGCTCGTTCGTGGGTCGCTCGCTCGGGCTCAGACCGCTGTCCGCCCGCCGGGGCCCCGGCCGCCCGGCCGCCTGCCGAGCGCCTCGTCCCGGACGCGCTGGCAGCTGCGGCTGATGAGCCGGGAGACGTGCATCTGGGAGATGCCCAGCTTGTCGGCGATCCGGCTTTGTGTCATGTCCTCGAAGAAGCGCATGTAGAGGATGGCGCGCTCGCGCTCGGGCAGACGGCGCAGCCCCTCCTTGGCGGACTCGCGGTCGATGACCGTGTCGAAGGAGGAATCCGCCGCGCCGAGGGTGTCCGCGAGGCTGTATCCATCGTCACCCGTGGACAGTTCGGCGTCCAGCGAGAGCGTGCTGAAGCTCTCCAGGGCCTCCAGGCCCGCGTTGACCTCGTCCTCCGTCAGCCCGGTGTGCGCGGCGATGTCGGCGACCGAGGGCTCGGGGCTGCCGGGGTTCTGGGTGAGTTCGCGGCGGGCCACGCGCACCCGGTTGCGCAGTTCCTGCACCCGGCGGGGCACCCGCAGGGCCCACATCCGGTCCCGGAAGTGCCGCTTGACCTCGCCGGTGATGGTGGGCACGGCGTAGCTCTCGAAGGCGCCGCGCTCCGGGTCGAACCGGTCGATCGCCTTGACCAGCCCGAGGGCGGCCACCTGGCGCAGGTCCTCGACGGACTCGCCCCGGTCGCGGAACCGGCTGGCGATCCGGTGGGCCATGGGCAGCCACGCGGTCACCAGCCGGTCGCGCAGCGCGTCGCGCTCGGGGCCCTCGTCGAGCTCCGCGAGCCGGGCGAAGAGGGCCGCGGTGTCGGGAGCGTCGTCGTGGGACCGCTTGCTCGGTGCCGGGGCGGCCGAGGGAGCGGCTGAGGAGGTGGCGGTGGGGGCGGGCGTGCCAGGACGGCTGGTGGAGATATCGGTGAGCATGCGGAATCGCTCCTGAACATTAGGTTTCAGGGAAATGCCGCGGGAGCGCCGCCGAGACCGCCTTGAGGGCCCTGAGCAGCGATGATGCTCCCGCTGGGCGCGCCTCCGGTCCGAAGCACGAGATTCCGTCTGCCCTGGCGCCGGTGGACCAAACTCCGCTTTCGCCATCGCCGTGGAAAGAATTGCGTTAGGGATGCGGCCGGGGGCGGGTAATTCAGCCCAGTGTCACGAGGGCGGTGATGCGCTTGCCTCCGCGGGGCAGGCAGGACACATCGACGTCGTGCGCCAGCCGGCACACGATCGGCCAGCCCCGGCCGCCGGGCCGGAAGCGGCCCTGGTCGTCGACGGGCCCCAGGGCCACCGGGAGTTCGTCGCTGCGGTCGCTCACCGACACGCGCACGTCGTGCCCGACGACGTCGACGGAGAGGTCGGTGACCCCGCCGCCGTGCAGGATCGCGTTGGTGGTCAGTTCCGAGACGACGAGCAGGGCGTCCTCAAGGGCATGGGCATCACAGCGGAGGTGCTGGGACTCGCACCGTTCGGCCACCACGCACCGCACCCTTCTGCGTGCGTCGGCGGGCCGGCACGACGCGGGCCGACGCGCGTCCGACGATCCGGCGGCTGAATCGGTCCGGTGCGTCTCGCGCATCCTTTCGCTCCCTGAGTGGTGAGGACGGACAATCCGGTCCCTGCTCGAACCCGTGTGGATTGCACGGGTCTCTCCCTTTTCGGCTGACCTGTCGGGCCGCCGCCAAACACATTCAGGCCCCATCGAGGCCCGTCAGGCCCTATCGAGGCCCGATTTCGGGGGTACGCGAAGGCCATGACGGATGTCGTGGACTCGGACGAACTGTTGCGGCGCATGCAGCGGGCCAAGGCCTGCGCACAGGAGGAGGGACGAACGTGGCGGGAGCGTGGCGCCGCCCTGCGGGAGGACGATCCGGCGGGGGCGCGGGAGGCGGCCGTACGAGCGACGGCGTACGAGGTGGTGCAGCGGGTGCTGGACGAGATCCTCACCCCGGGCGCGCACCGGGGCGATGGCTGAGCCGGTGCCCGGGAACGGCTGATTGACGGGCACCGGTCCGGGCAGACGGGACCCATGCCCGTCGATCACACCCGAGCACCGGTCCTGGAAGCTCTCGCCGACTACCACCGCGAGGGGCGGCTGTCGTTCACCCCGCCGGGGCACAAACAGGCCCGCGGCGCCGATCCCGCCGTACGGGAGGTGCTGGGGGACGCCGTCTTCCTGGGCGACGTACTGGCCACCGGCGGGCTGGACGACCGGCTGGAGCGGGGGCGGGTGCTGGAGCGGGCCGAGGAGCTGATGGCGGACGCGGTGCACGCCGAGCACACGTTCTTCACCACATGCGGAAGCTCGCTGTCGGTCAAGGCGGCGATGCTGGCGGTGGCGGGCCCGCACGAGCGGCTGCTGATCGGGCGGGACGCCCACAAGTCGGTGGTGTCGGGCCTGGTCCTGGCCGGCATCGAGCCGGTCTGGGTCGAACCGCGGTGGGACGCCGAGCGGCACATCGCGCATCCGCCGTCCGCCGCGGAGTTCGAGGAGGCGTTCGCCGCCCATCCGGACGCCAAGGGCGCGCTGATCACCAGCCCGACGCCGTACGGCGCCTGCGCCGACCTGCGGGCCGTGGCGGAGGTCTGCCACCGGCGTTCGCGCCCGTTGATCGTGGACGAGGCGTGGGGCGCGCACCTGCCCTTCCACCCCGGGCTGCCGTCCTGGGCGATGGACGCGGGCGCCGACATCTGCGTGACGAGCATTCACAAGATGGGCAGCGGGCTGGAGCAGGGCTCGGTGTTCCATCTGCGGGGCGACCTGGTGCCGCCGGAGCTGCTGAAGATGCGTGCGGACCTGCTGGGCACCACCAGTCCGTCGGTGCTGATCTACGCGGGCCTGGACGGGTGGCGCCGGCAGATGGCCCTGCGCGGGCGGGAGCTGATGAGTGGCGCTCTGGAGCTGGCGGCTCGCTTCAGGGCCGCCGTCGATGAGCTCGACGGGCTGCGCGTCGACGGTCGCGACGACTACTGCGGGCCCGGCCTGGCCGACGACTTCGACCCGCTGCCGTGCGTCATCGACGTGACCGGCCTGGGGCTCACGGGTTACCGCGCCGCCGACTGGCTGCGCCGGCACCGGGCCATGGACGCGCATCTGACCGACCACCGGCGCATCGGCGCCCAGCTCACCCATGCCGACGACCCGGCGACCGCCGGGGAGCTGCTGGCCGCGCTGAAGGACCTGGTGCGTGCCGCGCCGGAGCTGCGTCCGGCGCCTGGGGTGGACGTGCCGCCGCCGTCCGAACTGCGGCTGGAGCAGGCCATGTTGCCCCGGGACGCGTTCTTCGGGCCCACCGAGGACGTACCGGTGGACCGGGTGCCCGGGCGGATCGCGGCCGAGATGATCACGCCGTATCCGCCGGGGATCCCGGCCGTGCTGCCGGGTGAGCGCCTGACGGAGCCGGTGCTGCGGTACCTGTGCACCGGCCGGGCCGCGGGCATGTACCTCCCCGATCCCACCGACCCCGAGCTCGGCACGGTCCGGGTGGTGGCGCGGGGCGCGGAGTGACGGCGAAGTGAAACCGGTCACTTGCCCCGCTTTCGGGTACCCCAACGCCCCTTAGATGGTTTATTGTTCATCCATACGTGGACGAGGAGTCGACCGAGACGTCCTCCCCGGACCACCGCATACGGCCCTGGCTGGTTTCCCCCGTCCAGCCAGGGCTTTTTTCTGCCCGGTGAACAGTTGTTCACGGCATCTTCCCTCCTTCGAGGTGCTCCGGGCCGCCACAGCGGCTGAAATGGGCGTAGGGAAAACACCGGAAACCGTCGCCGGCGAGGAGCCCCGCGCCATGACCAAAGCGATCAAACTGCTCACCGCCCTCCCCCAGAAACAGCGCGAGCGGCTGATGGAGCTGGCGCAGGAGGTCGCCTTCCCCGAGGACACCCGGATCTTCGAGGCCGGCGGCACCGCCGACCGCTTCTGGGTGATCCGCTCGGGCGCCGTCAACCTCGACCAGCAGGTGACGTCCACGCAGCGGGTGACCGTCGCCACCCTGGGCGCGGGCGACATGCTCGGCTGGTCATGGCTGTTCCCGCCGTACCAGTGGGACTTCGGGGCGGTGGCCTTCAGCCAGGTACGGGCCTACGAGTTCGACGGAGCGGCGGTGCTGGGGTTGTGCGTGGAGGATCCGCTGCTCGGCCTGTCCCTGGTGCGCACCGTCGCCGAAATCCTCGCCCACCGGCTGGAGATGACCCGCAGCAAGCTCATGGACCAGTACACGACGCGCCGGCGCGGCGGGCTGTAGCAGCCGTTCAGACGCGGTAGCGGCGCAGCGCCGGTACCGCCGCCGCGAGGGTGAGCATCACGGCGACCACCAGCAGGCCTCCGCCGGCCACGGCCGCCCGGGGGCCGAAGGCGGAGCCCGCCGTGCCGTGCAGGACGTCGGCCAGACGCGGGCCGCCCGCGACGACCACCGTGAACACGCCCTGCATACGGCCGCGCATCTCATCGGTCGCCGCGGACAGCAAGATCGCCCCGCGGAAGACCATGGAGACCATGTCGGCGACCCCGGCCGCCGCCAGGAACGCCGCCGCGACCCACAGATTCCGGCTCAGCCCGAACCCGGCGACGGCCACACCCCAGCCGACGACCGCGCCGATCACCATCCAGCCGTGCCGCCGCGCGCGCGAGAACGTACCGGAGAACAGGCCGCCGGCCACCGCGCCGATGGGGATCGCCGCGAACAGCAGGCCGAGCGCGAGCCCTTCGCCGTACGGGGCGTAGGTCTGCGCGGCGAGCTGCGGGAACAGGGCGCGCGGCATGCCGAGGACCATCGCGATGATGTCGGCGAGGAAGGACAGCAGCAGCACCTTGTGCCCGGCGATGTAGCGGAACCCGGCCACGATCTCCCGCCATCCTGCCCGGCGTGCGGCGGACCCGGCCAGCGGCGGCAGCGCGGGCAGCCGGTGGACCGCCCACACGGTGACGCACAGCGCCACCGCGTCGATCAGGTACAGCTCGGGCAGCCCGATCACGGGGATGAGGACGCCGGCGAGCAGCGGTCCGACCACCTGGCCGGTCTGCATGACGGTCGAGCCGAGGGCATTGGCGGCGGGCAGTTCGGCTTCCGGGACCAGACGCGCGATGGAGGCGTTGCGGGCCGGTGCGTTCAGGCCCCAGAACGCCTGCTGCAGGGCGAGCAGCACCATCAGCACGGCCACCGACTCCAGCCCGGAGGCGGCCTGGACCCAGAACAGCAGCGAGGTGACGGCTATGCCGCTGTTGGTGATCAGCAGCAGCTTGCGGCGGTCCATGGTGTCGGCGACCGCGCCGCCCCACAGGGCGAACACGATGAGCGGCAGCAGACCGGCCAGGCTCGCGGCGCCGACCCAGGCGGAGGACCCGGTGATGTCGTAGATCTGCTTGGGGACGGCGACGGCGGTGAGCTGGCTGCCGACGGCCGTGACGATGGTCGACGACCACAGCCGGCGATAGGCCGGGATGCGCAGCGGGCGGGTGTCCATCGCCCAGCGGCGCCAGCCGCCGCGGGGTGCGGGCGGCGCGGCGGCGGGGGTCTCGGGCCGGGATTCGGTGCTGCTGCTCTCGCTCGTGTCCACGGGCTTCCTGGTCGCTCGTCACATCTTTGCTTGTTACACCTTTCGGTGCGGGCCTCACTATCCCAGGACTGGCTGTGGACGCCGAACCGTTTTGTTCAGGCCCCGGCGACGAGCAGGCCGCCCAGCGCGATCATGGTCGCGGCGACCAGGCCGTCCAGCACCCGCCAGGCCGAGGGCCGGGCGAGGAACCGGCCGAGCAGCCGGGCGCCGAAGCCCAGGGCGGCGAACCAGCAGAGGCTGGCGCAGGCCGCGCCCAGCCCGAACGTCCAGCGCAGCGGGCCGCGGTCGGCGGCGAGCGAGCCGAGCAGGAACACGGTGTCGAGGTAGACGTGCGGGTTGAGCCAGGTCATCGCCAGGCAGGTGAGCACGGCCC
This sequence comes from Streptomyces sp. NPDC039424, assembly GCF_055639495.1. Lineage (NCBI taxonomy): Bacteria > Bacillati > Actinomycetota > Actinomycetes > Kitasatosporales > Streptomycetaceae > Streptomyces > Streptomyces sp. NPDC039424. Next base: position 18,992 of record NZ_JBVKAI010000030.1, read on the forward strand.
GCCTGCGGGAGCCGACGCTCTCGCCCTCCGCCCGCAGACCGGCGCCCGGCCGCAGGACCCGGCGGGCGGCGAACGCGCCGTAGCCAAGCAGGAAGGCCCCGCCGACCAGCCCGACCGCGGTGAGCGCCCCCGGCCACGCCACCACGACCGCGCCCACCCCGCCGACCCCGAGGGCGATGAGCACCGCGTCGGACAGGGCGCAGATGCCGACCACGGCCAGGACCGCGTCCCGGCGTATCCCCTGGCGCAGGACGAAGGCGTTCTGGGCGCCTATGGCGACGATGAGCGAGAGGCCGGTGCCGAATCCGGCGGCAGCGGCGGTGAGTGTGCTGGACATGGCCTCGACGCTAGGCGCGCGATCACCGGGCGTACAGCTAAAGATTTTTACGTAGCCTTAGCTGAGCTAATGGTGATCCTCATGGCGACGGGACGGTGAGAAGCGGTGATGCCGGAACTCCCCCTCGACCAGGTGCGCACGCTGCTCGCCGTGGTGGACGAGGGCACGTTCGAAGCGGCGGCCGCCGCCCTGCATGTGACGCCGTCGGCGGTCAGCCAGCGGGTCAAGGCGCTGGAGCAGCGCACGGGCCGGGTCCTGCTGCTGCGCACCAAGCCGGTGCGGCCCACCGAGTCCGGCGCGGTGCTCGTACGGTTCGCCCGGCAGCTGACCCGACTGGAGCGGGACGCGCACCGCGAGCTCGGGCTGAGCGGCGCCGGGGAGCCCACGCGGGTGTCGGTGGCGGTGAACGCGGACTCGCTGGCGACCTGGTTCCTCGGGGCGCTCACCCGTGTCCCGCAGGAGCCGCGGATCTGCCTCGAACTGCGCCGGGAGGACGAGGACCACACGGCCGCGCTGCTGCGCGAGGGCCTGGTGATGGCCGCGGTGACCTCCTCGCCGGATCCGGTGCCGGGCTGCTCGGTGCGCGCGCTGGGCCGGATGCGCTATCTCGCCGTGGCCTGCCCGGGCTTCGCGGAGCGGCAGTTGCGCGGGCCGCTGCCGGACGCGCTCGCCGAGGCGGTGGTGGTGTGCTTCGACCGGCGGGACGACTTCCAGGACGGCTTCGTGAGGGATCTGCGCGGTGGGGGCGGCGGCGCGAGCGCGCTGCGGCACTATGTGCCGACCTCCGAGGGCTTCGCCGAGGCCGTCGCCGCGGGGCTCGGCTGGGGGATGGTGCCCGAGCCGCAGGCCGCTCCGCTGCTGCGCGCCGGACGGCTGGTGGAACTCGCCCCGGACCGGCCGGTGGACGTGCCGCTGTACTGGCAGCAGTGGAAGCTGGACTCGCCCGCTCTGGCGGCGGTGGCACGGGCGGTCGCGGAAGCGGCGGCCGGGGCGCTCGGCGCACCGGCGTGAACGCGCCTCTCGCCCGTCCGCGGTGCCGTCACGCGCTCTCGGTCTCTCCCGCCCGGCGGACCGCCTCCACGACCGGTCCCGCGACGCTCGCCCGGGCCAGGTACTTGGTGGCGGTGTGCGCCCACAGGCCGTCGGAGTCGATCCGGTCGGTCACCGGCCGGCAGCCGAGGGCGTTGGGGAGCACGTCGTCCTCGAGGCGGGGGCGCGGTACGACGATGTCGTCGCGGTCCCAGAAGTTGAGCCAGCGTTCCACGCAGCCGGGCACGGCCGGGGGCTGCGGCAGCAGCCGGGGGCGCACCACGGCGCGCATCCCGATCGGGGACCCGAGGGTCACGAACAGCGGGACCGGTCCCCGGTGGTCGTGCAGGGCCTCCATGGCGACGACGCTGCCCAGGGAGTGGGCGATCACGACGGCGGGGCGGTCGGGGTGCAGCCGGTCCAGGACGCGCTCGCGGATCCGCCGGTCGAGGCGCAGGCCGGCGGCGTCCCGCTCGCTCCTGGCCAGATAGCGGGTGACCTGGGCGAGATGGCCGGCCATGAGCCGTCCCCCGGCCCACTGACCGGCGCGGCGCAGTCCGGGTAACGCCAGCAGTGTCGTACAGACGTTCACGATCCGGCGGGCCGGTTCGCCGCCGCCCCGGGACGGGGACTTGGGGCGCAGTTCGGCCCGCGCGTGTTCCAGGATGCGGCGCTCGCGCGGGTCGGGGCCGAGTTCAAGCCGTACGTCGATCAACTCGTCGAGCAGGTATCGCAGTTCCTCGGCGTCGACGGGGTCGGTTCCGGCGAGGAGGTCACCGTAGTAGACGAAGGTGGGTTCGGCGAGGCCGTGCAGGAACGGTGGCGAGGCCTCCTGGGCATGCCCGGCCTTCGCCGCCCCCACGGCGAGCGCCGCGAGCCACGCCGCGCACTCGGCCTGGGGATCGCGCGCGCCGCCGATCCCGTGAACGAATACCAAGGCCGGTCTCACGCCCCGTGTCCTCCCCCTCGGACCCCCGCCCGCCCTCGCTCCCCCGGGCCAACGGCCGGGCAGGGAACCGGAGTTGCCGCGACCGCCGGGCGACCTGGGGAGGGTTGAGAGTAGCAAGAGCGGCCGTAATCGTGGACCCGTGTGCGCGAGGCCGTCCGGAACCATACGGCTCTGCTGTTTCACCCCGCTTTCACCGGTCACCCGGGCAGAGCAGACATACGACAACGCACGGACGACACGGACGACTTCGAACGCAGGTGAACTTCGATGGACAACTGGCGCGACCACGCCGCGTGCCGTCAGGAAGACCCCGACCTCTTCTTCCCGATCGGCACCACCGGGCCCGCCCTGCTGCAGACGCGGCAGGCCAAGACCGTCTGCGGACGCTGCCCGGTCAGCGAGCAGTGCCTGGACTGGGCACTGGACACGGGGCAGACCATCGGGATCTGGGGTGGTACCACCGAAGGCGAACGCCGCGCGCTGAAGCGGCGCGCGGCCTCCCGCCGCCGCTCCGGCTGACCGGGCCGGAACTTGAAGGGGCGGGGCCCGCGGGGCCCCGCCGCGCCCCTCACCCACAGGGGTGGGTGGGCGTAGTCGTACAGCCGGCGCGCCGCCCCCGGGTCACTGATCGTCCGGCGGCGGTGCCCCGGGCAACCGCAGTGTGAAGACGGCGCCCGCCCCCGGTTCGCTCGCCGCCTCGGCGGTGCCGCCGTGCGCCGCGACCAGGTGACGGACTATGGCCAGGCCCAGCCCACTGCCGCCGGTGCGCCGGCTGCGGGACTTCTCGGCCCGCCAGAACCGGTCGAAGACGTGCGGCAGATCCTGGGCCGCGATGCCGTTGCCGGTGTCGGTGACGGTGAACACGACCTCGTCGCCCGCACGCCGGGCGGCCAGCGTGACGGTGCCGTCGGCGGGCGTGTGCCGCAGGGCGTTGGAGACGAGGTTGCCCAGCGCCTGCCGCATCCGCACCGGGTCGGCGTCCAGCCACCGCGTGCCGTCCGCCACGGCCTCGGTCGCGGTGCGCAAGGCGACCCCGGCGGCGTCCGCGGCGACCCGGTGTGCTGCGGCGACCTGATCCAGCAGGTCGTCGGCGCGGACCGGCTCGCGGTGCAGGCGCAGGGTGCCCGCGTCGGCCGCAGCCAGGTCCTGAAGGTCGTCGATGATCCGCTGGAGCACCACGGCCTCCTCGTGCAGCGAGGCGAGCAGCGCGGGATCGGGGTCGACCACGCCGTCCCTGGTGACCTCCAGCCAGCCGCGGATGTTGGTCAGCGGGCTGCGCAGTTCGTGGGCGATGTCGCTGACCATGGCCTTGCGCTGGGCCTCCAGACGTTCCCGGCGCTCGGTCAGGTCGTTGAAGGCCTCCGCCAGGATGCCGGTCTCGTCCCGGGTGGTGACCGGGACCCGCACATGCATGTCGGGCGGCTGCTGGGCGGCCGCGGTCAGGGCGCGCAGGGGCCGCACCAGCCGGGTGGCGACCACCGCCGTGACGGCGACGGTGAAGGCGAGGACCAGGCCGGCCGCGCTCACGACCTTGGCCTTGTTGGCCGGGGACATGTCGAAGCGGGGCGCGGGCTGGTCGCCGATGCCGAGGAACAACTCGGCGACGGGGGCCACGTAGGGGTCGAGTTGCGCGCGCAGCGCGCTGTCGACGCAGGGCTGCGCGTCGTGTACGGCCTTGTTGCCGGCCCGCTTGCGGAACCCCGCCACGACGTACCGGTTCGGTTTGCCGGGGTCGTTCACGATGAACGACGGCGGGCCGTAGTCCAGCCCGAGCCGCTTCAGACAGGCGTCGGTGCCGTCGGTCAGTGCGCCGATGGCCTTCTTCTCGGTGGGGGTGGCGTCGAGGAGCTGGTAATAGGCGCACTGTTCCGCCAGGTATTCCGAGCCCGGGGCCGCGGTCCCTTCCGCGTCGCGGATGACGGGGCGTCCGCTGGGGATCCGCCGCACCGTCACCTCGGCGTCCTGCCGCTCGTAGCACTGCCGTACCTTCTCCGCCATGGCGTCCCACCGCGCGCGTTCCTTCGCCGTGAGCCGGTACGGCCCCACGGCACGGGGGTCGACCCCGCTGAGCTGCGCCCCGGGCTCGGTGTAGGTGTCGGTGTGCAGGGGGTCGACGGTGGCCGCGGCCCCGAGGGGCAGGGCGGTGCCGTGCGGGGCGGAGTCGGCGATCAGGACCCGGTCGGCGGTGGTCAGGGCGATACGCCGGCCCGTCTTCCTGGCCAGCGCGCGGACGTCGGCGTCGACGCCCTTCCAGTCGGGGTGGGCGGCGGCGTAGCCGCTGAGCTGGGCGAGGATTCTCATGTCGTTGGCGAGATCCTGCCCCTGTTCCTCCTTCAGGGCGCTGGTGGTGGCCGTGACCGCCAGCCAGGCCGTCGCCGCCACCGAGCACACGGCGATCAGCGCGGAGGCGATCAGCAGCCGCACCAGCAGCCGCTTGCGCACGGGTATCCGGCGCTCCGCGGACGGCCGCCGCGGCGCGCGTGCCCTCCCCTTCACGGACGGCCGCCGCTGAGCTTGTAGCCGACCCCGAAGACGGTCAGCAGCCGCACGGGGTGACGCGGGTCGGCCTCGATCTTCTTGCGGAGGTTCATGATGTGGACGTCGACGGCGCGTTCGGTCGAGGCCCGGTCGAAACCGCTGGTGCACTGCAGCAGTTGGCGCCGGGTGAAGACCCGCTCCGGCTCCCCGGCCATGGCCAGCAGGATCTGGAACTCGGCCGGGGTGCACTCCACCGGCAGCCCTTCGCAGCGCACCTCGTGCCGTGCCGGGTCGACGGCGATCTCCCCGGCGCGTACGACGGGGTCCTCCCGCACGCCGTCGGCGCGCCCGCTGCGCCGCAGGACGGTGCGGATGCGGGCCATCAGCTCGCGCGGGCTGTACGGCTTGGTCATGTAGTCGTCGGCGCCCAGCTCCAGGCCGAGCAGCACGTCGTCCTCCTCGGAGCGGGCGGTGAGCATCAGGACGGGGATGTCGCAGACCTCGGGGTCTTGCCCGCGCAGCACCCGGCACACGCCGAAGCCGTCGATCACCGGCAGCATCAGGTCCAGGACCACCAGGTCGGGCCTCAGCCTGCGGGCCGCGTCCAGCGCGGCGGCGCCGTCATGGACCACGGTCGCGCTGTGCCCCTCCGCCAGCAGGGAGCGGCGTATCAGTTCGGCCTGCATCTCGTCGTCTTCGGCGACCAGCACATGTGCGCACACCCGGCGGATCCTAAGCCGATCAGCGGGCGAGCCAGTCGGCGTACCCCATCAGGACGACCGGATGCCGGTCGGGGTCCAGGGTGCGCAGGAGGTCCTTCATATGGCCCTTGGCGATGCTGACGCAGCCGTGGGTGGGGCCTCCGTGGTCGACGTGGAACCAGATGCCGCCGCCCCGGGCCGGGCCGAGGGGGCGGGTCCAGTCGAGGGGCGAGGTGCCGGGCTTGCGGTTGTAGTTGATGGCGACGACGTAGTCGAAGGAGCCGGCCAGCGACTCGCCCTCGAAGCCGGTGCCGGGTGAGTCGAAGCCGAGGGAGCGGGTGTACGGCAGCCGGGTGCCGGGGTCGCGGAGCAGGCCTCCGGCGTCGGTGAGGGTGTAGACGCCGAGGGGCGAGCGCAGGTCCCCGGCCATGTGGTGGTCGCTCCAGCCCCGCAGGGCGTTGTGCGCGGGCCAGCTCGCGCCCGCCTCCCAGCCGAGGTCGGTGCGCCGGTACAGCACGACCGTGGACTTCGGCGAGTTCTTGCCGCGTCCGGTCACGACGACCGCCTGCCGTGACCGGCCGGGTATCGCCTCCGTCAGCTTCGGTCCGAGGCCGGGTATCCGCTGCGGCGCGGCCTCCACGGACGCCTCGGGCGCGGGGGTGGCCGGCGGCGGGGTGGCGTGCGTCCGGCGTGGGGTCGCCGCGGCGCCGCCGCCGCAGCCGGTGAGCAGAAGGGGGCTGGCGAGCAGCGCGACGACGGTCCTGCGATTGATCATGAATCGACCTTGGCTGACAGTTGTGAGGAACCGGTCAGCTTCTAGGGCCTGTCCGGCGGAACAGGTCGCAGGAAACGGGCGGTTCCTCATCGGCGCTGGTGAGCGGGGCGATGGGGGTCCCCCCGCGCGAGCGCATTCGAGCGTGGGGGAGCGTCCAGCTGCAAGGCGGAGGAGGGAGTCGATGCGATGGGGGTCCCCCGCGCGAGCGAAGCCGAGCGTGGGGGAGTCGGCGACTGACGACAACGCCGCAGATGGGCGTGCCAAGCCCCGCGTCTGCGGCATGATCCGCCGGACAGGCCCTAGCTGTGACTGGGCTTGCCGGCCTGGTAGAGCCAGGTGTGGAAGAGCGTGTCGAGGTTCTTGCCGGACTCGTGCTCGGCCAGCCGCACGAACTGGGCGGTCGTGCCGTGTCCGGCGTGGTGCTTGGTCGCCCAGGCGCGCAGGATCCGGAAGAACGCCGGGTCGCCGACGGCCCGCCGCAGCTCGTGCAGGGCCATCGCGCCGCGGGCGTAGACGGGGGCGCCGAAGATGTGGGCGCCGCTGCCGGGGTTGCCGGGCGGGAACGCCCAGAGGCCGTCGCTCGCCGGGCGGGCGTACAGCGCGTCGAAGGTCTTCTGGGCGCTGTCGCCGCCGTGCTGCTCGCTGTAGAGCCACTCGGCGTAGGTGGCGAAGCCCTCGTTGAGCCAGATGTCCTTCCACGTGGTGAGCGAGACGGAGTCGCCGAACCACTGGTGGGCGTTCTCGTGGACGAGGGTGCTCAGGTCGGGCGCCCGGTCGTACACGGGCCGGGACTGGGTCTCCAGGGCGAAGCCGACGTCGTGCGCGTGGTCGACGATCGAGCCCGCGGCGCGGAAGGGGTAGGGGCCGAAGAGCTTGCTCTCCCACTCCAGGACGGACGGCAGCTTCTTCAGGACGGGCGCCGCGGCGCTCGCCTCCCGGGCGTCGACGGCGTTGTAGACCTGGATGCCGTCCCGGGTGGTGTACCGCTCGGCCTTGAACTTGCCGACGGTCGCGGTGGCCAGGTAGGCGGCCATCGGTTCGGTCTGGCGCCAGCGGAAGGTGGTCTGCCCGTGGGCGGTGGACTGTCCGAGGAGGACTCCGTTGGCGACGGCGGTACGGCCCTTGGGGACGGTGACGGTGATGTCGTACGAGGACTTGTCCTTGGGGTGGTTGTTCGCCGGGAACCAGGTCATCGCGCCCTGCGGCTCCCCCGCGACGAACGCCCCGTCGTCGGTGGGTATCCATCCGTCCGGGGAGCCGTCCGGGTCGGTGACCGGCTTCGGGGTGCCCTGGTAGGTGACGGTGACCTTGAAGTCCTGGCCCTTGCGCAGGGCGTGGCGCGGGGTGACGACGAGTTCCTGGCCGCTTCTGCTGAAGGCCGCGGTGGTGCCGTCGACGGTGAGGCGGGTGACCTTCAGGCCCTTGAGGTCGAGGTCGAAGCGGGTCAGTCGCTGGGTGGCGCGGGCACTGAGGACCGCTTTGCCCTCCAGCTTCGGGGCGGTGGTCCGGTATCGGAGCGTCAGGCCGTAGTGGCGGACGTGGTAGCCGCCGTTGCCGGCCAGGGGGAAGTAGGGGTCGCCCACGCCGGAGGAGCCGGCCGTTGCGGCGGCGGGCCCGGCGGCGGCGAACAGCGCCGCGAGGGCGACGGGAACGGTGGCGAGAACCGCCTCGCGGCTCAGGACTGCCGTACGTCTTGCGGCGGGCTGCTGTCGGCGGGACGTCACATGCGCTCCTCGGGGGTGGCCAGTGATCGATCACTCCCAGCCTATGGGCCACCCCGCCCCCGTTTCCCCCACGTTCAGGTCAAGTCACGCCGCGTCGCCGACCGGTCGGCGGAAGTCGTCGCAGTACGCTCGCGGCACTTCCGCGACCCGAGAGGGGCCCGACCGTGAGCGTGCGCGTGCGCCGGATCTACGAACCGCCCGAGCCCGACGACGGCCTGCGCGTCCTGGTCGACCGGCTGTGGCCGCGGGGCGTGTCCAAGGACGCGGCGCACATCGACGAGTGGCCCAAGGGCCTCACTCCGTCGGACGAGCTGCGCCGCTGGTACCACGGCGGCGAGGGCTCGTACGAGGAGTTCCGGCGGCGCTACGAGGCGGAACTCGCCGCCCCCGAGGCCGCCGAACTCCTCGGCGGCCTCGGGAAGTCGGCCCGCAAGGGCCCGGTCACCCTGGTCACCTCGGCCAAGGACCCGGAGCGGAGTCACGCCTCGGTGCTGGCGCGGCTTCTGCAGAAGTGACGGCGGGCGGCACCGGGCCGAAGTGCGCTCGGACCGGGCCCTGGTGACGGCGACTCAGGCCGTCTGCTGGGCCGCCGCCCGTCCCGCGGCCCGGCCCGAGAACAGGCAGCCGCCGAGGAAGGTGCCCTCCAGCGCGTTGTACCCGTGGACGCCGCCGCCGCCGAAGCCGGCCACCTCGCCCGCCGCGTACAGCCCGGCGATCGGCTGCCCGTCGGTGCCCAGGGCGCGGGAGTCCAGGTCGGTCTGGATGCCGCCGAGGGTCTTGCGGGTGAGGATGTGCAGCTTGACGCCGATCAGCGGCCCGGCCTCGGGGTCGAGGACGCGGTGCGGGGTGGCGACCCGGCCGAGGCGGTCGCCGATGTAGCGGCGGGCGTTGCGGATGCCCTGGACCTGGGAGTCCTTGCTGTAGGGGTTGGTGATCTGCAGGTCGCGGGCCTCGATCTGGCGCCGTACCTCGGCCGCGTCCAGCAGCGGCTTGTCGGTCAGCCCGTTCATCTTCTCGACGAGCTTTTCGAGGGTGTCGGCCGTCACGAAGTCGGTGCCGTGGCGCACGAAGTCCCGCACCGGGCCGGGGGCGCCCTTGCCGAGCAGCCGGTCGCGCAGCACGGCCCCCCGGTCCTTGGCGGTGATGTCGGGGTTCTGCTCGGAGCCCGACAGCGCGAACTCCTTCTCGATGATCTTCCGGGTGAGGATGAACCAGGAGTGGTCGTGGCCGGCGATGTCCTCGGTGGTGCGCAGGTGCTTCAGGGTGCTGAGCGTGTCGTAGCCGGGCAGGCAGGGGTCCGGCAGACGGCGGCCGAGGGCGTCCAGCCACATCGAGGAGGGGCCGGGCAGGATGCGGATGCCGTGGCCGGGCCAGATCGGGTTCCAGTTCTGCACGCCCTCGGTGTAGTGCCACATGCGGTCACGGTTGACCAGCCGCACGCCGGCGTCGGCACTGATGTCGAGCATGCGCCCGTCGACGTACTCGGGGACGCCCGTGACCATCTCGGCGGGGGGTGTGCCCAGCCGCTCGGGCCAGTAGCGGCGGACGATGTCGTGGTTGGCGCCGATGCCGCCGCTGGTGACGATCACGGCCTGGGCGGTCAGCTCGAAGTCGCCGATACGGTCGCGGTTGGAGGCGACGCCGCGCGGGGAGTCGTCGTCGGCGAGGACGGTGCCGCGCACTCCGCGTGCCGTTTTGTCCTCGATGACCAGCTCGTCCACCCGGTGCCGGTGGTGGAAGGTGAGCAGCCCGTCCCGGGCGGCCTGCTCGGCGTACCGCGCGAACGGCTCGACGACACCGGTGCCGGTGCCCCAGGCGATGTGGAAGCGGGGTACGGAGTTGCCGTGCCCGTCGGCGCGCAGGTCGCCGCGCTCCGCCCAGCCGACGGTGGGCAGCAGTGTGATGCCGTGTCCTTCGAGCCAGGACCGCTTCTCCCCCGCCGCGAACTCGACGTAGGCGCGCGCCCAGCGCACCGCCCAGGAGTCCTCGTCGTCGGTCCGGTCGAAGCGGGCGCTGCCCTGCCAGTCGTTCCAGGCGAGGCCGAAGGAGTCCTTGATGCCGAGTCGGCGCTGCTCCGGGGAGTCGACGAGGAAGAGCCCGCCGAAGGACCAGAACGCCTGGCCGCCGAGGTTGGCGGCGTTCTCCTGGTCGACCAGGGCGACCCGCCGGCCCCGGCTGGTGAGTTCGTGCGCCGCGACCAGGCCCGCGAGGCCCGCCCCGACGACTATGACGTCCGCGTCCATGGCGACTGTGTCCTTCCTACGGAACTCGTACGGTGGTGCCGCTGCCGTCGGTCAGCAGCGCGGTGAGCAGTTGCTTGAGCCAGGCGCGAGCGGTCTCGACGTCCCGGTCCAGCAGCAGTTGGGTGGTCACGCCGTCGTAGGCGGCGACCACGGCGTGGGCGGCGCCGTCGACGTCGCCGAGGACGGCGGGGAGCGCGGTGTGGCCCCTGGCCCGGGAGAGCCGGTCGGCGATGGCCCGGCGCAGCCGGGCGCGGTGGTCGAGGAGGGCGTGGGCGACGTCCGGGTCGCGGGCGGCGTGCACCAGTAAGTCGGTCTTCACCAGCAGCCAGTCCACGTCCAGCAGGAGCACCTCGGTGACCCGGTCCACGGAGGCGGGCACGTCGAGGTCCGGGCCGTCCACGGCGAGCGCGTCGGCCACCTGTCCGGCGATGAGCTCGGCCCGTTCCCGGTAGAGGGCGAAGAACAGCTCGTCCAGGGTGGCGAAGTTGGAGTAGAAGGCGCCCCTGCTGAAGCCGGCGGCCTCGCAGACCTCCTCGATGGAGACCCTGCCGAAACCCTTGGCGGCGAACACGGTGAACGCGGCGTCGAGCAGCCGGGCCCGGGTGCGCACCCGGCGCCTGGTGACACGCCTGGCCGCCGTCTCCTCCGCCGCCATCCCCACCTCCGTTCGATACGCGAATGTATCCGATACACCGATGTATCGAAAGCCCTCACCGTTCCACGCCAGTCACGGGAACACATTTTCGATTCAGAGGTAGCCTGGGTCTCATGGCCACGCACCACCTCCAGGGCTCCCTCTTCGACCAGACCGACGAGCCCCGGCTCGGCCCCCTCGACGGCCTGCGCCGCACCGAGCTGGGCGCCGGCGCCTGGATCGACGTGCTGCCCGGCTGGCTGAGCGGCGCCGACCCGCTGTTCGAGCAGCTGGCGGCCGAGGTGCCCTGGCGCGCGGAGCACCGCAGGATGTACGACAACGTCGTGGCCGTCCCGCGCCTGCTCGCCTTCTACGGCGCGGACGACCCGCTGCCGCACCCCGTGCTCACCGAGGCCCGCGAGGCGCTCTCCCGGCACTACGCCGACGAGCTGGGCGAGCCGTTCACCACCGCCGGGCTGTGCTACTACCGCGACGGCCGGGACAGCGTGGCCTGGCACGGCGACCGGATCGGACGCGGCGCCCACGAGGACACGATGGTCGCCATCCTCTCCGTGGGCGAGCCCCGCGACCTGCTGCTGCGTCCGGCGCACGGCGGCGGCGGGACGGTCCGGCGACCGCTGGGCCACGGCGACCTGATCGTCATGGGCGGCTCCTGCCAGCGGACCTGGGAGCACTGCGTACCGAAGACCACCCGGGTCACGGGACCCCGCGTCAGCGTCCAGTTCCGCCCGCACGGCGTGCACTGAGGCGGACGGAACCCTGTCGTCCCCCGGGACCGCTCCCCCACACTGAGCCCGACGGGGGGGGAGGCCGGGGATGCGGGAGCGCGAGCGGCGCGGCGAACTCGACACCCTCCGCGCACTCGTCGTGCTCGGCCTGGTCTTCTTCCACGCCGCCCTGGTCTTCTCCCCCGACGACGACTACTACGTCAAGAACGCGGACACCACCGGCGCCGTCACCGTCCTCGCGGGCTTCGGCGTCGTCTGGGCGATGCCCATGCTGTTCCTGGTCGCCGGGCTCGGGGCCCGCCACTCCCTGCGCCGCCGCGGCCGGGGCGGCTTCGCCCGCGAACGCCTGCTGCGCCTCGGCGTGCCCCTGGTCGCCGTCACGCTCGCCCTCAACCCGCTCCCCCAGTGGCTGCGGCTGCGCGCGGCCGATCCCGGGTACCACGAGTCGTACTGGCATTTCTGGCCCCGCTTCCTGACCGTGCGCCCCGACCCCGCCGACTTCCCCTTCGTCGTCGACGGCCGGTACTTCGAGACGGGCCATCTGTGGTTCGTGGTCCTGCTGCTCACCTTCTGCCTGCTGCTCGCCCCGGTCGCGGCACCGCTGGCAGCCGCGGCCGAGCGCCTCGTCCCCGCCCTGGCCGGCCACCCGGTCCTGCTCCTGCTGCCCGCCCTGCCGCTGGCCGCGATCAACGCGCTGCTCGGCATGGAGGAGGGCTTCGCCGGCTGGAACCGCTGGGCGTACCTGCTGTTCTTCCTCCACGGCCACGCCCTCGCCGACGACGAGCGGATCCGCGCGGCCACCCGCCGCCTCGCCCCGCCGGCCGGGGTGCTGGGCCTGGCACTGTTCGCGGCGACCGCGCCCGGGTTCGTCACCCAGGACGACCCGTTCACGGCGTGGACGCCGTTCGCCCTGGTCACGCGTGCGCTCTTCGGCGCGGCGGGCTGGTGCTGGGTGGTGGCGATCCTCGGGTGGCTGGACCGGCCGCGCCCCGAGCGCGGGGAGGCACCGGCCCGCGGTGGCCGGCTCAAGGCCTACCTGGCCGTCGCCGCCCTCCCGCTGTACGTGCTCCACCAGCCGGTCCTGGTCGCCTTCGCGTACGGCGTCGTGGGCTGGAGCGCGCCGATGGCGGTCAAGTACGCGCTGATCGTGGCCGGTTCGCTGGCGGTGATCCTCGTCCTGTACGAGTACGGGGTGCGCCGGACGCGGGTGACGAGGCTGCTGTTCGGCATGCGGGCCGACCCGTCGGCCGCGGGCCCCGCCCGGTAGCCCCTTAGGGTTCGTCCCATGGCATTGCAGATCAGCGCCACCAACCCGGAGCACCCCGCGCTCCTGCTCGAACTTCCCTGGGGTGTGCCCCTGGAGGAGTGGCCCGAGGAGTACCTCGTCCCGCTGCCCCGCGGTATCTCCCGGCACGTGGTGCGCTACGCCCGGGCCGGCGACGAGGTCATCGCCGTCAAGGAACTCGCGGAGCGGCCCGCGCTGCGCGAGTACGAGCTGCTGCGCGACCTCGACCGGCTCGGCATCCCCGCGGTGGACCCCCTCGCCGTGGTCACCGGGCGCACCGACCGCACGGGCTACCCGCTGGAGCCGGTGCTGATCACCCGGCACCTGGGCGGCTCGATGCCGTACCGCTCGATGTTCGAGACGACCATGCGCCCGGCCACCATGCACCGTCTGATGGACGCCCTGGCGGTGCTGCTGGTGCGGCTGCACCTGGCCGGGTTCGCCTGGGGCGACTGCTCGCTGTCCAACACGCTGTTCCGGCGGGACGCGGGCGCCTACGCCGCCTACCTGGTGGACGCCGAGACCGGCGACCTGCACCCGCAGCTCAGCCCCGGGCAGCGGGAGTACGACCTCGACCTCGCCCGCGTCAACATCAGCGGCGAGCTGCTGGACCTGGAGGCGTCGGGGGCGCTGCACCCGTCCGTCGACCCGATCGAGTTCGGTCACGAGATCTGCACCCGCTACGACAGCCTGTGGCGGGAGCTGACCCGCACCTCCGTGTACCCGGCGGGCAAGTACCACTACATAGAGCGCCGGATACGCCGCCTCAACGACCTCGGTTTCGACGTGGCCGAGATGCAGATCGAGCACTCCTCCAACGGCGACACGGTCACCTTCGTGCCGAAGGTCGTGGACGCCGGCCACCACCAGCGCCAGCTGCTGCGCCTGACCGGCCTGGACACCGAGGAGAACCAGGCCCGGCGGCTGCTGAACGACCTGGAGAGCTGGATGGCGACCCAGGACGACTACGCGCCGGGCGACCCCCTCGCGGCGCGCCCCGAGGTGCTGGCGCACCGCTGGGTGCGGGACGTGTTCCGGCCCACCGTCCGGGCGGTGCCGCGCGAGCTGCGCGGCGCCATGGACCCGGCGGAGATCTACCACGAGCTGCTGGAGCACCGCTGGTACCTGTCCGAGCAGGCGCAGCACGACATAGGCCTGGACACGGCGGTCGAGGACTACATCGGCAACGTCCTGCCCAAGGCCCGCGAGACGCTGGAGCCGACCACGCCGGAGTGACCGGTCAGTCGTGCGGGACCACGGCCACCGGGCACTCCGCGTGGTGCAGCACCCCGTGCGCCACCGAGCCGATCCGGGCGCCGACCGCGGTCAGGTGCGCACGGCGCCCGACGACCATCAGCTGCGCCCGCCCGGCCACCGACAGCAGCACCTGCCCCGCGCTGCCCAGCTCCACATGCTCCGCCACGGGCACCTCCGGGAACCGCTCCCGCCACGGCTTCAGCGCCTCGGCCAGCGCCTTCTTCTCGTACGGCTCCAGGCCCCCGGCGTCGTCGAGGAGCTTGAGCGAGCCGGGGCTGTAGGCGAAGACGGGCGGCAGGTTCCAGGCCCGTACGGCCCGGACGGTCGCGCCGCGGGCCGCCGCCGTCTCGAAGGCGAACCGCAGGGCGGCGGCGCTGTCCTCCGGGCCGCCGTCCTGGCCCACGACGACCTCCCGGCCGGCCGCCTCGCCGGTCGGCCGGTCCTCGGCGCGCACCAGCACCACGGGCCGCGTGGCCTCGGCGATCACCTGCTGTCCGACCGAGCCCAGCAGGAACCCGACGACGGCGCCGTGCCCGCGCGAGCCGAGCACCAGCAGCTCCGCGTCGGCCGCGGCGGCGACCAGCGACTCCACCGTGCCGCCCTCGACGACGTCGGTGGTCACCGTCAGCTCCGGATGCCGCCCGGCGACTTCGCGCACCGCCTGAGTCACCGCCTCGGTCACCCACCCGTGCTGCGTCTCCCGGTCGGCCCCCTCCACCGTCTCGTACCGCCAGGCGTGCACCACTCGCAGCGGCAGACCCCGGCGTACGGCCTCCCGTCCGGCCCAGGCCAGTGCGGCGGCGCTCTCCTCCGTACCGTCGAACCCTGCCGTGATCGGGCGTGTCATGTCCGGGCCTCCTCGTAAATCGCTCTTTGTGCGGGCCAGTCTTCACTACCCTGCCCGCATGGCTTTGGAGTGGGAGCAGTTGATCGTGGACGCGGCCGATCCGGTGGCCCTGGGGCGCTGGTGGGCCGAGGCGCTGGGCTGGGTGGTGGTGACCGACACCCCCGAGGAGTACGAGATCCGGCCCGCCCCGGACCGGCTCCCGGGTCTGCTGTTCGGGGTGGTGCCCGAGCGCAAGACCCTCAAGAACCGGCTGCACCTCGACTTCCGCCCCGACGACCAGCAGGCCGAGGTCGCCCGCCTCCTCGCGCTGGGGGCGCGGCACGCGGACGTGGGGCAGAGCGGCGAGGAGCCGTGGGTGGTGCTGGCGGATCCGGAGGGCAACGAGTTCTGTGTGCTGGGCCCTCGCCACGGCTGAGCGTTGCCCCTGGGTGCCCCGCCCTGTACCGGGAGCGCACCGCGTCCTGCGTCCCGGAGCGCGGCGGCGGGATCGAACATACGATGGGCGGGAACCAGTGCGGTGACAACGGGGTGGGAGACGTATGGCACAGGCCGCCGACGCAGCGCGGACCGTCATCCTGACCGTGGACGACGACCCGGGGGTCTCCCGCGCCGTCGCCCGGGACCTCAGGCGGCGCTACGGCGAGTCGTACCGGATCGTGCGCGCGGAGTCCGGTGAGTCGGCGCTGGAGGCGCTGCGCGAGCTGAAGCTGCGCGGCGACCTGGTGGCGGTGATCCTGGCCGACTACCGGATGCCGCAGATGAACGGCATCGAGTTCCTGGAACAGGCACTGGACGTGTATCCGGGGGCGCGGCGGGTGCTGCTGACCGCGTACGCGGACACCAACGCGGCGATCGACGCGATCAACGTCGTCGACCTCGACCACTACCTCCTCAAGCCGTGGGACCCGCCGGAGGAGAAGCTCTACCCGGTGCTGGACGACCTGCTGGAGGCGTGGCGGACCAGCGACCACCGGCCGGTGCCGAGCACCAAGGTCGTCGGGCACCGGTGGTCGGCGCGGTCTTCGGAGGTGCGGGAGTTCCTGGCCCGCAACCAGGTGCCCTACCGGTGGTACTCCGTCGACGAGCCCGAGGGCGGGCGGCTGCTGGCGGCGGCCGGGCAGGACGGACAGCGGCTGCCGCTGGTGATCACGCCGGACGGCACGCCCCTGATCGAGCCCGAGGTACCGGAGCTGGCCGCTCGGGTGGGCCTGGCGACGACGCCGACGGCCGACTTCTACGACCTGGTGGTCATCGGCGGCGGCCCGGCGGGGCTGGGCGCGGCCGTGTACGGGGCCTCGGAGGGGCTCAGGACCGTGCTGGTGGAGCGGTCGGCGACCGGCGGGCAGGCCGGGCAGAGCTCACGGATCGAGAACTACCTGGGCTTCCCCGACGGCGTCTCCGGCTCCCAGCTCACCGGCCGGGCCCGGCGGCAGGCCGCCAGGTTCGGCGCGGAGATCCTCACCGCGCGCGAGGTGACGGGCCTGGAGGTCAACGGGGCCGCGCGCGTCGTACGGTTCACCGACGGCTCCGCGGTCGCCGCGCACAGCGTGATCCTGGCGACCGGCGTGCAGTACCGGCAGCTGACGGCCGAGGGCTGCGACGACCTGAACGGCTGCGGGGTGTACTACGGGTCGGCGCTGACGGAGGCGGCCTCCTGCCTGGGGCAGGACGTGTACATCGTCGGCGGCGCCAACTCGGCGGGCCAGGCGGCCATGTACCTGTCCCGGCACGCCAAGTCGGTGACACTGCTGGTACGCGGACCCGACCTGACGGCGTCGATGTCCTACTACCTGATCCAGCAGATCATCGAGGCACCCAACATCTCGGTGCGCTGCCACACGGTGGTCGACGCCGCCCACGGCACCGAGCACCTGGAGCGGCTGACGCTGCGGCACTCCGAGACCGGGGAGACCGAACAGGTCGACGCGCAGTGGATGTTCGTGTTCATCGGCGCGGCCCCGCTCACCGACTGGCTGGACGGCACCGTGCTGCGCGACGAGCGCGGGTTCATCCTCGCCGGGCCCGACCTGACGCCCGACGGGCGTCCGCCGGCGGGCTGGGAGCTGGACCGGCCGCCGTACCACCTGGAGACCAGCGTGCCCGGCGTGTTCGTGGCGGGTGACGCCCGCGCCGAGTCCGCCAAGCGGGTCGCGTCCGCCGTCGGAGAGGGAGCCATGGCCGTGATGCTCGTACACCGGTACCTGGAGCAGTCGTGAGCGGGCAGCCGATGCCGTGCAGCCCGCGCGAGATCGCCTCGCTGTTCCTGTTCGAGAAACTCACCCCCGAACAGCTCGGGCGGCTGTGCGAGGCGGGACGGGTCGAGCTGTTCCAGCCCGGCCCGGTGTACACCGAGGGCGACCCGGCCACCTGCTTCTACGTGATGATCGAGGGCACGGTGGTGCTCTCCCGCCGGGTCGGCGGCGACGACGTGGAGGTCATCCGGACCTCGCAGCGCGGGGTGTACTCGGGCGCCATGCAGTCCTATCTCGGGGACCGGGTGCGGCAGGTGTACAACAACTCGATGCGGGTGACGCAGCCGACGCGGTTCTTCGTGCTGCCCGCCGACACCTTCGCCGACATCATGAGCGAATGGTTCCCGATGGCCGTGCACCTGCTGGAGGGGCTGTTCTTCGGCACCAAGAGCACGCAGGCCGCGATAGGCCAGCGCGAACGGCTGCTGGCGCTCGGCTCGTTGTCCGCCGGACTCACCCATGAGCTCAACAACCCCGCGGCGGCGGCCGTCCGGGCCACGGCGACGCTGCGCGAGCGCGTGGCCAAGATGCGGCACAAGCTCGCCGTCATCGCCGAAGGCCCCTTCTCCCGGGAGGCGTTGGCGGACCTCATCGAGATCCAGGAGCGCACCGCGGAACGTGTCGCCAAGGCACCCGTGCTGAGTCCGCTGGAGGCCTCGGACCGGGAGGACGCGCTCTCCGACTGGCTGGAGGACCACGGCATCGACTACGGCTGGCAGCTCGCGCCCACCTTCGTGCAGGCCGGGCTCGACATCGACTGGCTGGAGCAGGTCGCGGCGGCCGTGGGCGAGGAGATCCTGCCCGGGGCCGTCGGCTGGCTCAACTACACGGTCGAGACCGAGCTGTTGATGAACGAGATCGACGACTCCACCAACCGTATCTCGCACCTGGTCGACGCCGCCAAGCAGTACTCGCAGCTGGACCGCGCGCCCTACCGGGTCGTGGACGTCCACGAACTCCTCGACAGCACCCTGCTGATGCTCTCGGGCAAGATCGGCCCGCGCATCGGCGTCGTCAAGGAGTACGACCGTACGCTCCCCGAGATCCCCGCCTACCCGGCGGAGCTCAACCAGGTGTGGACCAACCTGATCGACAACGCGGTCTCCGCCATCCGGAGCGCGGGCGGCGACGGCACGCTGACCGTGCGGACCGCGCTGGACCACGAGCGGGTGCTGGTCGAGTTCCGGGACACCGGCCCCGGGGTCGCGCCGGAGATCCGCGACCGCATCTTCGATCCGTTCTTCACCACCAAGCCGGTGGGCGAGGGCACCGGTCTGGGCCTGGACATCTCCTGGCGGATCGTCGTCAACAAGCACCACGGCACCCTCCGGGTGGAGTCGGTGCCGGGCGACACCCGCTTCCAGGTCCTGCTCCCCCTGACCGCCGAGACACCCGAGGAGACCCCATGAGCGGCGAGACCGCGATCGACCCGAGCGTCCCGCCGAGCGGCACCGGCTGCGTGGAGTGCGACGCGGCCGGCGGGTGGTGGTTCCACCTGCGGCGCTGCGCGAGTTGCGGGCACATCGGCTGCTGCGACGACTCCCCCTCCCAGCACGCCACCGCCCACTACCGGGAGACCGGCCACCCGGTGATCCGCAGCTTC
This sequence comes from Streptomyces sp. NPDC039424, assembly GCF_055639495.1. Taxonomy (NCBI): domain Bacteria; kingdom Bacillati; phylum Actinomycetota; class Actinomycetes; order Kitasatosporales; family Streptomycetaceae; genus Streptomyces; species Streptomyces sp. NPDC039424. The sequence goes on from NZ_JBVKAI010000030.1 coordinate 37,855, forward strand.
GAGCCGGGCGAGGGCTGGTTCTGGAACTACGACACCGAGGAGGTGTACGAGTCCGGCCCCGAGCTCGCCCCGCCGGTCAGCCACCCGGCGGACCAGCCCGCACCGGGGCCCGCGGGGCGGGTCCCGGCCGATTGGGCGCAGACGTTGCGCTAGCCGCGGCAGTCGAGGGTGCTCAGGTCGACGGCGTCGGCCATCGCCTGCATGCCCTTGTCGTTAGGGTGCAGATGGTCGCCGCCGTCGAGGAACGGCAGCAGGCGCTCGGGGTCGTAGGGGCTGCGCAGCACGCGGTCGAAGTCGGTGACCGCGTCGAACTCCCCGCTGCCCCTGAGGTACGTGTTCACCTCCCGCCGTACGGCCTCCGCCGCCGCATCCCATTCGGACCAGCCCTTGAACGGGCCGACGGTCGCCCCGACGACGCACTTGCCCGCGGCGTGCGCCCGGTCGGCGATCTCGCGGTAGCCCGCGATCAGGTCCTGGGCGGTGACGCCGCTGTGCGCCTTGATGTCGTTGACGCCCTCGAAGAGGAACACGGTGCGCACGCCCGGCAGGGACAGCACATCACGCTCCAGCCGGTTGCGGGCGCTCTGCCCGGCACCGTCCGCCAGCACCCTGTTGCCGGAGATCCCCTCGTTGGCCACGCCCCGGAGCGCGCCACCGGCCGTGTGCAGCCGCCGGGCGAGGTAGTCGGGCCAGCGGCGGTCGAGGTCGCTGGTGGACTGCCAGCCGTCGGTGATGGAGTCGCCGAGGGCTACGACGGCGCCGGTGGCCGCGGCGGCGGGCCGGACGGAGACGGCGTCGAGGTAGAACCAGGAGCCGGTGGTGCCGGTCCAGTGGGCGGCGCTCTCCTCACCGGTCGCGTCGCCCTGGGTGACGTACGACGTCCGCATGGCCATCCCGTGTCCGGTGGCCGGGCCCGCCGCGTCCGGGCTGTGCAGGCTCACCACCAGGTCGGTCGCGGCGGGCACGGCGGCGGTCAGCGGGTCGCTCCAGACGGTCTCACCGGCCGGCACGGTGACCGTGCGGGCGCCGCCGAAGGTGAGGCGCCGGTTGCTGCCCCGCCGGAGCGCGGCGCCCTGGTCCCGGACGCCCGCGTACACGCTGTCCAGGGTCAGCGGGCGGTCGCCGAAGGCGTTGGAGAGCCGGACGCTCAGGCCGCTCCCGGCGGCGCTGGTGTGCACGACCAGCCGGTACGAACGGTCGGCGGCGCCCTCACCGAGGCGGTCGGCGCTCGCCGCCCAGGTGACCACGCCGGGCCGGGTGCCGGCTGCCTGGGCGGGAGCCTGGGCGGGCGCCGACTGGCAGGCGAAGGCGGTCAGCAGGACGACGGCGAGGCGGCGGGCCCGTGCGAGGCGGCCGGTCACCGGGCGAAGTCCTTCAGCGTGACGGACTCTCCGGGCCGCAGGGTCACGGTCCGGGACGTACGGCCGTGGGCCACCTTCGTCCGACTGCCGCCCACGCTGCGGATCCGTGCCTCGGTCGGCTTCCCGTCCTTCCATCGCAGGTCGACGACGAAGCCGCCGCGCGCCCCCGCCCCGGTGAGCGAGCCGGAGGCGGCCCAGGCGTCCGGCAGGGCGGGCAGGAGTTCCAGGTGGCCGGGGCGGGAGTAGAGCAGCATCTCGGTCATCGCGGCGGGTGTACCGAGGTTGGCGTCGATCTGGAAGATGCCCCGGCCCTGTTCGACCTGGTAGATGTCGAAAAGGTTGGGGGCCGTACCGTTGCCGCCGTCGACCGACGGGCGGAGGTTGTTGACGACCAGCTGGTAGGCCTTCTCGGAGTTCTTCAGCCGGGCCCAGCACAGGGCGCGCCAGGCGTTGGCCCAGCCGAAGCTCTCCATGCCGCGGGCGGTGAGCAGGGCGGTGGCACCGGCGACGAGGCCGGCGGGGGTGGAGCCGTCGGGGCGGATGCGGTCGCCGGGGAAGAGGCCGACGAGCGGGGACAGGTGCCGGTGGGTGGTCTCGCCGAGGTTGTCGGGGGACATCCACTCCTCCAGCCAGCCCGTCTTCGGACTCACCTGGGGCAGGTAGAGGCGTTCGCGCAGCCCGCCGATGGTGTCGGCGTATCCGGCATCCTTGCGCAACTCGGCCGCCGCGGTGCGGTAGTTGCCGAACAGCGCCCACACCAGCTCCTGGGCGTAGGTGATGCCCTTGGCGTCGAGGGGCCCGTGTTCGGGCGACCAGTCGCTGTCGGCGACGAGGACCCGCCGTGTCGTGCCGGGCTCGGTGGCGGGGATCAGCCGCGCCTCCCAGAACTCGCAGGCGCCCTTCAGAAGCGGGTAGATCCGCTCCAGGTGGGTGCGTGAGCGGGTGAACTCGTAGTGCTCCCACAGGGTGTTGCACAGCCAGGCGTTGCCCGCCGGGTGCCACCACCAGCCGAGGCCGCCGTGGATGTTGGTGGAGACGGCGACGGTCCAGCCGGCGTTCTTGCCGCTGGAGTTGCGGTAGCGGTTGCGCCGGTCGTCGAAGTGGTCCCGGGTGAGCGCCGTCCAGGACGGGAGCTGGGCGAGACAGTAGTCGGTCAGCGCGTCGAAGCAGTCGGACAGGCCCGCCCGGTCGGCCATCCAGTAGTTCATCTGGACGTTGATGTCGGTGTGGTAGTCGCCCATCCAGTCCGGGTCGTTGCCGTCGAGCCACAGCCCCTGCAAGCCCAGCGGGAGACTGCCCCGGGAGCCGGAGATCATCAGGTAGCGGCCGAACTGCAGGTAGGCCGCCTCCAGTTCGGGGTCGGGCTCGCCGTCCCGGGCGCGGGCCCGGATCCGCTCCCAGGTGTCCAGGGAGCGCTGGGTCGCGGAGGAGGTGCCGAGGGAGACGTCGAAGCTCCCGAACAGCTCCCGGTGGTCGGCGACATGGGTGCGCAACAGCGTGTCCGTCGGGTGGCGGGCGGCGGTGCGGACCTTGGTGCGGGCCAGGGCCCGCGGGTCGAGGTCCGGGTTGCGGTAGTGCGTGGCCGCGTCGGGCGCGTAGTCGGTGCCGCCGCTCACCACCACGGTCAGCTCCGTGCACCCGGAGAAGGCGATGTGCGTGCCGCTCACCCGGACGCTGCCGCCCTTGCCGTGGACGGTGACGGCGGCCCCGTACCGCAGGCCGTTCGGGAAGGATCCTGCGAACGACTCGGCACTCGTGGGCTCTTCGCCGTGTGTCCCCTCCAGGGTCACGGTGCCGGTGTGGTGTCCGCCGCCGCTCTGGGTGAGGTGCAGGACGATCACGTCGTCGGGTCGGCTGGCGAACAGCTGCCGCCGGTAGGTCACCGAGGAGCGGACGTACGTCGTGGTCACGAGGCCCTGGTCGAGGTCGAGGGTGCGGCGGTAGCCGGAGACGGCGGACAGGTCGTGGTCGGGGAGGTCGAGGGTGAGGCGGGCGAGCAGGGTGAAGGAGCCGAAGTCGTCGCGGCCGTAGCGGAACTGGCCGTCGGCGTCGAGGGTGTCGTCGAGGCCGCCGGTCCACATCGTGGCGTCGGTGATCAGGAGGAGTTCGCGGCCGGGGTCGTTGCTCGCGAGGGCGCCGAGGCGGCCGTTGCCGACGGGCAGGCCCTGGCGGATCATCGAGTGCTCGTCGGCGGGTGCCTGCCACCACAGCCGGTGGCGGGGACGTCCTTCCGCCGCCGGGGCTTCGGCGGGCCGCCGGGGTGCGGCCGTGGCGGTGAAGGCGGGCAGCCCGGTGAGGGCTCCGGTCGCGGCGGCGAGGGCGAGGAAGCCGCGTCTGCTGGGGCGGTTGTCCATGGCGGGCTCCGAATCCTTCAGCGCGGTGACTTGGGGACGTCGATGCGGTCGATGTCGGGCGCGTAGCCGGGGCCGGTGCTGTCGAAGGTGAGCGTATTGGCGCCCGCCTTCAGCGTCACCGGCACGCTCACCGTCTCCACGGTCCCCCAGTCGCCGGTGGACGGGAACCTGTGGCGGGTGGCTGCCGAGGAGTTGGCGGAGACGTCGACGGACCGGGCGTCGCCGCTGACGTAGGCGACCCGCACCAGGTAGGTGCCGGACTTGCCGACCACGATGTCGTTGACGCGGAGCTTGCCGCCCGCGTAGAGGTTGCCGACCTTCTTGCCGCCGGAGCAGGCCGAGCAGTCGGCGACGGAGGCGTTGCCGCCGAGGGTGCCCGCGGCGGACTCGGCCTCGTAGGCGGTCGCGGTGAGGGCGCCGCCGTGCGGGGTCACGGTGAACAGGCGGGAGCCGTGCGCGGGCAGGGCCTCGGTGATCCTGCCCCGACGGGTGCCGAGGTTCTCGTGGTTCCACAGGTCCCGTACGGCCGCCTTGCCGGTGAAGCCGAGGGCGGAGAAGTCGGCGGTGACGGCGGCGGGGGCGTCGGCGAGGTTGAACAGGGCGACGGTGTAGGTGCCGTCGGGGTTCTTCGCCGCCCACACCTGCTGGGGGTCGGCGGGGGTGACCGGTCGGGCGGGTGGCGCGTCGGCCTGGTCGACGGCGATGACCTCGCGGTTGGTCAGGAGCTTCAGGCCGTGGTCGTCGAGGCGGGTGAGGTCGTCGCCGGTGTAGAGCGGGGACTTGGCGATGGCCCACAGGGTGGCGTAGCTCTGCCGTTCGGCCTGGGTCAGGCCGTCCATCCGGCCGTTGCCGACGTCGAGGGAGTCGAGGTCGTTCCAGCCTCCGGGCCCGGCGTGCCGGGTCCAGCCGGGGGCGTCGTCGAAGCGGTCGTCGACGGAGTTCTCCCAGCTGACGAGGGTGTTGCAGTAGCACTCGACGTCGGTGTCGATACGCCAGCCCTGCGCGTACTTCTTCCAGTCGGCGGCGTGCCCGATGTCCAGGGACCAGGACAGTTCGAGGTGGATCGGGCGGCCGGTGGCGGCGATGGCCTTGTTCCAGGCGGCGACGTCGGCAACGTTGTCGTACTGGTCGCCGCTCTTGCCGGATCCGGGTCCGACACCGTCGAGCTTGAGGAAGTCGTACCCCCAGCCCGCGATCAACCGCGCCTGCGAATCTATGTACTTCTGTGTGCAGGGACGCGAGAAGTCGAGCTTGTACGAGCTGTCCCAGCCGTTGGTGGTGCGCAGGTCGCCGTAGACGATGTCGGCGGTGGTGCAGCCCTCGGCGTTCCAGATCGGCGTCCTGCCGTCGCCGTACGCCTCCTTCTCCAGGCCGGCGGGCAGGTAGATGCCGGCCTTGAGGCCCTTGGCGTGGATGCGGCCGGCGACGGCCTTCATACCGCTGGGGAAGCGGGCCGGGTCGGCCTTCTGGCGTCCGTACTGGTCGTATGCGGGCTGCCAGGCGGTGTCGCGCCACCAGCCGGCGTCGATGTTGACGTACTCGTAGCCGTACTTCTTCAGCTTGGCGGCCAGGGCGTCGGTCTGCTTGAGGACGTTCGCCTCGGTCAGATAGCTGTAGTCGCCGTCCGGATTGAGGCCGGGGTACTTGGACGACTGCATGCTCCAACTCGACCAGCCCATGTAGGGCTTGGCGGCGGGGGCGACCGCGGTGGTCTCGGCGTGGGCCGCGGGGGCCGCGGTGACGGCTCCGGCGGCGAGGGCCAGGACCACCGCGGCTCTCAGGGTGCGTGCGGGCATGACGGAGTACGAGGATGACCGCATGGGTCGTACCTCCAGGGGATGTCGGTTCAGCGGCTCGGTCGTGGGTTGTCGGAGGTGATGAAGGACTGGATCGCGGCGGCGGCGGCCCCGCGCGCCCACTCCTCGAAGGGGAGCGGGCGGGTCTGTACGTCGCACTGCGCGGCGGAGCCGAAGGCCGCCGCGGTGAACGCGTCACGGATGTGCTCGGCGAACAGGTCGTGGGCGGCCAGCCCCTCACCGGAGATGATCACGCGCTCGGGGCCGAGCAGGTTGGCCACGGTCGCGATCCCGCGGCCGATGGCCTCCCCCGCCCTCGCGTACACCTCGCGCACACCGGCGACGTCCCTGTGGGCGAGGGACACCGCCTCGGCCGCATCAGCCACATGACGGCCCGTCACCTCGCGGACGCGGGCCACGATCGCCGCCTCGCCCGCGATCGCCTCCACGCACCCGCGGTTGCCGCAGTGGCAGGGCGGGCCGGCCGGGTCGATGGCCACATGCCCGATCTCGCCCGCCACTCCGTGGGCGCCGGCGACCACCTGCCCGTGCACCACGAGACCGCAGCCGATGCCCGCGCCCACGGTCACCACGGCGAAGTCCGACAGCCCCGCGCCGGCCCCGAACCACTGCTCGGCGACGGTCAGGGCGCGCACGTCGTTGTCGACGGTGACGGGCAACCCGCAGGTCATGGCGGCGAGTTCGGCCAGTGGTACGTCCCGCCACTCCAGGAAGGGCGAGTAGCGCACCACTCCCTCGGCGCGGTCGACGTCCCCGGAGACGGCGATGCCGACGCCCAGCACGGGGACGGCGAAGTCGTCGGCCTCGGCGCGCAGTCGGTGCGTCAGCTCCGCGACCGAGGCCAGCACGGCCCCGGTCGCCCGGTCCGGCAGCGGGACGCGCCGGGCGAGGCGGATCCGGCAGCACAGGTCGGTCAGCACGCCGATGGCCTCGTCGCCGGTCACCTTGACGCCGATGAACAGCGCCCGTCCCCCGTCGACCCGGACCAGGTTCGCGGGCCGCCCGAGGGCGGGGCGGGCCTCCTCGTCGGCGTCCTCCACCAGGTATCCGGCCTCCAGCAGGGGGCGGACCGCCTTGGTGACGGCGGCCGGTGACAGACCGGCCCGCCGGGCCGCCTCCAGCCGGGTGAGGGGACCGTGGGACAGCAGCGTGGTGAAGACCTGCGAGGCGGCCGGGGTGTGCGCGGGGAACGTCTCGGTGCGGGAGGTCGAGCGCATGGCCGGGAACCTAGGGCCATTATTTTCTGCTGTCAATAAAAGAAACAGAGGTGCGGGAAAGGCCGTTGGGAGGGGCGGACACGCGAGTGCCCCGCGCCGGGGCGCGGGGCACTCGGATCTACCGTGTTCCGTCCGCCGTCAGTGACCGGCGGCCGGGGTGTTGGCGGCGGTGACGTTGACCGCGGCCCACGCCTTGTCCACCGTCTTGTACTCGGTGCTGCTCGCGCCGTACAGGTCCTTGGCCGCCTTCAGCGTCGCGACGCGCGCGTCGTGGAAGTCGGTCGTGGAGACCATGTAGCGGGTCAGCGCACGGTAGAAGATGGCGGTGGCCTTGGTGCGGCCGATGCCCTTGACCGTGGCGCCGTTGAAGGTCGGCGAGTCGTACTTGACGCCGCCGATCGTCTTCTTGCCGCTGCCCTCCGCGAGGAGGTAGTAGGCGTGCGAGGAGACACCGGAACCGGCGTGCACCTCGGTGTAGTAGGTGTCCGTCGACCAGTAGTCGATCGTGCCCTCGAGCTTGTCGAGCGACGGCTTGTCCAGGCGGCGCAGGAACTTCTGCTGCAGGCCCAGCTTCTCGCCGATCAGGTAGTCCGGCGTGTCCTTCGTGTTCTTGGTGAAGAACTCGACGTTGGAGCCGAAGATGTCGGCCAGCGACTCGTTCAGCGAACCGGGCTCGCCGTACTGGTTGCCGTCCGCGTCCACGAAGGTCGGTTCGAGCTTCGCGGTCGCGTCCACCACGCCGTGCGTGAGCTCGTGGCCGGTGACGTCGAGCACGACGAGCGGCTTCTTGAACATCTGGCCGTCGCCGTCGCCGTACAGCATGCAGCCGCAGGTCGGGTCCCAGAAGGCGTTGGCGACCTTGCTGCCCCAGTGGACCATGGCCTTGGCGGCCTTGCTGTTGTTCGCGATGCCCTTGCGACCGAAGGTCTTCTTGTAGAAGTCCAGGGTCTTGGTGACGCCGTACTGCGCGTCGGCGGCGGCGCTGGAGCGGCTGGTGGTCTTGCCGTTGCCCCAGACGTTGGTGGTGTTGGTGAACTTCGTGCCCGCCCCGAAGTTCTCCGTGTACTTGCCCTTGGCGTCCCGCGTCTCGGTGCCGTACCGGCTGGGGTCCTTCAGCTGGTAGTGGCCGCGCGAGGTCGCCGTCGTGGTCAGGCCGACATTGCCCAGGAAGAGGGTCTTGCCGGTGCCGTGGGCGGTCGCCGGGTAGCGCGTGGCGCCGGACACGCCGGAGCCGAGGAGGCCGGCGGAGTCCGAGCCGACGCCGGTCGCCGGGTCGAGCGTCTCGCCCCGCTCGCGCAGGGTGTCGAGCAGCTTCGGCGACAGGAACTCGTCGCTGTCGGGCGTGTTGCTGCGCACCTTGCCGGTGACGGCGTCGACGACGACCGTCCGCGAGGCGCCGCTGTCGGTGACCGTCACCTGGTAGGCCAGGGCCGAGGCACCGTCCCGGGCGTCCACCACGAGTTCGGCGGTGCCCGCCTCGCCCTTGGCGGCCGCGGCGGCCTTCTGCTCCGCCTGCTGGGCGGTCAGCTTGGCCTTCGAGGCGGCGGCCGGCTTCACCGAGTGGTCGGCCGCCCGGGTGACACCGGTGTAGGCCAGCTGCCGGGAGAGGTGGACGACGAGGTCGCCACCCAGGACCGGCATTCCATTGTGGGTCCGGACGAACCGGACGTGCCGCGCCCCCTCGGGGTCGATCAGCACGTCCTGGGCGTGGAGTTCGTCGCCCTGCGAGACGCCCGTCGCCGAAGTGTGGGCGAAGGCGGCGGTCCGTGCCGCCGCCACGACCGAGGCGGCGGTCGTGGCGGACGACGACACACCCTGCTCCGCCCCCGTGGACGGGCTCGCGAAGGCCGTTCCGGCCAGACCCGTGGCAGCCGTAGCCACCGCGACGGCGACGGCCACGCTGCGTATGTGCGGTCTACGCACTATGTGGGGTTCCTTCGTTCGAAGGCAGTCGGGGTCACCAACCGCCTTGAGGCATGGCGGGGTTGGCCCCGCGCCACAGGGGCTGGTCGGGCCCCGAGCGGAACCCTTACGGATGAGTCATGTCCGCGTAAAGCCGGAATGATCCATTTCGCAGTTTTCTATGACAATCCTTTACGAATGCCCACCGCAGGGTGATCAGCGCATGACCAACTGTGTGTCACCTGTGGTGATGTGACGAGCCGCAGGTAGGTTCCGTCGCCGAGATGTGATTGATATCGCACCGCGAGGTGCGGAGGGGAGTCCGCCCGGATGGTCTTCGCAACGGTGGGCAAAGGTCTGGTCCTCGGGGCGGCCACGCTGTCGCTCCTCGCGGTCCCGGCGCAGGCCGCGCCCCACACGGCGGCTACGCGCACGCCGGCCCCGCTCCCGGCACCCGACGCCGCGGGGCTGCGCGCGGTGCTGCGCTCGGCGGTCGCCCACGGCGCGCCCGGCGCCATGGCCCTGATCGACGACCACGGCACCGCGTACCGGGCGGTGCGGGGCATCGCCGACCGGAACACCCGGCGAGCCGTCGACACCGTCGACCGCTTCCGCGTCGGCAGCGTCACCAAGACCTTCTCGGCCGTCGTCCTGCTGCAACTGGCCGACGAGCACAAACTGACCCTGGACGCACCCGTCAACCGCTACCTCCCCGGTCTGCTGCCGGACGACCGGATCACGGTGCGGCACCTGCTGAGCCATCGCAGCGGCCTCCACGACTACTCCGAGGACATGTTCGCCCAAAGCGTGTCCGGCTTCGAGGCGGTGCGCGACAAGGTCTTCACCTACCGCCAACTGGTCGAGCTCTCGCTCGAAAAGCCGCGCACCAACGCGCCCGGCGCCGCCTACGCGTACTCCAACACCAACTTCGTGGTCGCCGGGCTGCTCATCGAGAAGCTGACCGGGCACTCCGTACGGACGGAGTACGAGGACAGGATCTTCAAGCCGCTGGATCTGCGCGACACCCTCTACGTCCATCCAGGCACGAGGATCCCGGGCCGGTACACCCGGGGCTACCTCACCCCCGACACGGCGGGCGCCGCGCTGGTCGACGCCACCGAGCAGACGGTGTCGTGGGCGCAGAGCGCGGGCGCCATCATCTCCAGCCTGCACGACCTGAACACCTTCTACTCGGCGCTGCTGGGCGGGAAGCTGACCTCGGCCGCGGGGCTGGCGGAGATGGAGCGGTGGACGCCGGTCACCAGCACGACGGCGTACGGGCTCGGGCTGCGCCGCCGCACCCTGGCCTGCGGGGTGTCGGTGTACGGCCACACGGGCGCCGTACAGGGCTACTACACCTACGCCTTCGCCTCCGAGGACGGCCGGCGCACCCTCGCCGCGGTCGCCAACGCCTCCAACAACTCCGAAGTGCTCAGCACGCTGGCGGGCGCCCTGGATTCGGCGTTCTGCGGCAAGCCGGCCGAGGCCGAGCAGGAAGCGACGGAAGGAACCCGCCCCGCGATCTTGGCGGAATGACCGCGTCCGGGCCACCATGCGCGCATGAAGGGTGATCTCTTTTCCAGTCAGCACGTGGTGCAGCCGGCCGTGGAGCCGGGAATGTCCGTCGAGAACGCCAAGTGCCTCAGGTACACGGTGAGCGGCGAGATGTACGCCCGCCAGGGCGCGATGGTCGCCTACCGCGGCAACCTGCAGTTCGAGCGCAAGGGGCAGGGCGTGGGCGGCATGCTCAAGCGCGCGTTCACGGGCGAGGGCCTGCCCCTCATGGCGGTGCGCGGGCAGGGCGAGGCGTGGTTCGCGCACGAGGCGCAGAACTGTTTCATCGTCGACGTCGAGCACGGCGACCAGTTCACGGTCAACGGCCGCAACGTGCTGTGTTTCGACGCCTCGCTGGCGTACGAGATCAAGACGGTCAAGGGCTCGGGCATCGCCGGGGGCGGCCTGTTCAACAGCGTCTTCACCGGACAGGGCCGGCTCGGGCTGATGTGCGAGGGCAACCCGCTGGTCATACCGGTCTCGGCGCAGCAGCCGGTGTACGTCGACACGGACGCGGTGGTGGGCTGGACCGCCCATCTGCAGACCTCGCTGCACCGCTCGCAGTCCATCGGCTCGATGCTGCGCGGCGGTTCCGGGGAGGCCGTGCAGCTGATGCTCCAGGGCGAGGGGTACGTCGTGGTGCGCCCGAGCGAGGTGACGCCGCAGAAGGCGGAGCAGCACTGACGCCTGGCGGACGTGACCTGCGCCGCACAGGCAACCCCGTCGGCCGTACCGACGTCTTGATCGACAACAGACCGAGAGCAGCCCTGGCCCCTCGGGCCAGGGCGGATTTTCGACGCACTATACACAACATGTATACACTTCGTGTATAGAAAGGCAGTCATGTACGGCAAGGCATTCGCCCCGGAATACCAGGGCGCCCTCACCACCCTGTCCGTGAACTCCTCGCTGGTGGACGTGCTGGCCGAGGGCACCGAGCAGCTGCGTGCGGCCGAGCGCGCCGGACGGCGGGACGAGGCGGCCCGCTGCGGGCTCGCGGTCGCCGAGGCGCACCGCCGGCTCGGTCAGGTGCGGGACGCCGACCGGGCGTGGAAGGCGAGTTACCGCGCCGCCCGGGACGCCGGCGACACGGGGGCGATGGCCTGGGCGCTGTGGAGCGGCGGCACCCTCGCCCGGCAGCGCGGCGCGTTCCCGCTGGCCTGGCGGCTGCTGGGGCTCGCGGCCGAACTCGGCGAGCGGGGCGGCGACATCGTCGTACGGGGCTACTCGCTGGCCGGGCTGGCGGAGACGGGCCGTATCCAGGGCGACTACGAGGCCGTCGGCCGGCTGCACGAGCAGCTGCTCGCCGAGGCCCGTAAGCGCGGCGAGGCCCGGCACACGGTGTGGGCGCTGGAGGGCATCGCGCAGATGCACCGCAACACCGGCTCCTACGACACGGCGTACGCGATGTTCGAGGAGGCTGCGGAGATAGCCGCCGGGGCGGGCGACCGGCGCGGGCACGCCTGGGCGCTGCGCGGCCTCGCCGACATCGTCTCGGTGCGCGACGGGGACACCGGTCGGGCGCTGGAGCTGCTCACGGAGGCGGAGACGGCGTGCCGCGCGATGAACCTCTCCAGCGCGCTCGCCTACAACCACAAGATGCGCGGCAACGTCCTTTACCGCTCAGGGCAGTACGCCGAGGCGCGGGAGATGTACGGGACGGCGCTCGAGGAGTTCCGGGCGATGAGCGAACCGCGTGGCGAGGCGCTGGCGCGCCTGGGCCTGGCCAAGTCGCTGGCCCGGCTCGGCCGCGACCGGGCCGACACGGCGGCCGAACTGGCGGACCTGGCCCACACGGTGCGGCGCGCCGGGCTGCGGCACGTCGGGCGGATGGTGGCCCGCGCCCAGGAGGAGTTCGGCGCCGAGGCGGAGGTCGTACGGTGAGCGCGCTCCACGCCGCGGTGCAGGCACCGCCGTCCGCCCCGGAAGTACTCGGCCGCTGCCGGGAGTTGGTGCGGCCCGCCCTCACGGATGCGGTGGGGCGGCTGCATCCGTGGGTGGGCGAGATGGCGGCGTACTCCTTCGGCTGGTGCGAGGTCGGCGGGGCGCCCGCGGTCGCCACCGGCGGCAAGGGCGTACGGCAGGCACTGGCCGTGCTCGGCGCGGAGGCGGCCGGCGCGCCCGCGCGGGCCGGGGTCGCCGGGGCGGTCGCGGTGGAACTGGTGCACGCCTTCTCCCTGCTGCACGACGACATCATGGACGGCGACCCCACCCGGCGCCGCCGCCCCACCGTCTGGAAGGCGTACGGCACCGGGCCCGCGGTGCTCGCGGGCGACGCCCTGTTCGCGCTGGCCGTCGAGACCCTGGCCCTCGCGCCCGGCGGCGCGGGCGCCGTACGGCTGCTGTCGGCGGCGCTGGCCGACCTGGTGCGCGGACAGGCGGACGACCTGCTGTTCGCCGCCCGGCCGTGGACCGGGCCGGAGCGGGTGTCGCCCGAGGAGTACCGGGCGATGGCCGAGCACAAGACCGGCTCGCTGCTCGGCTGCGCCGCCGCGCTGGGGGCCGCGCTCGGTGGCGCGCCCGGGCCGACGGTCACGGCGCTCGACCGGGCCGGGCGCGCGCTCGGAGTCGCCTTCCAGCTGGTCGACGACGTGCTGGGCATCTGGGGAGACCCGGCCGTCACCGGCAAGCCCGTGCACGGTGATCTGCGGGAGCGGAAGAAGACGTTTCCGGTACTGGCCGCGCTCGCCTCCCCCGGGCCCGGCGCCCGGCGCCTCGCCGCGCTCCTGGAATCCGAGGAGCCCCACGCGGCGGCCGGGCTGATCGAGGAGCTCGGCGGCCGTGCCGCGGCGCTGGCCGAGGCCCGGCGGCACACGGCCGCGGCCGAGGCCGCGCTCACCGGTGTGCCGCTGGCCGCCGGGGCCGCCGAGGAGCTGCGGTGCCTGCTGGAGCACCTGGTGGGCCGCGACCTGTGAAACCGGGTTGCCCCTGACCGGGTCACCGGGTGAGGGTACGAAGCGGTGCGGTCCGTCGCTTCCCGCGCCGGAGAGGTGACCGCCTTGATCGGGATCTCGGAGATCGAAGCCGCGGCGCGGGCCGTCGCCGGGCATGTCGTGCGCACCCCGACCGTGCCGAGCCCGGGCCTGTCCGAGCTGCTCGGCGCCCCGGTCACCGCCAAGCTGGAACTGCTGCAGCGCACCGGCTCGTTCAAGGCGCGCGGCGCGACGGCGAAGCTGCTGTCGCTGAGCGAGGCCGAGCGGGCGGCCGGCGTGGTGGCGGTCAGCGGCGGCAACCACGGGGTCGCCCTCGCGGTGATGGCCGCGGCGCTGGATGTGAAGGCGACGGTGGTGATGCCGCGTACGGCGCCCGCGCGCTCCCTTCGGGCGGCGGAGGCGGCGGGCGCGTCGGTTCGCCTGACCGACGGTATGGACAGCGCGTTCCAGCTGGTGACCCGGCTGCGGGACGAAGGGCTCACGCTCGTCCATCCCTTCGACGACCCCGTGGTGATCGCCGGACAGGGCACCGTGGGGCTGGAGTTCGCCGAGGACGCCGACGAGCTCACGGACGTGATCGTCAGCATCGGCGGCGGAGGCCTGATCTCCGGTGTCGCGGTGGCGCTGCGGGCCCGCCGCCCGGGCGTCCGCGTCTGGGGCGTGGAGACGGAGGGTGCCGAGGCCATGTCCGAGGCGCTGGCGGCGGGCGGGCCGGTGCCGGTCGCGCTGTCGTCGATCGTGACCACGCTCAGCGCCCCGTCCGTGTGCCGGCTGACGTACGACCATGTCTCGGCCCTGGTGGAGGAGGTCCTCGTGGTCCCGGACCGGGAGGCCGTACAGGGCTGCCTCGACCTCGCCGACCACGCCAAGGTGTGGGCGGAACCCGCCGCGGGCTGTCTGCTTCCCGCCGCCCGGCGGGTGCTGGAGCGGGTCGGCGACGGCGCCCGGCTCGGGCTGGTGGTGTGCGGCGGCAACGCCACGCCCCAGGACGTCTTGGGGTGGGCGGATCGGTTCGGGCTGGGCTGACGACGTGCCGGCGACGGTGGTTTACCGTCGGTTACCCCCAGGTCGACGCCCGTACATCCACCGTTTTCCGCAAGTCCCGGACGCCGTCCCTCGCTTGAATAAAAGGCAAGAAGCGCCTCGGAGTTGCGGATCCTTTGAACGCACCCCGCCGACCGCCGCGTACCTCTGGGAAAGACGAGGCAGGGGTTGCAGCGAGGGATGACCATGGTCAAGGCGCACGTCTCCGCACACGAGCCGGTCGCGGGCAGGTACCGGCTCCTCGAGGTCGTCGGCCGCGAGACGAATCGCGTCTGCTGGTATGCCGAGGACCTGGAGGCGGAGCGCCCACGGCTGGTCAGCCAGATCGCGCTGCCGGCCGGCCCGGCCGAGGAAACCGCGCGCCGCACCTGCGCCCGCGTCCTGCGCACCTCGGAGGTCATGAGCGTGCTCCGCCCCGGCCGGGTGCCGACGGTGATCGACGCGGTCGAGGAGTCCGGCACGCTGTGGACGGTCACCGACGTGATCGGCGGGACGCCCTTGAGCGAACTGCTCGCCCAGGAGGGGACGTTCTCCTATGTGCGGGCGGCCCGGATCGGGCTGGAGGTGCTCGACGTGCTGGAGGCCGCGCACGACGAGGGCTTCACGCACGGCGAGCTCAGCCCCGGCCAGGTGTTCGTGCGCGACCGGGGGCCGGTCGTCGTCGCGGGCTTCGGGCTGGCCGGCGCGACCCTCGTACCCCGGGTGACCGCACCGTCGTACGCCTCCCCCGAACAGGCCCGCGACGAGCGCATCGGCCCGGCGGCGGACCTGTGGGCGCTGGGCGCGATCCTCTACACGATGGTGGAGGGCCGGCCGCCGTTCCGGGACCGCGGCCGGTTCGAGGCCACCCTGAAGGGCGTGGACCGGCTGCCCCTGCGCACCCCGCTGCGTGCCGGTCCGCTGGCCCAGGTCGTGCAGGGACTGCTGCGCAAGGACTGCCGGGAACGGCTGACCCGGCCGGTGGCGCGCGAGGCCCTCACCCGGATCCTGAACGAGGACCCGGACGCGGAGCTGCGGATCGCCTCCGTCCCCCGGCTGCGGGGCGCCTACGCCGTCCTGCGCTCCGGCGGGGCGTGGAGCAGGCGGACCATGGTCGCCGGGACCGCGCTGGCCGTGGTCACCGTCGCGGTCGCCGTGCTCGCCGCGACCAACCATCTGCCCGGTACCGACACCGACGCCGACAAGGCCGCCTCCGCCACCACCCCCCGGCCGTCCGCCACGGCCGCCCCGAGCGACCGCACCGACGGCAGCGAGCCCCCCACCCCCTCCCCCACGCCCACCCCGACCGCCAAGCCGAGCTCCACCCCCTCGGCCCGTCCCTCGCCGTCGGCCACCGCCGGCGCCCTGCCGGACGGCTACCACCGGTACACCGCGCCGGAGGGCTTCTCCGTCGCGCTGCCCGACGGCTGGAAGCGGCTGCGCACCTCGCGCGTGTCCGACGCCTACCGCGTCACCTTCGGCACGGGGGACGACTCCTCCACCCTGGCGGTCACCTACAGCGAAGGCGAACGCGTCGGGCCGGACCCGGTCGCCATCTGGCGCGACGACGTGGAACCGGACCTGGAGAAGCAGGCGGGCTACCGGCGGATCGGCGCGATCCGGGCGACCACCTACCAGGGCTACAAGGCGGCCGACATGGAGTGGGTCTCCGGGACCGGCGGCGACGCCGAGCGCACCTTCGGCCGCGGCTTCCTCATCGGCGACCGGCGCGCCTTCTCCCTGCGCTTCACCACCCCGGCCGCCGACTGGGAGGACGCCGTGAACCGCGAGGCGCAGAGCACCTTCCTGCGGACCTTCCGGCCGTCGGCGGACTGACGCCGTACCGTACGAACGGGCCGTTTTCGGTCGGGCAGGCCGGGGACCCGATGCCTATGGTGCAAATCGGATACACGATGATGACCGAGCAGGCCGGCCCGCGTGACCTCGTCGACCACCTGGTGCGCGCCGAGGAGGCCGGCTTCGACTTCTCGGTGACCTCGGACCACTACTTCCCATGGCTGCGCGCGCAGGGCCACTCCCCCTACGCGTGGAGCGTCCTGGGCGCCGCCGCCCAGGCCACGTCGCGCATTCCGCTGATGACGTACGTGACGTGTCCGAGCTTCCGCTACCACCCGGCGATCGTGGCGCAGAAGGCGGCGACGCTGCAGCTGCTGTCCGAGGGCCGGTTCCGGCTGGGGCTCGGCTCCGGGGAGAACCTGAACGAACACGTGGTGGGCGGTGGCTGGCCGCCGGTCGACGTACGGCACGAGATGCTGGAGGAGGCCGTGGAGATCATCCGCGCGCTCTTCGACGGCGGTCACGTCACCCACCACGGCCGGCACTTCGACGTGGAGTCGGCCCGGCTGTGGGACCTGCCGGAGGAGCCGCCGCAGATCGGCATCGCCGTCTCCGGCGAGCAGTCCTGCAAGCTCGCGGGCCATCACGCGGACCTGGTGATCGCCACGGAGCCGAAGGCGGGACTCCTGGAGGCCTTCGACCGGCACGGCGGCACCGGCAAGCCGCGGGTGGGCCAGCTGCCGGTCTGCTACGACCCCGACCGGGACACCGCGATCAAGCGCGCCCACGCCCAGTTCCGCTGGTTCGGCAGCGGCTGGAAGGTCAACTCCGAACTGCCGCACCCGGACTCCTTCGAGGCGGCGACCCAGTTCGTGACGCCCGACGACGTGGCCGCGTCGATCCCGTGCGGCGACGACCCGGACGACTTCGTGGAAGCCGTACGGCCGTACGCCGAGGCCGGGTTCACCGAGATCGCCCTGGTGCAGATCGGCGGCGACTCCCAGCCCGCGTACCTGGACTGGTCGGCGAAGACACTGCTGCCGGCACTGCGTGACGCGCTCGACTGAGGTCAAGTAACGGCAATCACCCGAACGACTGAGCATCTTGTGCCCCGGAGGGGTACTAGAGGGTCCTACGTCGATCGTCCCGGAGGCCCTCGCGTGACTCCCTTCGTGCACAAGACCCTCGTCGTACAGCTCCAGGCGGGCGGTACGGAACGCTGTCCCGTGCTCGCCCACCTGACGTACGACGCGGACGACCCGTTCGCCGTCACGGCGGTGTTCGCCCACGACGGGCGGGTGCTCGCCCGGTGGCGGCTGGACCGGGAGATGATCGCCGACGGGCTGGAGAAGCCGGTGGGCGTCGGGGACGTGCGGTTCCGGCCGGCGGCCACCGGGCCGTGGCAGGAGCTGCGGATGGACTTCCTCGGCGACGCGCGCGCCGACGGGGGCCGCCACCACGCGGTGGTGTACGCGTGGGCGCCCGCCGTCACCGCCTTCCTGCGGGAGACCTGGAAGGCCGTCGCACCGGGGCACGAGGAGGTCCGGGTGGACGACTTCCTGGCGCAGATCCTCGCCACGGGCTGAGCGACCGCACGATGACGGCTGAGTAGCCGTACTCATGCCCTCCGCCGGCCGGTCCCGTCACGATGAGGGCTCCCGCGACAAGGAGCCCGCCATGACCGCAGTGCACCCCGTCCCGCGCCGCGCCGCGCGCCCGACCCTGCCCGTGCTGGCGGCGGGGGTGGTGGTCGCCGGGATGATCCTCTCGGCGTGGGGAGCGCGCGACCGCACCACGTGGTTCCTGGAGACGGTGTGGGTGCTGATCGGGCTACCGCTGGTGGTGCTGACCTGGCGGCGGTTCCCGCTGACCGGCCTGCTGTGCGGGCTGCTGGCCGCACACGCGCTGGTACTTGCCCTGGGCGGCCACTACACCTACGCGCAGGTGCCGCTGGGCGACTGGGCGCGCGACACGTTCGGCCTCGACCGCAATCCGTACGACCGGTTCGGCCACCTGATGCAGGGCTTCGTCCCGGCGGTGCTGGTACGGGAACTGCTCAGCCGCACCTCACCGCTGCGCGGCAGCCGGTGGCTGGCGCCGCTGACCGTGTCCGCCTGCCTCGCCTTCAGCGCGGTGTTCGAGCTGCTGGAGTGGCTGGCCGCCGAGATCGGCGGACACGGCGCCGACGCCTTCCTCGCCACCCAGGGCGACGTGTGGGACACACAGTGGGACATGTTCTGCGCCCTCGTCGGCGCCACGCTGTCGCTGCTGCTGCTCAGCCGGGTGCACGACCGCGGGCTGGCGGCGCTGGAGTCCGGACGGGCTCAGCGCGAGGTGTGACGCCTGCGCGCCCACAGGGGCACCGCGTACCAGCACACCAGGTACCAGACGACCACCGCGGCCACCAGGTACGGCACATATCCGTCGTGGGTGGCGACGCGCAGAATCAGCAGCAGGGACGCCGTCATGGTGGCCAGCAGCAGCACCAGGCCGATGAAGGTCAGCCGGGACGCCAGCCGCACCGCGTGCGGCTTCACCCGCCGCCCGGCGACGATGCGGTGCAGGGACACCGGGCCGATGAGGGCACCGGTGGCGCACGAGCCCAGGCACACCGTCACGATGTAGATGACCTGGTCGGTGTGGCTGAGAAGGTCGTACTTGGGCGTGAAGACGACGGTGAGCAGAAAGCCGAAGAGGATCTGCACCCCGGTCTGGGCGACGCGGACCTCCTGGATCAGCTCGCCCCACATCCGGTCGGCTCTCTCCTCCTCGGTCTCGTCGCGCCCCCGACGCCTTTCGACGCCCTCTCCGGTGTCCGCCACGTTTCCTCCCGTCTTCGGCGATGCGAGTCCTGTGTCTCGCGAGTGCCCAGAAACGGCGAAGTCGTGCCTGCTCAGCCGCCTGCTACCAGCGGCCCTCCACCTGGCCCCCGATCCGGCGGCCGTACAGGTCCCGGATCGCGGTGAACGTCTCCTCGGGCGGCGCGGGGAGCTTGGCCGCCGCCGCGTTGGCGCGGGCCTGCTCCGGGGTGCGGGCACCGGGGATGACCGTGGTGACGCCCGGCTGCTCGATGATCCAGCGCAGGGCCAGCTGGGCGGGGGTGTATCCCTCGGGGGCGAGCGCGGCGAACTCGGCCGCCGCCTCGACGCCGGTCTCGTAGTCGACGCCGGAGAACGTCTCACCCTGGTCGAAGGCCTCGCCGTGCCGGTTGAAGGTGCGGTGGTCGTTGGCCGCGAAGACCGTGTCCTTGGTGTACTTGCCGGACAGCAGCCCGGAGGCGAGCGGCACGCGCGCGATGATGCCGACGCCCGCCTCCCGCGCGGCCGGGAGCACCTCGCGCAGCGGCTTCATCCGGAAGGGGTTGAGGATGATCTGGACGCTCGCCACGTGCGGGCGGGCGATCGCGGTCAGCGCCTCGGCGCAGGTCTCCACGCTCACGCCGTAGGCGGCGATCCGCTCCTCCTCCACCAGCGTGTCCAGGGCGTCGAACACCTCGCCCGAGGAGTAGACCGGGGTCGGCGGGCAGTGCAGCTGCACCAGGTCGATGCGGTCGACGCCGAGGTTGCGGCGCGAACGGTCGTTCCAGGCGCGGAAGTTGTCCAGGACGTAGTTCTCGGGGATCTGCTCGACCCGGCGGCCCATCTTGGTGGCCACCAGCACGTGCAGATCGGGCCTGCCGCTGAGGAAGGCGGCGATGGTCTCCTCGCTGTGCCCGTCGCCGTACACGTCGGCGGTGTCGAAGAAGGTCACCCCCGACTCGGCCGCCGCCTCCAGTACGCCGAGGGCCTGCTTGTCGTCCACGTCGCCCCAGTCGGCGCCCAGCTGCCAGGTGCCGAGGCCCACGACCGATGCCGACTGCCCCGACCTGCCCATCACGCGTTCGTCCATGCCGCCAGTCTGTCATTCGCCGACGTGCCGCGCGGAGCGGCCGTCCGGCGTGGAACCTGTGCATCGTTCACCCGTACGGGTGATTCGTGTCGACAGAAAACCGGTATGCGTCAAGCGGGCCCTAGCGTGGCCCGGGTGACCGATCGTCCAGTGAGCGACCTCCCGTCCGAAAACGGCGGTTCGGCACCCTGGAGCCGCCGCGGGTTCCTCCGCACCGCTGCCGCCCTGGCCGCCGCGCCGGCCCTGATGCCGGCCGATCGGGCCGTCGCCGCGGCCGAACTGCCGGGCTTCCCCGCGGATGTCGCGCTGTATCGCTCGGCCTACCGCAACTGGGCCGGCGAGATCACCGCCGACGGACTGTGGGCCTGCGCCCCGACCGGCCCGGCCCAGGTCGTCTCCGTCGTCAACTGGGCCCACGGCAACGGGCGGCGGGTCCGGGCCCGGGGCTGCTCCCACGGCTGGTCACCGCTGACGGTCACCGAGGGGACGGCGGCGGACACCCCGGTCCTGCTGGTGGACACCGCGCCCCACCTGACCTCGCTGGCACTGGACTCCCCGTCGGCGGTGCGCGCCGGCACCGGCGTCACCATGGAGGCACTGCTCACCTTCCTGGAGGAGCACGGCCTCGGGCTCACGGCCGCGCCCGCACCCGGCGACCTCACACTCGGCGGCGCCCTCGCGATCGACGCGCACGGTACGGCCGTGCCGGCGGCTGGCGAGCAGCCGGTGCCGGGGCACACGTACGGCTCGCTCAGCAACCTGGTGCTGTCACTGACGGCGGTGGTGTGGGACGAGGGCGGCGGGGCCTACGTCCTGCGAACGTTCCACCGGGACGAGGCGGACTGCGCCGCGCTCCTCACCCACCTGGGGCGCGCGCTGGTCACCGAGGTCGTGCTGCGGGTGGGTGCCGACAGCGATCTGCGCTGCGTCAGCCGTACCGACATCCCGGCCGCCGAACTGTTCGCGCAGCCCGGCTCCGGCGGGCGGACCTTCGACACCTTCCTGAGCCGGTCCGGGCGCGTCGAGGCGATCTGGTTCGCCTTCACCGAGTTCCCGTGGCTGAAGGAGTGGAGCCTCGCGCCGACCCGGCCCGCGGGCTCCCGGCACGTCACGACGCCGTACAACTACCCCTTCTCCGACAACGTGCCGACACTCGTGGCCGACCTGGCCGGCCGCATGGTGTCGGACGCCGCCTGGTACCTGGCGCCGGTCCTCGGCAACGCCCAGCTCGACACCGCCGCCCTCGGGCTCACGGCCACGCTGTCCGCCGACCTCTGGGGGCCGTCGAAGAACACGCTGCTGTACATCAGGCCGACCACGCTGCGGGTGACCGCCAACGGGTACGCGGTGCTCACCACCCGCGGCCGGGTGCAGCGGGTCGTGCACGAGTTCACCGCCTTCTACCGGGAGCGCCTCACCGCGTACGCGGCGCTCGGCCGTTATCCGGTCAACGGCTCGGTCGAGATCCGGGTGACCGGCCTGGACGACCCCGGGGACGCCGGAGTCGACGGCGCCCGCGCCCCGTCGCTGTCCGCGCTGCGCCCCGACGAGGACCACCCCGAGTGGGACACGGCGGTCTGGCTGGACGTCCTGACACTGCCCGGCACCCCGTACGCGGAGGCGTTCCTGCGCGAGCTGGAGCGGTTCCTGCTGGACACGTACGACGGCGGGTACGCCCGCGCCCGTGTGGAGTGGTCCAAGGGCTGGGCCTACACCGATGACGCCGTCTGGAGCGACGAGGAGGTGCTCGGCACGGCGGTCCCGGCCTCTCTCGGCCGGGCCGACTTCGACCGGGCGACCGGCATCCTGAACCGGCTGGACCCGCACCGGGTGTTCGGCAACGCCTTCCTCGACCGGTTGCTGTCCTAGCGCCCGGGCGCGTGGGACCGCCCGGGCGTCAGCTGTGCCTGGACGAGGGCCCCGTACCGTTCCGTGAGGTCGTCGACGTCGCTCGCGCGCACGTGCGGGCCGCGCGCGATGCCGTACATCAGGCCGAGGCCGAGGAGGACGGCGACGGCCAGTTCGGCGCGCAGGGGCGCGTCGGGGCCGGTGAGGCGCTCGGCGAGGCGTTCGGTCACCTGGGCGCGGAAGTTGGCGCGCAGGACCTCGCCGCGGTCGCCGTGCAGGGGCGCGAAGGCGATGCGCAGCAGCGGGTCGGCGCCCCGCTCGCGCTGGCTGTCCAGGACGTGCCGGACCATGTGCCGGCCGAGCCTGTCCAGGGGCGCGTCCAGCAGGGCGGAGGCGTCGGCCTCGAAGGACATGACGCGGGCGAAGAGGGCGTCCTTGTTGCCGAAGTACTTCACGATCAGCGGCGGGCTGACACCGGCGCGTTCGGCGACGGCCTTGAGCGTGATGTCGGCGTGCGCCTGCCGGGCCATGAGGTGGCGGGCCGCGCGGAGGATGGCCGCCTTGGTCGCCTCGGCGTCCCGGCGGGCGGACGCGGTCTCGGCGCTCACGCTTCCTCCATCGCCTCGTCCCGGGTGTCCCGGGTACCGCCGTCGGCCGGCCCGGTGCCGTCACCGGCGGGGGCGTCGCCGGGGATGGACAGGGCCGCGGCGCAGGCCGCCAGGGCGACGGCGCCGGCCATCGCGAACGCCAGGAGGTAACCGTGCAGCGTGGGCACGGGAACCCCGCCGAGCGGTCTGCTGTGGTGTACGAGGACGGCGGCGACGGCGGCGCTGGAGGTGGCCTGGCCGATGGTGCGCATCAGGACGTTGACGCCGTTGGCGGAGGCGGTCTGCCCGGCCGGGACCGCGCGCAGGATCAGGGTGGGCAGCGCGGAGTAGGCCAGGGTGGTGCCGGTCGCCACCACCGTGGCCCCCAGGATGATCATCCACAGGTCACGGCTGTCGGCGATGCGCACGGCGTAGCCGCAGGCGATGACGGCGGCCCCGAGGGCGAGCGTGATCCGCGGCCCGCGCGTCGCCGAGATGCGGGCCGAGACGGGTGAGAACAGAAGCATGGTGACACCGCCGGGCAGCAGGCAGAGGCCGGTGGCGACGATCGACAGCTGCAGCCCGTACCCGGTGGCCTTCGGCGCCTGCACCAACTGGGCCGTCACCAGGGAGTTGGCGTAGAAGGCGAAGCCCGTGAGCAGGGCGGCGACATGGGAGAGGCCCACCCGGGGGCGGGTCACCAGCCGCAGGTCGACCAGGGGCCGGTCGGCGCGCAGCTGCTGCCACCACCACAGCGCCAGGACGAGGACGGCGCCGGCGAACAGGGCGAGGACCCGTGCGCTGCCCCACCCCCACTGCCCGCCCTGGGACACCGCCAGCAGCAGGCACACCAGCCCGGCGGCAAGGCCGAGCGCCCCGAGGACGTCGAACCGGCCCGGCTCGCGCACCGGCGACTCCCTCACCGCCCACCACACGGCCGTCACACCGAGCGCGCCGAGGGCGCTGGTCAGCCAGAACATCGTGTGCCAGTCGGCGTACTGCACGACCACCGCGGCGAGCGGCAGGCCCAGGGCGGCGCCGATGCCGACGGTGGAGCTCATCAGCGCGACCGCGGAGCCCCGGCGCTGGGGCGGCAGTTCGTCGCGCAGGATGCTGATGGAGAGCGGTACGACGGAGGCGGCGGCGCCCTGCAGGGCGCGGGCCGCGATGAGGACGGCGATGTCGGAGGACAGGGCGCACAGCACCGAGCCGACGGTCATCAGGGCGAGGGACGCCGTCAGCACCCGGCGCTTGCCGTACATGTCGCCGGCCCGGCCCAGCACCGGGGTGAGGACGGCGCCGGAGAGCAGGGTCGCCGTGACCATCCAGGAGACGGTGGCCGCCGAGGCGCCGGTCAGCCGGGGCAGGTCGGGCAGCAGGGGGACGACGACCGTCTGCATGACCGCCATGAGGATCCCGCCGGACGCCAGCACCGGGATGGTGAGGCGGTCCCGCAGGGGGCGGACTATCGGGACGGGCTGGTCCATCGGTACTCCTGCGGGGCGGCGCGCGAGGTGAATAGTCATTCACCCTGACGGGTGAATGACTATTCACCCACCTTACCCGTCCTTATCCGCGGGTGCCCGAGGAGCGGGCGTGCAGTGCCCGGGCCGCCCTCGGCCCGAGCCACCGCTTGAACCGGCGCAGCACCTCCAGCCGCCCGGCCGCCTTGTCGATGCCGTAGTACAGCTGCGGCGGGACGTAGGGCAGCAGGGGCGAGTGGCGCTGGCCGAGCAGGGCGAACATCTGGTGCGGGGGCAGGTCGATGTAGCGGTGCAGGTTCTCGTACCACTGGGCGCTGTAGCGGGCCGCGCTCTGCACGGAGAGCAGCTCCAGCTGGCGCTGGCGCTCGTAGGCCGCGAGGGCCTGCGGGCGTCTGCCGTGCTCCCGCAGGACGCCGGCCAGGCAGATCGCGTCCCCCAGGGCGAGGGTGGTGCCCGCGCCGATGGAGTAGTGGGTGGTGTGCGCGGCGTCACCGAGCAGGACGAGGTTGTCGCGGTACCAGGTGCGGTTGGTGAGGGTGCGGAAGGTCAGCCACTGGGCGCTGCCGTCGGCGGCGGAGCGGCCGATCAGGGGGTGGCCGTCGAGGATGTCCGCGAAGAGCTTCTCCAGCAGTGCCAGTCCATCGGCCTCGTTCGCCCGGTGCAGGCCGAGGCCGGTGAAGGTCTCGGGGGAGCACTCGACGACGCAGGTGCTGTGCGTGTCGCCGTAGCCGTATCCGTAGCACCAGATCCAGCCGTGCTCGGTCTCGGTGAAGGCGAAGGTGAAGGCGTCGAAGACCTGGGTGGTACCGAGCCAGATGTAGCGGTTGCGGCCGGAGGTGATCTTCGTGCCGAAGTGGTCGCGGTAGCGGTCGCGCAGCGCGCTGTGCACGCCGTCGGCCGCCACGACCAGGTCGGCGTCCGCGGGCACGGCCGTGATCTCGCTCTCGTACACGAGCCGTACACCCAGCGAGCGGGCGCGCCCGGCGAGCAGTTCGAGGAGCCGGTGCCGGCCGATGCCGAAGCCCTCGTCGCCGCGGTGCCGGGTCGACAGGTCCCGGACGTGCGCGACGCCGTGGTTCCAGCGCACCGAGTGCCGCTCGATGGCGTGCGCCGACTCGGGGTCGTGTGCCTGGAGCTTGTCGAGCAGTCCGCGCCAGTAGGTCACGCCCCAGCCGTAGGTCGAGCCCTCCGGGTCGCGTTCGTGGACGGTGATGTCGTGGGACGGGTTCTGCCGCTTGAGCAGGATGGCGAGGTACAGGCCGGCGGGCCCGCCTCCGACGCAGACGACCTTCACGCGCACACCTCCGGAAGCCACTCACAGTAATCGAATGACACGCAGAGTAACAGGGAGAGGGTGGGCGCGGCCCTGCTTGCGAATCGCGTCAGCTTGTGGCGGTGAGCCGCGCCACTCGGACGGACGGCCGCCGGGAAAGATCGCCGGAAACATCGCCGCCCGAGCAAGGAATTCCCGCTTCCGGGTCGCCGCACCCTCGCGCACGGCAAGATCATCTTCGTTCAACTCTGTATGACATCTAGCCAATTGTCCGGATCACAGCCAACCGGATCTGGGGGATTTCTCCCGCTCTCGGGTGGACCGATAGGCATGCCGGGTCATCACCCGAACGCACCAGGAGATCCCGCATGCCCGAACTCACCCGACGCCGCGCGCTCACCACCGCGGCGGCCCTCACCGCCGCCGTCGGAATCCGCACCGCCATCGCGCCCGGCGCGTCCGCCGCCGAGCACCACCACGGTTCCTCCCCCGCCCCCTTCGACGAGGTCTACAAGGGCCGCCGGATACAGGGCCGCCCGGCCAGCGGCGGCGGGCACCACGACCATGGCGGCGGGTACGCCGTGCTCGTCGACGGAGTGGAACTGCACGTGATGCGCAACGCCGACGGCAGCTGGATCAGTGTCGTCAGCCACTACGACCCGGTGCCCACGCCGCGCGCGGCGGCCCGTGCCGCGGTCGACGAGCTGCGGGGCGCGGCGCTGCTGCCCTTCCCCGCCAACTGACCGCCCCCGCAAGGACATCGGAGTACCCGCACATGACCGTACGCAAGAACCAGGCCCGCCTCACCGCCGACGAGAAGCGGCGCTTCGTCGCCGCCGTCCTGGAGCTCAAGCGCGGTGGACGCTATGACGAGTTCGTCAGGACGCACAACGCCTTCATCATGGCCGACACCGACAACGGCGAGCGGACCGGCCACCGTTCACCGTCGTTCCTGCCCTGGCACCGCAGATTCCTGCTGGACTTCGAGCGGGCGCTGCAGTCGGTGGACGCGTCGGTCGCGCTGCCGTACTGGGACTGGAGCACCGACCGCACGGTCCGCGCCTCGCTGTGGGCACCGGACTTCCTCGGCGGCACCGGACGCAGCCTGGACGGCCAGGTGATGGACGGGCCGTTCGCCGCGTCGACGGGCAACTGGCCGATCAGCATACGGGTGGACGGGCGTACGTTCCTGCGCCGCTCGCTCGGTTCCGGCGTGCGAGAGCTGCCGACGCCCGCCGAGGTCGAGTCGGTGCTGGCGATGTCCACGTACGACAAGGCGCCCTTCAACAGCGCCTCGGACGGCTTCCGCAACCACCTCGAGGGCTGGCGCGGGGTCAATCTGCACAACCGGGTCCACGTCTGGGTCGGCGGGCAGATGGCCACCGGGGTCTCCCCCAACGACCCGGTGTTCTGGCTGCACCACGCCTACATCGACAAGCTGTGGTCCGAATGGCAGCGCCGGCACCCGGACGCCGGTTACCTGCCGGCCGCCGGGACGCCGAACGTGGTGGACCTCAACGAGACGATGAAGCCGTGGAACGACGTGCGCCCGGCGGACCTGCTGGACCACACGGCCTTCTACACCTTCGACACCTGAGCCGGCGGGCCCGGCCCGGTCAGGCCTCGACGGCCGTACGGCACTCCGGGTGGCCCCAGCCCTGCGCGTTCTTGGCGATCGGCTCACCGGCCGCGTAGGAGCGTCCGCAGACGCAGCGACCGGGGAACTTGGCCTTGATCGTGCGGGAGGACGCCCCGCCGCCCGAGCCGCCGCCCGTCCGGCGGGGCGCCTTGCGGCGCGGCGCGGAGGAGGCCGGGACGTCGGGCGAGGGCGGCGGCTCGGGGGAACCGAGGCCGCTGCCCGCCGCGCGCTGCGCGGTCGCCGCCTGGCTGGCGGCGCGGTCGGCGAAGTCGTTCAGCGGATCGCCGTCGACCTGGTGGGCGGGGACGTAGCGGAACTCGACCGAGCGGCCGTCGAGCAGCTCGTCGATACGGACCACCAGGTCCTGGTTGGCGACCGGCTTGCCGGCGGCCGTCTTCCAGCCCTTGCGCTTCCAGCCCGGCAGCCAGGTGGTCACGGCCTTCATCGCGTACTGCGAGTCCATCCGGATCTCCAGCGGCACGTCCGGGTCGGTCGCTGCCAGCAGGCGTTCCAGCGCGGTGAGTTCGGCGACGTTGTTGGTGGCGGTGCCGAGCGGCCCGGCCTCCCAGCGGTCCGGCTTCTCGGCGTCGTCGGAGATCACCCACGCCCAGCCCGCCGGGCCGGGGTTTCCCTTCGAAGCCCCGTCGCACGCGGCCACCACTCGTTCACGCATGACCCCGATCATGCCACGCCCGCTCCGGGCGCCCGGACCGGCTAGGAGACGTCCTTGGTCTTGGGCATCTCGCCCTGCGTGGTCGTGATGTCGATCACCGAGAAGTTCGCGCCCTGGGGGTCGCTGAGCGCGGCGAAGCGGCCGAAGGGGCTGTCCATCGGGCCGAAGCGCAGGACACCGCCGAGCTTGGTGGCGCGGGCGACGGCGTCGTCGCAGTCGTCGACGGTGAAGTAGACGTTGATGTACGAGGGCACCTCGGGCGGGAACTCCTCCGTCATCCTCATCCGGCCGAGGACGGTGTCCTCGCCCACCTTGAACAGCCGGAAGTCGACGCCCGCGTCGTCCATCTGCTGTGCGGTATAGGGGAAGACCGCCGGGAAGAAGGCGTCCGTTCGCCCCGGCTCCCGGGTGAAGACCTCGGCCCAGCAGTAGGCGCCCGGCACCCCGGTCGCCTCGAAGCCCTCGTGGGTGCCGCCCTGCCAGACGCCGAACACGGCGCCGCTCGGCTCACGGCCCAGGCACATCGTGCCGAACTCGCCGACCTCCATCGGCCCCATCAGCACCTCGCCGCCGTTCTCCCGGATCCGGTCGGCGGTCGCGGCGGCGTCGGCGGAGGCGAGGTACAGGCACCACTGCGACTGGCCCTCCTGCCCGGGCATCGGCGGCACGACGGCCGCCACCGCCTTGCCGTCCGCGTAGGCCTGGGTGTAATTGCCGTACTCCGACAACGACTCGCCGAAGGTCCAGCCGAGGACGTCGCCGTAGAAGCTCTTGGCTGCCTCGACGTCACTGAACATCGCATCGGCCCAGCAGGGGGTTCCCTCAGGTTGCACGGCCATGGTCGCGGCCCTCTCCCGTTCGACGGACTGTCCGAGATCTCACGCTAGTCACGCCCTGGGCGGCCCGCGCGCCGAACGGGCCCGGGCGCCGGAGACTGGGAGGAGACGGCGGCCTACGAAGGGACGGGGCGCGGGATGACGGAGATGACGGCGGCGGGCACGATGCGGGCGTGGTCGGTGGTCCGGCCAGGGCCGGTCGAGGGGGATCCCCTCCGGCTCGTCGAGCGGCCGGTGCCTGCGCCCGGGGACGACGAGCTGCTGGTCCGGGTGCGCGTGTGCGGGGTGTGCCGCACCGACCTGCATGTCACCGAGGGCGACCTGCCGGTGCGCCGGCCCGGTGTGACCCCCGGGCACGAGGTGGTCGGCACGGTCGCGGGGACCGGGTCGGCGGTGGAGGACTTCACCGTGGGCGAGCGGGTGGGCGTGGCCTGGCTGCGCCGGACCGACGGCACGTGCGCCCACTGCGTGCGCGACGCCGAGAACCTGTGCCCGGACTCGGAGTACACCGGCTGGGACGCCGACGGCGGCTACGCCGAGTACACGACCGTCCCGGCCGAGTACGCCCACCGGCTGCCGGGCGGCCTGGACGACGTGGCCGCGGCGCCGCTGCTGTGCGCCGGGATCATCGGCCACCGCGCACTGCGCCGCACCTCACTGCCGCCGGGGGGCCGGCTCGGGCTGTACGGCTTCGGGGGCAGCGCCCATCTGTGCGCGCAGGTGGCGCTCGCGGAGGGTGCCACCGTGCACGTCCTGACCCGCGGCGAGGCCGCCCGGCGGCTGGCGCGCGAGCTGGGCGCCGCCTCGGCGCGGGACGCGTACGATCGCCCGCCCGAGCCCCTGGACGGCGCGATCCTGTTCGCACCGGCCGGCGACCTGGTCCCGGTGGCGCTGCGCGCCCTCGACCGGGGCGGGATCCTGGCGGTCGCGGGCATCCACCTGAGCGACATCCCCGCGCTGCGGTACGAGACCGAGCTGTTCTACGAGAAGGAGCTGCGCAGCGTCACCTCCAACACCCGTGCCGACGCCCGCGAGTTCCTGGCGCTGGCGGCGCTGCACGGGGTCCGGGCGAGGACGCACACCTACCCCCTGTCACGGGCGCCTGAAGCCCTGCGGGACCTCGCGGCTGGCCGCTTCGACGGCGCGGCGGTGCTGGTGAACGACCTCTCCTAGGGCCTGTCCGGCGGAGCCGGTGATCCGTTCGCGCGCCGGTGCGCCCGGGCGCGGAAGCGCGGGACCGGCGCGCGATCACACACCCCGTCACGTTCGCCTCGTACGGCAGGTTTGCACCACCAAGGCATAAAAACGCCCCTTTCGCGCCGTACCGGGCGCCTCATCACTGCTGTTTGGCTTGTCCCAGCGCACCACCACCTCGCTCACCACCGACCGATCCGGTCACCCCTTCACCTTTCGGGAGGGAATGTGTCCACACCGGACGGCGCCGACGGGCGGCTCACCAGTCTGAGCACCCGGGCGGCACGCCGGCTCGCCACCACCACCAAGTCCGAACCGCAGATGCAGGCCATCACCTCGCGCTGCCTGCTGAGGACGCTGCCGTGGGTGGACGTCAAGGGCGGCACCTACCGGGTCAACCGGCGCCTGCAACTGCGCTCCGGCCGCGGCCGGGTGCACTTCGAGCACAACGGCGCCGACGACATCCGGGTCATCCCCGAGACGCTGACCGAACTGCCGGCCCTGCGCGGCTACGGCGACCTCGACGTCCTGCGGGAGCTCGCCGCCCGGTTCCAGCCCCGGGATGTGCGGGCCGGTCAGGTCCTGTTCGAGGCCGGGCAGCCGGTCACCGAGGCCTACCTCGTCGCCCACGGCCGCTTCACCCGCTACACCAACGGAAAGTACGGCGACGAGGAGATCCTCGGGGTGGTGAGCGACGGGGCCCAGATGGGCGACGAGGCCGTCGGCCAGCCGGACCCCCTGTGGCTGAGCTCGGTGCGGGCGGAGACCGCGGGCGTGGTGCTGGCGCTGCCCTGGGCCGTCGTCACCGAGTTCACCGACCGGGTGCCGTCGCTCGCCGCCCACCTCGAGGCGTACGTCGAGCGGCACCGCAGGCCCGTGAACCGCAAGGGCGAGGCGGACGTCCCGGTGCGGGCGGGCCACGTGGGCGAGCCGACGCTGCCCGGCGCCTTCGTCGACTACGAACTCAGCCCCCGTGAGTACGAGTTGTCCCTCACCCAGACCGTGCTGCGGGTGCACACCCGCGTCGCCGACCTCTACAACGACCCGATGAACCAGACCGAGCAGCAGCTCAGGCTCACCATCGAGGAGATCCGCGAGCGCCAGGAGTGGGAGCTGGTCAACAACCGCGAGTTCGGGCTGCTGCACAACACCGACCACAGCCAGCGCATCAGCACCTTCACCGGCCCGCCCACCCCGGACGATCTCGACGAACTGCTCTCCATGCGGCGCGGGACGA
Organism: Streptomyces sp. NPDC039424; assembly: GCF_055639495.1. Lineage (NCBI taxonomy): Bacteria > Bacillati > Actinomycetota > Actinomycetes > Kitasatosporales > Streptomycetaceae > Streptomyces > Streptomyces sp. NPDC039424. Next base: position 68,472 of record NZ_JBVKAI010000030.1, read on the forward strand.
AGCTGTTCCTGGCCCACCCCAAGGCCATCGCGGCCTTCTTCCGGCAGTGCAACCGGCGCGGCCTGGTGCCCGGCACCGCGACCGTCGACGGGCACGAGGTCCCCGCCTGGCGCGGTGTCCCGCTCTTCCCGTGCGGCAAGATCCCCATCAGCGAGCAGCACACCACCAGCATCCTCGCGCTGCGCACCGGTGAGGCCGACCAAGGGGTGGTCGGCCTCTACCAGACCGGCATCCCCGAGGAGCACCAGCCCGGACTGAACGTCCGGTTCATGGGCATCGACACCGCCGCGATCATCAGTTACCTGGTCACCGCCTACTACTCGCTGGCCATCCTGGTCCCCGACGCGGCCGGGATCCTGGAGAACGTCCAGATCGGCCGGACGGCCGAGTGACGGACCGGAGCACCCCCATGAGCACCTCCCCCACCGCCCTTCCGCTGCCCGGCCCGCCGAACCTGGCCCGTTCGCTACGGGCCCGGCGCACCGGGGCGATCCCCGGGCTCCGCCACCAGCCCGCCGCGCCCGCCGATCCGGAGAAGGCGGCGGAGATCGACCGCAGGCTGGAGACCTGGGCCCGCGGCCTCGACCTGTTCCCCCGATCCTGGGCGGGGGACTTCGCCGGTTTCCAGTTCGGCCGGGCGGTGGTACTCCAGCACCCGGACGCGGCCGACCTGGAACGCCTCACGGTCGCCGGGAAGCTGCTGCTCGCCGAGAACATCGTCGACAACTGCTACTGCGAGGAGGACGAGGACCGGGGCGGATCGCACCGCGGGCTCGGCGGCCGGCTGATCATGGCCCAGTCGGCGATCGACCCGTACCACGGCACCCCCGAGCTGGAGGAGGAGTGGCGGCGCGGCGTGCGGGCCGACGGTCCGCTGCGCTCGTACCACTTCGCCCTGAAGGACTTCGCCGTCCTCGCCACGCCCAGCCAGACCACCCGCTTGACACACGACATCGCCCGGCTGCACCTGGGCTATCTCGCCGAGGCCGCCTGGGCGGAGACGCGGTACGCGCCACGGGTCTGGGAGTACCTGGTGATGCGGCAGTTCAACAACTTCCGCCCCTGTCTGTCGATCGTCGACACCGTGGACGGCTACGAGCTGCCCGAGCAGGTCTACGCCCGCCCCGAGATCCAGCGGATCACCACCCTGGCCTGCAACGCCACCACCATCGTCAACGACCTGTACTCCTTCACCAAGGAACTGGCGAACGACCCCACGCACCTCAACCTGCCCCAGGTCGTGGCCGCCGACGAACGGTGCGGGCTGAAGGCCGCCTATCTGAGGTCCGTCGAGATCCACAACCGGATCATGGCTGCCTTCGAGGAGGAGGCCGCCCTGCTGTCCGCCACCTCGCCCCTCGTCGAGCGCTACGCCCGGGGCCTGGCCGCCTGGGTGTCCGGCAACCACGAGTGGCACGCCACCAACAGCCACCGCTACCACCTGCCCAACTACTGGTAACCCAGGAGGAGTCCCGTTGACCACCGCCCCCGTCGCCCCCGCCACGCCGGCACCGGTGCCGACCCGGTCCACGTACCAGAACCGCGTCGCGGACTACTGGAACGCCGAGGAGAACCCGGTCAACCTCGAACTCGGGAAGATCGACGACCTCTACCACCACCACTACGGCATCGGCGACGCCGACTGGTCGGTGCTCGACGAACCCGACGCCGGCCTGCGCCGGGAGCGGATCACCGCCGAACTCCACCGCCTGGAACACGCCCAGGCCGAGCTCCTCGCCTCCCATCTCGGCCCGCTCTCCCCCACGGACCGCGTCTTCGACGCCGGCTGCGGCCGGGGCGGCGGCAGCGTGGTGGCGAACCTGCGCTACGGCTGCCATGCCGACGGCGTCACGATCTCCGCCAAGCAGGCGGAGTTCGCGGGCGAGCAGGCCCGCAAGCGGGGCATCGGCGACAAGGTGCGCTACCACCACCGCGACATGCTCGACACCGGCTTCGCGTCCGGCGCCTACGCGGCGTCGTGGAACAACGAGTCCACCATGTACGTCGAGCTGGACCTGCTCTTCGCCGAGCACGCCCGGCTGCTCAGGCGCGGCGGCCGCTATGTGGTGATCACCGGTTGCTACAACGACACCTACGGGCGGGCCTCGCGCGAGGTGTCCCTCATCAACGCGCACTACATCTGCGACATCCATCCCCGGTCCGCGTACTTCCGGGCCATGGCCGACAACCGCCTGGTCCCGGTCCACGTACAGGACCTGACCGAGGCCACGATCCCCTACTGGGAGCTGCGCAGACAGGCCGACCACCTGGTCACGGGCATCGAGGACACCTTCCTCGGCGCCTACCGCAACGGCAGCTTCCAGTACCTGCTGATCGCGGCCGACCGGGTCTGAGCCGGGAGCCTGCCCGAGCCCGGCCGTCAAATTCCTTCGACAGCGAGCCCGTTGATCGCTGGAATGGTGCCCGTGTGTGCCATGAAGATGCGTGCCGACGAGGTGGACATCGACGTCCCCCTCGTCCGCCGGCTGATCGCCGGGCAGTTCCCCGCGTGGGCGTCGCTGCCGGTGCGGCGCGTGGAGTCCTCCGGCACCGAGAACGCCATGTTCCGGCTCGGCTCGGACAAGGTCGTACGACTGCCCCGGCATCCCGGTGCCGTGCACGACGTGACGCACGAGCAGCGCCGACTGCCCCGGCTGGGGCCGCTGCTGCCCGTGCCCACGCCCGAGCCGATCGGGCGGGGCGGGCCCGGCGACGGTTTTCCCTGGCCCTGGTCGGTGTACCGCTGGCTGGACGGACGCAACCCGGTCGCCGGGGCGGTGGAGAAGCCCGGGCCGCTCGCGCAGGACCTCGCGGCGTTCGTCCGCGCGCTGCGCGGGATCGACCCCCGCGAGGGACCGCCGCAGCACCGGGGCGTGCCCCTGGCGACCCGGGACACCGCCACGCGTGAGGCCATCGGCCGGCTGACGGGGCGAGGCCTCGACACCGCCGCGCTCACCGACCGGTGGGAGGAGGCTCTGGACGCTCCCGGGTACACCGGGGCGCCCATGTGGGCGCACGGGGACCTGTCGCCCGGCAACGTCCTGGTCGTGGACGGGCGGCTCAGCGCGGTGATCGACTTCGGCACCGTGGGGGTGGGCGACCCGGCCGTCGACCTGATCGTGGCCTGGAACCTGCTGCCGCGCTCCGCCCGGAGCACCTTCCGCGCGGCCGTCGGCGCCGACGACGCCGAGTGGGCGCGGGGACGGGGCTGGGCGCTGTCGATCTCGCTGATCCAGCTGCCGTACTACTGGGAGACCAACCCGCCGCTCGCGGAGAACTCCCGGCACGCGATCGCCGAGATCCTGGCCGAGTGAGGCCGGCCGCCCGCGCGGGGCGGCCGGGCGTGCCGGTCACTCCCCCGCGTACGCCTTCTCCAGCTCGGCGGCGTCGAGCTTGCCCATGGAGAGCATGGCGCGCATGGCACGGGCCGCCTGCTCCTGGTCGGGGTCGCCGATCATGTCGATCAGCCGGGCGTAGACCACCTGCCAGGAGAGTCCGTACCGGTCCTTGAGCCAGCCGCAGGGGCCGCCCTCGCCGCCGTTCTCGGTGAGCTTGTTCCAGTAGTAGTCGATCTCCTCCTGGTCCGAGCACATGATCTGGAAGGAGACCGCCTCGGTGAACTTGAACTGCGGGCCGCCGTTGAGCGCGACGAACTTCTGGCCGTTGGCCGTGAACTCGACGGTCAGCACGGAACCGGCCGGGCCCGGACCGGCCTCGTTGTAGCGGCCGATCCGTTCGATGCTGGAATTCTTGAAGACCGAGACGTAGAAGTGGGCGGCCTCCTCGGCCTGGCCGTCGAACCAGAGACACGTGGTGAATCCGTCGGTGGTCATGAGCACCTCCTGGAGCGTGGAACGCGGTCACCTGTGTCGACCGATCCTCGCCGCGAAACTCATCGGCGGGGCGGCCGATTGATCCGGATGGCCGCGGCTTTACGCCCAACTAGCCTGCGGTCATGACGTCATCCTCCTCACGCATGGCTGACCGCGCTCGCCCTGTTCCCGGCCGAACCCCGGATCCCGCTGCGTTCTTCCGGCAGTTGCGGGACAAGGGCGCCGACTGAGCCCGAACGGTCGCGGGCGACGCCGTCAGGCGGCCAGGCACATCCCCCGGTAGGGTGCGCGCGAACCCTGGCGGCTCCGGTTCACCTGCTGACGGGTGAGCTCATGGCCGACCAGCGACAGCAGGTCGCCGAGGCCCAGGCCGAGGGCGTGGGAGGCGGCCGCGAGGACCTCCGAGGAGGCCTCCTTGCGGCCGCGCTCGATCTCCGAGAGGTACGGAACGGAGATCCGCGCCGCGTCGGCGACGTCCTTGAGCGTGCGCTCCTGCGCCAGGCGCTCCCGGCGCAGCACGTCGCCGACCAGGTCGCGCCAGAGGGGTTCCCTGGGTGCGGAGTCGGGCTTTTCGGGGCGAAAAGGGATTAAGCGGGGCCCGTTGGGCGCTCGGTTGCTCACGCGTTCACCCTAGGAGTGCCGGACGCCCCGGCGCAGGCATCGGGGACGGATCGGTGTTCCGCCCTGAGGGAAATCGGTTCTGACCTGCTGGAACCTTGCGATTCCGGTCACTTCGGCGCACGACCCGCATGCGGCGCGTCACTCGGGGTACCCGCATGACGGGACATGCATGGACGCCCGGTTTCCGGGTACCCGCCCTCCACACACATAGGGCAGGGATCCGGAAACACCGAGCCGAAGAGGCAGACGTCGAACCGTGACTTTCGTGGGAGAGGTAATGAATACCGCCGGGATCCGGTCACAAGCAGTGGTCACTGAGAAGGCCGCCGAGGACAGGACGGGCGAGGGATCACTGCCTGGAATCGAGGACCCGAGCACGATAGCTCCTCGTGACGCGCGCGAACTTTCCCGCCAGTTCTTCCAGCGGCTGACCGTGCTGGAGGAGGGCACGCACGAGTACCAGTACGCGCGCAACACCCTCATCGAGATGAACATGTCGCTGGTGCGTTTCGCGGCCGGGCGGTTCCGCAACCGCGGTGACGACATGGAGGACATCGTCCAGACCGGGATGATCGGCCTGATCAAGGCCATCGACCGGTTCGAACTCTCGCGCGAGGTGGAGTTCACCTCGTTCGCTCTGCCGTACATCGTGGGCGAGATCAAGCGGTTCTTCCGCGACACCACCTGGGCGGTGCACGTCCCCCGGCGGCTGCAGGAGCTGCGCGTCGAGCTGGCCAAGGCGCGCGAGGAACTCTCCAGCCGGCTGGACCGCGACCCGACGGTCGCCGAGCTCGCCACCTTGATGAACATCTCCGAGAAGGAGGTCGTCGAGGCCCAGCTGGCCGCCAACGGATACAACTCCGCATCGCTGGACGCGGCGCTCACCGGGGACGGTCCCGAGGACGGCGAGGCGGTGCTCTCCGACTTCATCGGCGTCGAGGAGGAGGGGCTGCGGCTCGTGGAGGACTTCCAGTCCCTCGCGCCGCTCATGGCCGAGCTCAGCGAACGGGACCGGCAGATCATCCACATGAGGTTCGTGGAGGAGGCCACCCAGGCGGAGATCGGCGAACGGCTCGGCTGCTCGCAGATGCATGTCTCCCGTCTGATCAAGCGGATCATCACCCGCCTGAGGCAGGGGATGCTGGGCGAGCTGGGCTGCGCCTGACCCCGCGAGACGACGGACGCCGCCCTCGTGATCCACAGGGGCGGCGTCCGGGGCTTCAGTGGGGCAGGTTCACCAGTGCGCGGACCTTCTTGCCGACCGGTACGCGTTCGGCGGTGACCTCGGCGGCCAGTGCGTGCACGATCTCCAGGCCGTGCCGGCCGACGCGCTGGGGATCGCGCGGGAACCGCCGGGGCAGGGCGACACTGCTGTCGTAGACGGACACCGAGACCGTGCTGTCCGTGCCCTCCAGCTCCAGGATGTACGGCCCGTTGCTGTGCCGGTCGGCATTGGTGACCAACTCGCTGACCACGAGGAGCAGTTCGCCGTCGGCGCGCGAGTCGATGCGGGCGCACCACTCGGTCCTCAGCTGCTCCAGGAACTGGGCGGCGAAAGACCGCGCCTCGGCGATGCTTCCGGGTTCACCGGTGTAGTGCGCCGCCCGCCGCAACGGTTCCACGGGCACGTCGAAACCACTCGGTATCACTGCCCCGTCCACGTGGTCGGTCATGCGCTTCTCTTTCGGAATCCGGCCCGGCCGGTCACTGCTGCACCAGTCCTCGTACCCCGACAGACGCCGCACAGTCCAGCTCAACGTTCGCCGATCGCGCACACCGGGCATCGGCGCGGCGGTCGGGGGCACACGGACGGGGTGGGCCCGGCCGAGGGCGGCCGGGGCGGCGGCCGGAGGTGGACGGTGGTCTGGTGGGTGTGGCTGGTCGTGGTGGTGGCCGCGTTGGCGGTGATGACGCTGGTGGCGCTGGGCGTCCAGGCCGGCCGACGGTCCGGGACGGTGATCGCGGTGCGGCGCGGGCGCCGGTACGGCGGACGGGGTGTGTGATGGCCGAACACCTGTTGTCGGAGCCCGGGCGGACGGGCACGGAGCTGATGGCCGCGCGCAGTCTGTCGACCCTGCCGGTGGTCACGCTGGCGGGCGACGCGGTCGCCCAGATCAAGGACACCGTCTTCGACGCCCCGGCCGGCCGGATCACCGGCTTCACACTGAGCGGCCGGGGCCTGTTCTCGGGTCCGCTGAAGCGGAGCCTGCCCTGGTCGGGCGTGCACTCCCTGGGGCATCACGCGGTCATGATCCGCGATCCGGGCGCCCTGACCGAGGCGGCCGCCGTGGTCGTCCGCCGGGAGGTGGTCAAGGGCCGGGTGCTGGGTGCCAAGGTGCTCACGGACGCGGGTACGGAGGTCGGCAAGGTGCTCGACGTCGTCGTGGAGGGCGGCACCAGCGGCCGGGTCGTCGGCTTCCGGATCGCGGCGAGCAAGTCCCTGGCGTCCGGTTCGAGTCGCCGTAGGCACAAGGTGTACGTCCCGCGCGGCGAGACCCTCGCGGTCTCCGGGCAGGCCCTGGTCGTCCCCGCGGACGCGACGCTGTACGTCGCCGAGGACCTCCCGAGCTTCGTCGGGCAGGTACAGGCCTTCCATGCCCGCGCCCGGACGCCGAAGGGGTCACTGCCGTGATGCTGTACTCGCGGGTGCGCGGCCTGCCCGTGGTCACCCTCACGGAGGCGGCCGAGATCGGGGTGGTGAAGGCCCTGACGGTGGACGCGACCGCACGGGCCGTCACACACATCCGGGTCGGCACGGGGCGCGGACGCGACGAGACCGTGCTGCCCTGGGAGGCGCTGCACGCGGTCGGCCCCGACGCCGTGCTGGTGCGCCCGGACCCGGCCGGGGAAGCCGCGGTGCCCCCGCCGCACCACGAGGCGCTGCACCACAGGATCCTGACCGAGTCCGGCGACGAGCGGGGCACCGTCCAGGACCTCGCGTTCGACCCGGCCACCGGCCGCGTGGAGACGGTCTACACCGCACTCGGCACGATCCCGGCCGACCGCCTGCTGGGCCTGGGCGACTACGCCCTGGTCGTCCGCGCCGGCTGAGTCGCGTCTGCGGTGAGTCACGTCTCCGGCTGCTCGTTCTGCGGCTGCTCGTTCTCGGGCTGCTGCTGGGTCTCCGGCTGCTGCGGGGCGGCGGAGCTCTCCACCGGCTGACTGGCGGTTTCGGGGGCCGAGGTGTTCTGCGTCGGCGCGGGAGCGGAGGACGTCGGCGGCGGCTCCGGGCGCGATTCCGAGGCGGGCGGCGGTGAGGACGGCGCCTCCGAGGACGGGGGCTCCTTCGAGGGGGACTCCTCCTTGGACGGCGATTCCTTCGACGGGGACTCCTCCTTCGGCGAGGACTCCTCCTTGGACGGGGACTCCTTCGACGGCGACTCCTCCTTGGACGGGGACTCCTCCTTCGACGGCGATTCCTTCGACGGGGACTCCTCCTTCGGCGAGGACTCCTCCTTCGACGGCGATTCCTTCGACGGCGACTCCTCCTTCGACGAGGACTCCTTCGACGGCGAGGTGGACGTGGACGGGGACGGTGATGTCGACGGCGGCGAAGTGGACGTGGACGGTGAGGGCGACTCGGACAACAGGAACGACGAGGACGAGGGCAGCGGCGAAGGCGGGTAGGGGTCGAACGGCCTCACGGGCGGCCGGACCTCCCGGTCCTTGTATCCACTGTCACCGCTGTGCCGGTGCAGCCAGTAGTCGTGGTGGTAGTCGTAGATGACGAAGATCTTGATGATCACCGGCGCGGGCCTGACCACCACGACGTTGTAGGGGCGGTACGTCGGCCACGTGCGTCCGACCAGCTTCGGCGTGCTGCGCTGCGCGACGGGCGGGGTCAGCGGGTTGCCGCAGGCACAGCGCACCCGAGGCACGCCGCGACTGTCGACGAGGACGGCCGTGCCCGCCTGGAGGACGGCCTGGTAGTTGGTGACGGCGCCGCCTCGGTAGCCGTGGTTGGTGACGCGAGTGTCCGCGCGCAGTTGTACGGGGGTGAGTCCGCGCAGATAGGAGGGGACGCCGGACGCCCGGACGCCGGAGGTGGAGGCGAAGGCCCGGTTCTTCGAGGAGTCCGCCCGCAGAGCCGTGCTCTGCCTGCCGACGTTGCAGCTGGGGACGTTGCGGGTGCCGCTGTAGAGGCCCGCCGAACCGCCGTCCACGCCCCGCACCGTGTTGGCCGGCGCGGACGGGACGACGGGCACCGGCTTGGTGGTCGTCCCGGGCCGGGTGGTCGACCCCGGCTTGGTGGTCGACCCCGGCTTGGTGGTCGACCCCGGCCGGGTCGTCTTCGGGGCGGTCGTGGTGGTCTGCGGGGCCGTGACGCTCGGCGGGGCCGGCGGGGTGGAGCTGTCCGTCGCCGTGGACGGGGTGAACGGGTCCGGGCCCGTGGCGCTCACGGGCTCGGCGAATATCTCCCCGCCCTTGCCCGAACCACCGTCAGGACGGCTGAGGACCACCGCCAGGACCGCGGCCACCACGAGGACGGCGGTGAGCGCCGCGATACGCGGCGCGGACCTCCACCACGGCCCGTGCGGATGCGACGCCCCGTCACCACCGCCTCCCGGCGGTGGCGCCGGAGGCCTCGGGGGCGGCTGGGAGCGGCCCGACAGCGGGCCGGAGGGCGGTCCTGTGGGGCGGCCGGAGAACGGCGGTTCGACGCTCACGCGCTCTTCTTCCCGACGCGACACGCGGCATCTGTCGGACGCGACATGCGGCATCTGTCATCCGAATGGCCCGATTTGTTGCACTAGGCCCATTGTGTGCTCCGATCCCTGACGGCCCGCAAGCCGACACGGACGGCCCACCCGACAGGCCGGCCCCGTGGCGTTGCTCAGCGTGACGGCATGGCCACCCGGGCGGCAGCGGCGCCCCGGCCCGCGTGACCGCCTCTCAGCGCTCACCCTCGGGGGCCACCACCCGGGTCGGGGCGTGCCCGGGATCGGTGACCGGTGCCGCCCGGTCGGTGGCGAAGGTGCTCAGCCGCTTCCCGTCCCCGTACACCCACCGTCCCCCGTCGGCGTCGTACAGCCACATGGACTCCCCGGCGATCACCAGCCCGATCCGCAACTCCCGCGTACGGCCGCTGAAGGACTCCCCGTCTAGGTCACCGGCCACGAGATCGTCCACCGCGGCCCGGTAGTCGGCCAGCGCCTGTGCGGCCCGGGCCAGCAGGGGGCGCGGGTCGCCGGCGCCGACCTCGTCGTCGGCGACGGGCGGATCCTGCGGGACGGTGACCAGGTAGCGGCCGTCGACCCACGCGGTCCACCCGTTGGCGCACCGGATCTGCCCCCAGTCGCCGTACCGCTCCACGAGCTGTACCGGCAGCAGCGGGTCGAGGGGCACGGTGGGGCGGTCGGGATCGGGGGCCTCCCAGGCGGGCATGCCGTGCTGGGGGACGACATGGGTGGGCCGGAAGCCGGGGCTCGTCATCGCACCGCCTGCTTCCGCGTCACTGCGGGTTCGCACCGGTGCGGCGGCCACACGCTCATCCCGGCGAAGTCCCTGTCGGACCGCGGGACGGGTTCGGGCGCCGTCGGGGCGACCGGCCGGTCCGTCATGGCCTGGATTCTACCGATCCGACCGCATCTGCGCCCAGGCTCCAGGCCCGAGGCGGGGCCGGTCGGGGCCCGCTGTCACGTGTCAGGCGACGGGAACGACAAGCGCGGGGATGGTGCGCTGCATCCGCAGGGCGTCGACGGACTCCGCCAGCAGCTCGTACTCGGTGGTGTCGTCACTGGTCGCGATCCGCACCAGCCGCCCCCCGGCCAACTCGTCGGCGACCAGTTCCTGCCGCCCCTCGTCCGCGCACCAGGCGCGCAGCAGTCCGGGCACGTCCGCGACGGTGTCCGCGACCGGCACCAGGGCGTTCGGCGGTAAGTGCGGGCTGTCGGGCTGCGGGTCGAGCCGCTCGGCGATCCACAGGGCCCGGTCGCGCAGCCACCACAGGGCCAGCGCGAGGGTGGGCGCGCGGTAGGTGCCGAGCGGTACGCCGATGCGCTGCCCGTCACACCAGCCGTACGCGGTGACATGGCACAGGAATTCGTCGTGCACGATCACTCCCCCGTCGCGTCGCTCGTCTGCCGGCCGGGTCCTCGCTTTCCGTGCGGCTCCTGTGCGGTGAAGTGCCCCTGGCGTTCGAGTATCTTCACTACTGACACTCTGTCACCATGACTTTCCGGCCAGTCTCTTGGCATATTCACGGCCGCTCTTGGCCGAAATCCGCCGGACCCGGCCTCCCCCGCTCCCCCGCCCTCGTCGCGGTCATTACCCGAGGGGTAATCGCCCCTCCCGGCGCCCGGGGGCATGGTGGTCGTACCGGTTCGACGCACCCGCAGATCCGGTTCCCCGACAGCAGGTCCGACCTCGATGGAGGCTGATTCGCCATGTCCGTGAACACCGACCGCTACCAGACGGCAGCCGCCCGCTACTTCGACGCCTGGAACGCCACCGAGCCGGAGACCCGGGCGAAGGCGGTCGCCGCGGCCTGGACCGCGGACGGCACCTACACCGACCCGCTGGCCGAGGTCACCGGGCACGAGCAGATCACGGCGTTGATCACGGGGGCGCACGCACAGTTCCCGGGCTTCGTCTTCCGCCCGCTGGGCACCGTGGACGGGCACCACGACACGGCCCGGTTCGCCTGGGAGCTGGTGAACGAGGCCGACGGCTCGGCACCGGTGGCCGGATTCGACGTGATCACGCTGGACGCCGAGGGCCGAATCACCTCGGTGTTCGGCTTCCTGGACCGGGTACCGGCCGGAGCGTGACGGCGTCGGGGCCTTCGCGGTGTCCCGCCCGCGGGCTCGCGGGCGGGATGTCTCACACCGTGACGACCGCGTCGATCCGTGCCAGCTCCTCCGCGTCGAAGTCCAGGTTGCCGATCGCGGCGACGCTGTCCGCCAGCTGCTCCGGGCTGCTGGCGCCGACCAGGGCGGAGGTCAACCGGCCGCCGCGCAGCACCCAGGCCAGGGCGAGCTGGGCCAGGCTCTGCCCGCGCGACTTGGCGATGTCGTCGAGGGCGCGCAGCCTGCCGACCAGTTCCCCGGTCACCGCGTCGGAGTTCAGGAAGGGGCTGTCGCTCGCGGCCCGGGAGTCCTCGGGGATGCCGTCGAGGTAGCGGCCGGTGAGCAGGCCCTGCTCCAACGGGGAGTAGGCGATGGAGCCGACCTGGAGCTCGTCGAGGACGTCGAGGAGGCCGTCCTCGGGACGGCGGTCGAGCATGGAGTAGCGCGGCTGGTGGATGAGGAGCGGGGTGCCCAGCTCGCCGAGGATGCGGGCCGCCTCGCGGGTCTGCTCCGGGGAGTAGTTGGAGACGCCGACGTAGAGCGCCTTGCCCTGCTGGACCGCCGAGTGCAGGGCGCCCATCGTCTCCTCCAGGGGAGTCTCGGGGTCCGGGCGGTGCGAGTAGAAGATGTCGACGTACTCCAGGCCCATCCGCTTCAGACTCTGGTCGAGGGAGGACAGCAGGTACTTGCGCGAGCCCCATTCGCCGTACGGGCCGGGCCACATCAGATAGCCCGCCTTGGTGGAGACGACCAGCTCGTCGCGGTACGGCGCGAAGTCGGCCCGGAGCGCGTCGCCGAGGGCGGACTCGGCGGCGCCGGGCGGGGGTCCGTAGTTGTTGGCCAGGTCGAAGTGGGTGACGCCGAGGTCGAAGGCGCGGCGCAGGATGGCGCGCTGGGTCTCGACGGGACGGTCGGGGCCGAAGTTGTGCCACAGGCCGAGCGACAGCGCGGGGAGCTTCAGGCCGCTGCGTCCGGTGCGCCGGTAGGGCATGTCCGTGTAGCGGTCGGGGTGGGCGGTGTACAACGCGACTCCAGAGAGGTTGGCACACGATCTACCGCCGTCCACTCTTCCCCGAGCCGGGTACAGCGGTCCAACAGAAGAATCCGATGGAATTCAGCGGATAGGCTTCTCAATCATGGAACTGCGCCACCTGCAGCACTTCGTCGCCGTCGCCGAGGACCAGCACTTCACCCGGGCCGCCGAACGGCTGATGGTGTCCCAGTCGGGCCTGTCGGCCTCCATCCGGGCGCTGGAGCGGGAGCTCAGGGCGCCGCTGTTCGTGCGGACCACCCGCCGGGTGACGCTGACCGAGGCGGGGCGCGCGCTTCTCGCCGAGGCGGAGCGGATCCTCGCACAGGTGCGGGCGGCGCACGAGGCGGTGGCCGCGGTGCAGGGGGTGCTGCGCGGGACGCTGGCGCTGGGCACCGAGCAGTGCATCGCCGGGGTGCATGTGGCCGGGCTGCTGGCCGCGTTCCGGCGGCGCCATCCGGACGTGGAGATCCGGCTGCGGCAGGCGGGCTCGGGCGCGCTGGCCGAGGAGGTCGCGGCCGGCCGGCTGGACCTGGCGTTCGCCTACCGTACGCAGGCGGACACCGACCAGTTGCGCTCGGTGTCCCTGACCGCCGAGCCGATGACGGTCCTGTGCCATCCGAGCCACCGTCTCGCCCGGGCCGGGGCGGCGCTCACGCCGGACGACCTCGGCGGCGAGGTCTTCGTCGACTTCCACCCGGACTGGGGTCCGCGCCGCAGTACCGACGCGGCCTTCGCCGCCGCGCGCGTACGGCGCACGGTCGCCCTGGAGGTCAACGACGTACACAGCCTCCTGGACCTGGTGGACGAGAACCTCGGAATCGCCGTCGTGCCCCGCCACTTCCGGCACAAGCGGCCGGCCCTCACGGCGCTCCCCCTGAAGGGAACGGGCGAGGCCGACTACGAGACCGTGGCCCTCCTGCCGCCCGAGACGGCCACCAGCCCGGCCGCACGCGCCCTGATCACGCTGCTCACGACACCCGAAGACGCGTGAGCTCAGGCGACGGCCGGGGGGCGTCCCGCTGCCTGAACAGTCCGCTGGGCCACCACATCCATCGCCCCACGTCCAGCGTCAGCGCGGTGACCGGCACCGAGCGGACGATCATGGTGTCCAGCAGCACGCCGAACGCCACCGCGAACCCGAGCTCGGCCGCGAACACCAGCGGCAGTGAGGCCATCGCCGCGAAGGTACCGGCCAGCACCAGACCCGCCGAGGTGATCACACCCCCGGTGGCGGACAGGCCCGCCAGCGCGCCGCGCCGGGTGCCGTGCTCCAGTGTCTCTTCGCGCACCCGGGTGACCAGGAAGATGTTGTAGTCGATGCCCAGCATTCTCGACACGCGAGAAGCGGCCGCCCGCGACTCCGAGGTGATCATCCCGATCGTGCTGGTCGTGGTGTTCCTCGTCCTCGCGCTGCTGCTGCGGGCGATCGTCGCACCCCTGCTGCTCATGGCGACGGTGGTGCTGTCGTTCGGGGCGGCCCTCGGCGTGAGCGGTCTGGTGTTCACCCACGTGTTCCACTTCGCCGGGGCCGAAGCCTCCTTCCCGCTTCTGACGTTCGTGTTCCTGGTCGCCACCGCCGTGTTGCCACCGACCCGGGCATCCGCACCCGCGATCCGGTGGACCGCGGTTCTGGCCCGCTCGATGGCGCGCATCGCGGCCGTGCTGCTGGGGTCGTCCTCGAGCTCTCCGAGCACGATGGCCTCACCATCCTTGATCACCGGCGGCGAGACGTCGGCGACTCCGGGCACACCGGACAGCGCGGCCCTCACCCGCTCCGCCGAGGCGGCCTTGGCCACGACGTAGACGGTGTCGCCCGACCCCGCCGGGAAGTGCCGGGACTGGATCTCCTCGCCGACGGCCGTCTGCGGCTTTCCGGTGAACTGGTCCGTGTTGGAGAGCCCGTCGGCCTTCAGCCCGAACACCCCGAGCGCCATGACGCCGAGGAGGAGCGCGGTGCCGATCCACACGGTCCGCGGCCGGCCGGAGACGGCGGTGCCGACCCGGGTCCAGACGCGGGCCGTGGCGCCGCGGTGACTACGCGGGACGACGCGCGATGCGCGATGGTGGACGTATGCACGCACGGGACATCCTCATCGACGGCTACGGCCGCATCCAGGAAGAAGTCCATGCCGCCCTCGACGGGCTGGGGCCGGACGGCCTCCACGCCCGCCCGGCCCCCGACGCCAACTCCATCGCCTGGCTGGTCTGGCACCTCACCCGGGTCCAGGACGACCATGTCGCCGACGCCTTCGACCTGGACCAGGTGTGGCTCTCACAGGGCTGGGAGAAGCGCTTCGGGCTCGACCTGCCGCGCCATGACACGGGGTACGGGCACAGCGCGGCGAAGGTCGCCAAGGTGCGGGTCGGCTCCGCCGGTCTGCTGACCGGCTACTACGACGCCGTGCACGAGCGGACCCTGGAGGTGCTGCGCGAGCTGCCCGCCAAGGACCTCGAACGCGTCGTGGACGAGCGCTGGGATCCGCCGGTCACCCTGGGCGTCCGGCTGGTGAGCGTCCTGTCCGACGATCTGCAGCACGTCGGACAGGCCGCCTATGTGCGGGGGCTGCTTCAGAGCGCGTAGCCGGGCAGGACGACGTCCTCGATGAGGGCGCGCCGCTCGTCGAACGGGATGAACGCGCTCTTGAGGGCGTTCACCGTGACCGTGCGCAGGTCCTCGACCGTCCAGCCCGCCTCCTCGACCAGCAGGGACATCTCCCGGGTCATCGTCGTGCCGGAGACCAGCCGGTTGTCGGTGTTGAGGGTGACCCGGAAGCCCAGGTCCTTCAGGGCCGTGATGGGGTGCTCGGCTATCGAGGTGGCGGCGCCGGTCTGGAGGTTGGAGGTCGGGCACATCTCCAGGGCGACACGGCGGTCGCGCACCCAGCCGGCCAGGCGGCCGAGCTTGCCGTCCACGATGTCCTCGGTGATGCGCACACCGTGGCCGATGCGCTGGGCGCCGCACACCTGGAGGGCCTGGTGGATGCTGGGCAGGCCGTGCGCCTCGCCGGCGTGGATGGTGAACGGTACGCTCTCGCGGCGCAGGTGCTCGAAGGCGGCCAGGTGGTCCGCGGGCGGGAAGCCGTCCTCGGCGCCGGCGATGTCGAAGCCGAGGACACCGGCGTCGCGGTAGGTGACGGCGAGGTCGGCGATCTCCCGGGTGCGGTCGAACATCCGCATGCCGCACAGCAGGGTGCCGACCCGGACCGGGGTGCCGGCGGCGGCCGCCTTCGCCATGCCGGCCGCGAGGCCCTCCTGCACGGTCTCCACGACCTCGTTCAGCGTCAGCCCGCCCTTGACCATCAGCTCGGGGGCGTAGCGCACCTCCCCGTAGACGACGCCGTCGGCGGCGAGGTCGAGGACGTACTCCTCGGCGGTGCGCAGCAGGCCCTCGCGGGACTGCATGACGGCGAGGGTGTGCTCGAAGGTGGCGATGTAGCGGACCAGGTCGCCGGAGTTGGCGGCCTCGAAGTACCAGGCGGCCAGCTCGTCGGGGTCGGTGGTGGGCAGCGTGTGGCCGACCGCGGCCGCGAGCTCGACGACGGTGGCGGGGCGCAGGCCGCCGTCGAGGTGGTCGTGCAGCACGGCCTTGGGCAGCCGGCGGAGGGTCTCGGAGTCGATGCGGGGCGCGGTCATGGCGTGCTTCCTCGGCAGATGATGGTGCGGTGGGAGTGGTCAGTCGGTGGCGGGCTGGAGCAGGTCCCAGCGGTTGCCGTACAGGTCCTGGAAGACGGCGACCGAGCCGTAGGGCTCGTGGCGCGGCTCCTCCAGGAAGGTCACGCCCGCGGCGCGCATCCGGGCGTGGTCGCGGGCGAAGTCGTCGGTGTGCAGGAAGAACCCGACGCGCCCGCCGGTCTGGTCGCCGATCCGGGCCCGCTGGGTCTCGCCCTTGGCGCGGGCCAGCAGCAGACCGGTACCGGTCCCCTCCGGTCCCGGCTCCACGACGACCCAGCGGGAGCCGTCGGGGCGCGGGGCGTCCTCGGCGAGCCGGAATCCGAGGGCCTCGGTGTAGAAGCGGATCGCCTCGTCGTAGTCGTCGACGACGAGGGTGACCAGGGCGACGCGTCTCATCGGGCCTTCCGGAGGTGCTGCGGGGGGGGTGGTTGACGGGTGAGGTTATACGTAAAACGTCGTGGACGCCAGTCCGGAGGGCGGCAGGAGAAAACGGGGCACCCCGGGTGGGGTCGCTCAGGGGCTTTCCTCGCCCTGGGCGACCTCGACACAGTGATGGAATTCGAACACCCCGGCCGCCGAGGCGGCGCAGGAGACGGCGGCGCAGGCGGCCAGCAGGACGGCGATCCAGGGGGCCGCGCGTCGGGGAGTGGCCAGGAGTGCCTGGACGCGCTGGGGAACGGGGCCGGTCGTCGCGGCGGCGGCGAAGTCCGGGCGCCCGGGGTGGGCCGCCCGGCCCGCCAGGGCGGCGCGGGCGATGGCGCGGGCGGTCAGGCGCCGGTCGCCGACGGCGTCGGCCGCGGCCTCGTCGGCGGCGCGCTCGGCGGCCAGCCGGATGGTCTCGCGGACCGGGCGCAGCGCGGGATGGCAGTGCGCGGTGAGTTCGGCGGCGGCGAGGAAGTAGTGGTGGCCGCCCCGGTTGTGCGCCCGTTCGTGGGCGAACAGGGCCTCGCGCTCGGCGGCGTCCAGGCTGCGCAGCATCGCGGTCGTGACGACGATCCGGTGCGGGCGCCCGGGCAGCGCGTACGCGTCCGGGTGCGGCGAGTCGACCACGCACAGGTCCCCCGCGGCGGGCCCGCGACCGGCCTCGCAGCGGGCCGCGCGGAGGGCGCGGGTCTGGCGCAGCACCGAGCGGACCAGGGTCCAGGCGCACCCGGCGAGCGCGCCGACGGAGGTCACGGCCGCCGGGACGACGAAGCGGTCCGAGGCGGTGCGCAGCGGGTGGACGAGTTCGCCGAGCGCGGCGAAGAGGGACAGCTTGAGCAGCCCGGTCAGCACGAAGGCGCCGAGCGCGGCGAGCGAGCAGGCCGCGCACAGCACCGCCGAGACGGTGACCACCCAGAGCGCGGCCACGGGTGCGAGCCGCTCGACGGTCCGCCGGGCGAGCGGCGGCAGGGCGAACGGCAGCACCAGCGGCAGGAGCAGCAGGGCGGTCATCGCTCTGCGGGCGGTTCGAGCAGGTCACGCAGGATGCGCTCGTCGTCGGGGCTGAGCTGGGCGACGAAGCGGGCGAGCACCGTCTCGCGGTCGCTGTCGCGGTCGAGTTCGGTGTGCATCCGGCGGGCGGTGAGGCCCTGGGCGTCCTGGACCGGGAAGTACGCGTAGCCCCGGCCCTGCCGCTGCCGGCCGACGACTCCCTTGTCGTGCAGGCGGGACAGGATGGTGGTCACCGTGGTGCGCGCCAGGCCCGCGCCGAGGCTGAGCTGCACCTGACCGGGCGTCTGGGGCGCGCCGGCGGCCCAGAGCGCGGCCATGACGCTCGCTTCCAGCTCACCGGCCGGGCGGCGTTCGTCCTTCGCGTCGGTCATGGGAGGTTCCTCACCCCGTCCTCGCCCATGGAACAGCAGGTCGTCTACCCGATCGTAGTGTTCGTGTGGAGGGCGTTCAGCGTCTCCATCTCGGCGTCGTTGAGGCGCAGCGCCCCGGCCGCGACGTTCTCGGCGAGGTGGTCGGGGTTGCCGGTGCCGGGAATGGCGAGCACGTGCGGGCCCTGGTGCAGCGTCCAGGCGATACGGACCTGTGCCGGGCTCGCGTTGTGCGCCCGGGCCACGGCCAGCACCGCCTCGTCCGCGTCGCCGCTCGCGCCGTGCTCCGCGCCCTCGCCCGCCACGGCGTAGAAGGGGACGAACGCGATGCCGCGCTCACCGCAGATCCGCAGGAGTTCGTCGGTGCCGGGGGCCGGTGTGTCGAGCCCGTACCGGTTCTGCACGCACACCACCGGAGCGATCTCCAGGGCCTCGGCGAGATGGCGCGGCTCGACGTCGGACACGCCCAGGTGCCGGATCAGGCCAGCCTCGCGGAGCTCTGCCAGGGCGCCGAAGTGCTCGGCGATCGAGTCCTGGCGCATCCGGCGCAGGTTGACCACGTCGAGGTGGTCGCGGCCGAGCTGGCGCAGGTTCTCCTCGACGTGTCCGCGCAGCTGGTCGGGCCGGGCGGAAGTGCCCCACTCGCCGTGGTAGTCGCGGAAGGGGCCGACCTTGGTGACGATGACCAGGTCGTCGGCGTACGGGGCCAGCGCGGTGTTGATGAGTTCGTTGGCGGAGCGCAGGGAGGAGAAGTAGAAGGCGGCCGTGTCGATGTGGTTGACGCCGAGCGCGACCGCCCGGCGCAGCACCGCGATGGACCGTTCCCGGTCGCTCGGCGTGCCGAGGTGGAAGGCGGCGCTGCCCGTCAGCCGCATGGCGCCGAAGCCGACGCGGTGGACGGGCAGATCGCCGAGGGTCCAGGTGCCGGACGCGTCCGCGGTGATCATCTGAGTGGTCATCGGCGGAGTTTCGCACACGTGCGCGGCTCGGACGGGACGGTTTTACGGATACGTATAGGTGTTCAGCGCGGCCACGGCGGAGGCCGGGTCGCCGAGGTCGTAGCGGTCCACGGCGAGGAAGGTGGGCTTCTTGCGGGCGGCCGGCTGGCAGAACCGTCGGGCGCGGTCGGCGAGTTTGGCGTTGTCGCTCTGCGCGGTGGCGGCGACGGTGGCGTCACGGAAGTGGTTCATGACGAACAGCGGGCGGAAGCCGGTCTCGGTGCGGGTCAGCGGGAGGGTGGTGTTCGCGTCGTACCAGCGGCTGTAGCAGGACCAGTCGGAGGAGCCGATGCCCGGCCCCATCGACCAGTAGTTCTCCACGGTCCACTCCCGCTGGTACATCACGCCGAAGCTGTCCCGGGTCAGGCCCGCCGACTCGTCGGCCGAGCGGCTGTGGTCGGTGAAGATCAGCAGCCGCTGGCCCGCCGCGGCCAGATCGGCCATCCTGGGCCAGCCATTGTGTCGTACGCCGGTCCGGTCGGGCCGGTAGAGCACGTCCGACAGGCCGCTCACGCGGGCGAGTTCGGAGCGCAGCACCGTGGGATCGACGTAGTCCTCCAGGAAGACGGTGACGAACTGGTCGGGGCGGGCCTTGAGGAAGTCCACGATCCGCTGCAGGTCCACCCAGAGGGCGACGGGTTTGCTGACCAGCGTGCAGCTGTTGTGGCAGAGGATCGCGCCGTCGGGGGTCTGGTGGATGTCCAGCATGAACCCGCGTACTCCGTCGGCGAGTTGCCGGTCGATGCCCCGGGTCTGGTTGGGGAAAAGGTTGACGAAGGGCGGGGCGAAGCCGCCGTCGACGCCGTTGGCGTAGGCGTTGTGCGCGGTCAGGAAGGTGACCTGGTCGAGGGTGCGCCGGTCCGGCGACGGCATGGGGCCGGTGGTGGGCGTGACCGGGGTGAGGTACCACGCGGCGAGGCCGCCCGGCGCGCCGACGGCCAGCCGGTCCGGGTAGGTGCCGCCGGAGGGCTGGGCGGCAAGCGTCAAGTAGCGTTCGGCGCCCGGGGACTTGAGTGTGTACCGGTCGTCACCGGCGGGGCTGATCTCCCAGGCCGCGTCGGCGCTCGCGCAGGCGACGGTCGCCGCCTGGTCTCCGGCGCGCCCCAGACAGCTGCCCGCCGTGTCCCTGCTCTCCAGGAGGTACGACGATCCGCTCGCCCTCAGGTTCCACTGCTGGTGGTCCTCGTCGCCCTTGGGTCTGTGCTGCTCCACCGCTCCCCCGTCGTCCGCCGCGTCGAAGCCGGTCACGGCGCTCTGGACGTAGTAGGTGCCGGCGGCCGGAACCGCCGTGGCGGCGTGGGACGGGGGTGCCGTGACCGCGGCGGCGAGCGCGACGGCGGTGGCGAGCAGGGCGTGGGGGGTGCGCATGCGGGGGCCTTCCCTTCACCGGTACGACCCCGACCATCCGGTCAGGTGCATGACACCATGCACTACGGACGCGTGTCAGCAGTAGAGGTCATCGGTGAATCGGAGCCCCGCCGTTCAGCCCGGAAGCTCCGCGCGGCGCCGCTCCAGATACGCCCGCTCGGCCGGGCTCTCGGCGAGCTCGACGGCCCGCTCGTACTCCCCTGCCGCCTCCGGGTACCGGCCAAGACGGCGCAGCAGGTCGGCGCGGACGGCGTGGCGGACGTGGTAGCCGGGGAGATCGAGCGCGTCCACCAGGGCGAGGGCCTCCTCGGGGCCCTCGGCCTCGGCCACGGCGACCGCCCGGTTCAGGGCCACGACGGGAGAGGGGGCGACGGCCGTCAACTGGTCGTACAGCCGCAGGATCTGCCCCCAGTCGGTGGCCCCGGCCGTCGGCGCGTCGCAGTGCACGGCGTTGATCGCGGCCTGGATCTGGTACGGCCCCGGCCGGCCGCGGCGCAGACAGCGGCGGACGAGGGCCTGGCCCTCGGCGATCAGGGACCGGTCCCAGCGGGCACGGTCCTGCTCGGGCAGCGGCACCAGGGCTCCGTGCCCGTCCTGCCGGGCGGGGCGCCGCGCCTCGACGAGCAGCATCAGCGCGAGCAGACCGGTGACCTCGGGCTCGTCCGGCATCAGCTCCGCCAGCAGACGGCCCAGGCGTACGGCTTCGGCGCACAGCTCGGGGGAGCCCGTGTAACCCTCGTTGAAGATCAGGTAGACGACGGCCAGGACACCGCCCAGCCGGTCGGGCAGATCGGCGTCCCGGGGCACGCGGTACGGGATGCCCGCGTCACGGATCTTCGCCTTCGCCCGGACCAGCCGCTGGGCCAGGGTGGGTTCCGGCACCAGGAAGGCGCGGGCGATCTGCGCGGTGCCGAGCCCGCCGAGCAGCCGCAGGGTCAGGGCGACCCGCGCCTGCGGGGCGAGCGCGGGGTGGCAGCAGGTGAAGATCAGACGGAGCCGGTCGTCGCGCACGGGGCCCTCCTCGGGCGGTGCGTCGGGCGCGTACAGCCGGGCGGCCTCGGCGTGCCGGGCGTCCCGGGAGGACTCGCGGCGCAGCCGGTCGACGGCGCGGTTGCGGGCGGTGGTGATGATCCAGCCTGCCGGGCTCGGTGGCACCCCGGTCTCCGGCCACTTCCGCACGGCGGTGGCGAAGGCGTCCTGGACCGCCTCCTCGGCGAGGTCGATGTCGCCGAGAAAGCGGACGAGGACCGAGACCGCGCGCCCGTACTCGGCGCGGAAGACGGCCTCGACGTCCGGGGTGTCCGGCATCAGTGCTGGCCCACGAAGGGGCGCACCTCGATGGGAAGGGTGGTGGCCAGGGCGGCCTTCCTGCCCCACTCCAGGGCCGCGTCCAGGTCGGGGGCCGTGATCAGGCACAGCCCGCCCAGGTACTCCTTGCCCTCGGCGTACGGCCCGTCGGTGATGAGCACGTCGCCGCCCTCGGGCCGCAGCACGGTGGCCGTCTCCGGGCCGTGCAGTCCGCCGGCGAAGACCCAGGCCCCGGCCTCGCGCAGCTCGTCGTTGTAGGCCTTGACGTTGCGCATGATCTCGGCGAGCGCGTCCGGCTCTGGCGGCTGCCCGCCGGCCGGCTGGACCACGCTGAGCAGATAGTGCTTCATGACGTCCTCCTTGGCGTCGTGGGACTGTCCCGCCTCCTACACGAACGGCAGAGCCCCGGATCGACACCTCACCGCACGGCAACGGGAGAATTTCCTCCATGACCATCGCAGCACACCCGCTCGTCGCCCGCGCCCGTCGCCTCGCGGACGAGCTGCTCGCCCCGCAGGCCGAACGCGTCGACCAGGAGGGCGTGCCCGCGAGCCACATCGCGGCGGTCAGGCGGTCCGGGCTGCTCGGCATGAGCGCGCCGGTCGCGTACGGCGGCTCGGCGGCGCCCGCCTCGGTGGCACGGGAGACCGCGGAGATCCTGGCCGGGGCATGCTGCTCGACATGGTTCGTGCAGACACAGCACCACACGCCGGTCCAGACCCTGGCCAAGAGCGAACTACCCGTCCGGGAAAGGCTCTTGGGCCCGCTGGGCCGGGGTGAACTGCTGTCCGGGGTGGCCTACGCCCACCTGCGGTCGTATCCGAGGATCCCGGTGCGCGCCACCGGGGAGCGAGGCGGCTGGCGGTTCGACGGCACCGTGCCCTGGTACACCGGCTGGGGCCTCAACGACGTCATGCTGCTCGCCGGGGTGAACGACACCGGCGAGGCGCTCTTCGCCTTCACCCAGGCCCGCGAGCAGCCGGGCCTCAGGGCCTCGGAGCCGTTGCGGCTGGCCGCGCTCACGGCCTCCCGCACCGTGTCGCTGGAACTGGACGGCCTGTGGCTGCCGCAGGACGCGGTGGCCCTGCGGGCGCCGTACGACCAGTGGGCCGCGGCCGACCGCGCCAGGACGGTGAACGCCTCACCGGCGGTGTTCGGCATCGCGGAGGCTGCGCTCACGCTGCTCGACGAGGAGACGGCGGGCCCGCTGCGCGCCCGTCTGACCGAGGTCCGGCGCAGTGCGTACGCCCTGGCCGACCATCCGGTCGCGCACGAGCACCGGGCGGACCGGCTGGACCTCAGGGTGAGGGCGTTCGACGTCATGAGGACGATCACCACGGCCGCGGTGGTAGCCGGAGGCGGTCGCTCGACGGTGCTCGGCAGCAAGGCCCAACGCCTGGCCCGCGAGGCCCTGTTCCTCCTGGTCCAGGGCCAGACGGCGGAGTCACGCAGGGCACACCTGGACGCCCTGACCGGGCGGTAGGGCCTAGTGACCTGAGTCGGAGATTTTCGGGTAGTTCTCGTGATCCGCCCATCGTGTTTGAGACCGGACACGAGCAGGTCAGGCAAGACCTGGCGGC